>CBDAPL010000002.1:0-631727 GCA_965198495.1 Beijerinckiaceae bacterium | reverse complement strand
GCGATGTCCCGAGGCTTCTGGCAACCTTGAGAAACTCTCGCGGCACGGCTTCGAAGGCGGCGACGGCCGACACCGTCATCGAGCCGACGATTGCCATGAAGACCACGAAGATCGCGGCGGGCGCCCCGATACCGACAATGGCGATCGCAAACGGAATCCAGGCGACCGGCGATACCGGCGCGATCGTCTGGACGATCGGCAGAGCCAACCGGCGCATCGGCGTCCATTCGATGATCCCGACCGCGAGGAGGATCGCCGAGGCGAGTCCGGCCCCGAGCCCGATCAGCACCCTGGATAACGTGATCGCCACGGCGTTAAACAAACCGGTACGCTGCGCGCCGAAGCCGGCACTGGCTTGGCCGCTTAGAAGGTAGGCAAGCGTCTTACTCGGCGGCGGCAGGATGTGAGCGTTGAGCAGGCCCGTTGCGGCGCCGATTTCCCAGCAGCCGAGCAACAGCGTCCAAGCGAGCAGGAACCACGCGACCTTCGACGACGTCCGCATTATCGAGCGTAACGATTGCCGGGCATGGCGAATCGCGAGAGGTAAGTAGGATCGACCGCTCGATAAGGAGGCGTCCGCCGCGTCCGGACGCCAGGTGGAGCGGAGCTTGGCGACATTCATGCGTGCGGCTCCATGGCGCCAGCCTCTCGGCGCTCTAAATGGCGCACGGCAGCTGTGAAGCAGGCGAGCGGCGCACCGGCGACTCCGATGCCAATCCATCCCGTTCGGCCGTCGCGGTGCGCGACTCCCGTATGGATGCGGACCGGTTCACCGCCAGCGAGGACGGCTCTCGCGTCCAGCCCGACGCCGACGCCCGCGGTGCCAGCAATGGCGTTCGACAGAGTTGGATGCCGGTCCACGAAGAGCGATCGCATCCGCTCGCCGGCGGCTTTGGCCTCTGGCCAAGGGCAGTCCAAGGCTGCGGCGACGGGCGGCGAGGCATGCGCGACGCAGCCGCCGAGGCCGAAGGCCTCCATGATCGCGCTGTCGCCAAGGTCCGGGTGAGCATCCTCCGATGAATATCCAGGGATGAAACAGGCTAAGGGGGCCGCAGCCGGCGCCTCGAACCAGAGGTCGCCGGTCCCGCTGAGCTGGATGCCGCACGTGGCGCCGTTTCGGGAGATTGCGGTGACGACGGCACAGCCCTCGATACCGCGCGCGTTGTCGAGGCAGAGCTTGGCGGCGGCCATGGCATAGTTGAGGACGTGCTGCGGGTGGTCCGCCAGCCATGACCGTGACTCGTCACCGAGCGTCGGGAGGGCGCGCAGGAACGCCGACATCCCGCCGACGTTATGCTGATGCACGTCGTCGCCGTCAGCCAAGCCCGACGCTACGAGATCGAGGATGTCGATCCCCGAACGGGGTATAGCCGAGGCAATGGCTTCTGCCGTTTTGGTCTCGAGTTGACGCAGGGCGCTGGCGACCTCCCCGTCGTAGCAGCCGAACCGCAAAACCCTGCGCCCCTTTTCCGCGAGCGTGACAAACGTCGAAGCGCTTCCGGCGGCATCCTCCACCCGTAGCACGCGCTGGCTCGGCCGGACGACCCCCGCCATCGGCGAGACCGTCGCAAGAGTGTGATTCGGACGCAAAACGATGTCGCCGGAACGGATCATGCGCCGCGCCTGCTCCATATCGCCCGCCCATCCCTCGTGTATCGCCGCTCCCGCAAGGGCGTTCAGCACAACGGGCGGAGGCGTCGTCGTCCCGAAAGGCGGCCCGGCGTGACCAAGTTCGCCTTCGCTCAAGCCCATCGCCTCCCGGACGCTGACGAGGTCGCGCAGTCGCGGCCTCGTCGCGAGGATCTTGGCGACGGCGGACGCGCTCGTCACGCCGCAGCCGATTCCTTGATGGCCTCGTATGGCGCGAGGACGCTGTCAACGGACGACCCGGTTATCCGCTCCATGCCGGGGACGTGATCGATCACATCCGACCAAGGTTTAGATGATCGCGCCCAAACGTCGACCATCTTCCTGGCGAGGTCTGGGTTCTTGATGAAGACGTCCATCAAGAGCCGGACGCCGTCGTCTCCCGCCGGTTCGGCGAGGTGTTTCGAGAACGCGTAGAATTCACGGCTCTGCGTCTCGCGCCACGCCGGGTAGGACGTCTCCCAGGTGCCGTCGACGATCCCGGCGCTGAGGATTTCTGCCGCTTGGAAGGCGTCGCCGAGCCCCTGCGCGCCCGCCGGATGCTTGAAATGGGCCGCGTCTCCCGACAACGCCCACCCTGGACCTGTGTGACGGCGGTAGAAACCGTCCAGTCGTGTCGTGCCTTTGACCCTCGTGACTTTGGTTGCATTCTCCAACCTCGCCGCCAGCGCCGGGATCGACATGACGCGATCCATGTAGAAGGCTTCGAGGTCCTTGATCCCGCTGCGCAAACCGACCGGACCATTCATGGTGACGACGTGGTGCCCGTCGTCGGCCGGAAAGTGCGCGCAGACCCAAGGTGCCTCGAAGAAAAAGTCCTGTGTGTTACCGCCCTCGGCGCCGGTCCAGTAGGCGTAGTAGAGCATTGTTTCGGTGGGCATGATCTTGGAGCGCTCGGCACCCACGAGCGTAGCGATCGTGGAGTTCACGCCGTCGGCGCCAACCACAAGCGGGGCGCGGAACCAAGTCGCGGCGCCACCTGCCTCGGCGCGCACGCCACGTACGGGATCGTCCGCAGTGCCTGTGCCGATCAAGTCCGTCACCTGTGTCGATTCGTAGAGGACCGCACCCAATGCCTGCGCCCGTCGCACAAGGATTTGGTCGAGCGTGACGCGCCGTACGCAGAGTGCCCAGTCGCGACCCTCGCACGGCGTGTGCGGCGCGACGAACGAACGTCCCTCGTGGTGCCAAGCCGTATGCAGAGGGGGCGGTCCATGCGCGAGGATGTCATCGAGAACACCCATCGCTTCAAGCCTGGCGATGGAGTTTGGATAGAAAACGTGCGTCGACATCGTGTCGGACGGGAACGTCGCGCGATCAATCAGGGCGACCCGCCTCCCCGACTTCGCCAAGTTGATGGCGAGCGACGCGCCTGCCGCTCTAGCGCCAACAATAACCGCATCGAACGTACGGTCCGCATTAATACAAACCATTGTCGTCTCCCTGGATCATTCGTGTCAGACGGCCGTGGGCTGATGCGACAGGTCGAGGACCCGGTCTGCAAAATTCGTCGGGAAGTAGCCGAGTTCAATGAGGTAGCCATTACCCTTGCGGATGCCGGCGACGCCCGTCGCGTCGATGACGGGATCTGGGTATTGGCGTTTAAGCGCAATCGCGAGGACGTCGCGCGGCGCGCCGTAGATAGGCTGGAGATCATCCAGCGCGGCTTCGTAGTTATCGCTGAATTGCTTGGCCGCGGCCTGCAGGACCTTCATGTAGGCTTTCAGCGTATCGGCCTTCGCGCTAACGGTGGGGGTTAAGGCGTTGATGACGCAGTCGGCGGCCCGTGGTCCCCACACATCGTTCGAACTGGCGAGGTAAACGCCGCCCGATTGCTGGACAACGCTCTGCGCGTAAGGTTGCGCGAGAGTGCAGACGTCGACGGCGCCGTTGATCAGCGCGTCGCCCATCCCGACCATGCTCGGGAAGAACGTCATCTCGTAATCTTTGTAGGACCTGCCGTGCTGCACCATGGTGCCGTATCCGACGAGCTCGAGCGTATCGAGCTTCAAGGTTCCGACCCTCAAACCCTTACCGGCCGCCGCCGCGAATTCGGCGACCGTCTTGACGGAACCCTTGCGCGCCACGAGCTCGATGCCCGAAGCGCCCGAGCCGCCGATGATGCGCAAATCGTTGTTGCCATCGCCGAAGGCGGCCATGGTCGTCGTCCAGGGATTGTGGCTCACGTCGAGCGCTCCGGCCACGAGGGCCTGCAGGTTGTCCGAGGGCGCGTTGAATTGGGTGAGCTCGACGGTGAGTCCGGCATCGCGAAACATCCCCCGCTTCTTGGCGAGAAGCAGGTGCGAGACGCAACCGGCCGGCAAATGCCCGACCCTCAGAACCTCGCCTCCCGCTGCCGCCTCCGCATGCGTCGCCTGCAACAACGCAGCAGCTCCGGCCGCTCCGATGGCGAGGGCGGTGCACCCGCAAAGACACAAGAAACCGCGGCGCGATCCATCCATTAGCCGAATGTCCGCTGGGCGCCGTAGTCCTGCGAGACGCTCAGCGTAAGACCTCCGCTCGTGACCAGCTTCATCGCCCATGTTCGCTTGCTCCTGCGCTCGTCGTAAGACCGACTAGTCTACGCAAGTCCTATACCAAGGAGACCGACCGGTCTACCGGTGGCGCTGGTTCGTGTCTGAGCTGTACTGCGACACAGCACTGCGTCCGTGATTACGAGGGAGGCATGCGGAAGAACCATTGCTTTGACCGACGCGCGCTGCTTCATGTCGTTTATATTTTTGGCGGCTATTCGGGAGAGGCGTGCGAGATGGACATGGAGGTGGCAGGTGAGGCGCTCACCTGGTATCCGGCCACGCCATCAAAGGCGAAGCTGCTCCGTGCGGCGCGCCGACTCTTCTGCAACGAAGGCGTCCACGCGACTGGTATTTCGCGCATCATCAAGGAGGCGAGGGTCGCGCGAAGGACGCTCTACGAAAGCTATGGGTCAAAGGACAACCTGCTTCGCGCGGTCTTCGAAGCGGAGTCGCAGATGTGGTTCTCTTGGTTCGATGACGACTTGGCTAACGGCTCCGATGATCCATTATCGAGGGTGCTGACGCTTTTCGATCTGCTCGAGCGCTGGTTCTCCAGTGTCGACTTCTACGGTTGCATTTTCATCAACGCGGTCGCGGAGCACGAGAAGCAAAACGGCTGGGTGCGCGATTGGGCGATCGCCCATCGCGAGGCGGTGAACGCCCGCCTCGCTGCGCTCGTTGCGAAGACCGGGGTTTTGGACGTGGCGCTGACGACCGAAAAGCTGAGCATCCTTATCGATGGCACGATCGTCGCCGCGATGATTACGCAGGACCCGCACGTTGCGCGCAACGGTGGCGCGGCGGCACGCGACGTGCTGCGTGAGCAGCTGCGCACCTAGGTGTACGATAATGAGTATATTGGTTTTGATCTAATAAATCTGACACATCGATGTTGCGCTCTCGTAGAATAAAGCTGCGAATACCTGCGTTATACATTGCCATAAGAATTTTTACCGTGCGAAAACCCATGAGAATGGGCATTATGTCGTTTTCGCGCTCACGCGCTGAAGCACGATGTTAGGGGTGGGAAGCTCGATGGAAACCGGTTTTTTCGCGCGAGACGCCTCCTCGGTCGCTTCTGACCTGATCGGCTGCGAGCTGCTGCACGAGGGCGTCGGCGGCCTCATCGTGGAGACGGAGGCATATGATAAGGCCGATCCAGCCTCGCATAGTTTCGCCGGACCGACACGGCGCAACGCCTCGATGTTCGGTCCCTCCGGCCGAGCTTACGTCTACCGCTCCTACGGCCTACACTGGTGCTTCAACATCGTGTGCGCGCCGGGCTCCGCCGTCCTTGTGCGAGCCCTTGAGCCGACGGTCGGGCTCGACGCGATGAGCGAACGAAGAAAGACGTCCGCAACAAGCCTGCTGTGTTCCGGCCCTGGTCGGCTTTGCCAAGCACTGGCGATCACTGGGGCACATGATGGTCAGGCCCTGGATGAACTCCCATTCGCCTTGACGGAGCGTGGCCGGTTGTTGAAGGTCGCGATCGGCGCCCGCATCGGGATCACGCGCGCCGCTGAAACGCCGTGGCGCTTCTTTCTTGCCGATTCCGCATTTGTAAGCCGCCCACGTAACCAAAAATCGACTGCTTAAGCGAAGGGCGCCCTGGATCGTCTACGGTTGCAACTCAAATGTGGGTCACGCTGTGGGCTGACGCTCCAGGCAGTCTGATCGAGTTGTTCCCGGATTGGCGGGATGAGCTATTTCCGCTCCAGGCGTTGTATCCTTCGCGAAAGCTATATGACTCGAAAGCGGGCTGATGCGACGTCTCAATTTATCGCGACATGGTATCGGCCCCAGCCAATTGTCCGCGCTTTGAGGCATGACCTAAAAAGCGGAACGAAGGAAGATGCTTCATCTTAATTCGTTCCGCGTGGTCGTCGAACTACCAGGTAATAGTGCGCGAAAGGTGTTATGCTGGCGGTTTGAAGTCATATGAAATTCTTCCGGCCGGAAGATAGAACAGAGCGATCAGCGCCCCGCCTTTCACCTCTGGAAAGTGACGGCTTCCAGGATCAGGGGCCGTCCACCCCGGGCCTTGCCAGCCCTGAAGGCCCTTGAGCTCGGCTCCCTCATCGATTGGGATAACCATATTCAGCTCCCCATAAGGATGGCCGTGAAATTCGCCCCTCAGGACATCCTCTTCGTGATCGTCTTTGAACGTACGCGGGTCGTTGCTGTCCATGTAGACAGCGGTAATGCTGAAATGGAACGTGTCAGGCGACGGGTCGATGATCCGGCTGCGTCGATAGGTTGGCCCTTCCACTTCCTGGTTGGCTGCCCAACCCTCCTGCACGCCTAACCTGATAAGCCGTGCCAGATCCTTGTAGAGATCGCTGTCCTCACCATACTTTTTATTTAACCACGCCTCCATTTCTGCTCCTGGAGTCATGTCCTTCACTTCGCGAAGGAATGGAATGCTGCGGCTGATAAGTTCGTCCCGGTTTTCCAGCATTCTTTGCTCCGTTGGTATTCAAACAGTCCATGACATGAAACAAGGTCTCAGCACACGCAACATGCGCCCTGCCGATCCTCGCCGCCTAGCCGCTGTCGAGACAGCGCCCCCGCTTTGAGACTTAAGGAGACGATATTCATCCTCTCCATTCGACGCGGAAGTGAAATTTATTCAATGACAGAATGCGTAGCGCTCATTGCAAGCAGGAAAGTTCTTAACGTATTGAGATCGTTAGACTCTCATCCTTCACTTGAGAAAAGGGAGGATTTGACGCTTCTAACAAAACAGATGATTGTCGAGTGCTGCATGTAAGAAAGCGCGCGGACAACTTGCAGCCTTCGCGCAGTATATCCAGCGAGTGCAGGCTCGTTAGCCGAATTGGTAGAGTAAGTCGCAGCTCTCGCATTGAACTGCAATAATACGGGCTTGGATCGCGGCAACGCGGGTCTGTCGAGTGGCGGATTTGATGTCGCGGTAGGTATACGCGGATGACGAGGAGAATCGATTTGGACTACGACTACATCGTATGTGGTGCAGGCTCCTCCGGATGCGTGGTTGCCAGCCGTCTTTCAGAAAATGGCGCCAACCGCGTTCTGTTGTTGGAGGCCGGTGGAAGCGATCTCGTCTCGAGCGTATCCGACCCCGCACAATGGTTTACGAACCTAGGTAGCGATCGCGACTGGCGTTTCTCGTCGGAGCCGCAGAAGGATCTGGACAACCGGCGTGTTCCCCTCTCCATGGGGAAGGTATTAGGCGGAGGCAGCAGCATAAACGTCATGCTCTATGCCCGCGGTCATAAGAATGACTATGAATACTGGGCACGCGAGGCGGCGGATCAATCCTGGGACTATGCGCACGTTCTCGAAATCTACAAAAGAATAGAAGATTGGCAGGGCGCGCCCGACCCTACACGCCGTGGCAGCGGCGGCAATGTCTGGGTGGAGCCGGCCAGGAATCCGAATCCGATTGCGCCAGCGCTGATGCGGGGCGCAGAAGCCATTGGCATTGCGTCTTTCGACGATCAGAACGGCGTCATGATGGAGGGCGTTGGCGGATGCGCGCTGACCAATCTGACGATCAAAAGCGGCCAGCGACGAAACATGCCGGCACAGTATCTGGAACAGGCTGCCGGACGTCCCAATCTCACGATCCTGCAGGGAGCGAACGTCCGAGCGCTGGGTTTCAAGGGCGATAGAGCTACGTCCGTCGAGTTTGTCCGCGAGGGCATTCCCCATCGGGTCACGGCTTCCAAAGAAATTATCCTGAGCCTTGGAGCTATCAACACGCCGAAGATCCTCATGCTATCAGGTATCGGTGATCAGGCGATGCTTGCACGAGCGGGCATCAAGACTACCCATCATCTGCCCGGTGTCGGCAAGAACTTCATGGACCACATACTGATCGGAGGATGTATCTGGGAGTACAAAAACCCGGTCCAGCCAACAAAGCTTATAGGGGAATGTACGTTCTTCTGGAAAAGCGATTCTTCGCTCGACACTCCCGATCTGCAGCCTGTGCAGATCGAAATTCCTCTGACGACGCCAGAGATCGCCACGCGTTTTGCGCCTCCGCAGTCCTCGTGGACCCTAGCGCCGGGGTTGGTGCGGCCGGAGAGCCGCGGGCGACTCGAAATACAATCCGCGAATCCAGATGAGGCATTGAAGATACATGCTGACTTCCTCAGCGCGCGCTCCGACATGACCGCGTTGGTGCGCGCTGTGGAACTCTGCCGTGAGATTGGCAATCGTGTAGAAATGCGCGAATTCGCCAAACGCGAGGTCGCGCCGGGCCCGACCTCCCGCCAGGAAGCCGAAGCCTTTATTCGCAGCGGCGCGATGACCTATTGGCACCAGTCCGGAACGTGCCGGATGGGGCACGATCCCGAGGCCGTTGTTTGCAACAATCTCAAGGTTCGCGGGATCGAGGGTCTGCGTATCGCTGACGCCTCGATCATGCCTCGGGTAACGACGGGCAACACGATGGCGCCTTGCATGATTATCGGCGAGCGCTTGGCCGAGATCCTACAGGTCTGATTCAACATCGATCCACCTCGACAAGGGAGTGATACAACGAGGCCGTTGAGCTGCTCAATAGCTCGCCGTATGGCTTGTCGGCGGCGATTCACACGCAATCTATCGCGCGCGGTCTCGAGATGGCCGCCCGTTTGCACACAGGTATGGTCCACATCAACGACCAGACCATCAACAACGAGTTCAATGTGCCCTTTGGTAAAATGGGCGCTTCAGTGAGCGGCGGACGTTTCGGCGGGCCTGCTAACTTTCAACAATTTACGCAGACCCAGTGGGTCAGCTTCGTGGCTAAACCAATGACTTACCCGTTCTAGGCGATGTTACTCAGTCGTAGATTGCAGTTTGCCGGGCACCCGAGGATAATTGCTTGAACGGAGGCTTAGAGACAAGGTTTGTAGGAGTACTCGCGGGTTCGACCCTTACCGTACCTAACATTTTGATCCTGGCAGACGTAAGCTTACACTGGATCGATTTCTATTTCGCCAGTGTGTCTTGCTTCTACTACCGACAAGGAAACTGATCCGACGTTTATGACAGACTGCTGCTCCTGTCTCAGATGCTCTGACAGAAAGAAGACATGGCGGTTTCGTTCAGCAATCTCGATTTGAACCTTCTCAAGGTCTTTGACGCCGTCATGGAGGACCGCAGCGTGCTGCGGGCGAGCCAGCGGATTTTTCTCAGCCAGTCGGCTGTAAGCCACTCTCTCGCCAGGCTCAGAGAACTTCTCGAAGACGATCTTTTCGTCCGCACGGCAAGGGGCATGCAGCCGACGGCAAGAGCCATCGAGATTGGCCCGACGATTCGCGATGCCTTGCAGAAGCTCGAGCGTGCGATCGGGTCCCCCAGCTTCGACCCCAGTACGTCTTGCAAGACCTTTACCCTTGCGGCAAGCGACTTCATGACGATGGTCGTCGCGCCTAGGCTTCTTGGGCTTCTGAAGCAAGAAGCACCGAACGTGAATATCGTGATTCGGCCCGGTACGCGGATCGATCTAGCGGAACAGATCGATCTTGGCCGCATCGACGTCGCGATAGGGACCTTCGCCGAAGTCCCCCACAGGCTGAAGGCGATCGACCTTTTCGAATACGGCGACGTCCTGATTGCGTGCGCCTCTTGCGATTACAGCGAGATGACCATTGAGAAAATGGCTGCTTTGCGATTCGTCACCGTCTCTCTAGGTGGCGACAAGGACGGGGCGGTCGACGGATTCATCTTCGAACGCGGCCTTGCTCGACGCTCCGAAATGTACGACAGGGCGGCCTTCGAACGGACGTTCGCCGCGCCCACATCTGCGCCGCGCATTGCGATCTCTCTTCCCCATTTTCTTGCTGTACCGGCGCTGCTCGACGGCTCCGATCTGGTTGCCATCGTTCCCTGGCCACTTGCGGAGATTTTTGCACGCTCGCAGCCCCTGTCGATCTACCAGCTTCCCTACCCAACGTCGGTCCTCAACGTCCGGGTCGTATGGCATGAGCGCAACGAAGGCGAGGCAGCTCATCGATGGCTGCACGGAATGCTGAAACGCGCCACGGAACACCTGCGACCCACACCCCCGTCCGACAGGCGACATGACGCACCGGATCTCTTCTGATCTCAAAGTCGGCGAGGCGCCTCGGTTTGACGCATTTGATTTGATCTACGCCGAGACAGTGTCATACTTCAGTATTGCGGTAAAGTTGTGAGCATGACTCTGCGTTCATTGAAACAATGCAATGTCTTCACTTATATTGTTAAAAGCTAAGCCCGTTTTCTTCTCGTCTGCACTTCGATGGGAGACACTGGGCCCATGCGCATGAGTTGCGAATTGTTGGTCGGGCTTTCTGCGGCCTCGGCGACCGTCGGTTGCCCGGCCAGGCGGCGTACCCGGGCCACGAAGCCACGCCGAGGCGCCGCCCATTCTTCCTCCGGCGCCAACGCGTCGTTGCAGAGGAGCGATCCTCCGACCGCAAACGCTTCATTCTTGCGACACTTTCGGAAAGCGAAAACCTGATGTCACTGCCGACTGTCGACGTTCGGAAGTTTGTCGTAGGCGGCCCTTTAGTCGCATGCAGATACTTGTGATTGCTCTATGCTTCCTAGTTGTCGCGACGGACGGCTTTGATACTGCGGATATCGGCTACATCGCGCCGGCTCTGAAAGTGCAATGGTCGCTCAAGCCGCAACAGCTTGCACCGGCATTGCCGCAGGTCTTCGGTCTGATGACCACAGCTTTTTTCTGGGCCCCTCGCGGATAGGTTCGGGCGCAAGACAGTCCTGGTCTTTACGACTGCAGCATTTGATATCGCGACCATTGCCTCAGCTAGCTCGTGCAAGAGGATGCACCTCAGGACCATCAGAGCGCCCTTCGCGGGCGTCTGCGCTAATTATTCGAAGCCACTAAACGTCGCGAAAGAACTCACAGGTTCCCTGTGTGTTGCGATCTGCACGCCTTGAACTTGTACATCTGCGTAGCCGAGCGACATGCCGCAGACTATCAGGCTGTCGTCAGGCAAGCGCAGCTGCTTTGTTATAATCGCGTGATATTTTGCGAAGGATACCTGCGGGCAGCTATCCAAATCTCGAGCTTTGGCCGCGATCATTATGCTCTGAAGGAACATTCCGTAGTCGAGCCAGCTGCCGTGTACGAGCGAACGGTCTATCGTGAAGATGAGGCCCACCGGCGCGCCGAAGAAATCGAAATTTCGACCGGTCTGCGCATGCCGCGCGGGCAAGTCGTCGATCGAGATGTTGAGTGCGCCGTAGTAGGCTCGCCCGAACTCCCGTTGACGTGATGCAAAGACGTCGCCGAGACTATCAGCGAAATGCTTGTAGCAGGGCACGTGGTCGTTGGGGTTATCGCGATGCGCTGCGGCAATGGCGCCGCTGAGCTCGGTCTTTACTGAACCTGCCAGTACATAGACGCGCCAAGGCTGAATGTTGGAGTTGCTCGGCGCCCAGCGGGCTGAATCGAGGATCTCGCGTACCGTATTTTCATCCACGGCACGGTCGAGTAATGACCTAACGGCGCGACGGGTTCGCAGGAGCGAGTCCACGATCCTGTGAGGTGGGTCTTCGACGCGCTGTTTCATTCGGGGCGACTATCCGGTTTCAACCACTCGCTGCCAGCCGAATGTTCTACTGCCGCATGCTCTGGAAGCTCTTGGTGTCTGGTCGCGACCTCCCACTCCAGTTCCCAGGCACTCTGGCATGACTCCTACAGCACGGAAGTGAATGTTATGCATAAAGCTCCTGCAACAAGTGCATTATCACGTCGAAATAAAGTTTAACCGGCAATCACGTTGCGTTCGTACAAAGTTGTTGTTTAGCGTCAGAAAAATCAACGAAAACCTCTTGGCAGTTCCAGATAGACGCATCGAATATGCGTCATCGAAACCGATCATTGGACCGAAGTCCTGGGCCTGAAGCCTGAGGGGCAGTTCTATGAAGAATCCCTACTAGGCGGCCTTTCGTTCGCAAACATGAAGGGCGCGGCCTGTCCTCACGTGCTATTTCGCTCGAGCTGATGACGCTGGGCATCACGACACCGTTGGGTGAAAGGTGGCATCACAGATTGTCATGCGCGCTTTGAGCCGCGCCGACCTTCTCCGGGCTGAGGCCGCATAACGAGCCACAAGGGACGAAGTCATTCGTGAAAAGGGTTGCGATCAAAGTTGTCATAGCCTTCGCGTTCGGCCTCGGGTTTTCTTTGATGATCGAGGTGGGCATACCGCTTGTTCTGGAGGCGACTGGCGCCAAGCGGTTAGTGCCGCCGCAGCCTGCTCCGGAACCTCCAGCGTTCGCGCATTTTAACCCGCCGAAGGTGCCGACGTTCGTACCCCGCTAGGGACAAGCGTCTCTGCTGGTTCACGGCACGATCTTAGCCGTCCGGAAGAGTCGTGAATATCTGCTTCGGACGTCGCTCGGCGACATGGACGGTCGACCGTCGCTGCTACGGTATCGGCAGCGACCTGCACCCGGTCCCCGCCATCGACGCTCCCACCGCTCGAGGCCGGGTCGAGCACCGAACGGCGCGATGGTCAGCGCAGACGGGCGAGACGCGCGACTTCGGGACGGTGCAGCCACAGGACGGTCAGGTTGAGGAGCAGCAGGATCGCCGCCGGAGCGGGGTTCCCGCCGACGACGAAGAAGTGGCAGAACAAACCGCCAGTCATCACGCACGCCAGCAGCGCGGCTCCGAAGACGACGGTGCGGGGTGCGAGGATCAGCAAGGCGCCGGCGACCTCGCACGCGGCCGTGACGTACCTGAACCATTGACCGATGCCGACGTGATCGAACAGCTCGACCATCATCGGCACGCCGGCCAGCTTGGCGCCGCCCGCGGCAAGGAAGGCCAGGGCCACCGTGACACGGACGATCCAATCGATAATGCGTAACCCTCCGGTCGGTCGGGAGGCGTAATTCTCTGTGATAGCGGACATGCTTCGCTTCCTCTTCTCTTGCATCGTCGCTCTTAGATAAAGAGGCCCCTCTCCGCGCGTAGCCGATATTATCAGATAAGAAGCATCGGTTTGAACGATGCATCGAGCGATCGAGGCGTGGGCGAGTGGCCGCTCCCGACCGGGCATGCGCTCCACCGCTCCCGGCGCTCGGCAATCGGCCGGTCGTCGTCGAACGGTCGCCCTTTCGCTGCGGCGGTCCAGGTCGCGATCAATCACCGGTTTCGATGAGAGGCTGATGGTCGCGTCGATAGCGCACCCGCAAAGGTCATTGCGGAACGCGCGCGACCCGCTAGCCGGAGGCGCATCCGCGTTAAAGCCATGATCCGCAAGGACGCGTGAAACCGGACAGCTACCGACGCGGCAGTCCGTGCGTGCCGGCGGACGCGAGGCCGCAGACATCCGATACGCGCGTCATCCCTCGTGACGCAGTCCCTTCGTCTTCAGGTTTTCGATCATCCAACGTCCGACCGGTCCGGGCGGCGCGGCGGCTAGCCAGATCGCCACCATGGGCAAGCTCACGCCGCCGGGCGGCTCGTTCTCGAAGCGCAGCCGCACCAGGCGCTCCCGCTCGAGGTCCTCGGCGACGACGTCGAGGGGCATACCGCCCCAGCCGAGTCCGGCGCGCAGGAAGGCGTGCTTCGCCCCGAGATCGGCGAGGCGCCACGTGCGGGGCGACATGACGCCGAACTCGCGCCCGCTGGAAAGGTCCGTGCTGTCGGTGAGCACGAGCTGGACGTGCTTGCCCAAAAGGCGGCGGGGAATGACGCCACGTTGCGCCGCCAGGGGATGGCCGGGGGCCACGACGAGCACCATCGCCACGTCGAGCACCGGCTCGCTCGAGAAACCGGGCGGCAGGTGCGGCAACGCCGCGAGGCCGAAGGCGCAAGTCTTGTCGACTACGGGCTTGATCGCGCCGCCGAGGGCCTCGACCGAGAGCCGCAACGGGGTCTGCGGGAACGCGTCGCGGAGCGCCGCGACCGCCCGGGTCACTTCGCCAATCGGGAACAGCACGTCGACCACGACGCTGAGCTCGGGCTCCAAGCCCCCGGATAGCCCCTTGGCGCGCGCCTTGAACGCATCGACGCTGCCGGCGACGGCGGAGGCTTCGACGAGCAAGGCGCGGCCGGCGTCGGTGAGCACCGGGTACCGCCGGCTCCGATCGAACAGGCGGACGCCCGCTTGAGCCTCGAGGTTTGCGAGCGTCTGGCTGACGACCGACTGGGCTCTGCCGATCCGACGCCCGGCGGCCGAGAAGCTGCCGGTTTCCGCCGCCGCGACGAAGGTGCGGAGTTGATCGAGGGTGAGACCGTCAAGCATTCGTTAGCCGTCATCCATAGTACGACCAGATAGATCGTATCGGATGATATGGGCTGCGTCTCTACGTCGGTGGCGCCCATATCAGCGGAGTCGCATCCGGGGATGGCCGATGCCGATCGGTCCATCTGGTACCAGGCACGGGTGATCCGGACGCGCCGGCCGACGGCCGCCGCTTCGCGGCTCTCGCCCGCGACGACCCGGCTCCGGACCCCGGCACCATGGGCACAAAACGACGAGGACACCAGATGCTCACCCCGAAACCATACGATGACATCGGCCTGAGCGACTTGGGCTGGCTCAAAGGCAAGCAGCACTTCGCGATCGGTCGTCACGGCAACCCGGCCCATCGAGCTTTGGGCAACCTCATCGTGCTCAACGACGACGAGATCGCCCCGGCCTCCGGGTTCCCGCTTCACGGCCACACCGACCTAGAGATCGTCACTTACGTCCGCGAAGGCGTGATCACGCACGAGGACGACCTCGGCAACAAGGGCCGTACCGAGGCCGGCGACGTGCAGGTGATGAGCACCGGCGACGGGATTCGGCATGCCGAGTACAACGAGGGCGAGGGCCCCACGCGCATGTTCCAGATCTGGCTCAGCCCGCGCCGATCGGGCGGGCCGCCGAACTGGAGCGCGCGGAAGTTCCCGAAGGCGGCCCGCTCGGGCCAGTTCGTGACGCTGGCGAGCGGTTACGACGCGCCCGACGCCCTGCCGATCCGCGCCGACGCGGAGGTGCTGGGCGCCGTTTTGGCGGCTGGCGCGAAGGCGCCGTTCGCGATCCGACCCGGGCACGGGGTCTACATCGTACCCTCAAAAGGGGCGGTGAGCGTCAACGGCGTCCGTCTCGAGGCGTTGAGCGGCTTGTCGGTCGTGGACGAGGCGTCGGTCGAGATCGAAGCGGCGGAGGACGCCGAACTGGTGCTGATCGTCGCGAAGCTGGCGCCAGCGGATCCCGGCGTCGCCACGAGGTAGACCCAGGCCTACGAAATAATTCCCGTTGCGGCGATGTCCGCCGACGCCACCCGGAACGTCGGTTCCGGCGAGGGGACAGCTTCGCCGCCGATCCCGGCGGCGAACGTCGTAGCGCGAGGCCGCAGCCGTGGCCGGCCGCTCGACGTGATGGATCGTCACGGCCGCTGCCTCGGAGCGTCGCCACGAGGCGGACGGTTTCAAAGGAACAGTGGCGAAACCTCGCTTGCTTCCCTGATAAGAAGGGGAAGGAACTCACTGGTCAAGCGCTTCATGGGAGCGCGATGGGTCGGGACACCGATATGCAGGGCGCATATGGTCGATCGAGGCGTGTTCAAGACGGGTACCGCGATGGAACGAAATCCTTCCTCGACCTCCTGGTCCACCAGAGAGTAGCCATCCTCGCGGACTGCGAGGACTTTCTCAAGGATAAGGTTCTTGTCGATGACCGTCTCGGACGTCAGCGGTAGCGGTTTGATGCTGTCCAGCATTCTCCTAAGATTGTCGTCGCTGAGGCCCGCCAACAGGACCCGACCTACGGCTGTGCAATAGGCAGGCAAACGAAAGCCCACCTGTAGCCCGACCGAGATGATGCGAGGAGGGCTCGCCCTCGCGATCATGACCGCATCCGCTTCGTCCAACACCGCCGCGGAGCATGCCTCGTTCACTTCCTCTGTCACGCGAGTGACGACGGGCTGCATGATGTTTGCGATGCCATTTGAGGTGAGGTACGCGCCGGCAAGACCCAAAACCTTGGGGGTCAGCTTGAACTGCCGCCCTTCCGCCGTCACGAATCCGAGACTTTCCAGCGTGTAAAGGATCCGTCTTACGGTCGCGCGCGACAGAACGGTCGCCTGCGAGAGTTCACTGAGGGTCAAGGAACGATGTTCGGCATTGAAGGTCATGAGGGTTCGCAGACCTCGCGCCAATACTTCCAAGAACTCGGCGCCATGGGCATCGACAAGCTGCTGATCGGCTTCAGATCGGTTAACGCGAGGCATCGAGGATCCTTGAACACCCATCCGATCGTTGAGCAGCCAGTAGCATTTGGCGGCTCTAGCTGCCAGTCGGACGGTCGGCCATCTGCGACCGGAGCGGCCAAGCCTTCGCGCCGCGACCTGCTGCAGCACCGACCCTCCTTCCGACGCGGTTGCGTCTGTCCTAACCGAAGGTGCCAGTCATGCTCGCCATGCCTGCACCGGCCTCATCAAGAGATTCTGGGTCGGTCGGATCGGCACGACCTGCGCAGGCGATCTGCGGCGCCGATGGGCATGGGATCCCTGCGCTGTCCGCACCGTCAATCGGCGTCCATGCTCTCGCCGAGGCACGCGGTGCATCGAGGTCGCCGCCTAGCGCTGGCGACGTCGCGTTCGTCATGGGTTTGAAACGGCAGGTCGCATCGTCAGATCACTAAAGCGCCTGTCCTCACTGCGCTTTTATTGTTGGAGCAAGTCCGCAAGAGGTGACGTTGCTTTAAGATGCGGCTACGCCAACGCCCAGCAGGGCGTCGACGATGTCGGTTTGCGCCTGGAACGCCGTCGGTCCGCCCTCCCAGGCGATGCGACCCCGCTCCAGGATGAGGATGCGGTCGGCGACGGCAACGGCGCGTGCGACCTGCTGTTCCACGAGGACGATCGTCATCGTCCGCGCCGACGTCATGCGGGTGATGGTGGCCATCAGTTCGTCGCAGATCGCCGGCGCGAGGCCCTCCAGCGGCTCGTCGAGCAGGAGCAGCGTGGGACGGCCGAGCAGCGCGCGGGCGACGCTGAGCATCTGCTGCTCGCCGCCAGAAAGCTGAGTCCCGAGGTTGCGGCGTCGCTCGGCGAGCCGCGGGAACATGGCGTACGCCTCGTCGACGGCGCCGCGATCGCGCGACTTAAGCCCGACGCGCAGGTTCTCTTCCACCGTCAACGACGGGAAGATGTCCCGCGTCTGCGGGACATATGCCATTCCCAGGCGCGCCCGGGCGCTGGCGCCCAGCGCGGTGATGTCGATATCGTCGAGGCGGACCGTGCCGGCGCGGACGGTGGCGAGGCCGATGAGGCTCGCGAGGAGGGTCGTCTTGCCGACCCCATTGCGCCCGAGGATGACGAGCCGCTCGCACGAGGCGACGCTGAGATCGACGCGATCGACGACGGTCGTCGGACCGTAGCCGGCGGTCAGCCCGCGGGCCTCGAGACGCGCTGCGGGCACTTCAAGACGCGCTGCGGGCATCGTTCTGTCCGAGGTAGACCCGCCTGACCTCCGCGTCGCGGCCGAGGTCGCCGCTCAGCCCGCGGAAGATCAGGCGTCCCTGCGCCAGGACCAACACGCGATCGGCAAAGCGGTGCACCAGGTCCATGTCGTGGTCGATCATCAGGACCGCGAGGTCGGACCGCAGGCCCGCTAGCGCCTCGAGGATGCGGCCGGACTGATCGTGCGGCACGCCCGCCGCCGGCTCGTCGAGGAGAAGCAGGCGCGGCCGCAGCGCGAGCGCGATGGCCAGGTCGAGCAGGCGCTGGTCCCCGTAGGCCAGCGCGGCGGCGTCGCGGTCCTTGAGGTCGGCCAGGCCGAGCGACTCGAGCACCTGGAGGGCGGTGTCGCGAATGGAGCGGCGGCTCGTGGCACCAAGGTACAGCGCCTTCGACCTGCCCTGCTGGCGCAGCGTCGCCGCCTCGACGTTCCCGAGCACGCTCAACGTGCGGAACACGCGCGAGGTCTGGAAGGTGCGCACGATGCCGCGCCCGACGCGGTCGGCGACGCCGAGGCGGGTGATGTCGCGGCCATCGAAGTGGAGGCGTCCGCCGCTCGGCGCGAGCACGCCGGAGATCAGGTCGACGAGCGTGGTCTTGCCGGCGCCGTTCGGGCCGATTAGGGCGAGCCGCTCGCCGGCCGCGACGCTGAAGCTGACATCGTCGGTCACGCGGAAGGCGCCGAAGGCGCGCGACAGCGCGACGACCTCGAGGAGCGGCGTCAAACCGGCCGCCTGTCGAAGCGTCCGGCGAGGGTCAGTGCACTCTTCCAGATGCCGCCGGAAAAGAACATCACGACCGCGATCAGCAGGGCGCCGACGATCATCATCCACTGGAACGGGTTGCCCGCGTCGAGATAATGCTCAGCCAGTTGGAACACGAGGCAGCCGATCAGGGCGCCCCAGAGGTGGCCCGCACCGCCGACGACGAGCATCACCAGGGCTTCCGCCGACCGCTCGAAGCCGACGCTCTCAAGGCTGACCACGCCGGCGTCGATCGCGGTCAGCGCGCCGCCGAGACCCGCGACCAGCCCCGAGACGACGTAGGTCGCGACAAGCCGGGGGTAGACCTGTATGCCCATCATCCGCACGCGCAACTCGTCGTCGCGGATGCAGCGGCAGATCAGCCCAAACGGCGAGTTCACGAAGGCGCGCAGGCCGAAGAAGGCGAGCGCGAGCACGCAGAAGGAGAGGACGTAGCAGGTCGTCCCATAGATATCGAACGGCACGAGGCCGAAGACCGGCCGCGGCGTGATCCCGGACAGCCCGTCGGTCCCGCCCGTCAGCCATACCGCTTTGTTGGCGAAGGCCTCTACGAGTTGGCCGAGCGCGATCGACAGCACGAGCTGGGGCAGGCCGCGGAATCGTCCGATGAGCATCCCGCTGACGAGGCCGGCCACGGCGCCGGCGAGGCCGCCGACGGCGAGCATTGCGATGGGATCGTCGAGGCCGGCGTTCACCGCCAACGCGCCCGCCACGTAGGCGGGGCCACCGTAGAGGGCGGCCTGGCCGAGGGTGGCGACCCCGCAGTAGCCGACCACCAGGTCGAGCGACAGCACCAGGAGCGCGGTGGCGAAGACCCGGCTCATGAAGGCGAGCTCGTCGTGGTAGAGGGTGAACCCGGCGACGCCGACGCACAGCAGGATGAGGAAAACCGACAGATGGCCGGACCGCGTTCGCGACAGGAGTGTCGGCCGACCGGCGATGACGGTCACGCCGGCGCGCGCCCGAAGACGCCGTTGGGCATGCAGAACACCAGCACCACGACGAAGGCGTAGAGGACGAAGTCGCCGTAGGATGGCGCGACGTAGGCGGCGATCGTGGCGACCATGCCAAGGGCGAGCGAGGCGACCAGCGCCCCGAGGATCGAACCGGCGCCGCCGATCGAGACGACGACGAGGAACAACACCATGTAGCGCAGGCCGTAGTAGGGTTCGATCGGCAGCAGTTCGGCGCCCATGATCCCTCCAAAGGCGCTGAGCGCGGCCGATACCGCGAAGGTCGAGACGTAGATGCGTGTGGTGCGTACGCCGAGCGCCTCCGCCATGTCGGGGTTGTCAATGGTGGCGCGCAGCAGCATGCCGAACGTGCTGCGCTCCAGCAGCAGCCACAGCGCACCCGCGAGGGCGACGCCGAGCACGCTGATGAGCAGGCGGTCGACCGCGAAGCGATGCGTTCCGATCGCCACGGAGCGGCTGAGCCAGGGAGGCAGCGGGATCGGCTGGATCGATGGTCCCAGCCAATAGTTCGTGGCACCGATGATGACGAAGGTAATTCCGATTGTCATCAAGATCTGTGTCAGCGTATCCGAGCGCCGGTACAACCGTGCGAACAGCAGCCGTTCGAGCGGCAGCGCCAGCACCACCGTCCCGGCGACCCCAGCGACGACCGCCACGGCGAAGGCGACGCCGCCGGCGTGCAGCAGCGCCGATGCGATATAGCCACCGACCATCGCGAACGTGCCGTGCGCGAGGTTCACGAACCGCATCAGCCCCATCATGATCGACAGCCCGATGGAGATGATGAACAGGACCATTCCGTACGAGACGCCATTCACGCCGATGCCGATCAGCACGTTCATCCGGTGCGGCTCGCCGGCATGTCCGCGTGTCCCTGGAGCTCATCGTGATGGACGACGCCGCGCACCATGGTGAGCAGCACCCGCGTGTCGCGCAGTGCGGCGGTGGTGGAGCGGAGCGGATCGCGGTCGAGGACGATCGCGTCGGCGGCCATGCCGGGCTCGAGGCCGCCGCGCCAGGTCTCCTGCTTCATCACGTAAGCCCCGCCCCTCGTGTAGGCGGCGAGCGCCTGGGGCGCCGTCAAGGCTTCGCCAGGTCCGATGGGGGCGCCGGCGGAACCGCCCCGGTCGATGGATGCCGCCATGCCGTGCCACGGCGATAGGATGCCCGTGGGCGCGTCGGAGCTGCCGGCGTAGGCGACGTCGGCCGCTAGGGCGGAACGCCCGGGATAGTGGCCGCCGACATCGGCGCCGAAGGCGGCCTGGATCGATCGATGCATCTTCACGAGGAAACTCGGCTGCATGACAACCGCCGCTCCCAGCGCTCGCATGCGCTCGAAGCAGCCCTCAGGCGGGCAGAACACATGTTCTAAACGGTGTCGCATATCGGAGCGTGACTCGAGGCGATCGGCTAGCGCGAAATCGTCGAGGACGCGCGACACCGCGCGATCCCCAACCGCATGGACCGCAATCTGCCAGCCGGCGCGATGGGCGGCGACGATCTCCCCTTCCAGCTCGGCCTCGGAGGTCATGAAGAGGCCGTGCGTTCCCGTATCGGCGAAGGGCCGACCGACCGCCGCAGTGCGCGCGCCGACGATGCCGTCGGCGAAGAACTTTAAGGTCGCGGACTGCCAATCGTCGTCGAGCGTCGGCACCAGGCCGCGCCTGGCTGCCTCCGCCGCGCCCAGCTGGTGCATGAAACCGAGGCGGAGCGGCAGGCGCGGGGAGATTTCCCGCAGGGAGCGCCAGACGGCGTGCTCCTCATCGAAGCCGTCGGTGAAGCCGACTGCGGCTTCGACGGCCGCGGTCAGCCCCAAGCGCACGCAATCGTCGAGGACGCCGCGGAGCGCGTCCCTGACGGCGGCTTGGCTCGGCGCCGGCATGCGCCGGAAGATGAGCTCCGCGGCAGCCTCGAACGCCGCTCCGTCGAGCCGTCCGCCGGCGTCGCGACCGAACATCCCGGCGGACGGGTCGGCCACCGCCTCGTCGACGTCGACGCGCCGCAGAGCGGCGGAATTGAGCACGGCCACGTGGCCGCAGAAGCGTCGCAGCACGACCGGCAGGTCCGGCACGGCGGCGTCGAGTTCGGCGCGGGTCGGGTGCCGGCCCTCGCACAACCGGCCCTCGTCGTAATTGGCCGCGACGAGCCAGCCGCCGGGCGCCGCCGCCCGCCTCCGCAACGTCTCGAGAAGATCGTCGATCGAGGTGGCCCCGCCGGCATCGATCTGGAGGCGCCCGTGGGCGACCGCGTAGAGGTGTACGTGCGCGTCGGTCAGGCCGGGGACGACCGTGCCCCCCTGCAGATCGATCCAATCGATGGACTGCGGCGCGTCGGCCCGGGCGCCGACCCAGGCGACGCGCCCGTGGCGGAAGACGATAGCGTCATGCGCGCCGCGATCGTGCGCGGACGTATAGACCCGCCCGTTGCTGAAGCCGATCGTCCTTTCATCCAAGACGACACCCCTTGTGGTCCGATGCCGGGTCAGGGGGGGGAGCCCCAATCCGGCTGCGCGGCGAAGGTCTTGATCTCCTTGTTCTCGAGCCGGCCGTCGACGCGCACGACTTCGCGGAGGTAGACGTTCTGCGTGATGTGGCGCGACTTGGCGTTGATCTGCACGGGACCCCTCGGGCTGATCCACGAGCGGCCGAGCACCGCGGCAACCGCCTTCCGCCCGTCCCGCTTGCCGCCGGTGGCGGCGATCATGTCGTAGAGGACGTGGGCGCCGTCATAGGCCGCGACGGCGGCCATTGTCACCTCATGGGGATCATCGCCGTCCTTGGCGATCTGGGCGAGGAAGGCCTTGTTCTCCGCGGACTCGTGCGAGGCGGCGTAGTGATAGGTGGTCATCGCGCCGAGCGCGGCGTCGCCGATGGCCGGCAGATCCGGTTCGGTGACGATGTCCCCCGTCGACAGGATCTTGACACCGGCCTTCCTGAGCCCCGCCCCATCATAGGCCTTGATGAAGGCGAGCACGGGCGGCCCCGACGGCAGGAACACGAAGATGGTGTCGGCGCCGGCATCGATGACCTTTTGCATGATCGGCGCGAAATCCCGGGTCGCGAGCGGGATGCGGATCGCGGCCACCACGCTGCCGCCTTTGGCCTCGAAGGTCTTGCGGAACGCCGCCTCCGCATCGAGCCCTGGACCGTAGTCGCTGACCAGGATCGCCACCTTCTTCGAGCCGGAGGCCGCCGCCGCCTCGGCAGCCGGCACGGCGTTCTGCCACATCGTGAACGAGGTGCGCACGACCAGCGGGCTCTTCTGCGTGATGGAGGATGTCGCGGCATTCCACACGATCAGCGGCGTATCCGTCGGCACGAGGAGCGGCAGGATGGCCATCGCGTCCGGCGTGAAATAGACGCCCGCGAGGTACTCCACATGATCCTTGACGATCAGCTCCTGGGCGAGCGCGCGGGCTTTCGCCGGATCGGGACCCTCTTCGTCGCGGTAGACGAAGGTGACCGTATCCTGGCCGACCTTGTTGCCGTGTTCGGCGACCCAGGCCTCGACCCCCATTTTGAAGTTCTTGCCGAACACGGCGTAAGGACCCGAGAAGGTGCCGATGACGCCGATCTTCACGTCTTCCGCATACGCCCTGTCAATGATAAGCGGCGACACCGCGAAAAAGCAGGCGAAGATCAACGACCTCATCAAGTCAAACCTTGCGCGTCTAGTCTGTTCGACTATCGAACATTCGTTCGAACTTATTTCATTTGGACAGAGGAGCCAAGCCCATAAGATGGGCTTCTCGGTCGATGGTCGCTCTCGTTTGAAGCAAGGAGCAATGAAACTGGTATGCGGCCATCCGAAAGATTTTTAACCAGTCTTCATAAAGAAAAGAAGACCGCCGTGACTGCCGCCGAGGCCGCACAAGCCACTGGGTGAGACATGGTCCTGATGTGCGGACATGGATCGACGTCGTGGCCGGCTCCAGGTGGCGGATTTCGTTCTTCAGGCCGTCCACGGCGAGGTTGATGCCGAATTGCATGTGCGCTACCAGATTCAGGTGATCCAATTTGGCGAAATACCATTTTGATCGATGAGTAAGGACGTCGTGCCAACTCACGATCGAACGGCAAGCTTAGCGTCCCTCAGATCTTGAGCGTACCGACGACCTTTGGAAGAAGCAGGTCATCGAGAGGTGCTCGAGGCCTGGATGTCTCAAGAATGCGTCAATCGATCTGATCCTTCCAGCGGCGGGACGATATGCAATTCCATCTCAATGGCTTCAGACCCGGCAACCCGGATATCGCCGAGCCGGCCGATACCTCTGGCGCGCGGGAGCGCGCGGGCAGCCGCCCCGCCGAGGTCGACGTCTTGATCGTGGGCTGCGGGCCGGCCGGTTTGACGCTGGCGGCATCGCTCGCCGTTTTTCCGAACATCTTGACGCGGATCACCGAACAGAAGCCAGGCCCGCTGCTGCTCGGCCAAGCCGACGGGATCGCGTGCCGCACGATGGAGATGTTCGAGGCGTTCGGGTTCAGTGAACGAGTGCTCAAAGAGGCCTATTGGGTCAACGAGACCTCTTTCTGGAAGCCGGGCGGGGTTCAACGCGCGGAAATCATCCGCAATGGGCGGATCCAGGATACAGAAGACGGGTTGTCGGAATTTCCGCACGTGATCCTCAGTCAAGCACGCCTGCATGATTTTTATCTCGACGTCATGCGCAACTCTCCGTCGCAGCTGGAGCCGAACTATTCACGCCGTTTGCACGATTTAGACATCGATCGGCAGGCCTCCGGCGGCGATGTCTCGTCGCATCCGGTGACCGCCCGCTTCGAACGGCTTGACCCCACGTACGAAGGGCAGGTGGAAACCGTCAAAGCACGTTTCGTCGTCGGCTGCGATGGGGCGCGCAGCATGGTGCGCAAGTGCCTTGGGCGTGCGCTGTACGGTGACTCCGCTAACCAGGCCTGGGGCGTCATGGATGTCCTGGCCGTCACTGACTTCCCCGACATCCGGATCAAAGCGGCGATCCATTCCGCTCATGACGGCAGCGTTCTGATCATCCCGCGGGAAGGCGGCTATCTCGTCCGCCTTTACATCGAACTAGACAAGCTCGGCGACGACGAGAGGGTCTCGACTAAGAACATAACGTCCGACGATCTCGTCGCCCGCGCGCGGCGAATTCTGCACCCGTATAAGCTCGAGGTGAAGGAGATCGCCTGGTGGTCGGTCTACGAGATCGGCCAGAGGATGTGCGACACGTTTGACGACCTGCCGGCGCGGCATGGCCAGGATCAGAACGCGTCAGACCCGCTGCCGCGCGTGTTCATCGCCGGGGACGCCTGCCATACCCACAGTCCCAAAGCCGGACAAGGCATGAATGTCTCCATGCAGGACGGCTTCAACCTGGGTTGGAAGCTGGCCTCGGTCATCAGCGGATGCTCTTCCCCGGAAATCCTGCATAGTTACTCGAGCGAGCGTCATGCCGTCGCGAAGGAACTCATCGATTTCGATCGCGAGTTCGCCAAGATGTTCAGCGCGCCGCCGAAGGATCCGGCCGATCCAAGAAGCGAGGGGATCGATCCCGCGGAATTCCAGACTTATTTCGTCAAGCAGGGACGTTTCACGGCGGGCACGGAAACCCGGTATTCTCCTTCCATCCTCATCGGCGGCTCAGCGCACCAGCATCTTGCGCGAGGGTTTCCCCTTGGCATGCGGTTCCATTCCGCGCCCGTCATCCGGTTGGCGGATGCCAAGCCGGTTCATTTGGGCCACACCATCAAGGCGGACGGACGCTGGCGTCTCTTCGCTTTTGCCGCCGCCGAAGACCCCACCGGGCCCTCCTCAGCACTGAAAAGGCTGTGTGCATTTCTCGCGGAAGACTCCCGATCTCCAGTCAGGCGCTTTACGCGCCCGGGTGCGGACATCGATTCCGTTTTCGATGTCCGCGCGGTGTTCCAGCAGGATCGTCTGGAGCTCTCGCTTGAGGCGATGCCTCCCTTCCTCATGCCCCAGAAAGGCCGTCTCGGGCTTCGGGACTATGAGAAGATGTTCTGCCCCGACCTGAAGAGTCGCCAGGACGTTTTTGACATGAGGGGTATCGACCGGTCCGAAGGCTGCGTTGTGGTGGTGCGGCCGGACCAGTACGTGGCGCACGTCCTTCCACTCGACGCCCATGGCGAGCTTGCCGCATTCTTCGAGAAGTTCCTCATTTGAAGCGCTTTCGCTCGCCATCCCTCAAGCTACGGGATCGCGGCTTCTGAAGCGAGCAATCGGCTGCCGGCCATCTTTATGAAGATTTTGCCGACGGCGCCGGCGCGTTCGACTTGTAGCTTGCCCTGAAGCTCGAGGGCGCCTCGCCGACCCACTTGCTGAAGACGCGCGAGAAATAGGCGGGATCGGAGAAGCCGACGGAGTAGCTGACCTCGGCGACCGTCATCGCGGAATAGAGCAGGAGCCGTTTCGCTTCGAGCACGATCCGACTCTGTACGATCCGCTGCGGCGATGTCAGCGTCGTGCGGCACGCCTTGCGCAGGCGCGACACGGTAACGTCAAGGGATCGCGCATAGTCGTCCATGGCGAGCGTCTCGCGGAATCGTCTCTCCACGATCCTGCGAAAACGCGCGACGAGGATGGCCTCCGGGCCGAGCGCACTGCCGCTCGACAGGCTTGGGCGGACGGAACGGAGCACATCGACGAGGATCGCCAAGAGCCGTCCCTCCACGGCACCTTCGTGACCGAGGGCCCGCCAGCTGAGTTCCGCGCCGAGCCGTCCGAGATCGAGCGCGAAAGAGGTGCCGTCACCCGGTGGAACGCAGGCGAAATCGTTCATGAGCGGCTCGAGTTCGGGGCCGCGCGCCAGCAATGCCGAAAGGTAGCTTTCCGAAAGCGTCAGGACTTGGCCCTTGGCTTCGGGATGATAGCGGAAGCCGTGGATGAGCATCGCCGGAATGATGAGGAGCTGTGGCGCTACGAATGGAACAAAGGTTTCGTCGATCTGCACAACGCCTTGGCCGCCCGTCATGTGGAAGACGTGATGGAGATTGGCGTGACGGTGCGGACGGATCGTCCAATCGCTCGGTCGACTGCGATCATCGAGGTCCTCCACATGGAGGAAGCGATCGTCAACCGGTCTGGGAGGCTCTCCGTATAGGAAGAAGCTCGGCACAGCCGATGGGATATCGGCAACGTTCCCGACTTTCGGAGGTCGATATCGGGAGTCTCGGATCGGAAAGTCCATGAATTTTGCGAATTCGTCCATGGGACATATGATCCATCGGCCCTAGGCTCAACCCGAGCGCCTTACGTCAGGGACGCTGTGGGAGGAACATGCGAACGCAAGTCGCGATCGTAGGCGCCGGGCCGGCCGGGATGTTCCTCGGCCATCTTCTTCATCGTGCCGGAATCGAGTGCATCGTCCTCGAGCGCAAGGATCGCGCCTACGTCGAGGCCCGCGTCCGCGCCGGCGTGCTCGAGCGCAACACGGTGGCCCTCATGGAGTCCCTCGGGCTCGCCGGGCGCATGCACCGCGAGGGCCTCGTGCACAGCGGCACGAGTTTCAGCGCCGATGGCGAGCGATTTCGCATCGATATGAAGACGCTCACCGGCGGTGCCACCGTGATGGTCTACGGCCAGCAGGAGGTCATGCACGACCTCTTCGAGGCCGCCGAGGACGACGGGCCACGCATCGTGTTCAATGCCGGCGCGGTGGCGCTTCAAGGGATCGCGTCCGACAAGCCTTCCGTCACATGGGCCGACGAGGCCGGCGAGCACCACATCGCTTGCGACTACATTGCCGGCTGCGACGGGTTCCACGGCGTCAGCCGCGCCTCGATTCCCAAAGAGGCGCTTCAGACCTTCGAGCGCGTCTATCCGTTCGGCTGGCTCGGTATCCTCACGGATCAGGCGCCATGCGACCACGAGCTCATCTACGCCAACCACCAAAACGGTTTCGCCCTTGCCAGCATGCGGTCGCCGACCCGCAGCCGGTATTACCTGCAGTGCGACATCGACGATCGCGTCGAGAACTGGCCGGACGAACGCTTCTGGGACGAACTCTGCGTGCGGCTCGGCACGGACACGGCCGCCAACGTCGTGCGCGGCTCCTCCTTCGAGAAGACGATCGCCCCGCTCCGAAGCTCGGTGACGGAGCCGATGCGCTTCGGCCGGCTGTTCCTGACCGGGGATGCCGCGCATATCGTCCCTCCGACCGGTGCCAAGGGCATGAACCTCGCCGTGTCCGATGTGATCATGCTGTTCGATGCGCTTTCAGCGTTCTACCGCGAAGGCTCGACCCACGCCATGGACGGCTATTCGGCGAAAGCGCTGGCGCGGGTGTGGAAGGCGGAGCGCTTCTCCTGGTGGTTTACCGGCGTCACCCACCGTTTCCCGGCCGCCAGCGGTTTCGACCGTCGCATGCAGATCGCCGAGCTCGCCTATCTTAAGGACTCGCGTGCCGCGCAGACGGCGTTCGCCGAGAATTACGTCGGCTTGCCGATGGACGGTGTACGATGAAGGACAAGATCTTCCCTGACGCTCGCGCGGCGCTCGAGGGCGTCACCTTCACTGGAGTAACGATCATGTCCGGCGGCTTTGGTCTGTCGGGCAATCCCGAGATGCTGATCCCCGCGCTCAAGGCGGTCGGCGTCAAGGATCTAACGGTAATCTCCAACAAATGCGGCGCCGAAGGCTTCGGTCTGTGGATGCTCCTCACCAAAGGCCAGATCAGGGAGATGATTTCGTCCTACGTCGCGGACAACGCCCTTTTCGAGAAGCTCTACCTCGCCGGTGACCGGGAGCTTGAACTGGAACTCTCCGGGCACGCTCGACGAGCGGATTCGCGCGGGGGGTGCCGGCATCCCGGCCTTCTACACCAAGACGGGCGTCGGCACGGTGGTCGCGGAGAGCAAGTCGACCGAGGAGTTCGAGGGCGAACATTATCTGCGGCAGCGATGGCTGAGGGCCGGATCTGGCGATCATCCCGTCGGCAACTTGATTTATCGGAAGACCGCGCGGAACTTCAACCCGGTGAAGGCGACTGCCGCCAAGGTGACGACCGTCGAGGTCGAGGAGGTGGTCGAGCGCGGCGCCCTCGATCCCGACGCGATCCATATGCCGGCGATTTATGCCGACCGCGTCATCCTCGGACACGGATACGAGAAGCGGATCGAGAAGCCCACCACGCGCCCGCCCAGGGCAGAGACCGTTTGATGCCGGGGACCGCCTGTTGCCTTGCAACAGGGACGAGATGGCGGCGCGCGCCGCCGCCGAGCTGCGCGACGGCTTTCACCTCAAGCTCGAGATCGGCATCCCGACGCTCGTCGCCAACTACGTGCCGGACGGCGTCGACGTGACGTTGCGGAGCGAGAACGGCATGCTCGGAATGGGACCCTTTCTCTACGAGGGCGAAGAGGACGCCGACCTCGTCAACGCGGGCAAGCAGACCCTCACCCAGCTGCCGACGTCGAGCTTCTTCGACAGCGCCGCCAGTTTCGCGATGATCCGCGGCGGCCACATCGATCTCGCCGTGCTAGGCGCCATGGAGGTCCCCCAGACCGGCGACATCGCGAACTGGACCATCCCGGGCAAGATGGTGAAGGGCATGGGCGGAGCCATGGACCTGGCCGCCGGCGTGAAGCGCGTGATCGTTATCATGGACGACGCCAACAAGGCCGGCCGATCCAAGGTGCTGAAGCGCTGCACGCTGCCCCTGGCCGGAACGGCCTGCGTCGACATGAGCATCACCGATCTCTGCGTCTTCGACATCGACCGCGCCGGCGGCGGCCTTGCCCTAAGGGAGCTCGCGCCGGGCGTCGATCTCGATCTCGTCCGCTCCCAGACTGAAGCCGATTACAAGGTGGCCCTGCCATGAACGCATTGGTGTTTCGCCGCGAGGATGTCGGCCAGCCGCCGTCCCTCCATACCGACTACCGCGCCACCCGGCTGCGCTCGCCCGCCCTGCCTCTCGTGCGTATGCGGCAGACGCTCACGGAACGGGTGGGCCCCTCCCGTTGGCTCGACCTCATGGGGCCGGCGAACGCCGATCTCACCGCCCAGCACGCCGGCGCCCCGCTCGGTCAGCGCATCATCGTCCGCGGTCGCGTGCTCGACGAGGACAGGCGTCCCGTTCCCGATACGATGATCGAGATCTGGCAGGCCAATGCCGCCGGCCGCTACATCCACAAGAAGGATCAGTGGGACGCGCCGATCGATCCGAACTTCACGGGCGTCGGCCACGTCATCACCGACGCCGCCGGCGACTATCGCTTCGTCACCGTCCGGCCCGGCGCCTACCCCTGGGGCAATCATCGCAACGCCTGGCGCCCGGCGCACATCCACCTCTCGCTGCTCGGGCCGGCCTTCGCGACGCGGCTCGTGACCCAGCTCTATTTTCCCGACGATCCGTTGATCGACATCGATCCAATCGCCAACGCCGTCCCCATGCCGTTCCGCCAGCGTCTCGTCGCCACCTTCGACATCGATCTGACGGAGCCGAACTGGGCGCTCGGCTATCGCTTCGACATCGTGCTGCGCGGCCGCGACGCGACGCCGATGGAGCGGTGAGATGGGAGGATCCATGCGCCTCGACAACCAGACGCCGACGCTCTTTGGCCAGACGCCGTGGCAGACCACGGGACCGTTCTTCCACTTCGCCCTGCCATGGCGCGGCGGAGCGGATCTCGTCGGCGGCCTCGATATCGGCGCCCGCGACGATCTTGTTCCAGCCGGGCATTACGGGATGAACATGCCGACCGACAAGGGAACGGTCGCCGGCGAGGTGATCGATATCACGGGACACGTGTTCGATGGCCTGGGCCAGCCGGTTCCGGACGCCCTCATCGAGATCTGGCAAGCCGATGCCGAGGGGCGCTACGTCACCGGCGCGCGGCGGGTCGGCAACCAGGCCAGCTTCACCGGTTTCGGTCGAGCGGCGACGGCGGAGGACGGCGGCTTCCGATTCCGCACCATCCGCCCCGGCGTGGTTGCCGACGGCAAGCAACGCTTCGCGCCCCACATCGCGGTTGGCGTGCAGGGCCGCGGGTTGATCAAGCGTCTGGTGACGCGGCTCTATTTCGCGGATGCGCCGGAGAACGCCGACGATCCCGTGCTGTCGCTGGTGCCGCCCGATCGCCGCGGGACGCTCGTCGCCGCGCGACAGGGCGAACACTGGCGCTTCGACATCGTGCTGCAAGGTGCGGGCGAGACCGTGTTCTTCGACATCTGATCGGGACACCGCATGACGTCCCTGATCCGCGCGATGCAAGCGACCACGCCCGAGATGCTCGACATTTTCGGCGATGAGGCCCTGCTTGGTGCCGTGCTCCGCTTCGAGACGGAACTCGCCCGCGCGGCGGCCGCCGAAAACCTCATCGATCCGAAAGCGGCGGAGATCATCGTGCGGTGCTGCCGCGCGCCCCTCGATGTCGCGCGCGTGGCGCAGGGGGCCGCCCATGCCGGCACCCTGGCCATTCCGGTGGTGCGGATGCTTCGCGAACGCGTCGCGGCGCACGATCCTGGTGCGGCGGCCGCGGTCCACCGCGGCGGCACGAGCCAGGACGTCGCCGACACCGCGCTGGTGCTGCTCGCCAAAAATGCCGCCGGCGTGATCCAGCGCGACGCGACGCGCCTGTACGAGGCTCTTGCCGGTCTGACGCGGACCCACGCCGAGACGCCCGCGATCGGACGCACGCTGCTCCAGGACGCGTTGCCGATCACCTTCGGCCTCAAGACGGCGCAATGGCTGCTCGGCGTCGACGACGCGCTGGCCCGGCTCGCCCGCGAGGCGGACGGGGCGCTGGTGCTCCAGTTCGGCGGCGCGACGGGAACGTTGTCCGATCTCGGTGACAAGGCCTTCGCCGTCAGCGCGCGCCTCGCAGCGGCGCTGGATCTCAGCGAGCCGGCGCTGCCGTGGCAGGCGCGGCGGGGCGCGTTCGCTGGGCTGGGCGCGGCCTTGGCCATCCTGACCGGCACCCTCGGCAAGATCGCGCGCGACATCGCGCTGCTCGCTCAGACCGGCGTTGCCGAAGCCTTCGAGCCGCAAGACTCCGGTCGCGGCGGATCCTCGGCCATGGCCCATAAGCGCAATCCCACCGGCTGCCAGGTGACGCTGTCCGCCGCCCTGCGTGCGCCGGGCCTCGCCGCGACCCTCCTCTCCGGTCTGCCGCAGGAGCACGAGCGCGGCCTCGGCGGCTGGCAGGCGGAAGCACCCGTCCTCGTCGATTTGTTCTGCCTCGCGCACGGCGCCGTGGCGGCGATGCTGCCGGTCCTCGAGGAGCTAGAGGTGCGCCCCGATACAATGCTCGCGAACCTTCGCCGCGCCGAAGTGGGCGAGGACCCAGCCATGGCGGTCGATCTCGTCCGCCGCACACTCGCCCACCGCGAAAGAGCCCGCTAATGCCGTTCACCCGCCACGACGGCCTGCGGCTCTACTGGCGGCTCGACGGGGAGACCGACAAGCAAGTCCTCGTCCTGCTCAACTCCATTGGCACGGACATGACGCTTTGGGACCGCGCCCTTCCCGGATTGCTGCGAGACTTCCGGCTGCTGCGCATCGATTGCCGAGGCCACGGGGCTTCGGATGAATCCACGGAGGACGCCACGCTCGAGGTCCTGGCCCGCGACGTCCTCACGGTCATGGACGCGGCGGAGATCCAGCGCGCGGCGATCTGCGGCGTATCGCTCGGCGGCATGGTCGCGATGACGTTGGCTTTGCTGGCCCCAGAGCGCGTCACCGCGCTCGTGCCGGCCTGCACCTCCGCGCAGATAGACCACGACGCGTGGGCGGCGCGGATCGAAGCGATCCGTCATGGCGGAATGGCGGCGATCGCCGAGCCGACGCTGGCGCGGTTCTTCTCGGAGCACTTTCGCGGTGCCCATCCCGAGATCGTCGGGAGCGTACGGACCGGTCTTCTGGCAACGAGCCCGAACGGCTACGCCCGATGCGCGGCCGCCATCCGCGACATGGCGCTGAAGGACCGCCTCGGCGCGATCCGCGTGCCGTGCCTCGTCATTGCGGGCGGGGCCGACGTTTCCACACCTTACGCGGGGCACGGCGACGCCATCGTCGCGGGCATACCAGGCGCGCAACACGCAATCCTCGATGCCGCCCATCTCGCGTGTCTGGAGGTCCCCGACCGCTTCGTCGCCGCGCTCCGCGCCTTCCTTGTCGTCGGCGAGGGCGATGGTCATGGCGAAGGCGTCGCGACCGCGCGGGACACGCTGTTCGCCGCCGGACTGCGCCAGCGCCGCGCGGTGCTCGGTGACGCTTGGGTCGACCGGTCTCTCGCCGCCCGGACGGCGTTCGACGCCGACTACCAGGCGATGATCACGCGCATCGCCTGGAACGAGATCTGGGGTCGCCCGGGCCTCGATCACCGCACACGCCGGCTCCTCGTCCTCGCCATCACCGCCGCGCTCGGCCGATGGGAGGAGTTCAAACTGCATGTCCGGTCGGGTCTCGAGCAGGACGGCTTCACGCGCGAGGAGTTGAAGGAAACGCTGATGCAGACCGCGATCTACGCGGGCGTGCCGGCGGCCAATACCGCCTTCGCGGAAGCCAAGGCGATCCTGCGGGAGCGCGACGAGGGAGGACAGACATGACGGACGCCTTCATCTGCGACGCCGTGCGCACGCCGGTCGGCCGCTATGCCGGCGCGCTGTCGTCCATCCGCACCGACGATCTGGCAGCGATCCCTCTGGCGGCGCTTGAAGCGCGCAATCCCGCGATCGATCGGGACGCGTCATCCTCGGCTGCGCCAACCAGGCCGGCGAGGACAATCTCAACGTGGCGCATATGGCGTCTTTGCTCGCCAGTCTCAGGAAGGCGGTCTCGGGATCGACAATCAACCGCCTCTGCGGCTCCGGGCTCGATGCGGTCGGCAGCGCCGCGCGCGCGATCAAGGTGGGTGACGGCGATTCCATCGTGGCGGGAGGTGTCGAGAATCATGAGCCGCGCGCCCTTCGTCATGGGCAAGGCGAAGACGGCTTTCCCGCAACGCGGAGATTGTCGACACGACGATCGGCTGGCGCTTCGTCAATCCGATGATGCATGCGGCGTGCGGCACCGACCTGATGCCGGAGACGGCCGAGAACGTCGCGACCGACCAGGGTCAGCCGCGCGAAGCAGCATGCGTCGGCGCTTCGGAGCCGGGGCCGGGCGCTTAGATGAGTGTCGCAATAATATCGGCTAACTCCGCCGGTGCCGAAAGGAAGGGAGAATGGCTCGTATCCATGCTCACGACCTCGATCTCACCGAAGTCGGACTGCATTTGACGTTGTATATCGATGGGTATGGCACGGTCTTGAAGGCACTCGATGTAGCTTTTTCGGACACTGCCATAGGCGTGGCCTGTGGTCTTCGTGGGCGTGATGAAAGGAGCATAAGGACTGATCTGGACTATATTTCTGCTTGCGACGGCCACGTCATGGTCACTACAATCGTGATAGAACGCGATTTTCAGTAGATCGGCACGTCCAAGCTCCAGCCGGACTCCATCCCGATCTGGTACAAGGATCTGCAGGATTTCTGCAGCTGAACTGTTCTCTTGATATCCTTTCGACATGATATAATCGTTCGGCGATCTGCCATTGGGGGTCAGCCAAGCCGTTAAATAAATGACCGATCTGATTTTTGCGGAGTATAGTTCTGCCAGATATGTGGCGCTGGCTCCTCCCATGCTGTGAGCGACTAAGACGACATCTCCCGATGATCCTTCGATGATACGCCGAGCAGAAGCAGTGTAACGAGCCATGTCTCTCACGTCGCTCGCGCTTGTTACATCAAATCCATGCGTGGCAAGATCTGGCATGAATACCTGATGTCCCTTCAACTGCAATTCCGTGGCGACTTTTTGGAAGCATGTGCCCCAATGCCAAGCGCCATGTAAAGCTACGATCGTTGCCATACTTTCCTCACGGAGGTTTAAAGTCTGTTGCCGATTTACGAAGGGTCTCAGAGCACTTCATGATTTTATTGCACACAAATATTGAGTCGATGAATTTAGACAGTTAGAAGGTGTTGAAATACTCTTTATGTTCCCATTCTGTGACTTCCATCTGAAATCTTGAAATCTCTGCCTTCTTTATGAACGTATAGTAATCGATGAAATCTTCGGAGAAGCTTCTTCTCGCAAACTCGTCCCGCTCCAACTCGATGACGGCTTCGAGAAGAGATCGTGGAAGCAGGGCTGCTGTGGTCTCGTAAGGCGTGTCCGACGACGGGCACGGTTCAAGGCCGCGCTCCACACCATCCAGACCGGCGTAGATTTGCGAAGCCATGTAGAGGTAGGGATTGGCAGCGGGTTCGCCCACACGGTTCTCGATCCGCGTCGCGGGGCTTCCGGGTTTACCTAACACCCTCAACATGGCGCCCCTATTGTCGCATCCCCAGCTAGCCCGATCGGGAGCGAGAGAGTAGGGACGATAGCGTTTGTACCCGTTCAGAGTGGGTGTGGTGAACACAGCGAACGCACGTGCGTGGCAGAGAAGCCCGGCGAGATAATGTTTGCCGAAGGTCGAGAGAACAGCATCGCTCGCATCCGAAGAAAAGGCGTTTTTCCCCGATGGTCTTGACACAATAGATTGGTGTAGATGCCATCCCGATGACATGACGTTCGGGATGCGCGGTCGGCACATGAACGTTACATGGTACCCGTGACGCGCGCAGATTTGCTTCAGCGATGCCCTGAACAGGACCATAAGATCCGCTGCGTTCAATCCTTCCAGCGGACGGAAAGTGAACTCGAATTGACTCGGACCATACTCGATCTCTATGGAATGCAGCGGCATCTCCAGAGCGAGTAAATGCCGACGAATGATCTCGAAGACGGGCTCCATCTCGTCGTATCTTTGCTCGGTCAAATACTGGTAGCCGTGCGATAGCAAGCTTACTTGCGGAGGCTCGCCGGGCTGGCCCGAATCGGCGAGTTGCATCTTCCTGTCTTCGAGCCGGAAGATGTGGCACTCGACCTCCAGGCCGGCTATGAAGTCGTAACCCTGCGCCTGAAGCTTTCGGAGGGCCGTCCGCATGATGTTGCGGCTGGCGAAAGGAACCGGCTGACCGTTCGGCAGATACAAGTCGCAAAGCAACCAACCGGTCTTCCCCGCCCACGGCAAGAGCTTGAACGTGGTTGGATCCGGGACCATCATCAAATCGGCCCCACCCTGCAGCTCGGGCATTCCGAGCCCGCCGCCCGGGGAGAATACTGGGAACACAGTACGGTGCGATGTATCCTTGGCGAGCAAAGTCGAGGTTATAGAGCAGCCATCCTCCAAGCAGCCGAGGGCTTCGCTGGCCACGAGGGTCTTGCCGCGCAAGATGCCGTGCTGGTCAGGGAAGGCGAAACGGATGACTTCGATGTCTCCCCGTTCGACCGATGATCTCACGCGTTCAGCTGCGTCAAGCTGATCCTTGGACCACAGCTGGTTTGCTTCTACAAACGTCACGTGCGCTTCCTAAACAGCGTCTATAGTTGTCCTACTCAGCGGCGACACCCAGAAGCTTGGCCATCTTCGCGTCTTCCGTCGGAACAGCGGCGGCCCAGGGCGCTCCTCGCCGCCTGCGGACATCAACCTCCATCCAATAGGTTTCCCAGCCGCGTGTCGGGCCTATGCCGTCCATCGTAGCGGGTCCTTGGATGCTTTTGGCGAGCTTGTCGTCGATAACCAGCAAAGCCTTATCGCCGTTCGCCACCTTCTCCATCTGCTCGCGTAAAATCCGGCGGTAAAGCACAATGCCCTTATCTGATTGGCCGAGGTGCTCGCGGGTCCTGTCCTGGATCGGACCCATGGATTCGACGGCCCATTGGTCATGGACGTTGATGTCCAGCCCCATCCCCGTGTAAGTCTCAGACGCCTGCTCGGTGGGATCGAAGCCATAGTCGTTGGCTTTATTGCGTCGCGATTGGTATTCCGGCAGCTGATACAGCTTGAGACGCTGCTCTCGCATCTTAACCTTGTCGACCGGCTTCGTATAACTCGTGAAGATTGCGTACCAGTAACACGATGTATCGTTGACCGGCACGTGCCACTGCGTGATGGTCATTTCCCGATCCATGGGAATGACGAAACCATGCGGAAATAGTTGGTTCGTGACACGCACGTGGGTCCGCTGATCGTCGATTTCGCGCAGAGCTATCAACCGCATCCCGAATTCGGTCCGCTCCACGTTGATGATGGGTCGGTCATATTCGCGAAGGATCTTCGTCATAGGAAGATCACTTCCCGCAGAGGCGCCGCGGAACTGCTTCCCATAAGAGGTCGTTACGTCTTCATCCTCGAAGAAGCGGTGAAGGAACGACGCGTGCGCGGGATCGATGCCGACTTCCATCGCCTGGAGCCAGTTGCACTCGATCAATCCCTTGAATGCGAACGTGTACTCGGACGGGGCGACGAAGCAGTCGATATCCGGGAAGGCTGGCGGTTCACCTTCGCCGAGGTAGCACCAGAGGATGCCATTACGCTCCACCAGAGGGTAGGCGCGCTGCTTGATCTTCGTGCAAAGGCGACTACCTTCCGGCTCGGCAGGGGTTTCCAGGCAGTTGCCATCCGTATCGAAGAGCCAGCCATGGAAGGCGCAACGTAGGCCGCCGTCCTCAAGCCGTCCGAAGGACAGGTCTGCGCCTCGATGGGAACAATCCTTGTCCAACATGCCGTATCGCCCGCTCTCGTCCTTGAATAAGACGAAATCCTGATTGAGCAGCCGTACCTTCGTCATCGGGCGGGAGCCGGTCAATTCGTCTACCAACGCCGCCGGTTGCCAATACATGCGCATGAGATTGCCGCATGGAGTCGCTGGCCCTACCTTGGTTATCAGGTCGTTTTGCTCTTGGCTCATCATTAGGCAGGCTAGTCCCAGGCTGAGGGAGAAAGACGAAGGGCGGTCGTTTATCGAACATATGTTCGATGAATGTCAAGATCGATCCGCAGGTTTCGATCGTGGCCGCCAACCCGATCCTGAGGATGCCGAGCCGGCACGCGAGGGATACGGTCATTCAATCTCGACGTTGCAGTACTGTCTTGATGATGTTCATCTATGGACGTCTCTATAGCGTCGTTGACGTAAAGCTGCCTACGAACGATATCATGTATGTCGTTTATATCGACCGTTTTCTCGACGCCGGCCTGTAACATGGCCGGCGGGTCTTCTCACGTGCGACCTTGGTAGTGGTTGGCGAGAATACAAAGAGGTAGGACAAGCGGCGTTTACGCGATCGCTCTTCCGAGGATACGCTTTTGCTTCTCGCGCTGGGACGGCCGCGAGTGACAATCATTTCTCGAAGCGGAGTCAGCCCGACCGATAGCGGCGAGCTTCACCTATCGTCGAGAACCCTCTTCTTGTAGGCCACAGGATCCATGTCACGGCATTCGACGCTGATGTGGCCAACCGCCGGAAGGGCCGTCACAAGGATACTCCTCAGCGTATTGCTCAAATGCTCCTTCTGGTCCGACTGCCTTCCCGCGAGCAAGCGGACCGTCAGATGGCAGAAGCTCGTTGCTTTACCGCCCACGAGGTAGTCGCGGCACGCGACAAGGCGGATTTTCACGTCTTCTGATCTCATAACACCAGTCGCCACAGCGGCTTCGTGCAAGTCCGACATGAGTCTGTGTATGACTGCCTGTTCAATGCAGTCCGTAGAGTATTCGACGATGATGTGCGGCATCTTGTTTCTAGCCGACCAGCTCAGAGAAGGTCTTAGAGAAGACTCCTTAGATCGAACGTCAAATCTTCGACCTGGGCGGGTGTCGGATGCCGGTTGGCCTGGATGAGAAGTCGACCACAAACGTGGTCGGTGGATCGGCTGATGCTGTCGACGGCCGTCAAGCGGTCCGCGTCGAACGAGAATATCGAGAAGCGTTCAGATGCCGGATCTCCGCGGACGACGTCCAAGTCGCGACGGGATGGGATGCCGACGATCTGAAGTTTCAGATCGTACTGGTTGGACCAAAAACGTGGGACTGCGGAGTGGGGTTCCTCCTTCCCCGCGATCGTCGAGGCGACGCATCGAGCCTGATCCGTCGCATTCTGAACCGACTCGATACGTAAGTGTCGTTTAAGGAAACCGTTGTAATGCCGACAACAATCGCCGACCGCGAACACCCTTGGGTCGCTTGTCCTTCCGAACTCGTCGACCACGATGCCGTCGGCGACATCCAGTCCCGCAGCTGCCGCTAATTCGGTGTTGGGGACCGCGCCGATGCCGGCGACCAGAAGGTCGCACTCGAGGTTCACGCCATCGTTCGTTACGACCCCCACGACCTCGCCGCCTTCGCTGCGCAGCCCAGCCACCTTCGTGCCGAGCCTAACCGAGACACCATGCGCGCGATGCTTTTGAAGGAGGAACGTCGAGATCGCAGGTGCGACTGCTCTCTCCAGCAGTCTCGATCCAGCCTCAAGGATCGTCACCGCCTTCCCCGACACGCTCGCCGCCGAGGCGACCTCAAGACCAATGAAGCCGCCACCGACGATGACCACGTTCTTCGCCGACGCGAGACGCTCTTTGAGCGTCATAGCGTCGTCGAGATCCCGCAGATAAAGAACGCCCCTCATGTTCTCTGGCACATGCTCCAACCGCCTGGCACGCGCTCCGCAGGCAAGGACAAGTTGATCGTAGGCCAGGGTCTCGTTGTCAGAGAACTCCACGCAGCCGGCATCTCTGTCGATGCGCGTCACACGCTTGCCCAAGCGAAGGTCGATGCCGTTCTCAGCGTAGAAATCAGCGCCTCTGAGTACAAGCTCATCCGCCGAGGTCTTGGAGGACAAAATCCCCTTCGACAAAGGCGGCCGGTGATATGGGGCGTGCTTCTCATCCGATATCAAGGTGATCGCGCGACCGTAGCCAAGATCACGGACGGATGCTGCCACGCCCAAGCCCGCGTAGGATGCCCCGACCACCATGAGGCCAGGCGATACGAAGCCGGTCAAAGTTGCTTGTCCGGGACTAGGACTTCGATACCGTCCAGCACCGGCGACATGACAAGCTGACAGCTCAATCGACTGTTTGGCCGGCGTTCCGCAGCAACAGCGCTCAACATATCCACCTCCGTTTCGGACGGAGGCGTGAGACGCCCGATGTCTTCCATTTTGACATAGACGTGACAAGTCGCGCAATCGAGCGAGCCACCGCACTCGGCCTCGACGCCTTTCACGTTGTTGCGTATGGCGGCTAACATGATGCTCGTGCCATCAGTCACCTCAACGTCACGTACCTGACCGTCAATCAGCCTAAAATGAACCATTCCCATCAAAGTACCCATTCACCGCACCATTGTTCGATAGTGTACCAGATCGATCTTGATTGCAGCAACATGATATTGTCGCTGCGGGGCCGTCCCGGACCTCGTCTCGAAGCCGATCCTGCACTGCTCGCTCTGCGTATCTTGATCGCGCGCGCTGCTTTGAGATCGTCGAGATCCTTCGGGAAGATGACGTGCTCTCCGGTCTTGGCGCCAGGAGGCTCAAGGCGACCTACGACTTCACGATCCATACACATGGTTCGGTAGAGCTGTCCTGCGCCGTCGCGGAGGTCAAGGACGGCGCGGTGACCTGCTCGACGGCGTTGCATGCGACCCACAATCTCGCCAAGCAGCTCGCCTTGATGACCAAGCTTCCGCTGGAGAAGGTCCGCTGCGTTCACGTCGAGGGCTCCGGCTGCTACGGCAGCTACGGCTGCCACGGCCACGAGGACGCAACGGGTGAAGCCTGAGGTTAGACTTGAGGAAGACCAGCATTCGGTAGCAAACTCACCGCAACGAATATGGGCCTAAAAGGCTCGATCTTGCGCTCTCTTTGATCAAGTTGCAGGGCATTGTGGGCAAGCTTGGCTTCTCGGCTTTTCAACGCGTTCTGTGCTCGATGGCGCAGAGATTGCTTTGAACGGCGATCAGGACGAAGAAGCTTGGCTCCTAGGCATAGAACGTTTCGGCTTCATGTCGCGGCTTTGGCTTCAAAGGCCGGCGTGTACGCGTTGGTCGAAAGATGAGGAACGCTGATGTCCAATTTTGCCCTTTCCTCTCGCCGAGCGCTTCTGATCGGCGCCGGAAGTGCGGCGGCCTTCGCCGGCGCGAGTCGGCTCGCACTTGCAAAGAGTGCTTTGACGCTCGGCTTCATCTACGTCGGCGCGAAGGACGATTACGGCTACAACCAAGCTCATGCCGAGGGTGCGGCGGCGGTAAAGAGCATCAAGGGTATCAAGGTTGTCGAGGAGGAGAGGGTTCCCGAATCGCTCGACGTTGAAAAGACAATGGAGAGTATGATCAATCTCGACGGTGCGAGCGTGATCTTTCCGACAAGCTTCGGTTACTTCGATCCGTTCACGCTGCACGAGGCGGTGAAGAATCCCGACGTCCAGTTCCGACACGCTGGGGGTCTTTGGAAGAAAGACAAAGACCCGAAGAACGCCGGCTCCTACTTCGGCTATATTGGCGAATGCGTTTACCTCAGCGGCATCGTAGCCGGGCACACAACTAAGACGAAGAAGCTTGGGTTTGTCGCCGCCAAGCCGATCCCGCAGGTTCTTCAAAACATCAACAGCTTCCTGCTGGGTGCGCGCTCGGTCGATCCGACGATCACCGTGCAAGTCATCTTCACCGGTGATTGGTCGCTGCCCGTGAAGGAGGCCGAGGCCACGAACAGCCTCGTCGATAGCGGGGCCGACGTTATCACCTGCCACGTCGATGGACCGAAAGTCGTCATCGAGACGGCGGAGCGGCGCGGCGCCTACACCACCGGTTACCACGTCAATCAGCAAAAACTTGCGCCCAAAGGATATCTCACCGGTGCCGAGTGGAACTGGGTGACACCCTACAAGATGTTTGCGGAAGACGCGCTGGGCGGCAAGCCGCTGCCAAACTTCTTGCGCGGCGGCTTGGCCCAAAACTTTGTCAAGACGTCGGCCTACGGTGCTCCGGTGAAGGAGGCGGCGAGGAAGCAGGCGAGCGACATCAAGGCAACGATGCTTGCGGGCAAATACGCCGTCTTCAAGGGTCCTCTGAAAGACAACAGAGGCGCCGTCGTCATACCTGCCGGGACCGCCTACCAAGAGACCGCGATTGACCTTGAAAGCATGAACTATCTGGTCGAGGGTGTCATCGGCAGCATTGCATGACAGACAGCGCGGCTTTCGCTCCCGAGCGAGCGGCCGTCGCGTCGGCGCCGGGCACGGGCGCCGACCCCGGCTACAAGTATCGCCGCGGCCTCGAGTCCGTGCTCGTTCCGGCGCTGGCGATTGCGCTGGCCGCTGGGGCCTTCACCGTCTTTCTCCTCGCTCTGAGCCAATCCCCGCTGGATTTTTGCGATTTGGTTTGGCGGGGCGCGTTCGGCAGCAGCTTCTCGCTGCAAAACACTCTGCTCAAGGCGTCGCCGCTGCTTCTAACGGCGCTCTGCGTCGCGTTGCCGGCCCAACTCGGCTTGGTGATAATCGGCGGCGAAGGCGCTGTCGTGCTCGGCGGTCTCGCGGCGGCGGTCATCGCACCGCTACTGGCGGGGGCGCCGCCGTTCATCGTTCAGGTCGCTGCGATGATCGCCGGTATCGCGGCGGGTGCGACCTGGATCGGCATCGCCGGCTGGTTGCGCGCAGCCCGCGGGATCAACGAAACGATTTCGAGCTTGCTCCTCGCTTATATCGCAATCGCGATCTTCAACCATCTCGTCGAGGGACCGCTACGCGACCCGGCAAGCCTCAACAAGCCGTCGACGGCGGACATCGGTTCGGCGAACATGTTCGGAAGCCTACCCGGAACGGACCTGCATCCGGGTCTCGTCTTCGGCTTGATCGCCTGCGTCGCCTTCTACGTTCTCATCTTCAAGACCAGCTTCGGCTTCGGCTGTCGCGTCGCGGGCGGCAACCTGCGCGCAGCACAACTTCAAGGTCTGCCGGTCGATCGACTTATCGTGATCGCCTGCGCGCTTGGCGGAGGCTGTGCTGGCCTGGCCGGCGCGGTCGAGGTCGTGGCCGTTCAAGGCAGGGCTAATTCCTCGCTCGCGGTGGGTTACGGCTACACCGGCATCCTGATCGCCTTCCTGGCACGACATAATCCGCTCGCGATCATCCCCATGGCCGTGCTTCTCGGCGGCCTGACCGCGAGCGGCGGGCTCATTCAGCGCCGTATGGACCTGCCGGATGCCACCGTGCTTGTTTTGCAAAGCATGATTTTCGTGTCGATCCTCGCGAGCGAGACCTTCTATGGTCGTTTCGGCTGGTTTCAGCCGCGGCGTAATCCCTGATGTCGGCGGCTCTTGATACGGTCTCGATAGCGATACTCGGCGGGGCCCTGCGCGTGTCGACGCCGTTCCTCTTCGTCAGTCTCGGCGAATGCCTTACCGAGAAGTCCGGCCGCATTAACCTCGGCAATGAGGGCGTCCTTGTCCTCGGCGCCATGTCCGCCTATGCGATCGCCTTCAAGACCGGCAGCCCTTGGCTGGGCGTGCTTGCCGCGGCGCTCGTCGGAGCATGCCTCGGCATCCTTCATGCCGGCCTATGCAGCCTCCCAAAAGTGAGCGACATCGCGATGGGTATCGCGATCATGCTGGCCGGCACCGGCACCGCCTTCTTCTTCGGTAAACCCTACATCCAGCCGTCGGCGCCGCAGCTCCCAACCCTCTCGCTCGGCGCTTGGTCGGCCTCGCCGCAATTGCGCAACGCCCTCGAAGTCAGCCCGCTTTTCTTTTTCGGCTTCCTCATCGGTGTCGCGATGGCTTGGGCGTTCCGCAACACGCGGCTCGGTCTGACGATCCGGATCGTCGGCGACAGTACCGATAGCGCGCGTGCCTTAGGGCTGCCGATCAATCTCATCCGAATGGGGGCGACCGCGGTTGGCAGTGCGCTCGCCGGCGTCGGCGGCGCGTTCCTGTCCCTGGTCTATCCGGGGAGCTGGAACGAGGGTCTTTCGTCGGGGCAGGGCCTCATCGCCGTCGCGCTCGTCGTCTTCGCGCGCTGGAACCCGATCAACTGCATTGGCGCGGCGCTCCTGTTTGGCGCGGCCGGTGCGTTGGGACCGTCGTTGCAATCCGTTGGCGTGTCGCAAGGCTACTATCTCTTCAATGCCGCTCCTTACGTGCTGACGCTGGTCCTCATGATCGCGTCCATGAAGCCGGGACGCGGGATGAAAGGCGCCCCGGGCGAGTTATCGATCGTTCGTTGAAGGAGACAGAGTCATGAACGGACTGGGTGGACTAAACAAATCGCCGGACGGCGTCGTTATCGGCCTCGTCCAGCTCAAGCTCGAGCAGGTGGATACCCCGCAAGACCTCGCGCGCCAGACCCAAAGGATCGTCGACATGGTCGCGAAGGCGCGTCGCAACATGCAGACGATGGATCTTATAGTTTTCCCCGAATACGCCCTGCACGGCCTCTCGATGAACACCGACCCCGCGATCATGTGCGAGATGCAGGGTCCGGAAGTCGCGGCGTTCAAGAAGGCCTGCGTGGACAACAGAATCTGGGGATGCTTCTCGATCATGGAGTATAACCCCCGCGGCAATCCCTATAATGTCGGTCTCGTCATCGACGATGCCGGTTCGATCCGGCTGTATTACCGTAAGCTTCACCCGTGGGTGCCGGTCGAACCATGGGAGCCGGGCGATGTCGGCATCCCCGTAATAGAGGGGCCGCGCGGCTGCAAGCTCGCGCTGATCATTTGCCACGATGGCATGTTCCCCGAGATGGCGCGCGAATGCGCCTACAAGGGAGCCGAGATCATGCTTCGAACGGCTGGCTACACGGCGCCGATCCGGGAGTCGTGGCGCTTTACCAACCAGGCGAATGCGTTCCAGAACCTGATGGTCACGGCGAACGTCTGCATGTGCGGGTCGGACGGCACCTTCGATTCGATGGGCGAGGGTATGATCTGCAATTTTGACGGGACAATCATCGCGCATGGGACCTCGGGGCGTCCCGACGAGATCATCACCGCCGAAGTGCGTCCGGACCTGGTACGCGAGGCGCGTCGCACCTGGGGGGTCGAAAACAACATCTACCAGCTCGGTCATCGCGGCTTTTCCGCCGTCAAGGGCGGCGCGAACGATTGCCCCTATAGCTTCATGCACGACCTCGTCGCGGGACGCTATCGTGTGCCTTGGGAGAACGAGGTCCAGGTCACAGATGGAACGGGCTGCGGGCTAGCAGCCCCAACGCGCTCATTTGCGCCGGATCGCAGGGAAGCGGCGGAATGACTGGCGAGTCTTTCGCGCCCAATGCCGAGATTGTCCAGTTCCCGCCCGGCGCGTTGTTCGTCGCCGCCGACCCCTATCCATGGCCCTACGATGGTGCCCTGCGGCCCGACAATACGGCTTTAGTGATCATCGATATGCAGGTCGATTTCTGCGGCAAGGGTGGCTACGTCGATGCGATGGGATACGATCTCAGCCTGACGCAGGAGCCGATTGGGCCGATCCGTGCGCTTCTCGACGCGATGCGGGCTCACGGCTTCGCTATCATCCACACGCGCGAGGGTCACCGGCCGGACCTTGGTGACCTGCCGGCGAACAAGCAGTGGCGCTCGCGCCGAATCGGTGCCGGGATTGGCGATCCGGGCCCCTGCGGGCGCGTTCTGGTCCGCGGCCAACCCGGCTGGGAGATCATTCCGCAGCTGGCGCCACTAGCCGGCGAAATCGTCATCGACAAGCCCGGAAAAGGCTCGTTCTGCGCAACCGATCTGGAGTTCATCCTGCGAACACGCGGTCTACGCAACCTCGTATTGACCGGCATCACCACGGACGTTTGCGTCCATACGACAATGCGCGAGGCCAACGATCGAGGCTTTGAGTGCCTGATCGTCGGCGATTGCTGTGCGGCGACCGACCCCGGCAATCATGCCGCAGCACTTAAGATGGTGACGATGCAGGGCGGAGTTTTCGGTGCCGTCGCGAATAGCAGCGATGTTCTCGCGGCGCTAAACGCCGTATGAGCACACGGGCCGTGAGTCTCGAGGCAATCAACGTCACCAAACGTTTCGGCGCCTTCACCGCGCTCGATGCCGTATCGCTCAAGGTCGGGGCCGCCACCGTCCACGCGCTACTCGGCGAGAACGGGGCGGGCAAGTCGACGCTCGTCAAATGCCTGCTCGGCTACAACCGCGCGGAGGAAGGCAGCTTCCTCGTCGATGGACGCGAGGTCGGCGTCGCGCAGCCGCAGGACGCGGCTCGGCTCGGCCTCGGCATGGTGTATCAGCATTTCACGCTTGTTCCATCCATGACTGTGTCGGAGAATCTCGTCATGGCGCGCACCGACGTGCCTCCGGTCATCGCCTGGAAGCGGGAACGCGCGCACCTTGCCGCGTTCATGGCGGAAATGCCATTCAAGATCCCGCTCGATGCGCCTGTCGGCGGCCTGGCCGCCGGCGAGCGACAGAAGGCCGAGATCCTTAAACAGCTCTACCTGCGGCGCAGGGCGCTGGTGCTCGACGAACCGACCTCGACGCTGACGCCGCAGGAATCCGATCAAGTGCTTGGTCTCGTCCGCGACCTCGTTCGCGCGGGGACCATCACGGTGATCATCATCACCCACAAGCTGAAGGAGGTGGCCGCCTTCGCCGATGACGTGAGCGTCCTGCGTCGCGGCCGCATGGTCGGTGGCGGGATGGTGGCCGACCTTGGCGCGAACGATCTTACCGCCTTGATGATCGGCGAGACGCATGCGCCGACGAGTGCGGCGCGACAGGGATTGCCCGAAGCGAAGCCCTACCTCGAAGTGCGCGGGCTAAAAACGCTCGGCGAGCATGGCCGTCCCGGGTTGGACATCGAGACGCTTGCCGTTAGTCGGCGGGAGATCGTCGGCGTGGCCGGTGTCTCCGGCAATGGGCAATCGGCTCTGCTGGAAGTGTTGGGCGGCCAGCGCGCCAAGACCGCGGGCGAAATTGTCATCGCGGACGCGCCCTATCATGCGCGACGCGCCGAAGCTTTCAAGCGCAAGGTGCGAGTCCTGCCGGAAGAGCCGCTGCGAAACGGCTGTGTCCCGAACCTGTCGGTGGAGGACAACGTCAACCTGCGCCACTTCGACCGAGACGGCCGGGGCCGGCGCCGGTTTTGGCTGGATCGTTCGCGGATGAAGACACGGGCTCGCGACATGATCGCCGCGTTCGGCATCCGAACGCCATCGAAGGACGTGCCGATCTCGGTCCTGTCAGGTGGCAACGTCCAGCGCGCCGTCCTAGCGCGCGAACTCGACGGCGCCATCAATGTGCTCATTGTCGCCAACCCTTGCTTCGGGCTCGACGTGAAGGCGGTAGCCGAGATTCGCGCGCGCATTGTCGCTGTGCGCAACAGCGGCGCGGCCGTTCTTCTCATCTCGGAAGATCTCGACGAGATCCGCGAGATGGCCGACCGCATCCTGGTGATGTGCGGCGGCGCCATTGTCTTTGAGGCCCCAGCTGGCACCGACGCACGCGTCATCGGCAGCCACATGGTCGGGCACGGATGAACGACCGCACGCTAGAGCGTTTTGGGTTTGATCGTACCCCGCATTAATCAGGTAGTTTCGGCTTTCGTCGAGTTGGAAGGCGTTAACGAGCTGCCCGATGGCGGCCCAGAGCGCGTCCTTGGTTCTTGCCGCTGCCTTGCGCAAGAGCGTCTTAAGTTTGGCGACAACCTGTTCGATGGGGTTCGAGGACAGTCAGCCGGACGGAGCATGAAGGATCGGCTGCTCGCGGGTGAAGGTTCGACGGCCCCGTTTGAGTCCCCACAAAGGCTGAGCAAGCGTCGCAACAGCCATGCTTGGCGAGACAGTATCGAGAGCGACGAGATCGGCGGCCATTCCTGGAGCGATGCCGTAGTCTTTAAGGCGTAGCAGACGTGCCGGCTCGGTCGTGATCATGTCGAGACACGCAGAGAGAGCGCCCGGGGTGGCGACCTGGCAGATGTTGGCGTAAAGATTGGCCATTCGGATCATCGAGCCGTCACCATAGGGTGTGAACGGATTGAGCACGTTGTTGGTGGAGATTGAACACGTGACGCCGGCGGCCCGAAGCGGCTCGGTACAAACTACCCCGCGCGGTATGGCATGGTCATAGCTCCGACCCATGAGGTAGAGATCCGTCGATGGGAGAACCGTCACGGCAATCCCGCAATCGGCAAGACGACGCGCCAAAGCATCGCTGTCAGCCTTCGGCAGGAAGGACATCTGTGACATATGACCCACAGCAACGCGTCCGCCCCAGGCACACATCTCGGTCTTGGCGCAAACATAGTCGATGTTCATCCCGACGGTCGTGTCGGCGAAATCGAGGTGCAAGTCGATGTCGACATCGAAGGCACGCGCCAGCTCGAAGATGCGATCGATTTGGCCACGCGGGTCTGGATCTGTATAGGGGGCAGCGCCGATCGCACGTGCGCCACGCCGTAGCCCCTCCGCAAGAAGCTCCGCGGTCCCGGGATTGTTTGTGAGGCCTTCTTGCGGGAAAACGCAAAGCTCAAGGTCGAGACCCCAGAAATAGTCGTGGCGCAAGGCGTCGATGGCCTCGAAGCCAACGAGCCCGATCCCGGGATCAAGTTCGACGTGCGTTCTCATGCGTTGGGTGCCTTGAACGAGGCATTTCTCGATCAAGGCCGCGCCACGAGCGTAGATGTCATTGAACGTGAAGCTGCGTTTTGCCTCGGCCGTCTTGCGCACCGCCTCGGCGAGCGTCCCTTCCTCAATGGTGCATCGATCGAGAAGACAGGTTTTATCGAGATGGATGTGCGTTTCGACGAAACCCGGCACAAGAAGGCAGCCGCCCGCGTTCAGGATCGGAGAGGTCTCGTCGACGACAGGCGATGGGTGCCGATCTGTCACGCTGATGATGAGGCCTTTGTCGATGATGATATCAACAGCGGCGACCTCACCGTCCCGGACGATGACGGCGTTACGGACGAGAAGATCCACGGCGCGTCAGCTCCCAATACCAATCACATCTTGCTTTTACACGGCGAGCTGCGTTGAACCTCTTGTCGCCGCGAGCGAGACTCCGCTTGGCTTCAGGTTACCAGGATTGCGGAAAGACCCCAAACTGATGATTATAGCGCAGATGGATCGCTCGGCAGATCGGAACAGTCGATCTCGATCAATGACTATAAAATCAGCTTCTGCTCCGCTCTTCATCAGCGGCGCGGATAGCAAGCTTCACCGCAAAGCCGCCCGGCGATCAAGTCCCTTCCTTATGTTCTGCTTTCTCGCAATCGATCTTGTATTAGGATACAAGCTGGTAAATCGATGAGGTCCAGTCTGGTTGTTCGCGGCGGTGTTGTCGTCACGGGCGAAGGTGGCACCCCGGCACCGCTCGATCTCATCGTCATTGACGGCATCATCCGCGATCTCGTCCCACGACAAACCGTAGTTGATGTCGACATGGCCGTGCTGGATGCGCGCGGCGCCCTCGTCATCCCCGGCTTCATCAACGCGCACATGCACAGCCAAGCCAATCTCTCGAAAGGGACAAACGAGCGCTGGACATTGGAAATGCTGCTGAACGCCTACCCTTGGCTCGGCGGCAAGCGAAATCCGGACATCCACTACGTGTCGGCCCAACTCGGCGCGGCCGATCTCATCCGCACCGGTTGCACTGCCGCGTTCGATCTTTTCAGCGAGTTCCCGGCGCCAACTCGGGACGGCGTGGAAGCTGTGGCTCGAGCCTACCACGATGTCGGCTTGCGGGCGGTCGTAGCTCCGATGATGGCGGACCGCTCGTTCTACGCCGCTATGCCTGGTTTGCGCGATGTCTTTCCTCCCGATCTGCGCGCGGAGATCGACGCTATCTGCTTCTCTCCGGGTGATGAAAGCCTCGCGCGCTGCCGAGCGATTATCGCCGGCTGGCCATTCGATATGGAGCGGATACGGCCCGCCTTGGCGCCGACGATCTCGCACCATTGCAGCGACGCATTCCTGATGGGATGTCGAGACTTGGCGTCCGACAACGGGCTGGCCGTGCAAATGCACGTGGCGGAATCCCGCGTGCAGGCCGTCGTCGCGCCTCGCGTGCATGGATCCTCGGCAGTCCGTCATCTCGAAAAACTTGGCCTGCTCGGACCGCAATTTACGGCGGCTCATGCCGTTTGGATCAGCGACGACGACGCCCGATGCCTGGCCGATCACGGTTGCAGCGTCGCGCACAACCCAGCTAGCAACCTGCGCCTTGGCTCGGGGGTCGCGCCGATCCGACGCTACCTTGATGCGGGAGTGTGCGTGGCGATTGGAACGGACGGCGCTATCACGTCGGACTCGCTTAATATGTTTGGAGCGGTACGTCTCAGCGCCCTCGTCTCTCGCCTGCATGATCAGGATAGTGACCGCTGGCTGTCCTCCGCTGAAGCCTTTCATGCCGGGACGCTCGGCGGTGCCAAAGTCCTCGGCTTCGACAAGGCCGGGCGGATCGCTAAGGGCTGCAATGCAGACCTGGTCTTGCTCGATCTCGACGCCGCACCCTTTGTGCCACTCAACGATGCGGTCAATCAGCTCGTCTACGGCGAGGACGGCACGGCGATCATCAGCGTCCTCGTCGGCGGCCGGTTGATCTGGGAGCGCGGGCGCTTTCTGACGATCGATTATCCCGAATTGATCCGTCGTGCTCGTGCCATCGCAGATGATCTGCGGGAGGCGGTGTCGATGCTTCGAGCTAAATCGGAGAGTTATTCGCCCTTCGTTCGATATTATTGCGCCGGACTTGATCGCGAAGGCGATACATTAAATCGCGGCTGCTTATGTTGATTGGCAGGACAGTCAGATTTGCCGGGTCGTCTGGACAACATCGACTACAATGCGTCAACGGACGAGGTCTTCCTTGCCTCGTGCGTGGTCGGAACGATGCGGGTCTCGGGCTTGTGCCTCCTACTGCCGACATGACAAAGCGGACGATCGTGGGGAAGCGTGTTCGACCTCGCCAAGCTGGCTGCGTCTCTCTCTTGAGCTTTGTGACCAAACGAAATTACAGGATCATTCATTGAGAGATACCATGACATCGGCGGCGATCCGGCCGGACGCGTTCCAGGACTTGAGCCGAACTGGGTCGATTGGGAACGGCGCGTGTAAGCCATGCGCAACCTGCTCGGCGATAGCACGCGTCGGCTCCTCAGCCTCGACGATACGCGTCGCGGTTTTGAATCGTTTGGCATCGAGAAGTACCGCTCGCTGTCCTTCTATCGTCGCCGGCTTTGAGGCAATGGTTGATCTCCTCGTCGAGAAGGGGCGTCCTGTCCGAAGGTGAGCTCGCGGCCAGGGCTGCAGCGACTAAGCCGCCGGACTTCGAGCCTGCGAGGTGATCTTCATGCCGTGTTGCGCGAGCAACGACACGATCCGTGTCCGCGAGCTGAACAAGCCGGGCCATGTCCGCATTCCGGATTATCCGGCACCGGACGGGCGTGCTATCCATTTCTTCGGCGTCTTCCTTAACCCCGAGGATCTCGCCGTCGTCAATACGAGCGGCCCGGTGGTAGAACGTTACCGGTCGAATCCTTCCAGAACGAGGTCTGGAACGACTATGCCGGGAGTTTGAAGTGATGCTGTCGCCGATGCTCGACTTCGCCAGACTGCGCGCGCTTTACGCCAGCGGCGTTTCACTTTTTGATGTAGCAGACGCGCTTGCCGCGCGCATGGCCGCCGCGGACGATCCGGCTATCTTCATCACCAAGATCGACCGCGACGGGCTGCGTCGACAGGTAGAGGACCTGGTGCGTCTCTCGCCCGAGCCAAATAGCCTGCCACTCTGGGGCATGCCGTTCGCGGTGAAGGACAACATCGACGTCGCGGATGTGCCGACGACGGCGGGTTGTCGGTCATATGCCTATACGCCGCAAAGCGACGCCTTCTGCGTCGCGCGTTTGCGGGCGGCAGGCGCGATCATGATCGGCAAGACCAACCTCGATCAGTTTGCTACCGGCCTCAATGGCACGCGCTCACCTTATGGCGCACCGCGCTGCGTGTTCGATGCCGACTTCATCTCAGGGGGCTCATCGTCCGGATCGGCGGTGGCGGTGGCCGCCGGTCTCGCCGCATTCGCGCTCGGCACTGACACGGCTGGTTCGGGCCGCGTTCCAGCGGCATTGAACAACATCGTCGGGATCAAGCCGACGCCTGGTCGCATCAGCGCGACTGGCCTCGTGCCTGCTTGCCGCAGCATCGACACGATATCGATCTTCGCCGGCTCCGTCGCCGACGGCGTCACTGTTCGTCGCATCGCGGAAGGCTACGATCGTGCCGATGCCTTCTCATGCCTCGGCGACGCGGTGCCTCTGTCAAGCAAGCCGCGCATCGGCATCCTGCTTCCGGAGGATCGCGTTTTCTACGGCGATGCCGACAACGCACGCCTCTACGCCGATGCGGTAGAACGCCTTGCGGAGTTCGGTGTCGACGCGGTCCCGTTCGACTACGCGCCGTTCCGCGAAGCGGCCGCGTTGCTCTACGACGGGCCATGGGTCGCCGAACGACTCGCCGGCATCGAGCAGTTCGTTGCCGCGCACCGAGACGACCTCGATCCTTCGGTGCGCGCCATCCTGGAAGGCGCCTCTCGTTTTAGCGCCGTAGACGCCTTCCACGGCCGTTACGCGCTTGAGTCGCTTCGCCGTCGCACGGAAGCGACTTGGGCCGACTGCGACGCGCTGCTTCTGCCGACCACCCCCACGACCTACACCGTCACAGCGATGCGCGCCGACCCTATTCGTCTCAACAGTCGGCTTGGCCATTACACGAACTTTGCCAACTTGCTCGGTCTCGCGGCGATCGCAGTGCCCGCTGGTTTCACGCCGGCAGGTCTGCCGTTCGGCGTGACGCTCGTCGGCCTTGGCTCAAGCGACGATGCCCTTGCACCGCTTGCCGACCGCTTCCACCGGTCGGCAGGTTGTGGTACCGGCCTCGCGCGGGCAACGCTCGGGGTGGCTTTTTCCAGTGCGGGTGGCGGGAAAAGCGTCGAGCTTGCCGTTGTCGGTGCGCACCTGTCGGGTCTCGCGTTGAACAAGGAACTGATCGCCCTAGGCGGCACCTTTGTACGGGAGGTGCGGACTGCCGCCGATTACCGCCTGTATGCAATCCCGGATAGCGATCCGCCGAAACCCGGGCTAGTGCGCGACCCAGGCTTCGCTGGACCTGGTGTGCCAGCCGAGGTTTGGTCCCTCTCACCAAGTGCTTTCGGCTTGTTCGTGGCGCGCATCCCCCAGCCGCTCGGTATCGGCAAGATCGCGATGTCGGATGGTTCGATGCCGAGCGGCTTCCTGTGCGAACAGTGGGCGATCACAGGCGCGCAGGAAATAAAGAATGGCTGGCGATCGCTCGTCGAGACGAACAGGTTTCGAACTCCGTGCTAAAAGCGCTAAGTACACAGCTTCAGAGAACGACCGCCGGCGAGAGCATAAATCTCGCTGATCGACACTGAGCGAGGTAAACAGCTATTTACCCACAAGCCTGCGTTTGCTTGAGCTTTTCGATTTCCTAAATACGGAGGACAATGTGGTCGAGGTCGATCAGGTAGTTCGTGGCATAGGCGAAGAAGGCCAGCCCCTTGTTGGCGCCGGTCCACCGCGACGCCGGGTCTGCCGGCGAGATAAACTTGGGCGTGACCTGCGTTGCTGCGCCGAAGGCGGCGTCGTCCAGCACCGCAAGATACTCATCGACGGCCCGGCCCACCGCCTTGGCCGGCAGGCCCTCGTTGCCCGGCACGCAGCGCTGACGGTTGGCGTCAGCCCTGATCAGACTGGCATCCACGGCAAAGCCTTCGCCGCCGACCAGGCCTTCGGCGATGCAGCGGCGGACCACCGTCTCGAACAGCTCGCGCAACAGATCGCAGTCGCGGAAGCGGCCATGCCGGTTCTTCGAGAAAGTCGAGTGGTCAGGCACGTCACCGTCGAGGCCGAGACGGCAGAACCACCGATACGCCAGATTGAGGTGCACCTCCTCGCAGAGCCGCCGCTCCGAGCGAATGCCGCAGCAGTAGCCGATGAGCAGCATGCGTATCAGCAGTTCCGGGTCGATCGAGGGTCGCCCGATCGGGCTGTAGAACGGCGCCACATGAGCCCGCATGCCCTCCAGGTTCACGAATCGATCGATCGCCCGCAGCAGATGGTCGGCGGGAACATGCCGCTCCAGCGAGAACTCGTAGAACAGCGCCGCCTGATCGACCTGCCGCTCGCCATCATCGCCGCTTCTCCCGTCGCCGGGGTGAAGTGAATCAGGATCGTGTCACGGCCTCAACCAGCCTTTTTCAACAAAATCGGCCAGCTTCGGACATAGCCTGCTTCGATTGGTGACCAAGATGCTAAACAAAACCTCGACCTGATCAATCTAATAAGACATTCAGATCGTTGAGGTTTCAAACTCCGTACTAAATATGAAAAGTACACAGCTTCAGAGAACGAGTGCCTTCGAGAGCATACAAGTCGCCTATTGACGCTAAGCGAGGTAAATAGATAGTCGCCTACAAGACTGTGTTTGCTTGAGCTTTTCGCCTTCTCTAAAAAGAAGAGATAATACTCTCAAGTAAAACGCTGGCGGAGGGAAGGGCGCTGAAACGCAACGTTCTCCCGCACGATCCCCTTTCGCTTCGCTGCTGCAGATGGCACTCGCGTGTGCTCTTCTGATGAACCCTCCTGGGCTTGGGCACGAGTGCGCTCGAGGCTAAGCGTTGGAGGCCAAGAGCAGCCTGTCCGCAATGCGCCCAGTTGCTGCCGTTTAGCTCTCGGATAGCCGCTCCCTAGAGCAGACGTCATTTCAAGGCCTCGATGACAGAAAGATCATTTCGGCCGGCGTTTAGAAGATCAGCGAAAGGTTGCCTTGCACAACGAGGGCGCTTCCGGTCTGTGGCGTGTACGTGATGCTCGTTGGATGATCGACGTAGGTCAGGCCGACATTAATGAAGGTTCCGGCTGTGAGGTGCAGACCGAAGGACGCCGTGAGAGAAAGACTTTCGGCATGCGCAAGCATACCCTCGTTGATTGCGGAGGTATACAATACGTTGCTGAAGACGTTTTTGGATGCGACGAAGGAGATGAGATCGATCGGCCGCGAGTCGAACAGTCCCTTGGCGTAGATCCGCCCCTGATACAAAGCACTGAAGTGGTTGAACTCGGGTGGTGCGTAATTGTACGTGCCACCGACGTATATCCCCCGTGATGGGCGTCGGTCGGGGTCCGGCTGTGTGATCTGGTAGTCTGCGAGCAGATAGGCGAAGTTATTCTCTCCGGAGACTCGTTGGCCGGCGGCGCCCGCGTAGTCCACGAAGCGCGAGCTGTTTGCCGCGAACGCTCCCCGGATCCAAGCTTCGTGTCGACCCTCGGTGGCGGCAACGCGGTATCCGGTCTCGTCGACAACCAGAACGCCGGTGTTGGGAACGCGGAAATCGACGGAGGACCGATCCTGCTGCGCCTCGACGATCGTTCCATCCGGGCTGATCGGCCTCTCGACGGCGGCTTTCGTGTAGAAGGCTGTTGTCGCGTTGAAGGTCATCTCGAAGCCCGGCGTGGTGACACCGCTTCCATCGAAGCCACCCTGATAGAGTATATTTCCGGCTGTCCCGAAAACGCCGGTCGGCAAGCCCCAGTCACCCTTTGGCGGCTATCAAGCTCGTCGTAAGGGGCGAGATATACCGGCCGCCGCTATTGCTAGCTGGCCTTGAGACGACCACTGCCTTCAGCCCACGACACAGCGACACTGTTCCGCTGACCGCGCGTCAAGTGCGGTCTTAAAGCTTGTCGCGCAGGGCATGCCGAACAAAACGATTGCCTCGACGCTGGAGATTTCAGAAAAGACGATCAAGTCACATAAAAAGCCGGCTGCCGACGCGACGTCGAGCGCGGCTTGCACGTCGGTGCCGCCAGCGATCGCAACATAGCCGCTATTGGTGGACGCACCTGCGGTAGCGGTGACGACATTAACAAGCGAGGAATTGCCGATCTGCAGTGAACCGCTGTTGTTCAGCGTCCCGTCGACGTTAGGCTGGCTGCCGCCGTCCTCAAATGCGGCGTCGATTTCAAGCAAGCCGGCATTCGTCAAGTCTCCCGACTAACGGGGCGCAGAACGGATTGGTTGGACATTAGATCGTCCTTGAGCTGAAGGTTGATCCTTCATGCTCGGAGCCCGACCCGGCCCCTCTCAACCTCTGCTAACGACCATGCCTACGAACCACCTCGCCGGGTGGACTCCCGCGAAGCGGGTTCGTGATTGGCGCGGAGCTGCCGCCAGGATCGACCGTGCTGAGAGCCAGCTACGGTCGAAGGTCATGCCGGGTCAGAAGCGACATGCCGCTCACAATCCACTCGATTACCGCCAAGAGTCGGCATGCTTGCAGACGCGAGGGGAACGTCGTGACGGCCGTCGCTCGCCGTGACCTCATGGCCCTCGCCAAGCGCGGCATGCGCCTGAAGCTCGGTGCGCCGTGCGAGACGGGAGAACTCGCGAGCGAGGTCGTCCCAGCGGCGGATCAGGGTCTTCACCCCGTCACCCGGCCCGCAATGATCTGGGCTCCTCGGAGCGCTGTAAATAATGCAGGGGCGACCGGTCGAACTCGGGGCCGGCGAGTTCGATCACTTTGGCTAACAGCCAGCGCTGGTCGCGAAAGCAAATTACGCGGCGCTGGAGCGTGGACCTAAGTCACCTTCGAACATCCAGGATTTCGGACGATGGCTTGAGACGGTCACCGACGATCACCGCGATCTCTGCGTTTTTGACCGAACTGCGCGCGGTCGCCTCAGCCAGTGTGACGAGGTTCTCCTTCGTATCTACGAAGCAGAAGCCTTTTGACTCGTCCTTGGCGCAAAGGCCGGGTCTGATCGCGGCACTGACGTTGTCTTCATCCAGAGGCTCAATTAGGTAGGCTCCATCGGCCAGCTTGCGACCGAGCCAATACGTGAAAAGCTTCCCGTCAGTTTCCGATCCTTGGATAATGGTGTCGTTATCCTGAAGCGGCATGGATACGAACCGTCGAAGATCGGAAGCGCCAGCGACACTTACGTAGGCGCCGTCCTCCCAATGAAAGGTCGAGGTCCGCAACTCGTGGGCGCGTCCGTCATCGAACTTACGGAATAGTTGGGCGGTGAACTGTGAGCCCATCGTTGGCTTCGCGTCAGTCATCAGGTCCTTATCCGATGCGACGCACGACGCGACGCTCAAGGTCGCAAGGCCCAGAATTCCGAAGCGGAAGAGACCAGTCACAGTGGTGGAGCGGGTAAAAGCCATATCGATCTCCTATCGAGCTGTGTATCGGTAGCCTCCGAGGGTCGCGCCTCGACGGATGCCGGCCGACTTAGAAACTAGAATGTAGATCTTGTGCGAGGAGACATCTCCTCGTGTGATTTTGCCAGCTGTCGAGACCGCGGCGCAGGTTCTCAGCCGCTTTTACGACATCGGTGGCAAAGGTCTGCACAGCGTAGCGCTTGGCGTCACCGAGGTCGCGCTTGGCGCGGGTCTTGATGTTGACGATCTCCGCCTCGGCTCGCATCCGGCGGTCTCGCATGTCGGCGCGTTGCGCTTCGAGCCCGGCAACGCCGTCCGCGTGGTCTGGCGAAGGCATCGCCCGGGACTGCGTACCTTCTCCGGTATGACCAGGTGGTGCCGTATCGGCTTCCATTCACTTCGGCTCCGATTGAATGAGTGGTCATCGAACATTTTCTCCGCTGCGTGGCGGAAGCAGACCGTTTCCAGATCGAGTAGGCTTGCTTGTCATCGGAGCACCGAGAATCCTTTTAATAGGAGTACCAAGAGTACTCGATCGACTTGGTCCGGGTTAGCGCTTCGCGGCCTTCCCGACGAGGCTCGGAAACTACTCGAATCGATCCCCTGGCTCTCCGTCGGCATCGATTGAGCCTGGCGTCTCTTCGATGAGCTGCTTAAGCAGATGGCTTCGCAGCTTTTCCGGCGCCATCTTGGCGAGAGCGTTACCGACCTCGCGCATCCGTCGTCGTGCGTCGTCATGCGCTCGACCAAGGTGCGCCCTTGCGGGATCCCGACCTCGACGACTGCGCAACCCCGCTCGCGACGTCGCCGAAGCCATGCTTCGCGGCACCAATGTGCCACCTGCCTTGGTGAGGATGACGGCGGCTATCGCAAAGGCCGTATCAATCGACCATCTGAGTATTTTCCGATCCTACCAGCAATGAAGTAATTCGGCAGGCTTAGAGCGAATTGTCTCAAGGAGAGAACTGTGCGCCCGCTCATTGCCGGAAACTGGAAAATGCATGGGCTCGCGCCGCAGCTGGAGCAGATCAAGGCCGTCGCAGTATCGGTAAAGGCCCTACCGCCGCATGCCGACGTGCTCATCTGCGTGCCGCCAACCCTCATCGATCGCGCCGTCCAGTGCAGCTCGGGTTGCCTCGAGATCGGCGGAGAAGACTGCAGTGCGGAGAAGGCCGGAGCCTTCACCGGGGACGTCGACGCGGACATGCTCCGCGACGCGGGCGCTACAGCCGTTATCCTCGGCCATTCCGAACGCAGACGGTATCATCAGGAGACGGACGCGACGGTCGCCGCGAAGGTGGCAGCCGCTTGGGCCGCAAATCTCTCGACGATCGTCTGCATCGGCGAGACACAGGAGCAGCGAAGCGCAGGTAAGGCCCTCGCCGTCTGCGGTGCCCAGTTGGCGGCAAGCCTGCCGGAGCTGGTAGTTGGATGCGAGACGTCCGTCGCCTACGAGCCGCTCTGGGCTATCGGCTCCGGTCACATGCCGACTGCTGAGGATATCGGGGCCATCCATGCGCACATCCGGTCGTGCCTGATGGCTCGTTTCGGCGAAGCGGGGCGAGCCGTACGGATTCTCTACGGCGGTTCGGTCAACTCGTCGAACGTCCATGACATCCTATCTATAGTCCATGTCGGGGGCGTCCTGATCGGCGGCGCAAGCCTAGCAGCGGCTGACTTCGACGCGGTGCTCGAAGTCGTTTGCACCCTTGCCAGGCCACTCGGCGCCAGGGCTGCCGCATGATCACTGAAGCGGCGACCGCACGAGAGCGCCACAGCCGTCAAGCGATCAGAAACTGAGTACAGGAATGCTCCAATGTTAAACGCGACTCTTGCCCCGCCTAAGCCGCATCCTGCCAAGCACGCCGCGGCCGTCAACGCCAAGGACGACCTGAAGACGCTGCCGATGGCAGAGGTCAAGAAGCGCCTGGGTTCCTCGTCCGACGGCCTGACCGAAGCCGAAGCGGCGATCAGGTTGACGAAGTACGGTCCAAACGAGATCGTGGAGACGAAAACCAATCCTCTCCTCAAATTCCTGATGTATTTCTGGGGGCCGATCCCCTGGATGATCGAAGTCGCGGTCGTGCTGTCGGCCGTCGTGCGCCATTGGCCGGACTTCATCATCATCCTGCTGCTGCTCCTCGCCAACGCCATGGTCGGGTTCTGGGAGGAGCGGCAGGCCGGCAACGCGATCGAGGCTCTGAAGGCCAAGCTCGCCACAACGGCGCGCGTGAAACGGGATGGGAATTGGAGCGCGCCGCCGGCCAAGGAACTCGTACCAGGCGACGTGATCCGTCTACGCCTGGGGGACATCGTGCCCGCCGATGCTCGCCTCCTGGACGGCGACGAGGTGTCCGTCGATCAGGCGGCGCTGACCGGGGAATCGCTGCCGGTCGACAAGAAACCCGGGGATGCCGTGTTTTCCGGATCGATCATCCGGCGAGGAGAGATCGGCGCCCTGGTCTATGCCACCGGCGACAAGACCTACTTCGGCCAGACGGCCGACTTGGTGCAAAGCGCTCATGTCGTCAGCCACTTCCAGAAGGCCGTGCTGCGGATCGGCAACTACCTGATCATCCTGGCCGTGGTCCTCGTGTCGGTCATTATCGCGCTCGGCATCTATCGCGGCGAGCACATCCTCACCCTGCTGCAGTTCGCGCTCGTGCTGACCGTGGCCGCCATACCGGTGGCGATGCCCACCGTGCTCTCGGTGACGATGGCGGTGGGCGCCCGCCTGCTGGCGAAGAAGCAGGCGATCGTCAGCAAGCTCGTCGCCATCGAGGAACTGGCGGGCGTGGACGTGCTCTGCGCCGATAAGACGGGCACGCTCACCCAGAACAAGCTGACGCTGGGCGCTCCGTTCTGCATCGGCGACGCCAAGCCGGACGACGTCATCCTTGCCGGCGCCTTGGCGTCCCGCGCGGAGGATAACGACGTCATCGACCTGGCCGTTCTCGGAGGCCTAAAAAACCACGGAATGCTGCAAACCTATGACGTGCGGCACTTCCAGCCGTTCGACCCCGTGCACAAACGCACGGAAGCGACGGTGAAAGGCAGAGATGGGGCAACCTTCAAGGTCGCCAAAGGGGCACCGCAGGTCATCCTCGCGCTCGCCGCCAATGCCGCGACGGTGAAGGACGCCGTAGACAAGGCCGTGAACGACTTCGCCGGCCGAGGCTTTCGGGCGCTAGGCGTGGCGCGGGCCGATCGGGACGGCAAGTGGCAGCTGATCGGCATACTTCCGCTGTTCGATCCACCGCGCGAGGACGCGAAATCGACCGTGGCCACGGCGCGGCAGATGGGCGTGCGGCTCAAGATGGTGACCGGCGATGCACTCGCGATCGCGATCGAAACCGCCAAGTCCCTGAACATGGGATCCAACATTCTCGACGGGGCGAGCTTAGGCGACTCCAAGCACGACGAGACCGCTGCGGTCGCGAAATCCATCGAGGACGCGGACGGATTCGCCCAGGTCTTTCCAGAACACAAGTTCCACATCGTGGACGTGATGCAGAAGCGCGGCCACATCGTCGGGATGACCGGCGACGGAGTGAACGACGCGCCCGCGCTGAAGCAGGCGGATTGCGGCATCGCCGTCTCGGGCGCGACCGACGCGGCACGGGCGGCGGCGGCGATCGTGCTGATGACGCCAGGCCTGTCGGTCATCATCGACGCGATCAAGGAAAGCCGGAAGATCTTCCAGCGAATGAACAGCTACGCGATCTACCGCATCGCGGAGACGTTGCGCGTGCTGCTGTTCATGACGCTGGCGATCGTCATTTTCCATTTCTATCCGCTGACCGCGGTGATGATCGTAATGCTGGCGCTGCTCAACGACGGCGCGATCCTGTCGATCGCCTACGACAACGTGATTTACCGGAACCAGCCTGAAGCCTGGAACATGCGGGTAGTCCTGGGAGTGGCCACGGTTCTGGGGCTCGTCGGCCCGATCGCCGCGTTCGGGCTGTTCTATATCGGTGACAAGGTCATCGGCCTCAAGCACCCCGAGCTGCAGACGATGATGTACCTGATGCTGTCGGTCGCCGGCCATATGACGATCTTCCAGACGCGGACCCGGGGACCCTGGTGGTCGACGCGTCCGGCGACGATCCTGTTGGTCGCCGTGCTTGGCACCCAGGTCTTCGCGACGCTGATCGCCGTCTACGGAGCTTGGATCGTGGCGCCGCTCGGATGGGAGATGGCGGGGCTGGTCTGGGCATACGCGATAGGCTGGTTCCTGCTCACCGACCCCATGAAGTTGCTTGCTTACCGCGTGCTGGAGCATTTTGTCAAACGGCGTTCAAAACTGACCCCATATCGGCGTCCAACATTGACCCCTCTTTGGGCACGGATGCTGGGGTAGCGCTCGCCCCGGCGGAGCTGGTCGGGTTGCGCAGACGGGGCGAGCGCGGTCCCTGGTGCGCTTCAGCCTCGGTTTTTGAAGCGCCAGCTTTCGTTGCCGGTCTCGACGATATCGCAATGGTGGGTGAGGCGATCGAGGAGCGCGGTTGTCATCTTGGCGTCGCCGAAGACGTTGGGCCATTCGCCGAAGGCGAGGTTGGTGGTCACGATGACGGAGGTCCGTTCGTAGAGGCGGCTGACGAGATGGAACAGCAGCTGGCCGCCTGACTGAGCGAAGGGCAGGTAGCCGAGTTCGTCGAGGACGACGAAGTCCATGCGGGTGAGATAATCGGCGAAGCGGCCCTGCCTGCCGGCACGGGTCTCGGCCTCGAGGCGGTTGACGAGATCGAGCGTGTTGAAGAAGCGGCCGCGTGATCCGGCGCGGATGCAGCTGCGAGCGATGGCGATGGCGAGATGCGTCTTGCCGGTTCCTGTGCCGCCGACGAGGACGCAGTTGCGCTGCTCGGCGATGAAGGCGCCGCTGGCGAGATCCTTGACGAGAGCCTCGTTGATCGGCGTGCCGGCGAAGACGAAGTCGGCGACATCCTTGGCGAGCGGCAGCCGGGCGATCGTCATCTGGTACTTGATGGATCGTGCGAGCTTCTCGTCGATCTCGGCCTTGAGCAGGTCCCCGACGAGCTGCTGCGGGGCGTGCTGACGCTTGACGGCCGTGGTGACGATCTCGTCGAAGGCGGAGCGCATGCCGAACAGCTTGAGCGATCCCATCATGTCGAGGATGTCGGTGCGGTCGGGCGTTCGGTTCGAAGCGCGTTCCAACGTGCGTTCCATGGGTCAGATCCTTCTGAGGCTGTCGTAGCGGGAGCAATCGGCGATCGGCGCGTGGCGGAGGGTGAGCGCGTCGGGCGTCATGATGGTGATCGGCGGCGAGGCGACGTCGCGGTGGCGTGAGACGATGTTGATGATCACATCGGCCGAGGACACGCCCTCGATCAACGCCTCGGCGCAGGCGGTCTCGACGGCGGCCAAGCCGTCGCTGAGCACCGTGGCGAGGATCTTTGCCATCTGGCGGTCGCCGTCATCCGAGCCGGCGAGCTTGCGGCGGATGCGCTCGATGGCCTGCGGTAAGACCCAGTCCTTGAAGGGCGCGCCGTTGCGTAGCGCGCCGGGCTTGCGGGCGAGCACCGGCACGTAGTGCCATGGATCGCAGATCGTCGCGCCGCGGCCAAAGACACGCGCATGCTCGGCGACGATACGGCCGTTCTGTCGGATTACGACGCGATCGGCATAGGCGTGGATCTCCACGGGCCTGCCGACGGCGCTGGCGCTGACCGAGTACTTGTTGTTGTCGAAGCGAACGAGGCAGGTCTTCGATACCGATGCCGGCAGGGCGTGGAAGCCATCGAAACGACCAGCATGGCGTACGAGATGCGGTCGTTCGGCCTCGAACATCTTCCAGACGGTGCGGTCGGTCTGCTCGGGATGGGAATGCGCCTTGGCGTAGGCGATGCAGCGATCGAGCAGGATGCCGTTCAACTCGTCGTAGCTCTTGACGCGAAGGCGCGGCGTGAAGAAGCGCTCGCGCACGAGACCGACCTGGTTCTCGACCTGGCCTTTCTCCCACCCGGACGCTGGCGTGCAGGCGACAGGCTCGACGAGATGGTGCGCGCACATCTGCAGGAAGCGGCGATTGTAGGCCCGTGCCTTGCCGACGAAGATCGTCTCCACCGCCGTCTTCATGTTGTCGTAGATGCCGCGCCGGCATGCTCCCTTGAAGAAGGCGAAGGCCCGATCGTGCGCGTCGAAGACCATCTCCTGGCTCTCGCGCGGATAGGCCCGCACGAACATCATCCGGCTGTGGCAGAGCCGAAGATGGGCGACCTTGACGATCGTCGTCACGCCGTCGACCAGCACGACATCGTGGCTCCAGTCGAACTGGTAGGCCTCGCCAGGAACGAACGACAGCGGCACATAGGCTTCCGCGCTCGCCGCCGCGTGCCCCTTCGCCCAGACCCGGGCGTAGCGGCGCACCGCATCATACCCGCCCTCGTAGCCACGCGCCCGCAGTTCCTCGAAGATCCGGATCAACGTCAGCCGTTCGCGCACCGCCTTCGTCGCGTTGCCGGCCAGCATCCTTTCGAGATCATCTTTCCAACGCCCGAGCTTCGGACGGGGCTGCACCTCGCGTTCATAGGCAAACGACGTCTCGCCTGAACGCAGCACCTTGCGCACCGTATTGCGCGATATCTTCAGGTCGCGGGCGATCTCCTTGATCGACTTGCCCTTGACCAAATGCTCCCGCCGTATCCGGCCGACCGTCTCCACAACCAACATCCCCGCCGCCTGCCCGCCGTCAAAACGGACAGCGGAACAGGCCAAGATTAAGGGGTCAGTTTTGGACGCCGATCACCCCAATAAGGGGGTCAAGTTTGCACGCCGAATGACACTTATGGGGATCGACGGGACCGAACATCCGCCCCTGCTTGATCGCACCCATCTGCTGCAGCGCGTTTTCCATGAACGCCGGCAGGGCGAGGCCGCGAACCGCGGCGCCAGTCTCGCGCAACAGGTCGACCATGCGGAAGGACGCGGAGACCAGCCCGGCACGGTCCTGCCATCGGGTGCCACGGCCAAGCGTGGTGACCGCGACGACGCGCGCGACCCCGTGCCGGCGGATCGCTGCTGCGGCAGGGCGAGTGAAATCAAGATAGGTGCCGTCGAGGGTGTCGGATGGGTTCGGCGGCGCGAGCCAGAACAGGGCTTCTGCGCCGGCAAAGGCGCGATCGACTACGGCTGGGTCGCCGTGCGAACCCTCGACGATCTCGGCCCTGGCGCGAACCGCCTGCGGCAGTTTGCGGGCGTCGCGCGCGATGACCCGCAGCGTCATGCCGGCGTCGAGTAGGTGCTCGACGACATGGTGCCCGATGTTGCCGGTCGGCGTGGTGACGACGATCATGAAAAATCCTTTCCGATGGATCCGGCTTGCAATAGACGATGCGCTCTGCACCATCCATGCGCGGTCGTCCGCCTCTTCTTCGTCATCGTCCAGAAAACCGATGGATCCGCTTTCCGACGTTCTCGCGCTCCTGAAGCCGCAAAGCTATCTCACGGCAGGCTTCGACGCGGGCGGCGCCTGGGGCGTGCGCTTCGACAACCAAGCCGGCCGGATCAAATGCTACGCGTTGATCAGCGGCGCCTGCTGGCTAAAGGTGGAGGGCGTCGAACTCCCGGTCCGACTGACGTCCGGCGACTGCTTCGTGCTGCCGAGCGGTCGCTCCTTCGTGCTCGCCAGCGACCTGGAACTGCCCTTGGCGACGGCGCAGGACGTCTTCGCGGGAGCCCGACACGGCGGCGTCGTCGTGCATGGTGGCGGCGGCGACATGTTCCTGGCGGGCACTCGCTTCGAGGTGAACGGGCGCAAGGCGCAGGCACTTCTCGGGGCGCTTCCGCCCATCGTGCACCTCGAAGCGGATGAGGACCAGGCGGCCTTGCGCTGGTCGATCGAGCGGATGATGGTCGAGATGCGCGAGAACAAGCCCGGCGCCTCCCTTGCCGCGCATCATCTCGCTCACATGATGCTCCTGCAGGCGCTGCGGCTCTACCTTGCGCGGCAGAAAGGCGATCAGGTCGGGTGGTTCTATGCCCTCGCCGACCCGCAGTTGAGCGTCGCGATCGGCGCTATGCATGGCGACCCGGCGCATCGCTGGACGTTGGGTGAACTGGCGGCCAGAGCCGGCGTATCGCGCTCGATCTTCGCGCAACGCTTCCGCGAACGTGTGGGGGAGACACCGATCGCCTATCTCACGCGATGGCGCATGATGCTGGCGGCCGAGCGGCTCGCGAGCGGCCGCGATCCGCTGGCGCAAACCGCACGCGCACTGGGGTACAGGTCAGAGAACGCCTTCAACACGGCATTCAAGCGAGTAGTGGGCTGCTCGCCGCGGCGCTACGCCCGCTCGGAGGCCGCCGGCGCCGATAAGGCTGATGCGTGACCTCATACAGGTCAACGGCGCGGCCTCCTGTTTATGGATGACCGCCCTACTGCCAGACGGCGGAGCCGTCATTATTGCCTTCACTTCGGCCGCTGGCGGCCCTCTGAATGGGTCGTCGAAGCATTAAGACGTCAGAAAGGTGAAATGAGCGTGCGGCAGTCATGTTGCGCCAGCAACAAAAGTTGGCTCGGCGCCCGTTAGCTGACGTTCCATGGCCTCAGCGGAGACCAAGCCGACGCAGGGCCGCGCCGGGACGAAGCAGGCGCAGCTCGTCGCGATGCTCGAGGCGCCGGAAGGTGCCAGCACCGAGGAGATCGTCGCCGCCTTCGGCTGGCAGCCTCACACGGTGCGCGGAGCGATCGCCGGCGCGCTCAAGAAAAGGCTCGGCTTGCAGATCGGGTCCGAGGCGATCGAGGATCGCGGACGCGTCTACCGCATCATGCCGTGATCGCGCGATCAGGACGATCGCTGTCTCGAGAAGCAGACCGCCTGCTCTCGACCCAAATCGGACTCTCGCCGCCCTCCCGGCAACGCCCAGGCCTTCCCGCAAACGATGGTATTTGGAGAAAGCCGGTGAATGGCCTCGCACAGCAGTGCGGTCGGTGCTTATTTCTCGGCGGCCAACATCGTCAGCCGTTCACGCAGCCAGCGTTGTGCCGGATGGTTAGTGGTCCGGTCGTGCCAGACACTCGCGATGGTAAAGCCAGGGATGGTGAGTGGCGGTTCCAGCACCTGCAGGCGATCCGACCAGCCATCGGCAACACGCCGAGGAATCAGCGCAATCATGTCGGACCGCGATACGACCTCCGCCACGATCAGGAAGCCCGACGTGGACAGGGCTACGGTGCGGCGGCGGCCAACAGCCTCTAGTGCCGCATCGGCAGGTCCCGAGAACCCGCCGCCCTGGGGGGACACCACAACGTGCTCCAAAGTACAGAACACGTCCAGGCTGACATATCCCTGCACGGCCGGGTGTCCCTGCCGGGCGATCACCGCGTAACCCTCACAATAGAGCTGACGCTGGCGCATGGCCGCCGGTGCATGGTCCGGAGATGCCAGGGCTAGGTCGACCTCGCCGCGCTCCAACTGTGTGGCGAGCGCCAGCACGTCGAGGGCACGCCAGGCGATGCGGACCATGGGCGCCTCGGTCCTGAGCGCGACCGAGAAGCGGGTCAGCAGCGCATATTGCACGTAGTCGCTCGCGGCGATCACCAGGGTGGCCTGCATGGTTGCCGGGTCGGACGGTGCTCCATCTGCCACAACCCTGCGGATACTCTCCAGCGCCTCATGCAACGGGTGCTGAAGCTCGACGGCGCGCTGGGTCAGGACCATCCCGCGCTGGGCCGGAATGAGGAGGGGATCGCCAAGTGCGTTGCGAAGCCGCGCCAGCCGGGCCGACAAGGCAGGCTGGCTCAGGTTCAGGCGCCGGGCGGCACGCGTGACGTTCCCTTCCGCCAGCAGGGCTTCGAGCGTGACGAGCAAGCCGAGATCGAGGTTCCTGGTATCCATGCGTTCGATAACAACAGGCAGAAGGTTCGATTTCAATACTGCGATGTGCCGCGCGATATCCCGAACAGGCTTCAATTCCCAGAATTACCATTGACAACACGGATAGCAGTTTGCTGGAAACCCTCTCTCTCGAACCGCATCGCCGTTCCTCGATCGCGTTCCCGCTGCTCGCGGCCATCCTGTTCCTGTTTTTCGTGTCGGCCAGCGTGCCCTCGCCCTTGTTCGTCGTGTTCCAAGGGCGTTGGGGCTTCTCCCCGGGCATGCTGACACTCGCGTTCAGCATCTACTCCCTGGTGCTTCTCGTGACCTTGCTCGTGGCCGGCTCGTTGTCCGACCACCTGGGACGCAAGCCGGTGATCGTCGCGGCGCTGGCGATCCAGGTCGCGTCCATGGCGCTGTTCCTGACGGCGGACGGCATCGGCGGATTGCTGGCCGCCCGGATCGTCCAGGGCCTGTCCATGGGCGTGGTCAACGGCGCCCTGTCGGCTGCGGTGATCGAGGCGGCGCCGCCGGCCCGCAAGGCACTCGGCAGCCTGCTCACCAGTATCTCGCCGCTCGCGGGGCTGGCGACGGGCGCCTTCTTCACCGGGGCGCTGCTCGGAGTGACGGACAAGGCGGAGCTCTGGGCGTTCGGGTTGCTCGGGGGGTTGTTCTGCCTGGGTGCGGCGATTGTTCTGCTGATCCCCGAAACGGCAAGCCCGGTGCCCGGCCTGCTTCGTTCCATGGTGCCGAGCGTGCATGTCGCCCGTTCGGCACGCGACGGCTTCACGCGCGGGCTGCCGTTGCTCCTGTCGATCTGGGCCTTGTGCGGCTTCGTCATCGCGCTCGGGCCGTCGCTGCTGCGCACCGTCTTCGACGTCAACAGCGGATTGCTGAACGGCGCCACCGTCGCCGTGCTGTGCGGCGCCGGCGCCGTGTCTCCGCTGATGCTGCGCGGGCTGCCGCCTGGGCGCATGGCGGTAGTGGGCATGGTGGCGGTGACGGCCGGGGTCGGCCTCCTGCTCATGTCGATCGGCACCGGGGCACTGGCGCTGTTCTTCGTCGGCGGCGCGCTCGCCGGTGCCGGGCTGGGCGCATCGTTCAGCGGCCTCATCCAGTCGCTCGTGCCGCTCACTCCGCTGCACGAGCGTGCGGAGCTGTTCGCGGCGATCTTCCTGATCACCTACCTGTCCCTGAGCGTCCCGCCCATCGCCGCCGGATTCGCCGTTCCGCTGATCGGCTTTCTGGGCACGACCCAGGCTTACCTCGGCGCCGTCCTGGTCGTCTCGGCGATCGCGACCGTCCTGCAATGGCTGCCCTCGCGCAGCCGGGGAGAACCCGCATGAAGGCTGTCCAGGCTCATCCTCAGCAAGGGCTCGACGGCCTGACGTTGGTGGATCTTACCGACCCCGGCGATCCCGGACCGAGCGCCATCCGCGTGCGGGTGCATGCCACCTCCCTGAACTTTCACGATCTGGGCGTGGTGACGGGACGGCTGCCGGCCGCCGATGGCCGCATCCCCATGGCCGACGGCGCCGGGGTGGTCGAGGCGGTCGGCTCGGAAGTCACTGAGTTCAGGCCCGGCGACCATGTCGTGTCGACCTTCTTCCCGACCTGGCTGGACGGCGAAGCCTCCCTCGCCGACTTCGCCACCACACCGGGCGATGGGATCGACGGCTTCGCCCGGGAGGTGGTGGTCGCGCCGGCGACCTCCTTCACGCACGCGCCGACCGGCTGGAGCCACGCCGCGGCCGCGACCCTGACCACGGCCGGGGTGACCGCGTGGCGGGCCCTTGTGGTCAATGGCGGCCTCAAGGTCGGCGACAGCGTGCTGGTGCTCGGCACGGGTGGCGTTTCGATCTTCGCGATGCAGATTGCCCGGGCCATGAGGGCCACGGTGATCGCGACCTCCTCCTCCGACGAGAAGCTGGAGCGGCTTCGCGCGATGGGTGCTGCGCACACCATCAACTACCGCCGGCACGAGGACTGGGGCAACCGGGTGCGGGAGCTTACGGGCGGGACCGGCGTCGATCACGTCGTGGAGGTGGGCGGCCCGGGCACGCTGGCGCACTCGATCGAGGCCGCGCGCATAGGCGGCCACATCGCGCTGATCGGCGTTCTGACCGGAAGGGCGGGAGCGGTACCGACGGCCATGCTGATGGCCCGGCAGCAGCGCCTCCATGGGCTGATTGTCGGCAGCCGCCGTCATCAGATGGACTTGATCCGCGGCATCGATGCCGTCCACGGCCATCCGGTGAGCGACCGCTCCTTCCCGCTCGCCGCCATCGCGGACGCCTTTCGGCTCCAGGAGAGCGGCGGCCACTTCGGCAAGATCGTCCTCGAGTTCTGACCCTCGCATCCAGCAGGAACAACGCACCATGAAGGTTCTCCTCGTCTTCGCCCACCCGGAACGCCACTCCCTGAACGGCGCGCTGCGCGACGTCGCCGTGGCCGAGCTGGAAGCACAGGGGCACGAGGTCCGCGTCAGCGACCTTTACGCCGATGGTTGGAAGGCGAGCGTCGATCGCGCGGACTTCCCCGAGATGGCGGAAGACGAGCGGCTACGGGTGGCTGGCGCGTCGGGCCAGGCCTTCGCCGCCGGATCACTGACGGAGGACGTGAGGGCCGAGCAGGAGAAGCTGCTCTGGGCCGACACGCTGATCCTGCAATTTCCCCTGTGGTGGTATTCGATGCCGGCCATCCTCAAGGGCTGGGTGGATCGCGTCTACGCCTTCGGCTTCGCTTATGGGGTTGGCGAGCGGAGCGACACGCATTGGGGCGACCGCTTCGGCGAAGGTACGCTGGCCGGCAAGCGCGCGATGCTGATCGTCACGGTCGGTGGCTGGGCGACGCACTACGCCCCGCGCGGCGTGAACGGTCCGATCGAGGACATCTTGTTCCCGATCAACCACGGCATCCTCTACTATCCCGGCTACACCGTCCTGCCGCCCTTTGTGGCCTACCGCGTGGACCGGATGGACGAGGCCGGGTTCCAGAAGGTGGCGGACCAACTCAGGGAGCGGATGCGCAGCATCGAGACCACCGCGTCCATCCCATACAGAATGCAGAACGGCGGCGACTACCAGGTTCCTAGCCTGGAGCTGCGCCCCGAACTCGGCGATCCAGGTGCATCCGGCTTCGCCTTGCACGTGGATCGGATGCGGGTGGGTTGATACGGCTATAGCTTGCCAACCTGACTGCATGGTCGATCGACGGAGCATCAACGATGCTTTTCATCTTTCCGCAAACGAAAATAGAGCTGGGAAGCCACTCCCCCCTGCGGGGCAGGGCAGAAGGAGCAGGCGCCGCTTTCTCAAAACCTGTTCCCAAATCGCCTTTCCCGAAATGGCCTGATTGAGATGGAGAAACGGGAAAGGGTTCGGGTGCGGCGCGGGCCTTAACCCGCACCGGAGCTAGGTCCGCTGTCCACCCACTCCAGTCATTAACGCTTGAGACGGCAGCCTCATTAGCATCAGAGCTTTGACGACGGTCGCTCCATCAGGACGCTGTAGCAGCCGTGGACCGGGCCGAGGTTCGCGGCGAAGATCCAGCCCTGCGCTTCGAAGGCGGCGCGGTCGGCATGTCGGACGAAGCGGAACCAGCGGATCTCGCCGCCATCGTCGCCAGGAAGCTCTCGCTGGTGGCCTCCAGGATCGCCGTCTTGCCCGTGAAGCTCTGCCATCGGATCACCGCCACGTCGACGTAAGCCGGGTTGAGCTCGAGCGCGTGGACGAAGCGCCCTGTCATCTCGCCGGCGATGATCGTCGTACCCGAGCCGACGAAGGGATCATAGACGGCCTGCCCGGGCGACGAGTTGTTGGCGATTGGCCGACGCATGCACTCCACCGGCTTCTGCGTGCCGTGGCCCAGTCCCTTGTCCTCGCGCGACGGGATCGTCCAGAGCGTCGATTGCGAGCGGTCGCCCGACCAGCCGCCGCGGGCATTGCGGCGCACCGCGTACCAGCATGGCTCGTGCTGCCAATGATAATCGCCGCGGCTGAGGGCGAAGCGATCCTTTCCCCAGATCAGCTGCGAGCGCACCTCGAAGTCGCATTTCTCGAGGCTGGCTTGCACGACCGCAGCGAACTTGCCGGCGTGCCAGACGTAGGCGACGTCGCCGGGGAACAGCGCCCAGGCCGCGGACCAGTCCGCCTGGTCGTCGTTGTCGACCTTGCCGAGCTTGCCAGGGTTGAGGTTCACGCCGGCGCGAGCACGCCAGGAAGGGTCATAAGCAACACCGTACGGCGGGTCTGAGACCATCAGGGCTGGGGTGACACCATCCAGCGCCCGAGCCACGTCCTCGGCGCTCGTGGCATCGCCACAGACCAGCCGGTGGCTGCCGAGGATCCAGACATCGCCCAAGCGGCTCACCGGATCTGCCGGAGCCTCGGGCGCGTCGTCGGGGTCCGTCAGCCCGGCCGTCGCATCCATCGTCAGCGTGGCGATCTCGTCGAGAACGGAGAGGCTTAAAGAGCATGGTGGCTGTCGAACAACGCTGAATAGGTAAATAGCTACTCGCATACAAGCCTATGTTTGCTTGAGTTTTCAGCTTCCCTAAAAAGCAGAGACAATACTTCCAAGTAAAATGCTGGCGGAGGGAAGGGCGCTGAAACACAACATGCTCTCGCACGATCCCCTTTCGCTACGCTGCCGCACGCCATCGTTCGCGCTGGCCAGGCTTTGGGACAGGAAGCAGCCCGTCTGCGCTGCGCCCATGGCGGCCTTTCAGAGCAACCGTCAGGATCCTCTGAAGCTGACCTTCGAGCCGAGGCCGCTAAGCCCGCATCGGGTGGTTTCTGCCTAGCGGCTTTCAGGCCAGGATGAGCGACAGCTATCCTGGAGAACCGCCCGCTTTCCCGAGGAGGACCGCCTCTTGGGAACGACACGGGCGGTTTCGCGGCTCATCCCAGTGCCCTTACAACGCCCGATGGACATAGCTGGCTTTGACCTGAACCTGTTGAGGCATTTGACGCCCTCTATGTCGAGCGTGCGGAGGCTCGCACTCGCTAGATGAGGACGAAACCCTGGCGTCTTCTGCAAAGAGTATGTATATATTTCGACGGTCGATCTATACAAGGAACCGCATGGCGCTCAGCTTGAAGGATCAGGAAACCGACAGCCTCGCGCGCCAGGTGGCGAGCCTAACCGGCGAGACGCTGACAGAGGCCGTGCGCGGCGCGCTCCGGCTGCGTCTGCGTGACGAGCAGCTCAAGCGCGGCGAGCGGCCGTGGGACGACGCTAAGATCAATGCCGCGATCGAGCGCTACAACGCGCTCCCGGTGTTCGACACCCGCACGCCCGACGAAATCCTTGGCTATGACGAGAACGGACTCCCATCCTGATGGTCATCGACAGCTCCGCGCTGATCGCCATCATCGAGAACGAGCCTGAACGCCGGCCGTTTGAGCAGAGCATCCGGATGGCGTCCACAAGACTGCTGGGTGCGGCCGGGCTGTTCGAGGCGTCGATCGTGGTCCTCTCCCGCCGACGCGAGGAAGGGCTGGCGGTGCTGAACGAGGTGCTGGCCGACATGCGGGTGGGAACCGTGCCGCTCTCGGTCGACCACGCCCGTCTCGCGATCGACGCCTTCCGGCGCTTCGGGAAGGGGCGACACCCGGCAGGGCTCAACTTCGGCGACTGTTTCTCCTACGCGCTCGCCAAGGCGACCGGCGAACCCTTGCTGTTCAAGGGCGACGACTTTTCGCAGACCGATATCGAGCGGGCTGTATGAAAATGCTTAGCTCGGCGCAACCCCGATGAACGCCGTCGAGATCGAGGAGGCCGTGTCGGCACTCGCGGAGCGTCCGTTCGACGCGGCCGAGTTCCCCTTCGCCTTCCTTGAGGCGTTCGGAAACAAGGCGACCACCATCAAGCGGCTGCGCACGGGCGCCTCAAACCGTTCGGATCTAGGCGGCGTGCTTCAGACCAACAACATCCATATCGCCGTCGCCGCGCCCGGCGCCGTCACCGAGACGCTGGGCCGGCTGAAGGCCAGCCCAGCGACGGCCAAGGCCAAGGCCAAGTTCGTCCTGGCGACGGACGGGGACACGTTCGAGGCCGAGGACGTGGAGTCCGGCGAGACGGTCGCGTGCGACTACGCCGCCTTCCCGGACCATTTCGGCTTCTTCCTGCCGTTGGCCGGGATCACCACCGTCCGGCAGCTCCGCGAGAGCAGCTTCGACATCCGCGCCACGAGCCGCCTCAACCGGCTCTATCGAACGCTGCTGGAGGAGAACCCGGACTGGGACGCCGCCGAGCGCCGGCCCGACATGAACCACTTCATGGCGCGGCTGATCTTCTGCTTTTTCGCGGAGGACACCGACATTTTCCACCGCAGCTATCCGTTCACCGGCACCATCGAGACGATGAGCGAGCGGGACTCGTCCAACACCCACGAGGTGATCGGCGAGCTGTTCCGCGCCATGAACACGGCAACAACCACCCGCGAGGCGGCGGGCATCGCCCGCTGGGCCAGCCCGTTTCCTTACGTCAACGGCGGGCTATTTTCAGGCAGCCTTGACGTGCCGCGCTTCAGCCGGATCGCGCGATCCTACCTGCTCCACATCGGCGGCCTCGACTGGACGAAGATCAACCCGGACATCTTCGGATCGATGATCCAGGCCGTCGCGGACGACGAGGAGCGCGGCGCGCTGGGGATGCACTACACCAGCGTGCCCAACATCCTGAAGGTGCTGAACCCGCTCTTCCTCGACGATCTGTGCGAGAGGCTGGCGGAGGCGGGCGACAACGCGCGCAAGCTGCTGAACCTGCGCAATCGCATGGCGCGCATCCGGGTGTTCGATCCGGCGTGCGGCAGCGGAAACTTCCTGGTGATCGCCTACAAGCAGATGCGGGAGATCGAGGCAGAGATCAACCGGCGGCGCGGGGAGTCCGAGCGAGCGTCGGACATCCCGCTCACCAATTACCGCGGCATCGAGCTGCGCGACTTCCCGGCCGAGGTCGCACGCCTCGCCCTCATCATCGCCGAATATCAGGCCGACGTGCTCTATCGCGGGCAGAAGCTGGCGCTGGCCGAGTTCCTGCCGCTCGACGCGGAGAACTGGATCACCTGCGGCAACGCGCTGCGGCTCGACTGGCTGAGCATCTGCCCGCCGACCGGGACGGGAGTGAAGCACCACGCCGACGACCTCTTCCACACGCCGCTCGATCAGGCGCAGATCGACTTCGAAAATGAGGGCGGGGAGACGTATATCTGCGGTAACCCGCCTTACCTCGGCTCGACTTGGCAAGACGACGAGCAGAAGGATGAGCTGCAGGAGATCTTCGGCCATCGCACCACGAGTTGGAAATCGCTCGATTATGTCGCCGGCTGGTTTATGAAAGCGGCAAACTACGGCACGCAAACCAATGCGGCTGCTGCCTTCGTTTCTACTAAGTCGATCTGTCAGGGTCAGCAGGTACCGATCCTTTGGCCGCTGGTATTTCAAACGGGCCACGAGATCGTTTTTGCACATACCTCGTTCAAATGGGCTAACCTCGCTAATCACAAGGCGGGAGTCACAGTTGTAATCGTCGGAATATCTAAGCCAGTCTCAAAAATCCGTTATCTCTATCTTACAGCTGTTAATGACGACTCAATTGTCAAGAAGGTGGAGAACATCAACGCGTACCTTGTGCCAGGCCAGGACGTTATTGTCGAGAAAGCCTCTCGTCCGATAAGTAGGCTGGCCCGGATGGACTTTGGTAGCAAACCTGTTGACGGTGGCAACCTGCTTTTGAGTGAGGATGATGTCAATGCGCTTGGGCTGTCCGAAAGCCAGCGCGAAAGGTTTATTCATCCCATTTTCGGTTCTGCCGAATTTATTCGCGGACTGTCCCGACACTGCATCTGGATAACGCCCGAAACACTGGAGGAAGCTCAAGCTATCGAGACTATCCGCCAGCGAATTGCGGCAGTGCGTTCGATGCGATTGGCGAGCTCGAAGGCGGCGACGGTGGATGTGGCAAAAACGCCGTTTCGTTTCGGCGAAATCAGACAGAACGGCAGTGAAACGGTAACCGCGATCGCCGCAATAAGCTCTGAAAACAGAGATTATCTTCCATGTGGATTGCTGCCTCCCGGCACCATCATCACTAACAAGTGCTACGCACTATACGACGCTCCCCTCTGGAACATGGCGCTGATCGCTTCGCGTCTTCATTGGGTGTGGATAGGCACCGTTTGCGTGCGGATGCGAACGGACTTTTCCTACTCTAACACCCTCGGCTGGAACACCTTCCCAGTTCCAACGCTCACGGAGAAGAACGAGGCCGACCTCACGCGGTGCGCCGAGGACATTCTGCTGGCGCGCGAGGCACATTTCCCCGCGACCATCGCCGACCTCTACGACCCTGAGGCTATGCCCGACGACCTCCGCGCCGCGCATGAGCGCAATGACGAGGTGCTGGAGCGCATCTATATCGGCCGGCGCTTCAGGAACGATACGGAGCGACTGGAAAAGCTGTTCGAGCTCTATACCAAGATGAGCGCCGGCGCGGGAGCGGCCAAGAAACAGAAGGCGAAGGCAAACGCGTGACCGACGACAGGAAAACAGTCCCCTCCGTTTCGGTCTCCTACGCCCGCACCGGCAGCTCCGCGAAAGCCAACGCGCTGGGCATGCGCCCGATGCAGGAGCAAGCCTATGAAAAGCGCGGCGAGCAATACCTCCTGATCAAGTCACCGCCCGCGTCGGGCAAAAGCCGCGCGCTTATGTTCATCGCGCTCGACAAGCTCGCCAACCAAGGGTGCAAGCAGGCGATCATCGTGGTGCCGGAGAAGAGCATCGGCGCCAGCTTCGCCGACGAGCCGCTGAGCGCGCACGGCTTCTGGGCGGACTGGCATGTCGCGCCGCGGTGGAACCTGTGCAACGCGCCCGGCACCGACAATGGCGGCAAGGTCGCCGCCGTCGGCGCCTTCCTGGCGAGCGAAGATCAGGTGCTGGTATGCACCCACGCCACCTTCCGCTTCGCCGTCGACAGGTTCGGCGTCGAAGCCTTCGATGACAGGCTGATCGCGGTGGACGAGTTCCACCATGTCTCCGCCAACCCCGACAACAAGCTCGGCCTCCACCTCGGCGCCTTCATCGCGCGCGACCGCGTGCATCTCGTCGCGATGACCGGCTCCTATTTCCGCGGCGACGCGGAGGCCGTCCTTTCGCCCGGTGACGAGGCGAAGTTCGAGAGCGTCACCTACACCTACTACGAGCAGCTCAACGGCTACGAATATCTGAAGCAGCTTGAAATCGGATATTTCTTCTATTCCGGCCCCTATGCCGACGACATCCTCGCCGTGCTTGGACCCGGCTGAGAAGACCATCATCCACATCCCCAACGTCAATTCGCGCGAGAGCACGAAGGACAAGATCAGGGAGGTGGAGCATATCATCGAGGCGCTGGGCGAATGGCAGGGGGCGGACCCCGCCACCGGCTTCCAGCTCGTCAGGACCCCGGACGGGCGGACCCTGCACATCGCCGACCTGGTCGACGACGACGCGGCCAAGCGCGACCGCGTCTCCGTCGCGCTGAAGGACCCAGCGCAGAAGAACAACCGCGACCATGTCGACATCATCATCGCGCTCGGCATGGCGAAGGAGGGCTTCGACTGGATCTGGTGCGAGCACGCGCTGACCGTCGGCTATCGCGCCAGGCTGACCGAAATCGTCCAGATCATCGGGCGCGCCACCCGCGACGCACCGGGCAAGACGCGTGCGCGCTTCACCAACCTGATCGCCGCCGTCGATGCCTCGGACGAAGCCGTCCGTGAGGCGGTCAATGACACGCTGAAGGCCATCGCGGCCAGCCTGCTGATGGAGCAGGTGCTGGCGCCGCGCTTCGAGTTCAAGCCCAAGAACCCGACGACCAACGCCGCCACGCCCGGCTTCGACTATGGCGAGGGCGGTTACGATCCCGCCAAATGCAACGTCGGCTTCCACGAGGAGCGCGGGGTCTTCGAAATCGAAATCAAGGGCTTGGCCGAGCCCAAGAGCCCGGAAGCGGCGCGCATCTGCCGCAAGGATTTGAACGAGGTGATTGCCACATTCGTGCAGGACAAACCCTCGATCGAGCGCGGCCTGTTCGACGAGGAGCTTGTGCCCGAGGAGCTGACGCAGGTTCGCCTGGGCAAGATCATCAGGGACAAGTTCCCCGAGCTGGACGCGGAGGACCAGGAGGCCGTGCGCCAGCACGCCGTCGCGGCGCTGACGCTGACGCAGCAGGCGAAGAAGATCGCGTCTGGCGGCGAGGGGGAAGAGCCGACCCGCAACACCGCGCTGGTCGAAGGCGTGCGCAAGTTCGCGATGGACGTCCGCGAACTCGACATCGACCTGATCGACCAGGTCAACCCGTTCGGCGAAGCCTATGCCATTCTCGCCAAGACCATGAGCGAGGACAGCCTGAAGCAGGTCGCCGCGGCGATCGCCGCCAAGCGCACCACGATCACGCCAGAGGAGGCTGTCGAGTTGGCCGATCGCGCGCGCAGGTTCAAGCGCGATCGAGGTCGGCTCCCGTCCGTAACTGCGGCGGACGCTTGGGAAAAGCGCATGGCTGAGGGCGCAGCCGCGTTCATGCGCTTTCGGAGCGAGGGTCGTTATGGCTGAACCTGGACGAACTCGCCGCCGAGCTCGCGGACTTCGCTCAACCCGAGAAGCCGGTCGGACGGTCGCCGCGGGAGGAACGGGTCATCGCGGGGTTCGAGGAAATCCAGCGTTTCGTGGAGCAGCACGGTCAGGCTCCCCGGCACGGCGAGGACCGCGACATCTTCGAGCGGCTCTACGCGGTACGCCTCGACCGGCTCCGCGCGCTCGAGGAATGCGGCGTGCTGCTGACGCCCCTCGACCACCAGGGCCTGCTGGACGCCGGCAATCACGCCACCGCGTCGCAGGCTGACGATCTCGATATCGACGATCTCGCGGCCGAGTTGGAAGGCGCGGCGGGCGGCGAGAGCATTACCCAGCTCCGCCACGTCCGCACCAGCGCGGACAAGCGCGTCGCCGACGAGATCGCCGAACGGGACACGTGCGAGGACTTTGACCGGTTCGAACCGCTGTTCGCCGGCGTTCGACGCGACGTCGATGCCGGTATCAGGACGACCCGGCCATTTGTCCGCGATGCCGGATTTTTGAAGGCGGACATTACGGAAGGGCAGTTGTTTATCTTGGGCGGCCAGATCGCCTATGTGGCGGAGGTTGGAGAGACCTTCCGCGCGCCGAACGGAGAGACCGACGCTCGTCTGCGCGTCGTCTATTCGAACGGGACGGAGAGCAACCTGCTCCGCCGCTCGCTCAAGAGAGCCCTTTACAAGGACGAGGCTGGCCGCAGGATCACCGAGCCGACCGCGGGCCCCCTGTTCGCGGAGGACAGCGACGACGACGATCAGGCGAGCGGCACCATCTATGTGCTGCGGAGCAAGTCCGATCACCCGCTGGTGGTCGCCAACCGCGAGGTGCTGCACAAGATCGGCGTGACGCGCGGAGACGTTTCTCGACGCATTGGGGCAGCCAAGCTCGACCCCACCTTCCTCATGGCGGACGTTGAGATCGTCGCGACATACAATCTCTTCAACGTCAACCGCGCCAGGCTGGAGAACCTGATCCATCGCATCTTCGACCCGGCTCGACTCGACATCGAGGTCAAGGACCGGTTCGGCAATCCGGTGATCCCGCGCGAGTGGTTCCTCGTGCCGCTATTCGCGATCAATGAGGCCGTCGCTAAGATCATGGAGGGCACCATCACCGACTTCGTGTACGACCCATCAACGGCGCGCCTAACGAGTGCCTGAGCCTTAAGGAAGCCTGGTTGATTACAGCTCGACAGCTTTCGGGTGCCCAGATGGCGTAAGTGGACGCTTGTTCATGAAGCTTGGGATGGCAGCTACGCGCCCAAGAACAGCCGTTAAGTGACACGCCGTGCGATCCCAAATCCGGCCGTTCGCTTATTTGATGGCGCTCGGATGAGTATCGCTTGGAACCTAGACTTGGGCACGGACTCATGAGTTCGCAGCCAAATACGCGTTGCGGCGAGTTTTACGAGAGCAAGGTAGTTGCTGGCATATTTGTCGTAGCGTGTGGCGATCGCCCTGAAGTGTTTGAGTTTGTTGAAGAAGCGCTCGACGATGTTTCTCGAGCGATACAGGTAGCGGCTGAACGCCGGGATGTTGACGCGCCGCGAGACGGGCTTGATGTTCGCCCACGCGCCCTGAGCGGCCATGGCTTTGCGCAATGCGTCGCTGTCGTAGGCGCGGTCGGCGAGCAGGATGTGACCGGCGCCGAGGGTCGCTAGCATGTCGGCGGCGCTGCGTCCGTCGTGGGCTTGGCCCTCGGTGAGCTTGAGGACGACCGGCAGGCCGTCGGCATCGACGAGTGCGTGGATCTCGCCTTCGCCAGTCGGTCCAGGACGCCCATCCGGCGTGATCAGATGGTTCATGGTCTCGTCCGATCTCTGCCCACCGAGGCATCGCGCATGCCGGTGGTTGCCTTGCGCACACGGCATGCCCGATCCGATGAAGGATGGCGTCGGCCCACGAACGGGTAAAAGCCTGTCATGAGCTCGATGTTCATCGGCTTTCGGGATCGTCCGCGAGCACGGCGACGTCTCCGGCTTCCACGTTCCGTGCGATCCGTCAGCATCACGGGAGATCCAATCGCCGCCACCTGCCCAGAGACAGGCCGGTGCGGCTGCGGACGGCGTCGGTGAAGCTCTGGCTGCAGAAGCCGACCTCGAGCGCGATGCTCTCGAGCGTCGCGTCGCGATCCTCAAGGAGGCGCTTGGCGCGTTCGACCCGCGCGCCTCCAGCAGCCAGGCGCAATGCGCCTGCCACGTCAAGGCCTGCAGCGCCGCGAATCCGCCCGCCTGCAGCCCGACCGCGCCGGCTCCTTCACGTCGGCGGCAGGGCCGCGGGACCGGTCTCCTCGCCGCCATAATCTTCGAAGGCGACCGTGCCGCCGGCCGCGGCGACGCGCGCCTCGTCGCTGGCGGGCAGCACGTCGCCGAACACGTCGATCCGCTTCCAGGCGGGGAAAGGCTGGCGGCCCAAGGCGTCGGGCAGGTGCGGCGACAGTCGCGCGCCGTCGTTGATGTAGCGGCCGCAGTTGATGAAGATCTGCTCGGCCGCGACCCGGACGACGCAGTCGGCGCCGGGGAAGAGCCCCTCCGGGTCCTCGCTCAACCGCGCCGTGCCGTGCACCCGCAGGCGATGCGGCCGGGCGAAGTCAATGAAAAGCAGGCCGACGCGCGCCGTCTGCGCGAGGTTACCAAGGCTTAGGAACATGCCGTTGCCGTCGTAGCTCGGGAAGGTCAGCTCGCTGTCGCCGGTGACGCGGCAGAAGCCCGGCGCGCCGCCCTTGTAGGACACCGTGGGTTGGCCGTGCGCGTCGACCGTGGACAGGAACAGCATGGTCGCGGCCTCGATAAAGGCGCGCTCGGGCGACTCGAAGGCATCGTGTGCCATCTCCTCTAGCCGGTCGGCGAGACGGCGCGTGCCGTGCTCGTCCTGTAGTCGTCGGTGCGGTTCGCCGTAGAATACGCTCATCGCAATAGTCTCCATGAACGAAGGCGCCGGACGGGTACCGCATCGGCGGCCGCCAGGCGCTGATTCTACCGCCGTCGCGGGCACCGGCGAAGCGGCCCCAACGATAGAGGGCGCAGCGGGTCTGCGCCAATCCACGTCATTCCCGGCGCTCGAGGGTTCACCGAGAGCGGATGTTCTTTGCTGTCCTTCGCCTAAACTGTCAATCGGCCTTCAATCTTCACCCTCCATATTGGAGTGCGCCCCGTCGAGTGGACAACGTCACGCTGCAGCTTCGACCGTGAGCTGGGCGTGTTGATCCTCGAACATCGCGGGGCTGAGATAGCCCAGCGCTGAGTGAAGACGTTGTGTATTGTAGACCTCGTCGATGAAGTGCGGAAGGTCGGCGGTGACATCCTCGATGGTTTCGTAGTCCATCGGATAGACGGCCTCGACCTTGAGCGTCTTCATGAAGCTTTCAGCCTTGGCGTTGTCGTAGGGATTACCGCGCCTGCTCATCGACCCGACGAGGCCATGGTCGACGAGGAGCTGTCGGTAGGCGCCGGATGCGTATTGCGACCCACGGTCGGAATGATGCACGCAGCCCGGAGGCGGTTGCCGCGAGCGGACAGCGGCCCTCAAGGCCGCCATCGCAAGACGTGCATCGATGGACCGGCTGATTGCATAGCCGACGACACGGCGTGACCAGGCATCGAGTATGGCGGCGAGATAGACGAAGCCGGTCGCGATCGTGATGTACGTGATGTCGGCGACCCAGAGCTGGTTCGGACCGGTCAGGACGATGTCGCGTGCGTGATCAGGGAAGATCGGATTGTCGTGGTTGCTGTCGGTCGTCGCCACGTAGCGCCGCCGACGCTTGGGCTGCAGATCGTGCTCGCGCATCAGGCGGCGGACCTTCTTGCCGTTGACGGCGAGACCCTGGTGTCGGAGCGCCGCGCCGACACGGCGATAACCGTAGGTCTCGAACGCCTCGCAGATCGCGATCATGCAGCTGACGATCGCCTCGTCGGATGTATCGACCACGGGCGTGTCGTAGAAGGTCGAGCGCGGCAGGCCCATCAGCCGACATCCTTGCGCGAGGGAGAGGCCATTGGGCCGACCGTGACGGACGTAGTCCCGCTTCTCGGCCGCGGTGCGCTTTTCAAGGCCCCCTTTAAAAGCTCGATCTCGAGCGCCTGCCGTCCAACCATCCGCTCAAGGGCTGCGATCTTGGCTTCGTAGTCCTCGAGCATATCGGCCGCATGGGCGTCGTCATCGAACGCGCCGGCCTCCAGCTTGCTGACCCAGATGCGGATCAGGTTGCGCGACAGGTCATGCCGCTTGGCGAGCGCATGAAGCGTCTCACCGGCGACGAACTCCTGCGCGATCTGACGTTTGAACTCGATACTGTGCGTGCGGTGACGTGCCTTGGCTTTCATCCTGTGAAAGCCCAGCCCTCCCGGTCAATTCAGCGGATATCCCTGTCCACCCCCAGGGGCGCACTCCAGATCGGGGGTTACATTTTGAAGCCGCTTGACACCGGTGCTCGTCCGCAAGATCATTCACGTGGGACATGAACGCCTTCTTCGCCTCGGTGGAGCAGCGCGATCCGGCACTGCGCGGCCGTTCGTGGCCGTCGGCGGCTCCCGGACCTCGTCTTGGTGAAGCCGCGTTTAGAGGTATACAAGGCGTCCGCTGTAAATCCGCGCGATCTTCGCGCTCCAGCTTGCTTTCAGAGTATGATTCGCCCTTCGGTAAACTCTGGTTTATTCCAAAGTTTAGGCCGGCGTACTTGGCGAGCATATCTGGCGGCAAGCACGTCGGTCTTTCTCGATACTCTACCCTCTGGCTTACCGTGTGCATGCCCGGCATGCCCAAAGCTGCATCGTATTCAGCTGCAGCATTTGCTACATTGCTGAAGTCGTGATCGAACGGTGATTCGCCTAGCGCCGTATACAGCCTCCGCATCGTTCGGCCGGAGCTGAGGCGAGCTTTCTGTAGTCGAGGAGCAGAAGCCGAGAGAAATACTCGCCGAACCAGGCTTCGCGCAGGCAGCTCCAAGCTTGTCCGATCAGGCCGGTGTCGGAGTGCATCAGGATCTCTGCGCGTGCGTAGACGGAGAGTCCGGGTTCGTAGTTGAAGAGACGCGAGACCTGAAGTGGGCTTTCGCAGCATGCGTTCGATACTGTCGATGATCCAAACCACTTCGCGGACGCAGCAGATGACACGGGCTTGCGGGTACAGATCGGCAAGAAGAGCCATCCGACCTGTCCACATCCGGTTGATGTCGAAGGCGACACGATCGGCGACATCCGCATAGTAGGCGTCAAAAACGCCGTGTAAAATGCGGCGTCGAACCTCGTCTGTGTAGAAAATCGAGAACTGGGATGCGCCGCTCATTTTGTTCAGCATAGTCAGGCCGAGCATTGACGGGACTTGTCATGGCGGCGTGAAAGCGTGGGTTTGCCGCCGCAAAGCACAGAGAAGGGTAGACCCTGACCGGGGGAGCCCGGAGATGAAGTGCATGTTCATGTCGTTATGCGTCGGTCATGCAGGTTGCAAATCGGCTAGGATCATGGTTGAGCGGAGCCTCAAGTTCTTGAGCCAGAGCGGTGTTCTATGCAACGATCGGCGGGAGCACCGCGCTTGTCTTTTGCGGCGCAGAGATCGCAATCGCTTGGATCACTCGCCTGCACTGAAGGTGTAAGGCGGAGAAGTGAGATTCGAACTCCCGTTCAGGCGACACAGGCTTAAAGGCGACTATCTATTTACCTCGATCGGCGCCGTTGCGTCGTCTGTATGCTCCTGTAGCGCCTCGTTCTCTCAAGCCGTGGACTTTGCGATTTTGGTACGGAGTTGGAAGCCCGAGCAGACGTAGCAACTTAGCGATGTCAGGTGAGGGCGGTTTTCGCCAGCATGTTGGTCACCAAGACTAGTCAGACCTAACGATCGGCGGAAGCGGATCGGGCGCGCGCCACACGACGAAGGCACCAAGCGCGATCGTGGCGGCGGTGCCAAGTAGGGCCGGGTCGCCCCACCGTGTTGTTGCGTAGCCGCCGGCAAGCGCGCCGACGAAGAACGCGACGCACAATAATCCGAGTCCGACTGCTTGAAAGCGTTTAGCTACGTCAACGGGCGCAAGCCAGGCGGCCGTCGCGGCACTGAACGCGCTGCGCAGGTTGCCGGTCGTCATGCCCGTGTTGAACGACCAGGCCCCAATGTGAGACAGCGTCGTGATCTGCACCGCCGCGATGAAACCGATGGCGGTGGTAACAGCGGCGTCCGAAAGGCGGGGCGCTTCGATCCCGAGCACCGCTAGGCCGACCGTCTCGAACAACAGGCGCAGGTTTCGCGAGTTCGCGCCCCGCTCCTTCAACCAAGCGCCGGACAGGCGGGACGCGACCAGGCCCGCGCAGAACGCTGCTAGAGGTGGCACATGGTGCAGCGCGTCGCTGTAACGGCCGTTCGCCACCAGGATCGAGAACAGGACGATGTTGCCGGTTTGCGCGTTGGCGAAGACGTGGCCGTGATCGAGGTAGACCCACGCATCCATGGAGCCGCCTCCAGCTGTTAGGACGCAAGCCGACGTGACTGCTCGGGCGAACTCGAACCTATGCAGTTCGGGCAAGATCAAAATCCCTATTCCTACCAGTAGAAGTTCACGCGTCCGACGAAGATGTTGCTGTCGACGGTTGCGCCCTGTCCGACCTGGAACGCGGCCGGGTTAGCGCGGGCGTGAACGTAGTCTGCCATGATTCGGACATTAGCGTCCGGGTACCAGTTAATTCCCGTCGTGAAGTCTTGCTCCTGACCACGCCTCACCTCGCCCGAGCGCAGATCGATGGCGCTGAAACGGACCGCAAGTTCGAACACGCCTAAGCCCCCTTGCGATATCCTCTGGTCGTCCCTGACCTTAACGCCTTGCAGTAGGGCGAAATACCCGCCGTAAGGGGCCTTGAGGCTGAAAGGTCGCCCGTCGCCGTTCACGACCCAAGCGCCCTCCACGTAACCGCCTTGGAAGGCGCGAGCGGCCTGACCGTCGCGTCCCGCGAGATCCACGTGGTCGTACTCGGCCTGCACGCGGACCGATCCGACCTGATACAACGCCTCACCGCCCGCGCGGACGATGTCGGCCGCACGGTCAAGCGCGCCGGTGTTGACGAGGGTGCTGGCGAAGAGCGAGCCCTCCGGCGTGCTGCTGAAGGACGGGGCGGGGTCGCTGGCGCTCAACGCGCGATAGGAGCCCGCGATGCCGAACTGCAGCACCTGATCCTTCCCGATAATCGGTGCGTAGGTCACGCGACCGGTGCAGGCCACCCCTCCGGTACCAGGGCCGGGGATTACATTGGCGCCGAAGACTCCGACGGTTGCCGTCCATCTATTGCCGGAAGCGCCGATACTGCCGCCAAAGGCGTCCTGCGGAGCAAGGGCGTTCATCAGCGATCGTTGCGTGAAGGTCGTGCTGTCGTTACTCTCCAGCGCGTTCAGACTGAAAGGCTCGATGAAGTTGCCGACCGTGAGCACAAAGGGCCCGAAACCATGGTACGACAACGCGCCATCATTGATCGGCGCGCCCGGATTATTGAAGTCGTACTGGATCGCCGCCGTGAAATCATTAGTCGTCACGTAACCTTCAAGAAACGCGCGGCGCGTACCCGTGTTGTCCGCTGTCGCCGGGCCCGGACGACCGGGGCGGATGTCGGCGACGCTGAAATCCTGCTGCAGGCGACGCCGATCCGGAACTTTACGTCCTCGTCGGCAGGGCGGAAGGTGATACCTTCGTGTTCAGGAACAAGGTGCCGCCGGCCGCCAACGGAGGAGAAGCCGGTACCTGGAGCAGCAGCGGCGGCGTGAACGGAACGGTTCCGATTCTTATCGCCGCGCTTTCGGGCACTTCACCCCGCGGCGTTTCGGGGCGGGGTAGCTCGGGAAGCGGCGCCGCGGACGATGTTTCTTCGGCCGGGCGAACGGCTCTCGCGGGAGGCTTGACCTGATACGCTCGGCCGTGTTGGCGCGGATGACGCGTCCCTGCGGGCACCTGCTTCGTCGTTTCGACGGAGGCCATCGCTCGCGCTTCGCCCGCGCGCTGGCAAGAGCCTAGCTAAGGCGAGAATCAACGCGGCCCGCCAAGCCGTCCTGACATGGCCATTTAGGCTGCTCATCAAGGCGCCCCCTTGCTTGGGTATAGTCGTTACACGAGACCTTAACAACTTCGGGGGAGCTGGTAATGGCGCTGATCTGCGCTGAACGACTACGGCTACACTTCACTAGGAGTCGACATAGAATCATGCCGTCGGCTCCATTGTAAGCTGACTTAGGCGATTAATCCTGCTCGGCTATCCTTCGACGCAGGATCGTGAAGGTGGAACGGCGGCACGATGAGCTCGCTGGTGTAGGCCTTCCTATCAACTCGCGCCTTTCTGGGAGAGAGTTCTTGCGCATCGACACTCTGGAGGATCTGCTGGTTCTCGAGACCACGCAGAACTTTGCACGCGCGGCCGCGTCGCGCGGCATGTCCCAGCCGACGTTTAGCCGGCGCATCGCTGCCCTGGAGGCTTGGGCCCAGGCCACGTTGGTGGATCGCACAACGCACCGCACCGCGCTAACGCCTGCTGGTCGGATTTTGGCACGTCGCGTCGAAGAAGCCATTCGCAGCCTCGAAACCGGACGACAGGAGGCGCAGGAGTTAGCGCGAGACGCCCGTAACGTTGTGCGTCTCGCCTGCACCCACATGCTGTCTTCGACCTTCTTCCCGGCTTGGTTTGCGGGATTGGAGCCGGACCTCACGCCGGCGCCCGCTGCGCAGCTCGTTGTAGCCGATCAGCAGGCGTGCGAGCAGCTCCTCCGCCGAGGCGAGGTGCAGCTACTTCTCTGTCACGGAGATGACGCGATCTCGCTCAACTTCCCCGACCGACACTTCCGCAGGGTCAAGCTCGGAGGGGACACGCTCGTGCCGGTCAGCGTCGGTGATCCTGGCGAGCCGCGTTTCCCGGTGGACGGCCCGTTCGCGCCGGACTTCCTGGCTTATCGGCCAGAATCGGGCCTAGGACAGCTACTCAGCGCGTCAGGCGTGCTTGAAAGAACGCCTTCCGGCCTGAGAGCTATCTTCCACTCGCACGCTGCGCTGACCCTGGCCTACTTCGCCCGATTGGGCAAAGGTTTGGCTTGGTTGCCGTTGAGCCTCGTCGCGCAGGATCTCAGCGACGGAACGCTCACCCGGGCGGGTACTACGAGCTTCGAGGTGCGCGTCAAAATATGCCTGATCCGGCCGCGAGCCCGGCAAAGCGAGGCGGTAGAGGCGCTGTGGGCCCTTGCGACGCGAGACTGTGCACCTTCAGAATGAACATGAATTGATGCGGATATGATGTGCATCCTGCGGTTCGGTCTAGCGTTCGACAGGCGCAAAACCGCAGAGGAGCGTTGCTATGAGCGCACGCAAATATCGGCTGGCTTCCATCCCGGGCGACGGCATCGGGACAGAGGTCATCCCTGAAGGTCTACGCGTCCTCAAGGCCGCCGCGAAAAAGTTTGGTTTCAACCTGCAAGTCGACGACTTCGACTTCGCCTGCGCGGATTACTACGAAAAACATGGCCGGATGATGCCCGAGGAATGGAAAGCAATGCTGCAATCCTACGACGCCATCCTGTTCGGCGCCGTAGGCTGGCCGGACAAGGTGCCGGATCATGTCTCCCTCTGGGGGTCTCTGGTCCAGTTCCGCCGCCAATTCGACCAGTACGTCAGCCTGCGTCCGGTACGCCTGATGCCGGGGGTGCGGTCGCCGCTCGCCGACCCGGGCGAGATCGACTTCGTCATCGTGCGCGAGAACACCGAGGGCGAGTACAGCGAGGTGGGCGGTCGCATGTTCGAGGGAACCGATCGCGAGATCGTGGCGCAGGAAACCTTCATGACGCGCGTCGGCGTCGACCGGATACAGCGCTACGCCTTCGAACTGGCTAAGAAGCGCAAGAAGCACCTCACGTCGGCCACAAAGTCGAACGGCATCGCGATCTCCATGCCGTACTGGGACGAGCGCTTCCGTATGATGGCGAAGAACTACCCGGAGGTGGAGACCGACCAGTTTCACATGGACGCCCTCACCGCGCACATCGTGCTGAAGCCCTCGCGCTTCGACGTCGTGGTCGGCTCCAACCTTTTCGGAGACATCCTGTCGGATCTCGGCCCAGCTTGCACCGGCACGATCGGGATCGCGCCGTCGGGCAACATCAACCCCGAAAAACGTTTCCCCTCCCTCTTCGAGCCCGTGCACGGCTCGGCGCCCGACATCGCGGGGCAGGGTATCGCCAACCCGGTCGGCACCGTTTGGGCCGTCCAGATGTTGTTGCAGCACCTCGGCGAGGACGAGGCCGCCGATGCGGTGCTCAACGCGATCCAGCGGAGCCTCGCCGACGTTACGACGCGTACGCGCGATCTTGGCGGCAGCGCCTCCACCGAAGAAGCCGGCAAGGCGATCGCTGCCGCCCTTGGCTGACCACCGGCCCGCGCAGGTCCTCCTCCAATCAGATCGCAGCTCGCCGTGCCGCGGCGCGACCAATCGAAGGGAAAGCTCATGACCGACAGAAATCAATCACGCCAGCACGACACACACTTGAGTCGTCGGGTCCTCCTGAGCGCCGGCTTGGCGCTAAGCGCCGTCGCGCCCTTTGCCGCGCGCGCGCAGGATATCTCGGTGGTCGACACCGCGCCGGGCGTCTTGCCCGCCGCAGCAAAAGAGCTGAACGACCGCCTGTTCCCCGATTTCCGGCAGCGCTTCGTCACGACGCATGGCGTCGACGTCGCCGGACAACAGGCGGTGGGGTCGACCATCAACACTCTCGTGGGTGGCAAAGGCCCGCCGTTGCTGTTGATCCACGGTCATCCCGAGAACCACGTCTGCTGGTACAAGGTGGCCGGCAAGCTCGCCGAGCGTTACACGGTCGTCGTACCGGACCTTCGCGGCTACGGCGATTCCAGCAAGCCCGTCAGCAGCCCCGACCACATCAACTACGCCAAGCGCGCGATGGGCGCCGACCTGGTGCAGGTCATGCAGGAACTCGGCTTCGATCGATTCCAGGCTATTGGTCACGATCGGGGGGGTCGGGTTTTGCAGTTCATGATGATGGATCGTCCGGAGGCGGTAACGCGGGGCGTCGTACTTGACATAGCCCCGACCGATCTGATGTACGCGCAGACCGATAAGACGTTCGCCAAGAATTATTTCTGGTGGTTCTTCCAAATTCAGAATGAGCCGCTGCCGGAGCGTTTCATCGGTGCACTACCGGACTATTACGTCAGCAGCCATCTGGAGATCCAAAGCAAAACACCTGGCGCTGTCGCTCCGTTCGCCTTGGCCGACTACGTGCGGACCTACAGCAAGCCTGCCGCGATACACGCGGTCTGCGAGGATTATCGGGCAGCGGCCGGGATCGACACCGATCTCCTCGCCGCCGCGCGCAAGGCCGGTCAGAAGATCCGGCAGCCGCTGCTTGCCGTCTGGGGCGCGAAGGGCACCGTGGGCGAGATGTTCGACGTCGTGAAGCTCTGGCAGCAGGAGGCAGTCGATGTTCGCGGGCACGGGCTGCCGTGCGGACACCTCATCCCGGAGGAGGATCCGGACGGTCTGCTCAAGTCACTTGACGCCTTCTTGATCTAACTCGAACCCGTTCAACTGGTTGGCTGCCGACACCGTTGTAGGCGCTTGGTGGCGATAGGTCGAACCGGTCCGGACGCAAGTCCTCCGTTAACCTTGAAACCTCGTCGGTCTAAAAAACATCCAGGATCCCGGCCGCAGCTCGCTGAAGTGCGCGATGGCCTGCTTGGACGCGAGCACATCGGCGACAACGAATAGGGCACCGTCAGCAGCGATACCGGCGCAGATCTCGCGAAGGTCGGGCTGTCCGCGTGCGACGAGGACTAACTTGGCGCCGGCCTTCGCCGTCGCCCGCACCGTCGCCAACCCGATGCCGCTCGTGGCGCCGGTGATGACCATGACCTGTTCGCGTAGTGGCTTACCGGCGCGCACGACTGTTCTTCTGGAGCGACGCATTTCCCACCGAAGCTCGAAGCCGGACCGACGGCAATGACCAATGGAAACGAATTCCGTGCTCAGCCGTCCGCGAGCCCGCCGAACCCGCCCTCGGCGGCGATTTCAGCCAGCGGTTTGCGGCAGTTTGGTATCTCCTTCTTCTTCATGTCGTCCGACAGCAGGTCGGGTGAGGTCTGTCGGCCTACGGCGTACATCGCCTCAACCCGATGCAGCAGCGGCACCTGGAGATCCTCGAAGGCTCTTGCCTTGTCGAACCCGACCATGCCGTGAACATGCCAGCCGAGCATGGTCGCCTGCAGCGCGAGATAGCCAGACGCCGCCCCGGCATCCAGCGAATGGCTGTACGAGGCCACCGGCTGGTCCTCGTCCGGCTCGATGCTGTGGGTGCGGGACACCAGCGCGACCAGCGCGGATGCGTCCTGGGCCCACGACCGATTGCTGTCACTCAAGAGGTCGAGGAAGCGCGGCCACGCATCGGTGCCGCGCAGAGCATAGGCGAACAGCCAGGGCTGGGCATTGTAGGAGGATGGAGCCCACCGCGCCGCCTCAAGGATCGTCAGGATTGTATCCTCGTCAATCGCCCGCCTCTGCGGTCAAGGCGCGTGGACCAGCGCTTCAGGAAAATCGGATCAATCGGATGGTCCGCTTTGCGGCCGTTCGCGTCGGTCATAGCTCCCCCCAAGCGCGGGCGGCACGATCGTGCCGCCCGCCTTCGACTTGTCGATTTGGATCAGTGCTTCTTCTTCGACGCAGCGGCCATCTGCTGGGTTTCGGCCATGCTGTCGGGACGCGCCGGCCCGAGCACGGGCTCTTCGCCCATCGGCTTGTTCTGGAACACGGCGAACTTACCTTTGCCGTCGAGGGACGGCCCGTGGGTCCAGCGGCCCTTCTCCGGCGGCGAACCATCGTGCGACGAGCCGAAGAAGTTGTAGTTGAACTTCTCGTTTTCTTCCGCCTGCGGAAAGCTGTTTGGAATTGGCAGCGTGCCTTCGTGGCCGCCGAGATCCTCCAAAGCCGCGAGCCATTGCTGCTGGTGCATCGTGTCGCGCGCTATCATGAAGCTCAGCATGTCTTTCATGCCGGCATCGCTCGTCGCGCCGTAGAGCCGGCAGGCGAGGACGCGGCCGGTCGCCTCGGCGGCGACGTTGCAGTACATGTCGGCCGCGACGTTGCCGCTCGCGTAGATGTGCGACATGTCGAAAGGCACGCCGTCCGAGTTGGCGGGATAAGCGGCCATTCCCGTCGACAGGATATGACGCTGCAGCATGCCCTCGATGGCGTGCTTGCCATTTCCGCCGCCCATGATGGCGCCGACCACCTTGTCCTTGGCGCCCTCTTCCTGGAGCGAAGTCGGAGCATTCTCCAGATTCATCGCCACGGCGGTAGCGAGCATCTCGATATGGCCCATTTCCTCGGTCGCGGTGTTGAGCAGCATGTCTCGATATTTCGTGTCCGGTCCGCGCGAACCCCAAGCCTGGAAGAAATACTGCATGCAGACGCGGATCTCGCCCTCGACCCCGCCGATCGCCTGCTGCAGCATGCGGGCGAAGATCGGGTTCGGGGTCTCGACCTTGACTGGATATTGAAGCTTCTTATCGAAATAAAACATGTTACCTCCCGAGTTGCTATTGCGGGGGCCGAACAGCGTGCCTTCGGTTTGGTTCGATTGAAATGGACAAAGGGGAGCTGGGAGCCGTATGGCTCGACGTGCGCTCCCTGACTTCGAGGCGGCTGCGTCACACGTTCGAGGGACCATGCCCGAGAGAGACGAGGGTCGGATCGCAGGTCCGCTCCGAACGATCGTCGCCATTCCCGCGCAACGAGCGCGACCGCATCGGGGCCTGCATCCGCGCGCTCGACCGGCAAGGCGGCCTCCACCGCACACGTTCGGCATCCTACTTCTCTTAACAATTGTGATGACAACACCGCCGCCGTGGTGGCGTCGCTCGCCGCCGAGATGGTCGCGCCGCTGCGTGTGATCGAGGCCACCTTCGCGCGGGCCTCGGCGGGCTGGGCACGTCGGCAGGCGATGGAGGCGGCATCGGCCTGGCTCGACGAGGCAGGCTCCTCCGATGCCGTCCTGCTCACCACCGATGCTAATACCATTGTGCGGCCGGACTGGGTCGCGCTGAACCTCGCGGCGATCGCCGCCGGCGCAGATGCCGTGGCCGGCCGCATCGCGCTCCATCCCGAGGAAGCGTGCCAGCTGCCGGACGCACTCCACGCGAGAGGCGGGATGGAGGCGGACTACGAAGCCTTGCTGACCGAGATCGGAGCGCGCCTTCTTGCCGCGACGGTCTGCGGAGCGCCGATGAGGAAAGCGCCGCCCGTTCCGCACAGCGCCCCCAATTCGCCCAGCCACGCGGCGCCCAGCCACGCTCGACGCCAATGCGGCCCATCAGGCTCCACCCGGCGAAGAACAGCTTGCGCGCCGCACGATTTCGTCGGCAACGAAGCCCATCGCTCGGCGAAGGAGTGCAGCACGGAGCGCTCGATCCGTGAGAGTCTACGGAGAAAGTATAGACCGTTTCACTTACAACTTCAGCTTGACACAGTTTCGAGCGCGCGTCCGCGGGTTTCGACGCCGAGTACCAGGATCAGCAACGCGGCGACGACGAAACCGCCGGCGCCGACCTCGAAGGCCGCGGCGGGGCCGGACCTCGCGACCAGGATCGGCACGATCATCGGGCCGAGAATCGCGCCAAGGCGGCCGAAGGCCGAGGCGAGGCCCGCACCCGTCGAGCGCGCCCGTGTCGGGTAGAGTTCCGGCGTGTAGGCGTACAGGCAGCTCCACATGCCGAACATGAAGAACTGCATGATGAAGCCATTGATGAACAGGCTCGTCTGCCCGGACGCATTGCCGTAGAGATAGGCGGTCACAGCGGCGCACAGCAGGAAAGCGATGGTTGTGGGCTTGCGGCCGATCTTCTCCAGCGAGAGCGCGGCGGTGAAGAAGCCGGGCATGCCGCCGGTCGTGATCAGAGTGACGAAGCCAACCGAGGCGATCGTCGAGAAGCCCTTTTCCTTCAACAGGACGGCAATCCATGAGTTGAGGCCGAAGAAGCCGATCAGCGCGAAGAACCACAGCCCAAACGCCATCACAGTCCGCATCCGGTACTCCGGAGAGAACAACGTCGCGATCGGGCTCTGGTGCTCGGTGTGGGTCGGCAGGGGCGCGATTTGGCGTACGACGGGCGGAAGCGGGCGACCGGTGCGTTTGACGATCTCGGTCTCCATATGCGCCATCACCGCTTCCGCCTCGGCACAGCGTCCCTGGTCGGCTAGCCAGCGCGGCGATTCCGGCATCGAGCGCCGCACCGCGAAGACGACGAGGGACAGGCTGCCGACGATCGCGAAGGCCCAGCGCCAACCCAAATGGGGCAGGACGAAGAAGCTGATTGCGCCCGAGAGCACGTAGCCGACGGCCCAGAATCCTTCCATGAAGGCTATGTACTTGCCGCGCACGTCGGCCGGGACGATCTCCGAGACCATAGCCTGCGCCACCGGGGCTTCGCCACCGACGCCCACGCCCATCAGAAAGCGGCAGACCATCAGCGCCGTAAGGCTCCACGCCGCCGCTGCGGCGAGGCTGGCGACGCCCCAAATCAGCATCGTGACCTGAAACACCGCCTTGCGCCCGTATTTGTCGGAGGCTGCGCCAAACAAGATATTGCCGACGAGCTGGCCGGCGAAGGTCATCGCCGCGAGTTGGCCGGCCTGGGCTGGCGAAAGGTGGAAGGCGACTACGAGCGTGCCGAGCAGGAACGTCAGCAGCGCCACGTCGATTTGGTCCGCCAGCCAGGCTGAGGCTATGATTGCGAAGATCTTTCGCTGATAGCTCGTCATCGGTAGACGTTCCAGTCGAGCCGCGACGCTGGAGATCTCCACCTCGATGACAAGGGCTGGCTGCGAGGGGTTAGCTATGGTGTTCAATTGGCGCTGTTCTCCCAAGGCTATGTTTGCCAAGATGTGCGGCTTGCCTGGGCGGATCGCTCCACCTCCCGGGACGCCGAATATCGATTTGTCGCGTATTCCGGAAATGCCAGGAGTACCTTGATGAGAGCTCCCACCGCCGGCTTTATACGTGGAGCCCGAACGACTACAAGGAGATCAGGCATCTGGGGTACTGGCGAGCAGGCGCTGCCGGGCGATCCGCCAGGCGACCTCGAGGTGATTGATGGATTGCCTGAAGGCGGCAAGATCCACGACCTCACCGGCGTCGCATCGGCGTTCACGACTCCCGAGGAGATGTTCGAGATCGCGACCAAGCTCTTTAAGGCGTCGCGCTGATAACATCGTCGCGTTACAGAATAGCGCTACTCGTCCTGCGAGTGTCGTTCTTCGCAATGCGACGCTGAAGTCATCGAACCCTCTCGCTGGTCGTTCAGGGTAGCTGGCGCCGCCAGTAGAGCCTTCAATCCAACGACAGTCCTGCGCGCAAAGCGGTCCGCGATCCATTGCAGAGTAGGCTCGTAATCGTCGCGTGTTCTGCTCCGTGGCTTAGCGATGTCCGATGCGATAAAACCAGGGTGAAGTTCGCGCTTCGGTATCCTTAAACATTTTACGTCCTCGCCGCGATGATGGTCTTCCTCGGCATCAGCGCGATCGTCGTCACGCCGAAGGACATCTTCCCCGTCATCGGCGATCGTCCGCTTTGGTACATGAACGAGCAAGCTGAACAGCGAGAGTAGGCGCATTGCCAACTAGCCGCTCTTCGACATGAGCTGGGCTCCGTCCACTCGGCGGTCGGATCTCTGAGGTAGGTGACAGCGCCGGCGAGCAGCCTCGTCTTGCAGGTGCCGCAACTCCCAGCACGACATCCGAAGTTGAAGCCGAGGCCTTGCGCCTCGGTGAGATCCAAAAAGAGACTGTGGCGGCTACTTTGACCACATGCAACAAACCTACTTCATTAATCACGGCGGCGGTCCTCCTGTTCCATCTCGTGAAGGCGACGGCCTATACAATCTCACCGAGACAGTTGAGATCAACCGCCACCATGCTGGGTTGTTCTGGGAGGCGGTGCGAGGCGAGCGGACGGAAGGGCACCCGCAGTATCGACCGACGTTCTGAGGGTTGCCCTCGCAAGTCACAGCCGAAGCTGGCGGCGTCGGCTCGAAGCTGGCGCCTTTCCTTTTCCTGATCGCCAACTTGCCGGCGTTTCTCGCCCGGTGTCACAGGCAAACGAGCGTCCGCGAGTGTCTGCTGCCCCCTCCGCGCAGGTTGATTTGACACCCCAGCAGGGGTTTTCCCCTCTGAGCGGGAAACCAAATCAACTCAAATCAACCTTCAGCCGGCTGATTGCGGGTCAATTTAGCCTTTAACAAAGAGCAATTTCGCTTTGCGCGGCAAACATCTCGCTTCAATCGACTTCAAACGCCCAATTGCGCGGGCGCTTGCATCGCTCGCTGAAACGAGCGTGTCTAATGCGGGTTGGAGCGAAGGGCAGTGAATTGTCTCGAATTGCAATTGGGGGCGTTCAATTGGCCGGAGCAGCGATCGCCTACATCCGCGTGTCGACGGCTTGGCAGGGCCACTCCGGCTTAGGTAGCTTTGAGGGGGGTTTCGGAGGCGATTTGACCTCGAGAACTGGAGCAGTTGGCGAGCTGAAATCAATTGGTCGCCTCGAGCGAAGCCAATCGAAAATTGGCGCCGTATTCGAGACGGTTCGTTGTAGCCCGCGCTTTAACGCCATGCCGCGCCAAGCGCTCCTGCGATGCTGGCCCACACAGAACGCGCTCGCGATTGGCTCCAATTATGACGTGCCTGAAAGGCGCCAATCGTTCGATTGGCAATCTTGCTCAATCCGCGATGCGATAGACGCGTCCGCGCCCTTCGCTCGCTTCGGACCCGACTTGCAGGCCGAGCTTCTTCTTCAGTGTCCCGGCGATGGCTCCGCGTACGGTGTGAGGCTGCCAGCCGAAGGCAGCGACAATCTCCTCGACGCTGGCACCTGTCGGCGCCTTGAGCATCGCAATGAGCTGCGCCTGCTTGGTCCCGGTGCGCGGCTCGCGCTCACCTGCCATTGAGGCGGGTCCCGATTTGGCAATTGCCGGTAATTGGGTCGGCAGCCCTAGCGCTTGTCGACCGGCATCGCTGATCACGAGCCTCTCCTCGCCGTCTGCATTACTCACAGCTAGGCCTTTCGCCTTCAGGGCGTCGCAGACCTTGGCGATGGCGCCTCCGTGGAGATGCGAGGGCAGCGGCAGGATTGCGCCGTCGTTGCGCGCCGCGGCGGCCGTGAGGACGCCGGCCTGCGTGTCGGTGAGCTTCATCGTATGTCTCCATCAGGCGGCCACAAGCGGCGGCCCACTGGAAGAGGGTTCGCAGACGCTCCGAGGCGGCTGGAACCGAGTTGCCGATCGGAAGCTTTCCGCCGATCCGCTGATTGGACACACGCTCTTCGCGCGCTGCGATGCAAGTCCCTGTGCCTGTCCGCCTATACTACGAAAGCAAATGCGCAGCCGCTTGCATCGCTCTTCGGCAAGAGCGTGTGTGTTGCAGCGGCGAACGAACGTCTGCGAATTGCCTCGAATTGCAATTGGGAGTGATCAATTGACCGGAGCGGCGATCGCCTACATCCGCGTGTCGACTGCTCGGCAAGGCCGCTCCGGCTTGGGCTTGGAAGCGCAGCGTAAGACGATCATCGACTTCTGCGAGCGCGAGGGTCTCACCGTTGCGGGCGAGTACGTCGAGGTCGAGACCGGCAAGGGCGCCGATGCGCTGGATCGACGGCCGCAGCTTGCGTCAGCCCTGGCGGCTGCGAAGAAGGTCCGCTGTTCAATCGTCGTCGCCAAGCTCGATCGGCTCTCCCGTGATGTCGCCTTCATCGCCGGGCTGATGGCCTCGAGAGTGCCGTTCATCGCAGCGGAGCTGGGCGCCGACGCCGGTCCATTTATGCTGCACCTCTACGCAGCCTTGGCGGAGAAGGAGCGGCGGATGATCTCGGCGCGCACCAAGGACGCGTTGCGAGCGGCGAAGGCGCGAGGCGTGAAGCTCGGACGGTATGGCGCCGAGCATCTGTCCGTCATGAACAAAGCCGCAGCGCTCGAACGGGCCAGAAGCCTGGCGCCGCTGCTCGCCGGTATGAAGGTTCGCGGGCTGTCCTCGCGCGCCATAGCGCTTGAGCTAACGACACAAAGCATTGCGACGCCGGCGGGCGGCAAATGGCATCCGCAGACCGTCCAGCGTGCATTGCGTCGGTCCGGACTGTGCGAGCTGCAAGCGCTAGACGTTAGATCTGCTGCAGCGCCGCCTTCACCTTCTCCGGCTTGAACGGGATCGAGCGCAGCCGCACACCGAGCGCGTCGGCGATGGCGTTGCAGAGCGCCGGCGGGATGATGGCGGCGGAAGGCTCGCCGGCTCCCCAGGGCGCCTCGTGCGGCCGGTCGATCAAGCCCATGACCACCTCGGGCACGTCGGGGAAGGTGATGATCGGGTAGCTCGCCCAATCGAGGCTGGTCACCATCGAGCGGTCGAAGGTCAGCTCCTCGATCAGCGAGCGGCTCACCGTCTGCACCACGTTGCCCTGAAGCTGGTTGCGGATGCCGTCGGGGTTGATGATCTGCCCGCAATCCTGGACCACGGTGAACTTGGTGCAGCGCACCTTGCCGCTCTTGCGATCGATCGAGACGTCTGCGACGCCGCCGACATAGGTGCGGATCAGCTCGTACTTCACGTAGGCCATGCCGCGGCCAGTGAGCGTCTCGCCGTAGCGGTCGCGCTTGGGGTCGGGCGTGGTCCAGGCCGACAGCTCGTGCAGCTTGTCGAGCACGGCTGACGCGCGCTTGTCGTCAAGCAGGCGGCGCCGGTACTCGAACGGGTCGACGCCAGCCGCGAGCGCCAGCTCGTCGAGAAAACTCTCGTTGGCGTAGGTGTTCTGCATCCGGCCCGGCGTGCGGATCCAGGACGGACGGAACGGCGTCGTCTCGAGGCGGTGCGCCACGATCTTGATGGCCGGCACGGCATACTGGATTGCCGTGTTGCCGGTAATGCCGCCGGGCGAGAGCACATTAGTATAGGGCAGCTCGCCCAGCTCCGCCGGGGTCAGCGGCACGATGCCGGCGGCGCCCTGCGGTATAAAAAACCGCGAGTGCCACGCCGTCACCGCGCCCTTTTCGTCGAGCGCCGCCTCCAGATCGATCAGGGTGGGCGGGCCCTTCGGGTCCCAGCCGTGCTCGTCGTGGCGGCTCCACTGCACCCGCACCGGCGCACCGACCTCGCGCGCGAGCAGCGTGGCGTCGCCGGCGGCGTCCTCGTGGCCGTTGCGGCCGTAGCAGCCCGAACCCTCGACGTAGACGCAGCGCACGTCCTCCGGCTTCACTTTGGCCATGAGGCCGAGCTGCTTGACGAGGTTGTGCGTCGCCTGGCTGGCAGTCCAGCACGTCAGCTTGCCATCCTTCCACTCCGCGATGGCGCAGGACGGGCCGATCGATCCGTGAGTGTGGATGGCAAAGTCGTAGGACGCTTTCAGAATCTTCGCCGCGCCGGCCATCGCCGTCTCGGCGTCGCCTTTGGTCTGCGTGACATCGTCGTGGAACACCTTGGTGTGCCGCACGTGATCCCACAGCTTGGCCTGCTCGGGCAGCCTGTCCCATGCCGTCCAGTCCGCCTTGAGCTGCCGCGCGGCCTTGATCGCCGCCCATTCGCCTTTGCAGACCACGGCGAGGAAGTTGGCGATGCGCACCACCTTCACCAGACCGGGGATGTCCTTGACCGAGTTCTCGTCGACGCTCTTCAGCGTGGCGCCGATCGCTGGAGGCCGTACCACGCGGCCGTGCAGCATGCCCGAGACTTTGAAGTCCTGCATGTAGGTGAAGCCGCCGGTGCACTTGCCCGGGATGTCGAGCCGCGCCACCGGCTTGCCGACGATCGTGTAGAGATCGGGGTTCTTGGTCGGCGCCTTGGGGTCGAGCTTCAGGTCGAAATGCTTGCCGCCGATCAGTTCGCCGTAGCCGACGGACTGGCCGTTCTTGGCTGAGATCACACCGTCCTTGATCGACAGGTCTTCGATCGAAGCGCCGATCCGCTTCGACGCCGCGTCGGTGAGGACCTTGCGCGCCGTGGCGCAGGCTTGGCGGATCTGCAGGCCGCCCTTCTGGATCGAGTTGGAGCCGTAGGTCGGCGCCTGGTCCGGCGTCAGAAGGGTGTCGCCCTGGATAACCGAGACCGTAGCCATCGGCACGTCGAGTTCCTCGGCCACCATCTGGGTCAGCGCCGTCTCGACGCCGGTGCCGAGATCGACCTTGCCCGAGAACAACGTGACGTGACCCTGGGCATCGATCGCGAGGTAGGCGTCGACGTCGGTCGCGGCGACGACCTTCATGGCGAGCGCTTCTTTGGCCTCGCGCGATGCAGCGTGGCCGGCGTCCTCCGCCAAGGTGGGCGAGATGACGCGCGGGATGGCGAAGGTGACGGTGAGCAGCCCGGCGGCGGCGAGCAGCGAGCGGCGATCGATGGCGTTCATGATCGGCTCCTCAGATCGTGCCGGCGGCACGCTGCAGCGCGCGCACGATGCGGACGTGGGTGCCGCAGCGGCAAAGGTTGTTGGCCAGGGCGTCCCTGATGTCCGCCTCGCTCGGCTTAGGATTGTCCTTGAGGAAGGCGGCGCCCTGCATGATCATGCCGTTGATGCAGTAGCCACACTGCACTGCCTGCTCCTCAATAAAGGCGGCCTGGACCGGATGCGGAAGCTCGATCGTGCCGAGGCCCTCCAACGTCACCACCTTGGCCTCGCCGACGGAGGAGACGGGCGTGATGCAGGAGCGGATCGCGTTGCCATCGAGATGCACGGTGCAAGCGCCGCACTGGCCGAGGCCGCAGCCGAAGCGCGGTCCGTGCAGGCCGAGGTCGTCGCGCAGCACGTAAAGCAGGGGAGTATCGGGATCGTCGAGCGCGACGGTCTTGGTCGCGCCGTTGACGTGGAGCGTGAGCGACTGGGTCATGGTTTGGCTCTAAGGGGCCATATGCCCGCTGTCCATCGATATGCCTTCCGCCGGAGCGGCTCAAGACCGCCGCTCGATCGGTCGGTGCGTCGCCTTGCCCTCCAAACGAATGATTGGTGAGGCGGCACAGCATCAAAAGCTTTGCCTATCGTGGGGACGGCAGCTCCATCAGGACGCTGTAGCAGCCGTGGACCGGGCCGAGGTTCGAGGCGAGGACCTAGCCCTTCGCTTCGTAGGCGGCGCGGTCTTCGTGGCGCACGTAGCGGAACCAGCGGATCTCGCCGCCACCGTCGTCAGGAAGCTCTCGCCGGTCGCCTCCAGCACCGCCGTCTTGCCCGTGAAGCTCTGCCAGCGGATCACCGCCACGTCGACGTAGGCCGGGTTGAGCTCGAGGGCGTGGACGCAGCGCCCTGTCATCTCGCCGGCGATGATTGTGGTGCCGGAGCCGACGAACGGGTCGTAGACGCCCTGCCCCGGTGACGAGTTGTTGGCGATCGGCCGCCGCATGCACTCCACCGGCTTCTGGGTGCCGTGGCCGAGCCCCTTGTCCTCTCGCGCCGGGATCGTCCACAGCGTCGACTGCGAGCGGTCTCCGGACCAGCCGCCGCGGGCGTTGCGGCGCACCGCGTACCAACACGGCTCGTGTTGCCAATGGTAGTCGCCGCGGCTGAGAGCAAACCTGTCCTTCGCCCAGATGATCTGCGAGCGCACCTCGAAGTCGCAGCGCTCGAGGCTGGCCTGGACGGTCGCCGCGAACTTGCCGGCGTGCCAGACGTAGGCGACGTCGCCGGGAAACAGCGCCCAGGCCGCGGACCAGTCCGCCTGGTCGTCGTTGGTGACCTTGCCGAGCTTGCCCGGGTTCAGGTTGACCCCGGCGCGAGCACGCCAGGAAGGATCGTAGGCGACGCCGTAGGGCGGGTCGGACACCATCAGGGCAGGGGTGACACCATCCAGCGCCCGAGCCACGTCGGCGGCGCTCGTGGCGTCTCCACAGACCAGCCTGGGGCTGTCCAGGATCCACACGTCGCCCTGCCGAAGGCTCCATGGTCAGCGTGGCGATCTCGTCGAGCGAGAAGCCGGTCATGCCAAGGTCGAAGTCGAGCGCCTGAAGCTCGGTGAGTTCAATCCTGAGCAGCGCGTCATCCCAGCCGGCGTTGAGAGCCAGCTTGTTGTCGGCGATGACGTAGGCGCGCTTCTGCGCCTCGCTCCAGTCGCTCGCGACCATAACCGGCACCTCGGCCAGCCCGAGTTGCTTGGCCGCCATGACGCGGGCGTGGCCGGCGATGAGGCCGCTGTCCTCGTCGACCAGCACCGGGGTCGTCCACCCCCACTGCCGGATCGAAGCCGCGATCTGGTCGACCTGCTCGGCCGAGTGCGTGCGGCTGTTCCTGGCGTACGGCACCAGGCTGGCTGTAGGCCGGCGCTCGACGCGATCGGCAGGCTAGGCCGTCTCCTGATGAGCGTCCATCATCGACCTTCCTCCGAAACAGCAAGCGACGAGAGCACCGGCTGAAGCGCGTCGAGCTGCGCATCCGAGAGCTTGCTCACATCGACCATCTGGATCGGTCCGCCGTTCAGCCCTGTGACCTCATGGACGTCCCTCTCCCGCCAGCCCGCTCGGACCTTCAACCAGAAGATCGCCGCGCTCGTCGCCGCCGCTCCGTCTCCCTTGACGGCGCGATTGAACAGGCTCTGCGCGACGAGGGAGTTGGCCTTCGTCGCCGCAATGTCGAGCGTCTCGCCGTAATGCTTCACCAGCGTGCCGAGACAGATTCCCGCGACCTTGGCGATCTCGCTGCGAGGCACTCCGAAGCTCGCGAGAGCCTCGATCTGCTTGCGCGACGCGTCCGTCGGCTGGTGAGCCCTGCCTCGACCACGGTTGTCCGTGCGGTTGCCCGGGTTCCGCCCCGGGCTGGTGCTGGCGTCCGACATGCCGGGCTCGATGAAGGCGATGCGCTATTGTCCCACATCGCACCATCGGCAGACATCACCGCACACTACTCCGCGTTTCGTTTGTTTTCTTTCCGCCAGAGAGTTTTCCTCGCTGCCACAAAAACAGAAGAGGCGGCTGAGGCATTCCGAGGCGGCTGAGGCATCCCGAGGCGCCTCATACCCTTTACCCCATATATGTTTGTTTTTACGCGTATGGCCGATCATCTAATAAAGGCGCCTCACCTCGCCTCATCGGCCTCGCCACTCCAATTCGTCGAGTTCGCTTCATCGATCAGCGCTATGCCTCTGAAGCCTCGGCGCCGCTGCGATCCGATGCCGGTCGGTACGTTTTTCAGAAGGCAAAGGCCTCGCTTCTCGAGAGCTTGTGAGAAGCTTCCAATTGAGCCCGGCTCCACGAAGTTCTCGATCGCGTAGGCTTGCCAAGAGCCGAAGAGCCAACCGCTCGGCGCCTTCTTTCCATCGCCGAGCTCACAGCACTGGCTCAGCCAATCGCCCAGCAGATCCTGATCGTCGAAATAGGACGCTGTCGCTTCTTCGATGCACGCCGGTCTGATAAGTCCGTTTTCCTGCCAATCAAGGCAGCCTTCGATCATCCACCTGAGGATGCCAGGCCACTCATCTCGCAGCTTCCGCTCAAGACTGCGATCCGGTGTCTGCGGCCTGCGGCTGAATGGAGCCATGATGAAGCGACGGCGCGTCGCGGCGTCGACCTGCTTGAGCTTGGGCGCATGATTGCCGACGATCATCAGCTTGAAGGCGGGCATGTAGGTGAAGAAGTTTTGGCGCATGAAGCGAGCCGTTATCGGATCGCCACCCGTCAGCTGCTTGATGCGGCTCTCGGCCCAGAAGCGACCCTCCTCGGTCTCGGAAGCCGTAACCAGGCGAGAGCCCCGCAGCATCGCAAGCTCGGCCATGTGCCGTTCGGTCTGCGAAGCGACGAACGTATCCATGGCGGCGGTCGCTGCGTAGTCGCCGAGGACACCTGCAACCGCGTTCACAAACACCGATTTGCCATTGCCGCCGTCACCGAAGAGGAAGACGAGCGCCTGTTGCGTGGTGTCTCCTGTCAACACGTATCCGCTCCACTGCTGCATGAAGCGGATCAGCCCGACGTCGCCGCCCGTGGCCTCATCCAAAAACTGCAGCCAACGAGGACAGCTCGCAGTTTCAGCAGGCGCGACTGCGGTGCTCTTCGTAATGTAGTCTCCAGGCTTGGCCCGCTGCAGAGCGCCCGTGCGAAGGTCGATTGTTCCTGCGGGCGTGCCAAGAAGGTAGGCATCGCGATCCCAACAATTTGCCGCAACAGCAAAGCCTGGATCGGCTCTGGCGAAGGCCTCGATGTTGGCGGCAAAAGAGGCTCGACCAGCTGACACCCTAACTGTGTTGTCGGCCTTGCTCGCGATCCTCCTGGCCAGCTCTCTCGCCAGATGAAAGGCGAAGCTCGTGCTGTTCTTTCGCCAGGTTTCACCGTTCCAGACGAACCAGGCCTTGTGATCGTGGCAGTATCTCAGCCTCTTGCCGTGAGCGGTGAGGAAGCGTTTTGCGGCTCTGTCCTCGGTCAGCGGCGTCGGCTTTGGCTTGGCTTCCTCTCTTTGCCGAGAGCGAGTCGCGCGGCTAGCCATTCCTGGCCTGCCCCGGCGTGCGGACCTGCTGGGCCTCAAACGCCTCTACGTCGTCAAGCCGATAGGCGACCCTGCCGCCGATCTTCAGATAGACCGGCCCCTCGTTGCGCCAGCGCCAGTTCTCGAGAGTACGCGGACTGATCGACCATCTGCGAGAGAGTTCGACCTGGTTGAGGTGTCGCGCAGGATCGCCTGTGTGTTTTTCCGATCGGCCGCCTTCTGGCTTCTGTATCATCTTTCCTTGTTGCCCCTGATGTTTCCCAGGAGCGACATAGACTTCCTATTACTACCGCGACAGGCGCAACGTTTCGGACGGAAAGCGCACTAGTGCAAAAGCTTGTTCTAATATTGCGTCAGTCGTCGTTGCAAGCCTCCGTTGCCTTGTGCATCCATTTCTCAGGTAATTTGATGCACGACCAGTCGAGTGTCACCTCGGGCAACTGGAGCTCTGGCGCAACCCGCCAGGTGACACGCGGATCGAGCAACGTCTCCTTCGATCGTTCCGGACGGTAACTCTCGCCGAGCTGGCGAATATGGTCGGCGACCGCCAGGAAGCAGATCAGATCATCCTCCGACTTCGGGAAGATCTTGACGATGTGATAGGTGGCCCAGAGATGTGCGACGCTCTGGTACCTGCGCCAAATCTCCTGGAGGCTCCGCTCCTTGGCTCCTATCATGCCGTTTCGTTCGGCAAGCCACGCGGTTAGGACCCTGAAGGCGGCTCGCCGTCCAACCTTCTGTCCAGATCGAGTCTGGACAGCGAGCGGCATCAACAAAATATAAGCTGTAATCAAACCAGCGTGGATCCACCGCTCTTCTCCCGACTTCGCCGGCGTTCGCGCTCCCGCGCTATGGGCTTCCAAATCGAGATCCATATAGGCTTCTATATCGGCTTCCGCTTCGTTGATCTCGGCAGCAGTAAAAGTACGATCGATGTCGACAAACGCCGCCGCGGTCACGTAGCCGAACATTACGTGAAGATAGCGCTCAGCCTCGACTGGATTGGGGAAGAACATGCGCGCCCGCATATCAGCGAGCACCAGCGCCCATCTCAAGGATGGGCAAAGGCTGTCTTCCTCAAAAGCCTGATCAAGCACAGGAGCGCAGCCTTCAAGGAGGCGGCCTGCCTGCTGGTTCACTCCAGACACTGACCTTCTCCGGCTTTCCCGTGCATCCTCTATGTTCCTATTATGTTCTCACATTTTCTGTTTGTCGAGTCGTAGGTGGGACCGAAATACGGGTGGCCACCTCGGAGGTGATCCGCAGGATTCTCGCGATCTCATTCTTCATCGCCTGCCTACTTTCAACAGCTAATTTCGCTATCCTTTCCGCTTGGGCGAGCGCATCGTTTTCGCATGGTCGCAAGTACGCGTTGTTTGCCTCCCGACGAACGCCTCTCCGCCTTGTGCGAGATCCTTGCCGCCGGCTTGGTCCGCCTGAAGCACCGTCAGTCAACTCGTTTATCTTCGCCGCCCGGAGACAGTTGCCTCGACTTGCCGCTGCAGCAGAGCGGTGGTGCGCAACGGAAGTGCAAGGGTGAGGCAGGGGCATGAGCGAGATGGTGTTGGCGCAACTGGCGGCGTTGAAGACGACGTCGACGGCGGACCTGAAGACGCAATGGCGAAAGCTCAACGACACCGAGCCGCCGCCGTTTAATCGTCGCTTCCTGGAGAGCCGATTGGCCTACAGGATCCAGGAGCTGGCCTTCGGCGGGCTGAAGCCGGCGACGCTGAAGAAGCTCGAGGCACTGGGCGAGCAGATCGACGGGCGGCGCTCGGGCAAGCGCAAGCCGCGCATGAATGCCAAGCCGATCGCCGGCACGAGGCTGGTGCGCGAGTGGCAGGGCATGGTGCAGACGGTGACGGTCACGGCTGACGGGTACGAGTGGCAGGGCCGGCCGCACCAGTCGCTCTCAGCAGTGGCGCGCGCGATCACCGGCACGCGCTGGAACGGCTGGACGTTCTTCGGCCTCAAGAACCAGCAGCGAGCCGCCGCATGAGCGCCCGCGGCACCAAGGCTCGTCAGGAAGCGCTCCTGGCCCCGCCGGCGGCTCGCAAGCTGCGTTGTGCCGTCTACACCCGCAAGAGCAGCGAGGAGGGCTTGGAGCTGAGCTTCAACAGCCTGGATGCCCAGCGCGAGGCCTGCGAGGCCTACATCCTCAGTCAGCGTGCCGAAGGCTGGCTCCTGGTGCCGGACCGCTACGACGATGGCGGTATCTCCGGCGGCACGCTCGAGCGCCCTGCCCTGCGGCGCCTCCTCGCCGACATCGAGGCCGGCCGCGTCGACGTCGTGGTGGTCTACAAGATCGACCGCCTCAGCCGCGCCCTGATGGACTTCGCCAGGCTCGTCGAGGTGTTCGACCGCCATCAGGTGACCTTCGTCTCGGTGACCCAGGCCTTCAACACCACGACGTCGATGGGCCGGCTCACCCTCAACGTGCTGCTGTCCTTCGCGCAGTTCGAGCGCGAGGTCATCGGCGAGCGCATCCGGGACAAGTTCGCCGCCTCCCGCCGCAAGGGCATGTGGATGGGCGGCACCGTGCCGTTCGGCTACGTCGTCGGCGACCGCAAGCTCGTCATCCATGAGGAACAGGCGGCGACCGTGCGCATGATCTTCGAGCGCTTCGCAAAAATCGGCTCGGCAACGACGCTGGCTGGTGTTCTGGCCAGAGAGGGTGTTCAGACGCCCCGCGGCAAGCCGATCGACAAGGGCTTCCTCTACAAGCTGCTCACCAACCGGGTGTACGTCGGTGAGGCGGTGCACAAGGGGACGGCGTACCCGGGCGAGCACGAGGCGATCGTCACGCGGGCGCTGTGGGACAAGGTGCATGCCATCCTGGGCGAGAGCCCGCGCAAGCGCGCCGCTGACACGCGAACCTCGACGCCGGCCTTGCTGAAGGGGCTGATCTTCGGCCCGACCGGCTGCGCCATGTCGCCAACCCACACCCGCAAGGGTGGCCGGCTCTACCGCTACTACGTCAGCCAGGCCGTGCTGAAGCAGGGACGCGACGCGTGCCCGGTCGGACGGCTGCCAGCGGCGGAGATCGAGGCCGCGGTGATCGACCAGGTGCGTGGCCTGCTGCGCGCACCGGAGATCTTGGTGGGCACTTGGCGCGCGTCGAAGACCAAAGCCGCCGACGGCATCAGCGAGGATCAGGTGCGGCGAGCGCTGCAGGATCTCGATCCGCTTTGGGACGAGCTGTTCCCGGCGGAGCAGGCGCGCATCGTCCAGCTGCTTATCGAGCGCATCGACGTCGGCACGCAGGGCTTCGACCTGCGGCTGCGAGTGGACGGGCTGGCACAATTGGCGCGGGATCTCTCCGGGACCGCCACTGACACACGGCAAGCAGCATGAACGCGCCGGCGCAGACCCTCACCGTGCGAGTGCCGTTCACCATCCGCAAGCGCGGCGGCCGCAAGCTCGCCATCGCCGCCGACGGCAGCACGTTGGCTCCACCGCGCCCGCGCATCGACAGCACGCTCGTCAAGGCGCTCGCGCGCGCCCACAGGTGGAACAGGCTGCTGGAGAACGGGCGCTATGGCTCCGCCGCGGAGCTGGCGGCAGCTGAGAAGATCAACCCCTCCTACGTCAGCCGGGTTTTGCGCTTGACGCTCCTGGCGCCTGACATCGTCGAGGCGATTGTGGAAGGACGGCAAGCCGACGGCATTGAGGCGGATGTGCTGTTGCGGCCGTTCTCAGCCGATTGGAGCGAGCAGCGGCAAAAGCTAACGTGACACGCTGCGGCAGCTTCGCGCCAACTGGACCTGAGCTCGGTGCTTCGAGAAGCAGGCATCGAATGCTTGCCGACATCCCTCAGCGATTGACCAGGAAGACGATGTAGCCGCGGAACTTGGGGTTTCGCTTCAAGGACGCGGGTGCTTCCCACTCGCCACCCTGCAGCAGCCCAATGCGGAACGGCACGGTCATCCGGTCCAGCTTTCGTAGATAGGCGGCGTAGCCGGGTATAACGTGCCGGCCCTGGTAGATCTGCAAGACCGCTTCATCGATCGTCCCCGCCAGCGCAGCGAGGCCGGATGGATCCCCATTGGCGCTCCAGTCCAGCAGGCCGGTGATGCCGAGCTTGTACTCCGCTGGCAGACGATGGCGCAGGTTGCGCAGGAAGGCCGCGTACTCCGCGAGATGGCGCGTCCGCGCGTCGAAGTCGACCTGCAGACCAATGACGTGGTTTCCCGCCGCGCGCCATCGGGCGAGTTCTCGTTCGAGTTGTGGATAGATGGTCTCCGGCCATGCCAGCGTCTCGACGCGAACCACGAGCCAGACGTCGGCGCCGCGCACATGTGGCACGGCCGCTCGCAGCGATACGATGCGGACCGGGTCCTCTTTCCTGACCTCGCCTTGCAACAGGTAGATGCATTCGGCCCGCTCCAGCACCGCCTGCGAACGCACCCCCGCCCACAGCCAGAACGATGTGAAGTCGCCCGCGTCTACCCTCCCTGTCGCCGACGCGGACCCGCTCAGCCCAAGCGCAAAGACGAGGGCAAGGAGCTGCCGAGCGGTGCCTACCACCAGTAAGGGAGATCCTTGGCCCAACGAGATGTCGGATACTCGCGCTTGAGTTGGTAGTACCAAGCCTTGCGCACGGCCTTGGATACGTCCACCCCGCCGCAGCGATTGATGCTGCTCGGCTCGTAGCACTTCACCGCGCGGTACAGCGCATAAGACCGATCGTCCGCCGCGGCGCCCGCGTCGGCGATGATGGCATGGTACACGGCAGCCCTCGTCAGCGGTTGCCCTGGGAACATCGATGGCTCGCTGCCCAGCTCGCCCTTGGCGGGCGTCATATCCAGCAAATCATCGTTGAGGCGCACGAACTCGGCGAGGCAAAGACGATCCCTTTCGGCGCCGGGGCGCTGCGCAAGATGCGAGACGATGGATGCGATTGTCGGACAAGCGATGTCGCCGATCGCCGCGCTCTTCAAGAAGATATCGAGGCGGTCGTCGCGCGTTGAAGGGTCCGGACGGGTCGCGGGAACGGATTTGTCGTCGGCGATGTCCGACACGTCGCGCTGGAAATCGGCGTAGAACCCATGCGTGAGGTCCTTGCGCAGGAGGGTGAACAGCGCGACGTCGCGCTCTTTTCGACTGCTCGAGCCCCCTTGCGTCAGTGATCGCAGGAGAGAGGGACCAGCTACGTTCTCGATGAGGATCTTCCGCATGGCAGAGTTGCGGACCGCCGAGCCGGGTGTGAACACGTCCTTGACGTCGGCGTGCCGTTCATCGTGCAGCGCCAGGGCAAGTTCGACGGTGGGCTGCTCGAAGGGCCGGTTCGCCGCTGGGTAGAGTTCCTTCCAGAAGCCTTGCGTGTTGCGGTCGTCCCTGGCTTCCAGCGCCATCCCGCGCAGGAATTGACGGCTGAACCAAAGGTAATCGCCGTCGCGACGCCGCGTTTCGTCGAGGAGGCTTTGGACGACGGGCTCGCTGGCGCCTTCGACGTAGAACGCCGCGGACGCCGACAGGAACTCCCACAATGGTATTGCCGATGCGAAGGCCGCTCGTTGCGCGTCCAGCCGGGCCTGGCCGAAACCCGTAGCCCGCCCTGCGTCTGGCTTGGGATCTGCCGGGGCACGCATGCTTCTCAAATCGAGGACGGCCAGCAGGAGCGGGTCGTGCGTCATCTCGGGCTTGAGGTCTGGCAACAGCTTGCTGTCGATCTCTTCGACCAACGCCAATTCGTCGAGACCTCTCTCCGAGGCCGGTTGCGCCAAGAGAGCGCTGTAAAGGTCGGCGAGCTTCCCGGTCCAGCCGGCAAACCAGGCGACGCGACGCATCAGGCCGCGCGCGGACTTCGCATAGCGACCGTCAGGATGCTTCCTGAGGTAATCCTCCAGGCTCGCCTGAGCGCTCGCCGCCGCCAGCTGGTCGACGTGCACGCTGCCGGCGAACGACCCATACGCGTCGAAGGCGCCGACCTGCGCCCGGTTGACCTCCGTTCGAGCCACCATGTAGTCGGCGGCATCGGCAAGCCAGGAGTTTGAACTCTTGCGCGCCAGCCCGAAGTCGACGGCTGCATCTTTGAACCGCGTCGCGTAGAACGCGGCTGCGCCGTGCAGATATGTTGCGAAGGCTTTGCCGGTGCTCGTCCGCATCAGGCTGATCAAATCATCCTGCAAGGGAGGATCGACGTGACGTCCAGCGCAGACCAATTGGATCGTCTCGCGCGCTTGGACGAGGGCGTCACGATCAGGTACCGACAGGTCATCCGCGGCCTTGATCGCGGCGAAGAAGGCGGACGCGCCAGCTCCATCGCTCAGGCACAGCGACCCCTCGCCGGTAGGAGTGCCAAGCACGCTGTTGTCTTTGGTAGTGACGAAATGCTTGCGGAACTCACGCCATCCGAGAACGGGATCGGTGACGGCGTCTGCCGAGGTGGACGGCGCGCCGTCGCGATCAAGGAGCAGCAGGAGCAGGTTGACGCGCGTGTCGTTCCCGGGGGTCAAAGCCGCGAGGTTGAGGCACTCATCCCTTGTACCGGCAGCAATCCGCCATCCAGGGCCGCACAGTTCGGTACTCGCGCGAGCCGCCGCAGGAAAAATAGCTAGAAGAGCCGATGTCAGCATCGCTCCACAAAGAATGGGAAGTGACCGACGACCTGCGACCATGATCAATCCTCGAACGAGAGACGACTAGGTCCAAGGTGCGCAACTAGCAACTACCCTCTATCTCTCGTTGCCTGGCCCAGTCCTTGAAGCAGTGGTTCCGCGAAGCCGATGACATCCCACCTCGTCAGCCTGCCATGGGAGTCCACTTTAGTGCGGCGAGCGTGGCGGACCTCGACCCACTCCGGGACGAGCTGTTCCCCCGCCGAGCAGGCACGCATCGTCCAGCTGCTGGTGGAGCGCATCGACGTTGGCGAGCAAGGCTTTGACCTGCGCCTGCGTGTCGACGGGCTGGCCCACTTGGCGCGGGATATCTCCGGGAGCGGCGCCAATCTTCGGAAGGCAGCATGACCGCGCCGGCGCAGACCCTCACCGTGCGGGTGCCGTTCGTCATCCGCAAGCGCGGCGGCCGCAAGCTTGCCATCGCCGCCGACGGCAGCACTCTGGCCCTACCGCGACCTCGCATTGACAGCACGCTGGTCAAGGCGCTCGCGCGTGCCCACAGGTGGAACAAGCTGCTTGAGAGTGGTCGCTATGGCTCCGCCGCGGAGCTTGCCGCTGCCGAGAAGATCAACCCGTCCTACGTCAGCCGGGTGCTACGGCTCACCTTGCTGGCAACCGGACCTTGTTGAGGCGATCGTCGAAGGGCGGCAGGCAGACGGCATTGAGGCAGCCCTGCTGCTGCAGCCTTTCTCAACAGTTTGGGGCGAGCAGCGGCGGGCGCTTCCGCAAGGCGCCAGCAGCCAACTTTAACACAATGCCGACAAGCGGACGTTCCGCTCTGCGCCAAGCACGAACCCGCTTCGCGGGAGTCCACGTGGCGAGTCGGTGTGTAGACATGGTCGATAGAGCCGTTCCCCAGCGAGCCGAGTCGCAGCCTGGCTTAGCGGCGGCAGTTCTGATTCTCTTGCGTTGGTCCGCAAGGGAGTGCCGCCATGGCAGCCGCCTTATCACTCGACCTGCGCCACCGCGTGATCGCGGCGATCGAGGCCGGTGCCTCCTGTCGTAAAGCCGCCGAGCGCTTCGGCATCGGCGTGGCGACGGCGATCCGCTGGCACGCCCAGGTCCGGCGGGACGGCCGCATTGCGGCCAAGCCGACGGGCGGAGATCACGCCTCGCATCGCGTCGAGGCGCAGGCCGCCCTGATCCTGAAAACCTGTGAGGGAGCAGCCGCAGATCTTCTTGCGCGAGTTGCGCGATCTGCTCGGGGAGCGCGGCGTGCAAACCAGCACCAGCGGCCTGTCTCGGTTCTTCGCCCGCCACGGGATCACCCGTAAAAAGGGGCGCTTCACGCCGCCGAGCAAGACCGGCCGGACGTGAAGGCGGCGCGACTGGCCTGGTTCGAAGGCCAACCCGACCTCGATCCCGAGCGTCTGGTCTTCATCGACGAGACCGCCGCAGCCACCAACATGGTGCGCCGCTACGCCCGCGCCCCGCGCGGCCAACGCTGTCGCATCGCGGTACCGCAGGGCCACTACAAAACCACCACCGTCACGGCTGCACTGGGCGCCTCGGGCCGCTGGCCATCGACCTCAAGGACGGCGCAACGACGGGCGCGCACTTCCGCAGCTACGTCGCCGATACGCTGGCGCCCCTGCTCGAACCGGGCGACGTCGTGATCATGGACAATCTCTCCGTCCACAAGGTGACGGGCGTGCGCGAGGCGATCGAAAGGGTCGGCGCCCGACTGCTCTACCTGCCGTCCTACTCGCCGGACTTCAACCCGATCGAGCAGCTCTTCGCCAAGTTGAAGGCCTTGCTGCGCACCGCCGCCGCGCGCACCATCCCCGCGCTGTGGCAGACCATCCGAAAGGCCTTCACGGGCTTCAAACAACAAGAATGTCGAAACTACATCGCCGCATCAGGATACGATGCTTACGATCCAACATGATCGGAATCAGCTCTAGCTAGCGGAGGTTGAGGGGCCGGGTTGGGCTCCGAGCATGAAGGGTCAACCTTCAGCTCGGGGACGATCCGTGTCCAACCAATCCATCCTGCGCCCCGTCAGCTCGCTGCGCCGACGCATGCTCGAAGACATGGCCATGCGCGGCCTGCGCGAGGAGACGCAGCGCGATTATCTACGCGTCGTGAGCGGCTTCGCGGCCTTCCTCGGTCGTGCCCCCGACACGGCGACGGACGAGGACATTCGTCGCTTCCAGGTCCATCAGACCGAGAGCGGCGTGCAGCCGCCGACCATCAACTGCTCGGTGTCGGTGTGCGGAAGCGACTTCCACTCCAGGATAAAGACCGCAATCGATCGTTGCGAAGGCGATCGGATCGTACTCGGTCCTGTCATCCTCAAAGAAAAGATAGGGATTACTGAGGATGCCGGCCGCGTCCATTTTGAGCGCGCTGCGCCTGCTCGGTCGTGAGCCGAACCGCGCACCGGCGACGGACGAGGACATTCGTCGCTTCCAGGTCCATCAGACCGAGAGCGGCGTGCAGCCGCCGACCATCAACTGCTCGGTGTCGGTGTGCGGAAGCGACTTCCACTCCAGGATAAAGACCGCAATCGATCGTTGCGAAGGCGATCGGATCGTACTCGGTCCTGTCATCCTCAAAGAAAAGATAGGGATTACTGAGGATGCCGGCCGCGTCCATTTTGAGCGCGCTGCGCCTGCTCGGTCGTGAGCTCGAACCGCGCAAGTAGTTTCAGCCGGTCGATCTCCGCCGGCTTTGATCTTAAGCCGCTCCCACCGTTTCATCAGCATCCCGGTGACGTACGGCGCGCCTTTCGGCGGCTTGCGCTTGCCAGAGAGGACCGCGTCGATAAGCGGCCAGGGGTCCGCGTTCACCTCGAGTCCCTCGGCAAGCGCCATGGAGAAGAGCGTGCCGTTGAAGCCGGGATGTAGGGCGGAGAGAATGACGCCAAGGCCGGGAGCCGGCCCGCCGTCGAGACCGCCTGCGCCGAGGCGTTGATCGAGGGCGTGTCCCTTGCAGCTTCCACAAGCGGCCGAGGCGATCGTCGATCCAGGCGATATATCGCTCCCAGGGACCGGTCAGGATGTTGGCTGTTCTCTCAAGGGCCTCCCGTGCCGAAACGAGAGCAGCGGCAGCTGCGCCGTGCGTGACCTGCTCGCTGCCGTATGAAAACTGCGCGCGGAATCCTCCGGCGCGAAGGCAATGTAGTCGAGCGGATCGAGGTCGGCGTTGCGCTCCAGCTCGTGCAACACGGCCTGGTAAGGCATGACGAAGCCGCCCGTCAGACCCGCACCGCCGCGCACGGGCCGGAGCGAATGCTGTAGGGGACGCTCCCACACCATCGCTTGAAGCCTTGCCGCCCTAGCCCGGCTTGTAGGAATACTCGGCAAGACTATGCTTTTTCTCGAGGAGCGCGGCGCCGAGGATGATGCGGCGTTCATCGTCAACGAGCGGAGTTCGCGTCGTGTAGAAGAGGACGAGGCTTTGCTGCTCGATGAGCGGCGCCGCGAAGGCCTCCAGCAAGGCCTCCCGGTTGGAGAAACCCTGAATCCAGCTTGTGTTCGCAAGCTACGGCGGCTCATCAGGCTCGCGGTCGGAAGAGGTATCGAGCTCCAGCTCCTGCGCGAGCCGAAACCCGCTCTCCTTCAGCATCCAGCGATACGGGATCGTCAGCGCGCCCCAGGCTGGCAGATGAACGGTCCGGGGCAGGATATGCCCGTGGTCCTTGCTCCATCTAGATTAAGCCATCACGCTCTGGAAGGCGTGCGGATGCTGGCTCAGAAAAGCCGAGCTCGTCCGAACGCAAGGCGGCGTCTGCGCGTCAGTCAGGGTCTCGAAAGCCTCCCCGTGAACGGCGTCCTCGACGGCATCGCGTCGGTTCTCCGCAATGAGCTTGAGCGCAAGGCATGCGCTGTTTGCCGAGGGAGCATCGCAGACGTGCCCATCCCAGCCCCGGTCGTGCCACGGTACGCGAATTGACAGGTTCCGAACGAACGCCATCGTACCCATCACCACCAGTATCTGCTGGAGATCGTGTGGCAGATTCTCCCTCTGATTGCAGCTCGTCAAAGCGCCGTGTAAGCGACCGGAAGCAGACCTTGCGAAGGTCCGAGAAGGATCGAATGCTGCCTGGAGGCCAATGGCAGCTATGGTCGATGCCTGCCCCAAAGCTTCCGAGCCGCTTACGGCCAGCTCTGGTCGATCGAGCTTCAAGCTACCAAGCAACATCAGGGGGGGCTGAAGCACGCGGCCGAGTGCCGGATTCTGCCGAGATGCTTCGACCAGCTGCGATCGCTATTTTTGCCTGTACAAAGCCTAGAACAATCGATAGCCCATGGCCTCGAAACGCATCTCCGGGCATGATTGCGCGGCCGCGGTGTCGCGCTCCAGCCTGTGTCGAGCTCGGAGATTCAGATGCCCCGCTTATTCGTGATTTCGCTTCTTCTTTTGTTGTCGCATTCCCTTGCAGCCTGTGACAGCAGCGACGCCACACAGCAGCGCGACTTCATTTCCTTCCTCCAGACGCGTATTATCGACAAGCCCGGCATTCATGTGCCGCATCCCACACCGGACGAGGCCAAGGCATGGCCAAAGTTCGCCGCGCAATACGCCATCATCACAGATTTCAACGATGGCGTTAGCCAACGCGTGACGACGCCCATGACGCGGGCCGTCACCGGTGGCACGGTCACCTCCTTACAGGATCTGGTCGCCCGCCGCGGCGATCTAGTCATCGTGCGGCACGGCATGGGCGAGATACGCACCGCCTTGGACGAACAATTCGCCAGGGCCGAAGCTGCCCACGCCGCCCTAAGCCAATCAGCCGAGCTGAAGATGACATTCGATGCCGCGTATCAGCGGGATGTGGCGGGCCCAGCGCAGGCATTCCAGCAAGCGCTACCGTTGGCGGAGGACGCCTTGGCCGCGTCCATCGACGTCGGCGACTTTCTTGCGCAGCATCGCAACCAGGTTTCGCTGGAAGGCGCGCAGGTTCAGGTGCGAGATCCCGCTTTGCAACAGAAGCTGAGTGTCCTGCTCGCCACCATGAACGCCAAGGCGCAGGCTACCCAGGCAGCACAACAACGCTTGCAGTCCCTCGTGCGGGGCTGAGCTGCCACTTGGCAGCGCGGAGCGGCTGGTGACGCGCGCAAAGTGATGTGCCGCTGCGGTAGAAGTCGATCTCTGCTTGAGTGCGGCTCATAGCAAATTCTTACAGTTTTGGTAGGCAAGAACTGACCGCAACTTCGCGTCCACCAGCTTCGACTAACTCGTTGCGCCTGTTCGCTTTTACCAAACGCGTACTAAATTGAAAAGTACACAGGTTCGGAGAACGACAGGATCGGAGAGCAAAAATCTAGCAGATTTGGTCTGATGGCAGTGCGTAGGTGACTGCGCTATAAGCCTGTATTTGCTTGGGCTATTCGTGTCACTCAAATATAGAGAACGCGTCTACTTGCCGGACCGTGGCGGAGGGAGCGGGATTCGAACCCGCGATACGGTTTCCCGTATACACACTTTCCAGGCGTGCGCCTTCAACCACTCGGCCACCCCTCCGTCGACCATCGGCTTGCGCGCCGCCAAGCGCTTCGAGCGCCTCGCTGGCGATGCGCCCCATCCGGGTTTGCCGTCGCGTTATCCTCCAGGTCGGACGCGTCGCCCGTGAAGGTGGCGGACTATAGCTACGGCGGTCGGCAGCGCAAGCGCGAGAGGCCATGCGGATCAAAGCTACTTTCCGGGCGCCCCCGCCATCACCACAACGCCACCCGCGATGATCAGCGTGCCGAGCAGCTTGCGCGCCGTGAAGCTCTCGCCAAGCAGGATCGCCGAGGCCAACGCGACGAACACGAAGCCGAGCCCGAGGAAGGGGTAGGCGAAGGAGGCTTCCGCGCGGCTGAGCACGACGATCCACATGATCAGGCTGAAGCCGTAGCAGGCGATCCCGGCGACGATGCCGGGTCGCAGCGCGATGTCGAGCAGCATGGCGATTGGCGGCTTGCCGCCCGGCAGCCCGCCCCGCATCGCCGCGCGCAGGAACAGCTGTGCGGCTGCGTTCAGCCCCACGCTGAGCAGGATGAGGGCAAGGAGACCGATACGGGCGTTCACGAGGCGATCTTCTCGCGTAAGGGCTCGGCCCGGCCGGCAAGCCATGCGCCGGCGAAGCGGGCGACAAGGTCGAGCGAAGCATGCGCGCCGTTGCCGATGCCTTTCTCGAAGTCGTTCTCGATCCGACCAAGCTGGTTGGTCACGTGAGCGAGGCAGAGCACCGGATTGCCGGTCGACCGCGCGAAGGCGTAGAGCGCCGCCGCCTCCATCTCCACCGCGGCGACGCCGAACGCCGCGCGGGAGGCGATGGCCGTCTCCGTCTCGCGGAAGGGCGCGTCCGTCGTCCAAGTCGAGGCGCGGCGGACGCCGTGCGCTAGGGCGGCGAAAGCCGTTTCGGCCAACGCGATCACCGCCGGGTCGGCCTCGGCCCAGGGCGAGGGCGGCAGGTAATGGTAGCTCGTGCCCTCGTCGCGTAGCGCCTGGTCGATGATGATGTGGTAGGGCGGTGGTCCAAGGTCGCGGATCTGCCCGGCCGAGGTGATGCTGACGAGGAGTTCGCAGCCGGACACGAAGGCCTGTTCGGCGACGAGCACGGCGAAGGAGGCGCCGACCGCGTGGCCAATGACGCCGTAGCGGATGCCGTCCTCCTCCCATTCCCAGAGCTTGGTGTGGTAGCAGGCCCAATCCGGCGAGCGCTTCGCGGCCTTGTCGGTCAGCACGTGGTCGACGATGTCGCCGTCTGGATCGAGGATGATGACGGACGAAACCGGCGCGCAGCCGAGCTTCTTTTGCCGCCTCGCCTCGCGCAGCATGTTCTCCGGGCGAAACGCCGACGCTTCCGAAAAGTCATCGCGCTGCAAAATCGGCGCGGTGCCGTGCGGAAGCGCGCTCATGTCGTGATTTCCCCGATAGCTGGCGCGCGCTCGCACGCGACGCGGATGAAGGTCGCAACGATGCGGGAGCCAGCGCGCATTGTGCCGTGCAAGGATCCAGCGACTTTCGACGTGCCGCCGGTGCGGCAGCGGGCGGGCACCGGCACTTCGAGGACGCGCAGTCCGGCACGCGCAGCCCTCATCTGCATCTCCAGGTTCCAGCCATAGGTCATCTCGCGCATGCCGAGTTGCATGAGCGTGTCGCGGCCGATCGCGCGGAAGGCGCACATGTCGGTGTAGCGTGTTCGATAGAGGAGGCGAATCGCAGTGCCGAAGACATGGCCGGCGACGACCTGGTGCCAACCCATGCTGCCTTTCTCGCGGATGCCGGTGACCCGCGAGCCGATCGCGAAATCATGCGTGCCAGCGGCGATCGGCGCCACCAGGGCGGCGATCATCCCCGGATCGTCGGCACCGTCGCCGTCCATCGTCACGACGATGGCGTTCTCCGGTGCGGCCTCCGCCGCCATCAGGCAGGCGCGGCCGTAGCCGCGACCGGCCGCAATGGTGCGCGCGCCCTCCCGCTCGGCGATCGCGCGCGTCTCATCCGTGCTGCCGCCGTCCGCCACGATGATCGAGTTGACAAGGTCGCGCGGGATCGAGCGAACGAGGTGACCGATCGATTGCGCTTCGTTCAGGGTGGGAATGACGACGACGACCGGCCGTTTTAGAAGCGGCTGCCCATCCATCAAAGGCTCCAGCGAAGACCGCAGCTCGCGCACGCCTTGGGCGGAGCGTTAGAGAGCAGCGCCTCGCGAAACTCGGTGTATTCGGCGCCATTCCAGATGTCGCGCAGGCTGGACTGCGTGGCGTCGCCCAGCGTGTAGTTCTCGTAGCCGCGCTGCGAGAAGGGCGCAATGCAACAGGGCAGCGCCCGGCCGTTGGCGGTGAAGTACATCACGCTCCAAGGGCGCCGGCATAGCGACCAGGGCGAGGAGTCATCAGCGCGCTTCAGGCTCATGCCGGGTTCCGACGCGGCGCCCGAGGCGCTGAAGCTCATGCCCAGCGAGGCGGCCAGGCGCTCAGCCTCGGCGATGTGCACGCTCTCCTCGGCGTTCATCTGCTCGTAGAGCGCCTGGTCCGGTCGGGCGAGACCGGCCGACGCGTCCTCGAAGAACACCAGACGCTGCAGGTACACTTCCTTGACGCCGATGTCGGAGGCGACGCGCACGAAGTCCGGCAGCTCGGCAATCGTCTCCTTGAGGCCGGTCAGCCAGGCCGAGACTTTCGGCAGCGCGTGCCCTTCGCGCTCCTGCAGGGCACGGAACTGGCGTACGTTGTGGAGGATGCGGGCGAAATAGTTCTTGCCGCGGACGGCGAGGTAGGACGTCGGGTTGGAGGCGTCGAGCGAGACGCGCAGCTCGTCAAGCCCGGCGTCGATCATCGCGCGGCCGTTGCGCTCCGTCAGCAGCGTGCCGTTGGTGTTGAAGAGCACGTAGACGCCACGATCCTTGAGGTAGCGCACCATCTGCGGCAGGTTCTTTACCAGCATCGGCTCGCCGACGCCGTGCAGTACCGCGCGCTGGAGGGTCGGCAGCTGGTCGACGATGGAGGTGAAGAGCTCCCACGCCATGTCGGCTGGCGGCTCGAGCTCGACGTAGGTGCGCGGACAGGTCGTGCAGAGCAGATTGCAGCGGTTCGTCACCTCTAGGTAGAGGCATACCGGCTCGCGTTCCATGCGCTTGGCGCGTTGAGGCGCTACGGATTCGAAATACCGGCGCGGATCGACGATAGCCTCAGAGGGCGAGAGCGCTTCCATTGACTCCAACTTTCGTCCGAAGGCGGCGGATCGTTACATCGACGGCGAGCAACACGAAAAACGGCAGATAGAAAAACGAACCGGCCGCGAAGCTTGGTGGCCAGCCAGCGACATACATGAGCGTCGCGCTTCCAGTCAGCCATATTACCGGCCATGAAGGTATAAAGCATAGAAAGGGCACAAGCCATGCCAGATACCAAGGAAAGTGCGGCGACGTGAGGACCGTGAAGGCCGAAGCAAGGAGGAACGCGCCGCCGAGATCGGCACCGGGCGCGCGTCGCCGGAACAGGATGCCCAAACCAAGCCCCAACAGCATGATCGCCGCGAGTGGCATGTAGAGCGCGACGACGACCGGCGGCAGATTCGGCACGAGATGCCCAAGGAGGACGAGCGGGTACAAGCCCATTCCGTTGTCGAGGCCCTCTTCGCGCTTGTAGCCTGAAAGAAAGCCGAAGATCTTAGAACCCGCCGATAGGTAAGGCAGGTAAAGCGCGACGACCGTCAGCAAGCCGGCAAGCGGCAGCTTCCAGTCCCAGCGGCGATAGGCGGCAGGTCCCACGAGGACGGGGAAGTACTTCGTCAGGGCAGCGCCGCCGAGCGCGATGCCGGCAAGGACCGGCCGTCTCATCTCCGCCGCGAGAAGCGCGAGCATAACGCAGGTGAGCGCGATGGCGTCGACGTGCCCGCTGCCGGCGAATTCCCAAATGGGCAGCGGGTGCCAAGCGTAGAGCAGGATGCGCGTCGACGGCATGGCGCGCGACCTAAGCAGGCGAGTCATTGCCCAGATCGCGGCGAGCTCGAACAAGACCATCGCGCTCTTCATTGCGATCACGCTCTCGTCGACGCGGGTCACAAGGTAAAAGACGATCTCGGCGAAAGGCGGGTAGATCGTGTGCGCGTAGCTCTTGCGGTTGATCTCGGGGTAGATCTCGTCGTCGCGCAAGGCTTCGAGCGCCGGGTCGGCGGGAATGTAGAGATAGGGATTGATCCCCGCCGCCTGCACGCGCCCGTCCCAGATGTAACGATTGATGTCGGTCGAGATGGGATCGATCGGGATCAGGATGACGCGCATCAGCACGCCGAGCCCGAGTATGAAGGCGGTGGCACGCCGCGAGATTGCCGGATCAAGCCCTTTGTCGCGCAACGCGACGACGACGGCGACCGCGTAAAGCACGACCTCGATCCAGGTATACCCCATGATCCACTCGTCGCTATCCGCCCCGAAGCGGCTGGCGAGGACGGCGTGGACGACGAGAAGACCGAGCCCGAGGACCAGCAGGCAGGACAGCGCGCGACGTGTCATCGCGCCGACCTGTCATGAAGCGCCGCGAGCAAATCGCGCGTATGGCGCGCCTCCGCGGAGCGGAGCGCGCCGAACGGCCGGCCCTCGAGGAGCTCTCCGCGCAAGGTGGCGAGCGAGGCGGCATCGTCGACATCGTACCATGGGGGCAGCATATGCACCGGCAGGCCGATCTCGTCGGCCCGGTCCAGCGTCTCGCGCGCGACGTGCTCGGTGCTCCACGTGATATCCTCGAACAGCCGCGCGTGAATTCCCTTCAAGCCGAGGAGATAGTAGCCGCCGTCCGTCGAAGGTCCGAGGACGGCGCGCTCGCCCGGTTCACCGAGCACGCGCGCCGCCTCCAGCAGGATCGCTGGCGGCAGGGTCGGGCTATCGGCGTTCAGCAAGCAGGCACTCGCGTGGCCGCGCTCGAAAAGGCTTTCGATCGTGCTCGCCAACGTGTCGCCGAAGCGCGGAAGCCACGCTTCGAAACGCCCGAGCCCGGGCGGCAGCATATCGAAGAAGGCGCCTTCACCCGGCGGTCCATAGGCCATGTAGCCGGTGATCGAGGCTTGCGCGCCGGCCGTCAGTAGGTTCTCGGCGATATCGCGAAGGAAGGCGGTATTGAACGCGGCCGCCTCGTCCGGGCTGAGCGGCGGCGACAAACGGGTCTTGGTTCGACCCGCCTTCGATGCCTTCGCCATCACGGCGATGCCGCAGCGGGCGGGAGTGGGATCGACGAGGCGTAAGGGCGGCAAATGCGGATCCAAGGTCCTTTGCCGAATACGGGTCGGGCGGCGCAAGGGTTACCCCGGCCGGACGTCGCGGGCGATTTCTGCTCGCACGGCGCTTGAGCCAAGTCCAGACAAGCCCGCCGTTTAAGCGCGCCGCCGCTCCCCCAAAGTCAGCCGCTGGATGCTCCAGCGGATCTCGCGCCGCGCCGCCGTGTCGGTGGCGATCTTGATCTGCGAGGTTGCGCGCGCGCCGCCGGTGGCGGCGAAGAGGACGCTGGGCTCAAGCAGCATCGGCAGATCCGCTTCCATGATCCAGCTCTCGCCGTCGAGTGCGTCGAGCCGAACGACCGAACCGTCCCCGCTCGCCCGTGCCTTGACGCTGGGGTGAAGGTGGAAGCGCAGCGCGTAAGGATCGCCCTCTGATCCTTGTTTTCCGGTCGGCGCCAATCGATCGTGGCCGTCGAGGCGTGATCCGTCGCGTGCCAGCGTGAGGGCTCGGTGGTGTATAAAGCCGAAGCGGGCGGCGTAGCCATCATGCGCCATAGCGATGCGCGTGCCGGTCTCGCCTTCGGATCTCTGGGTCGTCACCTCGCTCGGACCCGTCAGGATCCGATCGCCGAGCCAACGCTCCAGTCCGGCGCTGGCGGCGAAGCGACACGACGACGTGTCAGCGAGGACGAGGGTCGAATGAGCGGCTGTCGTGCGCGCCGCCTGCCGCGCGCCGGCGCGGCTGAGATCGGGGGTCCCGCAATTGATGATCAGGCGGCGGATGCCGGACGACATTTCGAAGGACAGGCAGCCCGCGGCGGCGCGCATCGAGAACGCCTGCGGCGGCACGGCTCCAGCCTCCGCGATCACGATCGTGTCGCCGGCCGCGATGCGCTGATAGCCTGAGTAGGGGGCGTTGGTGAGCGGCTGTGCGCGGGCATCATCGTAGGCGAGGATGGTGGCGACCAGTTCGGGCGCGGTCACGCTCATACCGTTGAAAAGCGCGAGCGTCCCGTCGCCGTGCCGAAACAGGCGCAGCATGGGCATCATGCGATCGATCGCGTTGAGCAGCTGCTGCGGCGCCTGTATGCCGCGCGCGGCATAGGCTTGGCGGAGCGGCAGGAGGTCAAGCAACAGGTCGATAAGCGTTTGCGGGTCGCGGCTGATGTGGCCGCCGTCCGGCAGCACCTGCGCCTCGATCTCCGCCGCAAGCACGGCGGTGCCACTGCGCTGCAGCGCGTCGGCATCCCGCGCGCAAAGGCCGAACTCGGCCAGGGCAAGCGCGGCCAGCAGCCTCTCGTCACCGACGAGAGCGCTCAGGCGTTGGTCGAGCTCGGCGCGATGCGCGGCCAGCGCGCGCATGAAACGTGTGTAGAAAGCCCGCTCGGCGCCAGCGAGAATGACCGGCGATTGCGACAGCCAGGCGAGTACGCGTCGCGCCACGACATGCGGCTCCCATGCCGCGCCGCCCGAAGGCCGTTCATGGAGCTGGAGAAAATCCTCCACCAGGCGCCGTCCCCTCGCGCGCGCGGCCGGGCTGTCGGCGGCGCGCAGATGGCGCAACCAACCAAAGCCGGCGAGCTGACGCGCCCACGCCTCCGAGCCCGGCTCAATAGCAAACGGCGAGCGGCCGTGCGCGTTAACGATCTTGCCACCGAAAGCGAAGTACCCCGCCACGATATCCGCGGCTATGGTGGGATCGCTGGTGCGGATATCCTGCGGGGCGATCAGCAGCCGCTCGGGTATTTTCACGCGCAGTTTCGCCGCCGCCCGGCCCGGTGACAAGAGTATCCGGCGTATCCAGCGCCCCGCGCGATTGGCGAAGATCGTCAGGACATGCAGGCGATCTTTCAACGTCGCGCCGGTCAGCGGCGTGGTCCCCGGGAAAGCCGAACGAAGCCGAGTGACCATCGCGATGGCCGCGGGCTCGTGTGAGCGATCCTCACCTTATCGCCCCAATGTCTTTCGCCTTCGTAAACCACGTTCGTTTACGATATCGCGCGTGGACGATATCGCGGCGTCGGCTCGGGTCAGCCGCGTCGGGTCAGCCGCGCGGCGAAAAAACCGTCGAGCCCGGCGAAGCGGGGTTCCGGGCCCGGCAAGTGCGATGGCAGGCTGCGCATTTCTCCTTGCGGATTGATGATATCGCAAAGGCCGCCGACCTCTTCGACGGTGATCGGCGAGCGCATGACGTCCGGGTTGCGCCGCAGCAGCGCCGCGATCTGCGTTTCACCTTCTTCCGGCTCGATCGAGCAGGTGCAGTAAACGATGGTGCCACCGGGGCGCGTCAGCTCGACCGCCTTGTCGAGCAGCCTGGCCTGCAATGCGACAAGACCGGCAAGGTCGCCCGGCTTCTTGGTCCATGCGATATCTGGATGGCGGCGCAGCGTACCGGTGCCAAGGCAAGGCGCATCGAGGAGGATGGCGTCGAAAAGCTGTGCCTTCAGGCTTGTCGCGTCGGCCACGATCAATTCCGCCTCGAGGCCGAGCCGCTCGAAATTCGCGCTGAGCCGCTTGAGCCGTTCGGCCGAGCGATCCACTGCCGTAAGACGGGCTCCCGCCGCCGCGAGCTGGGCGGCCTTGCCTCCGGGCGCAGCGCAGAAATCGGCTACGCGCTGGCCGGGCTGCGCCTTCAGGAACGTGGCCGGCAACGCGGCCGCCGCGTCCTGGACCCACCAATCCCCATCCGCGTAGCCGTCGAGTTCCTGGATCGCGACATGCGACGCGAGCCGGAGCGAGCCCGTCGCTAACAGCTTGGCATCGAGGCGTTTGGCCCAATCCAGCGGCTGTGACTTGACGGTGATATCGAGCGTGGGTTCTTCGCGTATCGCCGCGCCGATGGCCCGCGCGGTCGCTTCTCCGTAGGTCCTGCGCCAACGCGTCGCGAGCCAGCCCGGCACGTCGTTATCGAGCGGATCGCTTGAAGCGAGGATCGTTTCGCGCGCGCGCGCCACGTTGCGCAGCACGGCATTAACCAGCGCGGCGAACGGCGCCGTCTTGCGATCGAGACGTACGGCGCGCACCGCAAGATCGACGGCGGCGTGGTCCGGCACGTCGAGGAGCAGGATCTGCGCCGCGCCGACGATCAGGGTCCATTCGAGGTCGGGCACTTGGCGGGGCAGACCGGTTTCGAGCAATCCGACGATCGCGGCGCGAATCGTGCCGAGGCGGCGGAGCGCCGACGTGACGATCGAGCGGGTCAGCGAGCGATCGCGGGCGTCGAGCTGCTGCAAGCGGTTCGGTACCGCGGCGGACGAGAAGCGCTCTTCGAGCAGATGCCCCTTGGCGACAATGTCCTGCAGGATGAGCGCGGCGGCGGTTCGCGCCAGCAGACCGGGATGCTTTTCGGCCTCGATACGCTCGGCGGCGGCCTGTGCGGCGAGCGTGCCGGGCGAACCTTGCCGCGGCTTGGCCTTCACGCCCGCCTTGGACATGCCTGCCTTGGACGTGCCGGCCGTAGACCCGCCCGGCTTCATCGCGCCCGGCGTCGGCTCGGGTGCCCTGGCTCCAGTCGTCGTACGTCCCGGTCGCCGCGGCTCAACCAAATCACTCGTCTCCATCTATCAGCGGGACTTTACCACAATCGATATCGCTCGGGCGAAAACATGAGCGTCACGGCCCCCCCGCGTCGGACGTGGCGGTAGCGCCACCTTAACCATTTCTTGATCCAGTTGCGTGCAGCATGGCCGCGGAGAGACCGGGTGGAAACGTTAGACACGTTCGTGATTGGAGCGGGGCCGGCAGGGCTCACCACCGCCTACATGCTGGCCAAGGCCGGTCGGTCGGTCCACATCATCGAGCAGGATCCGGTCTATGTCGGCGGCATCAGCCGGACCGTGAACTACAAGGACTTCCTGTTCGACATCGGCGGCCACCGCTTCTTTTCGAAGTCGAAGGAGGTAGTCGACCTCTGGAACGAGATCCTGCCCGACGATTTCATCGATCGTCCCCGCCTGTCGCGCATCTATTATAAGGGCAAGTTCTACGCCTATCCTCTTAAGGCGTTCGAGGCGCTGCGCAATCTCGGCCCGCTCGAGAGTATCGCCTGCGTGGCGTCCTACGGCATCGCCCGTCTGTTCCCGGTCAAAGAGCCCAAGACTTTCCATCAATGGGTCGGCAACCAGTTCGGAGAGCGGCTTTTTTCGATCTTCTTCAAGACCTATACCGAGAAGGTATGGGGCATGGGTTGCGACGAGATCTCGGCCGATTGGGCGGCGCAGCGCATCAAGGGCCTCAGCCTATCGAGCGCGATCGTCGACGCTCTGCGACGTTCGCTGCGGCTGGGCAAAGCGAGGGGCCATGACGACAAGAACCCCGCCGTAAAGTCGCTGATCGAGAGCTTCCGCTATCCCCGCCGCGGCCCCGGCATGATGTGGGAGGCCGCCGCCGCCAGGTTTCAGGCCTTGGGCGGGACCCTCGCCATGGACACGACACTCGAGAGCCTTGCCTTTGACGAGGCGAAGATGACCTGGACGATCACAGCTCTCACCGGCGGCGGCGAGCGACGCACGTTCCTCGCGCGCGATGTCGTTTCCTCGGCGCCGATCCCCGAACTGATGGGGCGCCTGACGCCCAAGCCGCTGAGCGTCTTCCATGCCCGTGCCCTGAAGTACCGCGACTTCCTCACCGTCGTGCTGATCGGCAGGCCGCAGAAGGAACTGCCGGACAATTGGATCTACATTCACGATCCGAGCGTCAAGGTCGGCCGGGTGCAGAACTTCCGCTCCTGGTCCCCCGACATGATACCAGACGGCGTCTCGACGTGCCTTGGACTTGAGTATTTCTGCTTCGAGGGCGACGGCCTGTGGACGTCGAGCGACGACGATCTCGTCGCGCTGGGCAAGCGAGAGATCGCCAAGATCGGATTGATGGCCGCCGATGACGTCTATGACGCCTGCGTCGTACGCCAGAAGAAGGCCTATCCCGTCTACGACGAGACCTACGCCGACAATCTCGACATGATCCGCCGCGAGATCGGCCTGCGATACCCGAAGCTGCACCTCGTCGGTCGCAACGGCATGCACAAGTACAACAACCAGGACCATGCCATGATGACCGGCATGCTGACCGCCCGCAATATCATCGCGGGCGAGAAGATCTTCGACACCTGGCAGGTCAACGAGGATGCCGAGTACGGAGAGGCCGGCTTGTCGGGTGTGGAGGAGGCCCTGAACAGCGAGCGGCTGGTACCCAAACGAGCGGCGGCGTGACGCTCGCCGCGCCGCGCGACTTCGGCCTCGAGCGTTTCGGGGACGGCCGGGCCGCACGCTTCCTCTTCGATCTGCTCGGCTACGGGCTCGTCAGCGGGCTGGCGCTCGCGTCCGACTGCGGTCTGCTGCTGGTCCTCGTCTGGCTCGGCGCGAACTATCTTGCCGCCTCCATGCTGAGCTTTTCGGCGGGCATGGTGATCTCCTACATGCTGAACGTGCGCTTCGTCTTCGCCGACCGTCGCCGAGCCTTGCGCGATAGCGAGACGGTCGGCTTCTTCGTCGTCGGAGTGGCCGGCCTCGCGCTGACCCAGGTTCTGCTCTACGTGTTCGTCGCCAGGCTTGGCTTCGTCGTCGCTCTCGCGAAGATCCCGACGACCGCCATCGTCTTCCTTTTCAATTTCCTGAGCAGACGAAGCCTCGTCTTCAAGGCGAGTCGAGACGCGTGAGCGACGCGGCCGCGCCGACATCGTCATGGACCGCTCGCCCGATGGCCATCATCGGCAATCTTTCGAGATCCGTGCCGACCGACGCGTTCATCGGCATGGCCTTGGCGCTTCTCTGGGCGCTCGCGCACGGCTTCGTCGGCATCGAGCAGGACGCGCGCATCTACATGGGCCGCGCGCTTGCCGACATCGATCCCGGCGTCGGCCGCGATCTCATGTTCAGGCTGGACGGGCAGTCTGGGTTCTCGATCTTCCGCGTCATCGCCGGCAGGTTGGCCGGCGCCTTCGGCCTCGGACCGACGGTCGCGCTGCTCAGTGTTGTCAACATGGTGGTCCGGTTCGCCGCCCTCGCCGCCCTCGCCCGTGTGCTGCTGCCACGCCGCGCTATCGTTCTCGGGCTCGCCTGCGCTTGCGTCCTGTCCGCAGTGTACACGCCCTGGAACCTGATCGCGGCCGGCGAATCGCTGCCGATCCCGCGGCCTCTCGCCGAGGCCGCCGTGCTGATGGCCCTCGCCGCGCTCTGCCGAGAGCGATGGACGCGGTGTGTTGCGTGGCTCCTCCTCGCCGCCTTGGTCCACCCGATCTTGGCCTTGCCGGGCGTCGGCGTGCTTGTGGTCGCTCTCGGCATCCGCGACCAGCGCTGGCTGATCGCGGCGGCCGTCGCCGGCATCGGCATGATCGTCGCCGGCGCCACGGGGATGCCGCTCGTGAGCCGCTTGATGATCAGGATCGATCCAGCCTGGAGCGCGATACTGGTCGAGCGCAACACCTACCTCTACGTGGGTCTCTGGCCGCTCGGCGACGGGCTGTCCTCGATCATCGTGCGCGGCGCGACCATCGCGCTCGCCGCCGGTCTTATGCGCGGTTGGGCGCGGATCGTCCTCCTGGCGACGCTAGGCGTCGGGCTCGCCGGCGCGTTCGCGTCCTTCGTCCTGGTGGATCTCTTCGGCGATCTCCTGGTCATGCAGGCGCAGCCCTGGCGGGCCCTATGGCTTATGGCGGCTCTCGCCCCGCTCGCGGCCGGTGTCTGCCTTTGCCACCTGCCGCGGCGTGGCGCGAGCGGCCAAATCGCGCTGGCCCTGCTTGCGGCCGGTTGGATCGATCTTGGCACCTTCCCGATGGGGCCGCTCTGCGCCCTCTGCGCTTTGGGTATATACGTAGGCGGCCCACGTCTGTCGTTCCGGCTCGATCGTCGCGCCGTGCTCGCCGCCTGGGCATTCTGCGCGATCACGATCCTGATCGACCAAGGGGTCGCCGTCGCCACGCTGCACTCCATTCGTTCGGGCTTGCCCGCCGGCGCCGGCGGTACCTGGGCGATCCTCTGGCCGGTCGGCATCGCGACCGTGCCGGTCGTTCTCGTCGCCTGGGCGTGGACGCGCTGGCCCGACGCCGTCGCGACGCGCGTGAGCGCGGCGGCAAGCGTGGTTGTCGGCACAATCGTGCTGGCGACGGTGTGGAACGGGCAGATGCCGGGCAACGCCGATGCCGGTTCGGCGGCCCGAAAGCCCGATCTTATCGCGATGCTCGCGTCTCGACCCGGTCCGGTACTCTGGACCGAGGGTGATGAGGCCTGGTATTGGCTCGGCCGCCCCAATTGGAACGCGCAGATACAAGGCAGCGCGATCGTGTTCTCGCGCGATCTGGCGATCACTTGGCACACTCGCGCGAAGGCGGTGATCGCGGCGGGGCTGGCGTCGCCCTATCTTCTGAAGCCCCTTTTCCTGCCGGCTCCCATCGCGGCGCCATCTCTCGATCCGGCCCGCGTCAGATCCTTCTGCGCGAGCTTCGGCCCCTCGGGCAAAGGCGGACCCGCCTGGATCGTCGCACCGCTCGACGCCGACGCGGTTCTTCCTTCGGGGCTTGGCATCCGGATATGGTCGCCGCCGCTCCCGGTGTGGCGACATGTGGTGCGGGATGACGGCATGCATTGGTGGCGGATCGACCGCTACGCTGTCGTCCCATGCGCGGGCTCCGGGACGGTAGCCGTGGACGATTGAGGTCGATGCCCCTTGCCAACCGACTCTTTCGACTTTCGATGCCGCGAGCCTGCGACCATGGCGGCCTCAACAGCGGCCAATTTGTCGGCTAGTCTCACTTTACCGTACCGTGCCACGGCGAGACCGGGACGGCAAAGGACCGATATGCGCGATGTCGTGACGCGGAACGGGCCGCCGCTCCTTGAGGCCGGCCTTCGCCGGGGAGAAAGCCGGCGGGTGAGCCTGCCGCTTGCCGGCCTGCCCCGCGTCGGCGTTCCCCGTGTCGGCTTGGCTGGGCGCCTGATCGTTCTCATCGGCGCCTTCGTGATGCTTGCCGAGATCATGATCTACGTGCCGGCCGTCGCCAACATGCGCTATAATTGGTTGCACAATCATCTCAGCGCCGCCTACACCGCCGCCCTTGTCCTCGAAAGCGCGCCTGAAGGCATGATCTCCGACACGCTCGCGCGCGACATGCTGAAGAGTGTCGGGGCGCGGATGATCGTCATGGAGAAGAACGGGACGCGCCGCGTGCTCGCCTCGGGCGAACATCCCGTCCAGGTCGACGAGACCGACGATCTGCGCGTCACCAGTTGGTCCAGATTACTAGGGGCGGCGTTCCGCACCCTCGCCTCGCCGGACGGGCGCGTTCTCGCTCTTCTCAGCGCGGCCCCGATGGGTGGAAGCGCCATCGAGGTGACGATGGACGAAGCGCCGCTGAAGACGGCGATGCATCATTTCTCCGAGCGGCTGTTGATCTATTCGCTGATCGTGTCGGTCATCGTCGCCATGCTGGCGGCGCTCGCCATGCACCGGATGATCCTCGCGCCGGTGCGGCGGCTGACCACCAGCATCATGGATTTCGGCGCCGATCCCGGCGACCGTGCGCGTATCATCATTCCTTCGGACAAGGCGCACGAGATCGGTCACGCCGAGCGCGCGCTGGCCGTGATGCAGGAGGCCCTCGCCCTTGAACTCTCGCAGAAGAAGAACCTTGCCAATCTTGGCCTCGCCGTCGCCAAGATCAACCACGACATGCGCAACATGCTGGCCTCGGCGCAGATCCTCTCGGATCGCCTCGCCAACGTTCGCGATCCGCTAGCGCAGCGCCTGGCGCCCAAGCTCGTCGCCACGCTCGACCGGGCGATCCGCTTTTGTCAATCGACCTTGACCTACGGGCGCGCCGTCGACGAACTCCCTCGCCTGCGCCAGGTCGTCCTCCATGCGGTCGTCGCCGAGGCGGCAGAGACGGTAGCGCCGGAGGCGCACGCCAACGTGCGGATCACCAACGACGTGCCCGCCGATCTCGAGGTTGCCGCGGATGCCGAGCAGATGTTCCGCATCTTGCTGAATCTCATGCGCAACGGAGTCCAGGCGTTGGAACGCGCCGGCGCCTCGCCGGGCCGCCTACCCGTGGTGAGCGTGCGTGCCTGGAAAGAGGGCGGCGTAACCATCATCGAGGTCGCCGACACCGGTCCCGGCATTCCGGTCGGCATGCGCCCGAAGATCTTCTCGGCCTTCCAGAACTCGAGCCAGCCTGGCGGCACCGGTCTCGGCCTCGCCATCGCCGCGGACCTCATTCGCGCGCACGGCGGCACGATCGCGCTGCACGCCACCAGCGACGAGATGGGCGCGTGCTTCCGCCTGGCACTGCCATAACCCGCGGGTCATCGCCGATCACGCCGGGCCGCCTCTACCGCGTTTGCGCCTTGCCACCATCGGAGCGAGCCGCTATGCAACGCCTCCGGGCCTACAGCCCGCGATCGCGGCTAGGCTGTATCTAAACGCCGCGCCGCGCGGCACGCGCCCGTAGCTCAGCTGGATAGAGCACTAGACTACGAATCTAGGGGTCAGGAGTTCGAATCTCTTCGGGCGCGCCACTCCGGCTTGAAGCTGCAAACGTCACCATTGGACAAGCTGCCTAAGTGGCGACGCGCAAATCCGGCGACGGCGGAGGCGACCGCCGCACCGGTCATTCTGCCTCTACCGCATTCCGACTTGACGCGCGATTACGGTCCCGTCGAGTCGAGGCAAAACGCGACCCGCGGAAGTTTTGAACAGCGTCGAGACGACCATCAGAGCCTGCCTTCCACATCTGTCGTCCCGAAGACGCCAGGATGAGGGCGGATGGCTTGGCGACGAGACCGATCGCAAGCGGCATCTGCTCCGCATGTGGTTGTCCGTGCGCAACAGTCGCGCTCTGAGCCCGCTGCTTGGCGCGATCTATCAGGATCAGACGGCTGGCACCGTGCGCGGCGCTTCCTCACGCGAACCGGTCCTACAGCTTCGAGATGGTCGCCGTGAAGGAGCAAGCTTTGGGTTGGTTCACCCAAGTTTCTTGATTTGCTGAAGCAGCGAGCCGCGGCGTGGGTATTGACCTACACTGTCGCAAGCTAGCTGACTGGTGCGCCATCGCATACAAGATCGAACGGGGGCGGATATCGCGGGAAGAACGATGAAGAAGGCGGTCGTGCTCTTGATGACCTTGCTGGTTGGCGCTTGCGCGTCCACGAAGAAGGCGAGCTACGATCCCGACGAGCCGAAGCGGGTGTGCGAAAGCACCTCGATCGGCACGCAAGCGAAAACGGTCTGCTACTAGGCCGGCGCCGCGCCCCGCTCGCTCACTCAAGCGGCACCCGATGGCTCTGCACGGGCATGCCCTCGCGCACCTTGGCCACGCGCGCCGCATCGATCCGCGCGCTGACGAGGCCGGGTCCGTCCGACGCGCGCGCCGTGACGAGACCCCAGGGATCGATCACCATCGAGTGGCCGTAGGTCTGGCGCCGCTCGGCGCCGATCGTGTGGGTGCCCGTCTGCGCCGGGGCGCAGAACCAGGTCTGCGTCTCGATCGCCCGGGCGCGGCAGAGCACCTCCCAATGATCCTTGCCGGTCTGCATCGTGAACGCGGAAGGCAGCGCGATCATCTGCGCGCCCCTGGCGACGAGCGCCTGGAACAAAGCGGGGAAGCGCAGGTCGTAGCAGATCGAGCAACCGATCGTGACGCCCTCGCAATCGTAGGTGACGACCCGCTCGCCCGGCTTGAACGACGCGCTCTCGCGATAGGACATCCCGTCCGGCGTGACGATGTCGAACATGTGGATTTTGCGGTAGCGCGCGACCTCCGCGCCGGCGCGGTCGAAGACGATCGTGGTGTTGTGGATGCGCTCCTCCCCCTCGGCCTTCTCGAGCATGGAGCCGGCGTGGAGAAAGATCTTGTGGCGGGCGGCGAGGTCGCGCATCGCGCTATAGGCCGGACCATGGCCCAAGGTCTCGGCCGCCGCCAGCTTGTCGGCGCGCTGGCCACCCAGGAAATCGAAACATTCCGGCAGGGCTATCCAGTCCGGGCCCTCATCGCCGACCACCCGCTCGATCAGCGCGCTCGCGGCCGCGATGTTGGCATGCTTGTCGGCGACCGAGTTCATCTGAATGAGCGAAACTTTCACTGTGTCGATCCTCCGCGAGTGTGGTCTTGCGCACTTGTGTGATCGACAGGGTCGCAGCCGACGCCCCGAGATCGTGCGTAAAGCTTACCGTGCTTCTTGTGTGGACATAATGCTCGCGAGCATGGACGGATTCTCGCGAATCCGCGAGCGTAAGAGCAACAAGGAGGTGACCCGCAGTCGCCTCCGAGCCGGCTGCCGAAGGAAACCAAACAGGTTGATCGTGCGTGGCACCTTGTGATTCATTTGCGGCGCGCATCGGCGAATCGGAGCCGGTCACGCACCTTCAAGGATGGCCTGTCGCGTTCACGTTCATCCGCGTCCGTTTAAACCGGCGCGGCAAGGCCTCGAGCCTGGCCGCACGCTCGTACCGAGGCTAGGGAATGTCGTTGTCGCAGATGCACGTCGAGGCCACCCGCACCGAAAACCCGGTCGACATGGTCGAGCGCCTCGCCACCTCGCACGATTGGTCGTTCGACCGCGACGAAGACGACGAGATCTCGATTTCAGTCGCCGGCGGCTGGACCGACTACAACATAGCCTTCACCTGGCTGCCCGACATGGAGGCGATGCATGTCGCCTGCGCCTTCGACCTCAAGGTGCCGACCCCGCGCAAGGCCGAAGTGCTGAGCCTGGTCGCGCTGATTAACGAGCAGATGTGGATCGGCCATTTCGACATATGGCCGACCGACGGCGTCATCATGTTCCGCCACGCCCTGCTGCTTGCCGGCGGCGCGGAGCTGAACGGCCGCCAGTGCGAGAGCGTGCTGACCTCTGCCGTCATGGCGTGCGAACGCTACTATCAGGCGTTCCAATTCGTCGTTTGGGCCGGCAAATCCGGTCGCGAGGCGCTTGATACGGCAATGATCGAGACGCGCGGCGAAGCTTAATGGCCATCTGGTGACGGAACCACGCTGGCCCGTTTCCTTGGTCCTGGTCGGGGCCGGCAAGATGGGCGGCGCGCTGCTTCGCGGCTGGCTCGCCGCAGGGCTGCCTCCTGATGGGATCCACGTGCTGGATCCGCATCTCGACGCCGAGACCACCACGTTCTGCCGCGAGTGTGGCATCGCCGTCGACATGCCGACCGAGGCGCCCGAAGCACTCGTGCTGGCGATCAAGCCGCAGATCTTCGACGAAGCGCCGGGCGTTCTCGCGCGGCTGGCGCGACCGGCTACCCTCGTCGTCTCGATTCTCGCCGGCAAGACGCTCGCGGACCTGCGCGCCGGCCTGCCGAACGCTGGCGCGATCGTCCGCGCCATGCCCAACCTGCCGGCGGTGGTCGGGCAAGGCACCAGCGCTCTCGCCGGTGAGCACGGCCTGTCGCAGGAGCGGCGGGCCGTTGCGCAGACAATGCTCGAGGCCGTCGGTCACGTCGAATGGCTCGACGAAAGTCTGATCGACGCCGTTACGGCGGTCTCCGGTTCCGGCCCGGCTTACGTGTTCCTGCTGACCGAATGCCTTGCCGAGGCCGGCATCGCCGCCGGCCTGCCGCCCGAAATCGCGGTACGCCTCGCCCGCGCGACCGTGCAGGGCGCGGGCATGCTGATGGCGCGCCAGCCCGATCGCACGCCGGAGCAGTTGCGCGAGGCGGTCACCTCGCCGGGAGGGACCACCGCGGCGGCGCTCGATATTCTGCGCGCGGGAGACGGACTCGGCGCCCTCATGACGCGAGCTGTCGCCGCCGCGAAGAAACGCGCTAGCGACTTGGCGGGATGAGCCCGGCTATCCGGCGGCAGGTTCCGGTACGGGGATGCCGAGCCGCTTGGCGACCCGGCGCGCCGTCGCCTCCCGCCGCGCCGTAATGCCCCGCACGGACTGGCGCGCCTCGTCGAGGATCGCGGCCGGCGCAGTTTCCGGCGTGCCGCTGTCGAAAGGCGGCTCCGGCGAGTAGACCATGTAGAGCTGGATGGCCTGGGCTGCCGCGTCGCCACGCAGGTGGGCGGCGAGCCGAAGTGCGCCATCGATGCCAGCCGTGACGCCGGCGGCGAAGATCCAATCGCCTTCCAGAACCACTCGCTCGTTGACTGGAACGGCGCCGAAGAACGGCAGCAGGTGAAAGGACGCCCAGTGCGTCGTCGCGCGGCGCCCCTTGAGCAGGCCGGCGGCCCCGCAGAGTAGCGCACCGGTGCAGACGGAGAAGACGCTGCGGGCGCCAGCCGCCTGGCTTCGGATCCAGCCCAGCACCTCCTCGTCCTCCATCAGTGCTTCCTGACCAAAGCCGCCTGGAACGTGGAGGACATCGAGCCGCGGCGCGTCGGCGAGCGCCGCATCGGGCGTCAGGCGCAGGCCCTTCATGTCACGAACTGGGTCGGCGGTCTTGCCGTAGATCCTGTAGGTCGAGTTTGGAATGCGCGAGAGCACCTCGAATGGACCCGTGAGATCGATTTGGTCGATCCCCTCGAAGAGCAGGGAGCCAATTTCCAGGTGCGTGTCGTGTGGTATTGTCAAGCTCTTACTCCCTTTGGCATTTTCATGACGTCAGCGGTCGCGTGGGGCGACACCCCTGTCGGAACGGGCTGAATTGCTCCAGCCTCCCGCAATGCAAGAGAGTGTTGCCCAATGTGACTTGCCGCAAGGCGCGGCGCACGGCTACATCGCGTGAACCCTAGCAGAGGCCAGCAGGATGACGGCGACCGACCATGGATTTGCGAACGAGGCGGAGCGCTTGTCGGCGTCGCCGCGCCTGTTCGAAAACCCGGTGCTCGACAAGCTGTCTCGCGTTCATTGGTCGGTGCCGCTTTTCGTCTACGTCCCGCTCATCGTCGCGCTTGTCGTCGTGTCGTTCCAGCTGATCGCCCCGCTGACCGTCGTCGGCATGGTGGCGCTCGGCTATCTCATTTGGACGCTGATCGAATATTTCGGACACCGCTACCTATTCCACTGGGAGTTCCCGGGCGAGTTCGGCCGGCGCATGCACTTCCTCATCCATGGCGTCCATCACGATCACCCCAACGATCCGCTGCGCCTTGTGATGCCGATCCTGTTGTCGGGTCCGATCATGATCGTCGCGTGGCTGGTCGCATCGCTGCTGTTTGGCACGACGTTGCGCTATCCCGCCCTCGCCGGTTTCGTCGCCGGCTATCTCGCCTACGATATGGTGCACTACTACACGCATCATGCGACGCCGACGACGAAGCTCGGACTGACTCTCCGCCGCCTGCACCTGATGCATCACTACCGCGATCACGACAAAGGTTTCGGCGTGAGCGCGCCCTACTGGGATTTCGTGTTCGGCACGGCCGAGCGCCGTCGGAAACGCGACGCCTAGCCAGCTATCGCGGGCAGAGGCCCGCGCGTGACGTCAAGGCCGGTCGACGTCGGCATCCTGACCACGCGTCCGCCATCGGCGGCCGAAGCGTAGATCGCCTCGATGATCTTCATGTCCTGCAGGCCCTCCTCGCCGGGTGTATGCGGCTCCTTGTTGGTCTTTATCGCCTCGGCGAAGGCGTCCATCTCCACCGCGAACTGGTTTTTCGGCGTCCACACGCGTTGCTGACGCGCGTCGGAAGGCCCGGCCTTCTGGCCGATACTCATGACGAGCCCGTTGTAGGAAAACGCCGGATCGAGGCCGAACCAGCCATCCGTCGCCATGCAGCGGAGCTGACGGTTGTTGTAGAAGCTGTAGCCCGACGTTCCCGAGGCCATGACACCTGACGGAAACCGCAGCGTGAACGTCGCGATGTCCTCGATCTCTCTGAAGCGCGGGTCGTCTTTCGGCTGGGTGATGCGGCCGGTGATCTCGACGGGTTCCTCGCCGGTGATGTAGCGAAACGCGTTGAAGCAGTAGATGCCGACATCGGGCAGCGATCCGCCGCCGGCCAGCGCTTTGATCTGGCGCCACTGCCCGTCCGCGGCATCGTTCTGGCCGTTGACGGCTTCGATGTAGCGCAACGCGCCGTAGGTTTTGTTGCGGGCGATCTCGATCATCGCCCGATGCGTCGCGTCATACTGCAGACGATAGGCAATCATCAGCTTGCGACCGGCGCCACGACAGGCCTTGATCATGCGCTCGGCCTCGGCGACGCTGGTCGCCATCGGCTTCTCGCAAAGCACGTGCTTGCCGGCAGCGGCCGCGCGCTCGGTGAATTCGAGGTGCATCGCGTTTGGCAGGACGATGTAGACGATGTCGACGTCCGGATTGTCTTTGATGCGATCGAAGTCCTTGTAGTCGTAGATGTTCTTCTCCGGCACGCCGTGCTGCGCGGCGATCGTCAGAGCCTTGTCCCGGTGGCCACTGACGAGCGCGGTCAGCTTGACGTCCTTTGCCGAGCCAAAACCTGGGATGATCTGCTCCAGCGAGAGATGGCCGATGCCGACCACGGCGACGCCGAGCCGCTTGCCCGGCGGCAGGGGTTCGCTGAGATGTTCGCCCCCCTCGACGGGCGCGTGGAGCGGCGGCAACGTGACCTTGCCATCCTTGACGCTGCCGTACAGCGTCGCCGGTTCCTGCGCGGCCGCCGGCCCGATGAGCCCGGCGGCGGTGAGGCCAGCCGAGGCGGCGATGATCTTGCGGCGGGTGAGATCGATCATTGAAAGCTCCGTTCGGGAGCACGCTCAACATCGGCAAAACCGAAGCGTTCGCGCAGCATCGGGTCACAGGCGCGAGAGCGCTCAGCCTCTCTTGCGCAGCATGTCGCGCACGTCGCGCCGGCCGCCCGCCCAGGTGACCTCGCGCGTTGTCCAAGCCCGCGCCCAGGCGGCGAGCAGGACGCCGTCTCGGCCGAGGAAGGCGAGCGGCGTCCACGGCCGGATCTCCCAGCGCTTAACCGCCGTGACCAGGACTTCGATCAGGTACCAGCCAACTAGCGTGGCGGCGAACGCCGTCGCGGTGCCGAGGCCTACCAGCGGGGCGGCGAGCGCGGCGGCAAGCGCGGCCGGCACGGGGCAGGCCACCGGCTCGAAGAGGAAGGTCAGCGGCTCCTCGGCGCGGCGGATCACCGCCCAGCGCGCCTGCCTGGCAAAGACGTCCGCGAGGCCGCGCGCGCCGATCTCCTGGTCGACCGTGTTCTCCGCGAAGACGGTGCGAAGGCCGATGGCCGCGAGGCCCTTGCAGAGCGCGCTGTCCTCGGCGATCGTGTAGGCCAACGCCGTGACGCCGCCGGCGTGCTCGAGGTCGCTTCGGCGAAACAGCATCACCTTGCCGACGCCGAACCCCTTGCCGAGTGCCGAGGCGGTGAGCAGCAGCCGCGCGTCGCGGTTGATGAGCACCGCCTCGATCGCGCCGGCGAAGGTCTCGGCGCGTACCGCCACCGGAACGGCGCAGACGAGCCCGACCCCGGGCCCGAGGCTGCGCAGCATGACGCGCATCGTGTCGGGCGAGAACGAGATGTTGGAATCCTTCGTGAGGATGACGTCGTTGGCGGCGGCGGCGATCGGCGCGGCGAGCGTGTCGAGCTTGGGACTGACCGCGCCGATACCGGGCGAGCGCACCAGGCGGGCCGGGACGCGGCTCGCCTCGACAAACGCCTGCATGATGGCGACCGCTGGTGATTGGGTCTCCGCCGCGCCGACGATGATCTCGTGGCGACAGTCCTGATCGAAGGCCGAGGCTTGGGCGCGTTCGAAGCCGGGGTTGATCAGTTTGACCGGCAGCAGGATAGACACGGGCGGCACATCCATGCCGTTCGCCCGTTTGCGACGGATGCGCGGCTGCAACAGTGCGCCGAAAAGCGACGCCGCGAAGGTCGCCGCGGCCGCGATCCACCAGAGCGCGCCCAGCGCCGCCAACACCATTCCAACGATCAACGCGGCCTCGACTCCTGCCGCTTGCGAGCGGGTCTACGAGATGGAGCGCTCGCCTAGCGCGTTCGCGCCACGAAGGCGAGCGTCGGCCCCCACCTGAGAAACGCTGAATTGAGATAGATTGCGCAACAAAAGGTGAGCGTCGCAGCCATGGCCGTCGCTTCGGCTTGGGCCTAATCCTCCTGCTACCGGCTGAGCATCAACAGGGGTCCGAGCATCCGCAGTCTCTTGACGTCCCAGCGAAGCGACCCCGCGTGTCGGATCCCGCCGAGGATCTCCCCGTGAGCGACCGTCTCGCCGATCACGCGCGCGCGGCGTTGCACAGCACCACGCACCTGTTGCGCGCCATCCCCGCACCGGCTCGGAACCTCGGCCAGACCACGCTCGCCGACAAGTACGACCTCTTGAAGGATCGAGTCTTCGTCTCAGGCGCGCAGGCCATCGTGCGCACTCTTCTGATGCAGCGCGAGATCGACCGCCGCGCCGGCCGCCACACCGCGGGGTTCGTGACGGGCTACCGCGGCTCGCCCCTCGGCCGGGTCGACTCCAACCTACTCGGCGCCGCGTCGCAGCTCGAGGCCGCCGACATCGTCTTCGAGCCCGGGCTCAACGAAGATCTCGCCGCCACCGCCGTTTGGGGTGCCCAGCAGGCGGAAATGCGCGGCGAAGGCAAATACGACGGCGTTTTCTCGCTCTGGTATGGCAAGGGTCCTGGCGTCGACCGCTCCGGCGACGTGCTGCGCCACGCCAATCTCGCCGGCACCTCGCCGCTCGGCGGCGTGCTGGCGTTGATGGGCGACGACCATGTCGCGGAATCCTCCTCGACCGCGCACCAGAGCGAGTTCGTCTTCGCCGACATGATGATGCCGATCCTCTCGCCGGCCAATGTGCAGGAGATCGTCGACTACGGGCTGATGGGCATCGCCATGAGCCGCTTCACCGGCACCTGGACCGGGATCAAATGCGTCAAGGACACGGTCGAGTCGACGGCGTCGATCGAAGCCTCGCTGGAGCGCTTCGCGCCCGTCATGCCGCGCGATTACGCGATGCCGCCCGGCGGCCTGAACATCAGGGCGCACGATTCGATCCTCGACCAGGACGTGCGCCTTACCCGACACAAGATCGCCGCCATCCACGCCTTCCTGCGCGCGAACCGGCTGAACCAGATTGTGCTGTCGGGCGGACCCAAGGCTCGGCTCGGCATCGTCACGTCGGGCAAGGCCTACCTCGACGTCCGCCAGGCGCTCGACGCGCTCGGCATCGACGAGGTCAAGGCCAACGCGTTCGGCATCCGCCTCTATAAGCTCGCCTGCCCCTGGCCGGTGGAACCGGAGGGCTTGCGCGCGTTCGCCGCCGGTCTCGAGACGATCATGGTCGTCGAGGAGAAGCGGGCGCTGATCGAGCAGCAGGTCCGCGAGCAGCTCTACGACGCGCCGCACCGGCCGGCCTGCATCGGCAAGAAGGACGAGGCCGGGGCGCCGCTGTTTCCGCCGCACGGCGCGCTCGACACTAACGAGATCGCCATCGCGATCGGCCGCCGCATCCTGCGCGCGTCGCCCAGTGTCGACCTTGCGGCGCGCCTCGACCGGCTCGAGCGGACGCAGCTGAAGGCCTCGACGATCGTCGACATGGCGACGCGGTCTCCCTACTTCTGCTCCGGCTGCCCGCACAATTCCTCGACAAAAATCCCGGAAGGCGCGCGCGCCTACGCCGGCATCGGCTGCCACTTCATGGCGCAGACGATGGAGCGCGGCACCGAGGGCTTTACCCAGATGGGTGGCGAGGGCGCGAACTGGATCGGCGAGGCGCCGTTTTCGACCCGCGATCACATGTTCCAGAACCTCGGCGACGGCACCTACAACCATTCCGGATCGCTGGCGATCCGCTGGGCGGTCGCATCCCGGACCAACATCACCTACAAGATCCTCTTTAACGACGCCGTCGCGATGACGGGCGGGCAGACGATCGAGGGTCAGCTCACCGTCGATCGCATCGCCGCGCAATGCGCCGCCGAAGGCGTCGCCGCGATCGCGATCGTGTCGGACGAGCCCAGAAAGTACCCGAAGGCGCTGCGCTGGCCGACCGGCACGACCGTCGATGGCCGCGAGGACCTCGACGCGGTCCAAAAGCGGCTGGCGAGCGTGCCCGGCGTCAGCATCCTCATCTACGACCAGACCTGCGCGGCGGAAAAGCGCCGGCGCCGCAAGAAGAGTTCGCTGGCGGACCCGGACGTTCGCGTCGTCATCAACGAGGCGGTCTGTGAAGGCTGCGGCGACTGCGGCAAGGCGTCGAACTGCGTCTCCGTCCAGCCGGTCGAGACGGAGTTCGGCCGCAAACGGACGATCGATCAATCGAGCTGCAATAAGGACATGACCTGCGTGTCGGGCTTCTGCCCGGCCATCGTCGTTATCTCCGGCGCCAACATCCGTAAGGCGGCGCCGGCGTCGATGGATGGCCTTCGCCCGCTGCCGCCTCGCAGTGTGCCCGCGCCGCTCGGCGCCAAGCCGTTCTCGATGATCATCGCCGGCGTCGGCGGCACCGGCGTCGTCACCGTGGGCGCGATCCTCGGCATGGCCGCGCATCTTGAGGGTAAGGGCTGCGGGATCATGGACATGGCCGGCCTCGCTCAGAAGGGCGGCACGGTCTTCACGCACGTAAAGCTCGCCGAGCGGCCGGCCGACATCAACGCGATCCGCGTCGCGGCCGGCGAGGCCGACCTTGTGCTCGGCTGCGATCTCGTCGCCGCCGGCAACCGGAAGGTGCTTGGCGCCATGCGCAAGGGCGAGACCGGCATCGTGGTCAATACCGCGGCTCTTTTCCCGGGGGAGTTCGCGCGCGACGCCGACTACAGCTTGCCGACCGCCAAGCTCAAGACGCTGCTGCGCGAGACGGCCGGCGATGGCGCCCGTTTCGTCGACGCGACGCGGGCGGCGACGGCGCTGCTCGGCACTTCGCTCGCCGCCAACATGTTCATGCTCGGCTATGCCTGGCAGGCCGGTCTGGTGCCATTGGCGGAAACGTCCCTCCTGCGCGCCATCACGCTGAATGGCGAAGCGGTGACGATGAACCGCGAAGCCTTTGCGCTGGGGCGCCGCGCCTCGGTGTTCCCCGACGAGGTCGAGGCGCTGGTCGAGTCGATGAAACCGCGGCGCAAGAAGCCGTCGCGTTCTCTCGACGAAATCGTCGCGCGCCGTGTCGCCTTCCTGACGTCCTACCAGGACAAAGCTTATGCTGAGCGCTATCGCGCGCTGGTCGCGACGACGCGATCGGCGGAGAAGGTGTTCGGCGGCGGGCGGACGACTCTGACGGAGGCGGTCGCGAAGGGCTTTTTCAAGCTGCTCGCCGTCAAGGACGAGTACGAGGTGGCCCGGCTCTATTCCGATGGGGCGTTCGCCAAGCAGATCGCCGAGAGCTTCGAGGGCGATATCGCCATTACCTACCATCTGGCGCCCCCGTTCCTTACCCGACGCGACAAGAACGGTGTCGCGGTCAAGACTAAGTTCGGCCCTTGGATCGCCAAGCTTTTCCCGCTCCTTGCCAAAGGCAGGCGGCTGCGCGGGACGAGGTTCGACGTTTTCGGCTACGCGCCGGAACGTCGCGTCGAGCGCAAGCTCGCGGCGGATTACGAGACGCTGATGACCACTCTCTTCGCCGGGCTTTCGCCCGAGAACCATGCGACGGCCGTGGCCCTGGCGTCGTTGCCCGATACGATCCGTGGCTTCGGACACGTCAAGGAGAAGGCGCGTCTCGCCGCCGAGAACGAGCAAGCGAGGCTGCTTGCGCTGTGGAGCGCCGGCGCTCCACCTCTGCGTTTGGCGGCCGAATGACGATGGCGCTACGCTCCTCCGGTCGACCGGACAGAGTGGGGCCGGTGCAAAAACAGCCCGAAGATCGCTGGTCCGTCCCGCGACGGATGGGCCGCTTCTCGCTCGGCATGGCTTTGGTGATCTTCGCCTCGGTGGCGTTGCACGTCGTCATCGTCGGCACCGCCGTCATGGGCGGCCCGGCCGTGTCGGCTCCGCCACAGGATATCGCCGTCGAGATCGTCCACGAGGTGCCCCAACCGAAGCCCGAAGCCCGGACGAAGGCGCCCGAGCTGAAGCCGGCGCTGGCGCCCAAGGCATCGACGAAGATGGACGCCAAGTCGGATCCGCCCAAGATTGAGGACGCCAAACCCCCGTCGCCCCCGGAAGAGCTGGCGAAGACGGAGCCCGCCAAATCAGAGGCTACTAAGTCAGAGCCCGCCAAGTCAAAGCCTGCCAAGGACTCGCCCGCGAAGCCGGACGAGGCGAAGCGCGATACGGCGAAGGCCGCCGCGCCGACGCCCGCGGCTGACGAGCAGAGGACGCTCGAGAGCGAGCTGGCGGCGTTGAAGGCCGAGCAAGCGGCTTTGCAGGCGGAACGCGCCGCCGAGGCGGAGGGGGCAACGCCGGCACAGACGCGCGCGCCCGGGGCACAGGCAAATACAGGTTTCGGTCCGCTGCCGGATTCGTTTCAGGCGGTGGCGCTTCCGGCCACGGCGGACGACGCCGACGAGGCGGTGAGCTACCAGCAGATCGTTTTCAGCCAGCTCGCCAAAGCCAAGGAGATCGGCCAAAGACAGGGATTGCCCGGCAGCGCCGGCGTGCATTTCTCGATCGACGAGAGGGGCAAGCTGCTCGAGGTTGAGATCGTACACAGGAGCGGCGTCGCATCGCTTGATGCGGAGGCGGTCGCAATAGTGCGCAAGGCCGCGCCGTTTCCACCGCCGCCGCAAGGCGCGCAGCGCAGCTTTGACGCCGATGTCAATTTCGTCGTCGAGAGCGCGCGGTGACCCTCCTTGTGAGCGAAGAGGCGCGGGACACGTCGTCTCGTCTGCTTCCGCGCTTCGCAATCAAGCGCGATCGTATCTTGCCGATCATCATCGCCTCCCTCGTGTTGCACGCGCTCGTTCTAGCGCCCTTGCTATGGCGCGATGCCCCGCCGCGAGGTGCCCAGGAGATACCCGTCGAGCTCGTGCAACTGCCGCCCGAGCCGCCGAAGGTGGAGAAAAAGGAAGCTGAGAAGCCGCCGCAGCAACCACCGCCGCAGCATAAACAAGCGCCCAAGCCGCCCGAGCAACAGAAGGCCCCGGAACCGCGCAAGCCCGCCCCGAAGGCGGAGAAGCCTCAGCCGCCCAAACCGCCCGAACCGAAGAAGCCCGAGACCACGGCGGAGCGAATGAAGGATCTGCTCGGCCCGCAAAGCCTGGACCCGATCGCGATGCCGGGCGAGACGGCCGATGGGACCGATCTCGTCTCATACGGCCAGATCGTGATGAGCCGTCTAACGAAAGCGCTGCATCGCGATCCCCATCCCGGCGCCGATGCCTACGCGACGATCAATTTCGTGCTCGGCGATTCCGGCGAGATCGTCAGGGAGAGCCTGACGAGGGTCAGCGGCGATCCGCTCCTCGACGAAGAGGCACTCGCGGTCGTAAAGCGAGCCGGTCCCTTTCCGCCGCCGCCGCCAGGCGGCAAGCGCGACTATACGGTCACGCTGGAATCGAGGCCCCTTTTTTGAGGCCGCAGCCTGGAGTGTTCGATGTCGCTTTACAAGGTCGATGACATGAGTTGCGGACATTGCGTGGCAACGATCGAGAAGAGCGTCAAGGCGCTCGATAGCGACGCGAAGGTGACATGCGATCTCGGCGCCAAAACGGTCGAGGTGACATCGAAAGCCGATCCGGCGGCGATCATCGGCGCGCTCGATCAGGCAGGCTACGACGCCGTGGCGATGTAAGCCCAAGTTGCGCCCCGATCAGGCGTTGGATGATCTTGCAAAGCGTTTGACCCCGCCGTACCAAGCGAGAGAAGGGCCGGCCGGCGGCCCGCTCTCCCGCTCTGAGATCGGCGCTCGATGAATAAGGTCTATCCCGACGCGAGAACGGCGCTCGCCGACGTCATGAAGGACGGCATGACCGTCATGGCCGGCGGCTTCGGCCTCTGCGGCTCGCCGCAGGTGCTCATCGAGGCAGTGCGGGATACCGGGGTCAGGGATCTGACCTGCATCTCCAACAACGCCGGGATCGACGGAGCGGGCCTCGGCATATTGCTCGAGAGCAGGCAGATCAAGAAGATGATCGCCTCCTACGTGGGCGAGAACAAGCTGTTCGCCCAGCTCTACCTCTCCGGCGCGCTAGAACTCGAGTTCAACCCTCAAGGCACGCTGGCCGAGCGCATGCGCGCCGGCGGTGCCGGCATCCCCGCCTTCTTCGTCAAGACCGGCGTCGGCACCAAGGTCGCCGAGGGCAAGGAGACGCGCGAGTTCGAGGGCGACACCTACATCATGGAGAGCTGGCTGCGCGCCGACGTCTCGCTGATCCACGCCTGGAAGGCCGATAAGGAGGGCAACCTCCAGTTCCGCAAGACCGCCCGCAACTTCAACCCCGTCATGGCGACGGCGGGCGAGACAACCGTGGTCCAGGTCGAGCATCTCGTCGAAAACGGCGAAATCGCCGGCGACGCGATCCACCTGCCGGGCATTTACGTGCACCGCATCGTCCATGTCCCTGGTTTTTACAAGCCGATCGAGAAGCGCACCACCCGGCCAAAGGCGGCCTAGGAGACGATCGTCCTTGCCGCCGCGTGCTCCATCGACCTTGCGGACGCTGGGAACGGGGACGCATCGTGACGCAAAAAGCATGTGCGCGATCGCGGCGAGCGCCGCGCCATCAACCAACGTGTTCGATGCGGTGGCGAGGGCCACCGGGATCAAGCCTACGAGAGGTCGAAATGCCCTGGACTCGCGATCAGATGGCGGCGCGCGCCGCCAAGGAACTCAGAGACGGCTTCTACGTGAACCTCGGCATCGGCATTCCGACGCTGGTCTCGAACTTTATTCCGGACGGCATGGACGTGCAGCTGCAGAGCGAGAACGGCATGCTCGGCATGGGGCCATTCCCTTACGAGGGCGAGGAGGATCCCGATCTCATCAACGCCGGTAAGCAGACGGTGACGGAACTGCCCTCGACGAGCTTCTTCTCCTCGGCCGACAGCTTCGCGATGATCCGCGGCGGCCACATCGACCTCGCCATCCTCGGCGCGATGGAGGTTGCGGAGAACGGCGACCTCGCCAACTGGATGATCCCCGGCAAGATGGTCAAAGGCATGGGCGGCGCGATGGACCTGGTCGCCGGCGTCAAACGCGTCGTCGTCGTTATGGAGCATACCGCCAAAGGCGAGCCGAAGCTGTTGCATCGCTGCACCCTGCCGCTGACCGGCTCCGGCGTGATCGACATGGTGATCTCTGATCTCGGCGTCTTCGAGATCGACAAGGTCGAGGGTCACATGGTGCTGGTGGAGTTGGCCGACGGCGTCTCGCTCGACGAGATCCGGAGCAAGACGCGGGCGACCTACACGGTCGCCGCGGGGCTTCAGCCGAAGGCGGCCTGAGCGGCGCTCACGCTGAGCGCTCGACCCGCCGCAGGCGCATCTCTCGACCGAGCGCGGTTCCGGAAAGCCAGGCGCCCTCGACATTGGGCCCGAGCAGCCAGTCGCCGCACACGCCAAGGCCGATCGACTCGTTCCACAGGAAGCCTTCGCCGGAGGAACCCGACGTGGCGTAGCGCCAGCGGTGCGCGCGTGTCAGGAGCGGAACTGGAAGAGGCGTGCGCGTGAGACGCGCGAACTCGGCCAGCAGGGCCGTCGAGACCGCGCCGGCATCCGCCTCGATATAGCGGTTCGACCATTCGGCCGAAGCCTGGATCACCCAGGCTTCGGGACCCGACCGGCCCGGCTTGGAAGAGTTTCGCACAGCCGAGCCGATGCTCCCTTGACTCTCGATGATGTCGGCCGCGATGGGCAGTCTCGCGGCGAAAGCCGCCATCAACGACCAGCAGGGCTGAGATCGTGTTGTCTCGGCCCTCTTCGCCAGCGCCGCGTCGAACGGTTTGACCAGGGCGCCGACCTGTTCGGCCGGAACCGCCGCGGCGACCCGGTCGAAGACCTCGTCGAGCAAGCCTTCGCCGGTCAGGCGCCAGCGCCCGTCGCACCGAACGAAAGCGTCGACTCTCGTTGCCCAGCGTACGGTGAGGGTCCGGGCCATGTCGGCGATCGGTGCGCTCATGCCGGGCACGCCGACCCAGGCCCCGTCTTCGGCCGCAGGCCAACGAGCGACCACGCCGTCGAGCAGCCATCGCGCGATCCTCTCGCGGAACGTGGGATCCCAAGCGGAGAAAGAGCGCGTGCCATAATCGAAGCTGGCGTCGCCAGCCGAGGTCGAAAGCACGCTCGTCGAAAGACGGCCGCCGGGCCGCGCGCCCTTGTCGAAAAGGATAATCTCGTCTGATCCAGCGTCCAGAGCGCCCGCGCACGCCAAGCCCGCAATGCCGGCGCCAACGATCGCGATCCTCATCGTCGAGATACTTTCGCGTTCAGCCGAGATACTTTCGCGTTCAGCAAAGCAATGCGGCAGCCCGTCGCCGCTCACCTGAGGTTCACCTGGCGGTTGCTACGATCTTATAACTTAAGATAGGCTTTAGCGGTGGTTGTCTGGGCAAGACAATCGAGTCGCGTCTCACTCCGTCTCGCACGGCTTTCGCCAAACGCGGAACGTGGCCGTTGCGGCAGGGGCCAAAGCTCTCACGCGAAGGCTCCGTCAGCATCGTCCAGTCTGAGGCGCGGCAGCAATGCTAAGCCCAGAGACGAAACGTGCCGGGGGGCCAGTGCCAAGAGTGTCACTCAGATGGTGCAGTCGCGCCAAATGCTAAAGAGACGCACGAGATCGCGCTTGCGCCGATTAAACATGCGACCATCATCAAGGCACAGACCCTGCAAGAATCGCGGAATCGAACTCGAGGTACTGCCAAGCCCAAAGACCTATCGTTGCGTTTCGATCTGACGGAAGGACCCGGTCGCCACATGGATGATCTCTTCGACGCGTTCACGCGAACCTACGATTCTCGCCGAGCGACCGAGATGTCGCTTACCCAATATCTGACGGGCTGCCGCACCGATCCCATGATGTATGCTGGAGCGCCGGAGCGCATTCTGGCGGCGATCGGCGAGCCGACCATGGTCGACACCGCGAAGGATGCCCGCTTCGGCCGCATCTTCATGAATCGCACGATCAGGACTTATCCCGCCTTCTCCGATTTCTACGGCATGGAGGAGACTGTCGAGCGGATCGTCAGCTTCTTCCGCCACGCCGCGCAAGGACTGGAAGAGCGTAAGCAGATTCTCTACCTGCTCGGCCCTGTGGGTGGCGGCAAATCCTCGCTTGCCGAGCGGCTGAAGGCGCTGATGGAGCGCTTTCCCATTTACGCGCTGAAAGCCGGCGAGGAGATCAGCCCTGTTTTCGAAAGTCCGCTTGGACTGTTCGATCCCGAGCAAATGGGCGCTCAGCTGGAAGAGCGCTACAATATCCCAAGACGGCGCTTGACCGGGCTGATGAGCCCGTGGGCCATCAAGCGGCTTGACGAGTTTCATGGCGATCCGAGCAAGTTCACGGTGGTCAAGCTCAACCCGTCGCGACTGCGGCAGATTGGCGTTTCAAAGACAGAGCCCGGCGACGAGAACAACCAGGACATCTCCTCCCTTGTCGGCAAGGTCGACATCCGCAGGCTGGAGACTCTCTCCCAGAACGATCCCGACGCCTACAGCTATTCGGGCGGCCTCAACCGCGCGAACCAGGGCATGCTCGAGTTCGTCGAGATGTTCAAGGCACCGATCAAGATGCTGCACCCGCTGCTCACCGCTACGCAGGAAGGCAATTACGTCGGCACCGAGAACATCGGAGCGATTCCTTTCACCGGCATCATCCTGGCCCACTCCAATGAATCGGAATGGCAGGCCTTCCGCTCGAACAAGAACAACGAAGCCTTCATCGACCGCATCTACGTGATCAAGGTGCCCTATTGCCTCCGCGCGACGGAGGAGGAATTCATCTACGGCAAGCTGATCAGTTCGTCGGAGCTGTCGGGCGCGCCATGCGCCCCCGGCACCCTCGAGATGCTTTCGCGCTTTTCGGTGCTTTCGCGCCTGCGCGAACACGAGAACTCCAATCTTTTCGCGAAGATGCGGGTCTACGACGGTGAAAGCCTGCGTGAGGTCGATCCGCGCGCCCGTTCCATGCAGGAGTACAAGGACGCCGCCGGCGTCGACGAGGGCATGGACGGCGTTTCCACGCGTTTCGCCTTCAAGGTGCTGGCGGCGACGTTCAACCACGACACGCTGGAAGTCGTCGCCGATCCGGTCCACCTGATGTACGTGCTGGAACAATCAATCAAGCGCGAGCAGATGGGCGCGGATGTCGAGAAGCGGTATCTTGAATTTATCAAGGCCGAACTCGCACCGCGCTACGCCGAGTTCATCGGCCACGAGGTCCAGAAAGCGTATCTGGAGTCCTACCAAGATTACGGACAGAACATGTTCGATCGTTACGTCGATTACGCCGACGCCTGGATTGAGGATCAGGACTTCAAGGATCCAGACACCGGGCAGTTGCTCAATCGCGAGCTTCTAAACCAGGAACTTACCAAGATAGAGAAGCCGGCTGGCATCGCCAACCCGAAGGACTTCCGCAACGAGGTGGTCAAGTTCTCCCTGCGCGCGCGCGCCCAGAACGCCGGCAAGAACCCGGCCTGGACAAGCTACGAGAAAGTCCGTGAGGTTATCGAGCGGCGCATGTTTAGCCAGGTCGAAGACCTGCTGCCGGTGATAAGCTTTACCTCCAAACGCGATAGCGAGACGGAGAAGAAGCATACGGAGTTCGTCGAACGGATGATGTCGCGAGGTTATACCGAGCGACAGGTCAGGCGGCTTGTCGAATGGTATATGAGGGCGAAAAAATCGGGATGATCCTCATCAGCGTGAAGCCATGAACCTCATTGATCGGCGTCTGAACTCGAGCGGCAAGAGCTTGGCGAACCGACAGCGTTTCCTTCGTCGTGCGAAGGCGCTGGTGAAGCAGGCGGTGCGCACGAACTCAGGCGGGCGCAATCTGCGCGATTTCGATCAGGGCGGCGAGGTGACGATCCCGATGGATGGTCTCAGCGAGCCGCGGCTACACCGCGCTTCGTCGGGCGGCACGCGCGAAGGCCTTCTGCCGGGCAATAAGAAGTACCTTCAGGGCGATAAGATACCCAAGGACAAGTCGGGGGGCGGCGCTGGCGGTGGCAATGGCGACGGCGGCGCGGATGGGCAAAGCGAAGATGATTTCCGCTTCGCGCTTTCCCAGGACGAGTACCTCGATCTCTTCTTTGAAGACCTCGAACTTCCGGACTTGGCGAAGACGAGCCTTGCAAAGACGGAGAACTTCAGCATGCAACGCGCCGGCTATTCGACCTCTGGGTCACCGGCAAATCTCTCGCTGACGCGGACGATGCGCAACAGCATGTCGCGGCGTATCGCGCTGCGGCGTCCCACGGCCGAGGAGATCGCCGCTCTCGAGATCGAAATCCTAGCGTTGGAACGACAGGCGGCACACGAGGACGAACTCGTCGAGCTGAAAGCCAAGCGGGATTTGCTGGTCAGGCGCGGCAAGCGGGTGCCCTTCATTGATCCGCTCGACATCCGCTTCCGCCGTTTCCAGCCTGTACCAAAGCCGGTCGCGCAGGCTGTCATGTTCTGCTTGATGGATACGTCCGCCTCGATGTCCGAGCACATGAAGGACGTTGCTAAACGATTCTTCGCGCTGCTCTACATCTTCCTCAAGCGGCGTTACCGTCATGTCGATATCGTCTTCATTCGCCACACCCACGAAGCGGAGGAGGTCGACGAAGACACCTTCTTCCACTCGCCCGAAACCGGTGGCACGCTCGTCTCCAGCGCGCTTGAGGAGATGATCCGCATCGCCGGCCAACGCTATCCGCGCGAGGATTGGAACATTTATGCGGCACAGGCATCCGACGGCGACAACAGTTCGCGTGATGGTGAGAAGACGGCGGTTCTACTAAAGGAAGGTATTCTCCCGCTTTGCCAGTATTTCGCCTACCTGGAAGTCGGCCCTGAGAACGATCGCGCCTCGGCCGGCTTCGTCCAGCGCGGCACAGATCTGTGGCGGACGTACGAGATGGTACGCGAGCGTGGCGCCGACTTCGCGATGCGCAGGGTCACGCACCGCAACGAAATCTACCCGGTATTTCGCGAACTCTTCGAGCGAAAGACACAGGGCGCGACTGGGTCAAGCACGACTTCCGGTGCCAAGCAAGGATCTGCATGACCGCGACGAGGGGACACGATCTGCTGTTCACCGGCGCCGACTGGGATCACCAGCTCATTCAGCGGATCCATGATTCGTGCGAAGCGGTCGCGCACAGCGAGCTTGGGCTCGATACTTATCCCAATCAGATAGAGGTTATTACGGCCGAGCAGATGCTGGACGCGTATTCGTCTGTTGGCATGCCGCTCTACTACAATCACTGGTCGTTCGGAAAGTCGTTCGCAACCCACGAAACGCACTATCGCAAGGGCATGCGCGGACTCGCCTATGAGATCGTCATCAACTCGAATCCGTGCATCAGCTACATTATGGAGGAAAACACCGCCACGATGCAGACCCTGGTGATCGCGCACGCCGCGTTCGGTCACAATCATTTTTTCAAGAACAACTACCTTTTCAAGCAGTGGACCGATGCCGACGGCATCCTCCAGTACCTGGACTTCGCCAAAGGTTACATCGCCAGTTGCGAGGAGCGTTACGGCCAAGCGGCGGTGGAACGGTTGCTTGATGCGGCCCACAGCCTGATGAGCCATGGCGTCCATCGGTATCCGCGCAAGCGCAAACCTGACCTCATGTCGGAAGAGCGGCGCGAGCGCGAACGGCGCCAGCATGGCGAGGCCATGTTCAACGATTTGTGGCGCACCGTTCCGGGCAAGGAGAAAGCCAAGCTCGGTGCCGACCATGATGCCAAGCGCCGCGCCCTCTTGGAGCTGCCGCAGGAAAACATACTTTATTTCCTCGAGAAGACGGCGCCGCGATTGCGGCCTTGGCAGCGCGAGATCATCCGCATTGTCCGGCTGATCTCGCAATACTTCTATCCTCAGGGCCAGACCAAGTTGATGAACGAGGGCTGTGCCACCTATTGCCATTACGCGATCATGACCCGTCTCCACGAGACGGGTCAGATCAGCGACGGTTCATTCCTCGAGTTCCTGACGTCTCACACGAATGTCGTGACGCAGCCGAATTTCGACGATCCGCGCTACAACGGCTTCAATCCCTATGCCCTCGGTTTCGCCATGATGCAGGACATCGAGCGCATCGTGATCGAACCGCAGCAGGAGGATCGCGAGTGGTTTCCCGATCTCGCCGGCGTAGGCGATCCGATCGGCGTCCTTAGGCATGTTTGGGCCAATTACCGCGACGAGAGTTTCGTCTCGCAGTTTTTAAGCCCTCACCTAATGCGGCGCTGGCGCCTGTTTCAAATCCGCGACGAGGGCCAAACCGCCACGGACCTGAAGGTGCAATCGATACACGACGAGCGCGGCTACCGGCAGATCCGACGCGCGCTTTCGCGTCAGTACGATATCGCGACGCTGGACGCCGACATTCAGGTCGTCGATGTCGACCTGGCGGGGGACCGTCGCCTCATGCTCCAGCACACGATGCTCAACGGCATGCCGCTCGACGAGCGTGCGACGAAAGAGGTGCTGCAGCACCTGGCCGATCTTTGGGGCTACGGCGTAACCTTGCGCGAAGTAGACGCCGCCGGCGCCACTTCCAAGGAGCACGTGGCGAGCGCTCGCTCCGTTCACGGCGATCGTGGCTGAACTAGCGGCGGCATAGGATCACGTCACATCGAGCGTGGCCTCACTGGACATGTCGGAGGGCCCGTCGCAACGGAGTACGCGTCGGCGGCTGGCATACGTCGCGCTGGCCTCTCTGGCCCGCGTCACGGGCGAAGTGCGGAACCGCAACTTGATGCTTAAGCTCCGGATCTTCGCTCCAGCGACATCGGGAGCTTCTCGCCGGGTCGTAGGCTGAGCCGACAGGTGGCATCGACTGTCCATCCTTGCCGAAGCCGTGGGCGAAACCGTCGCGCGAGCGTCGCGAGGCACAAAATTGCCTCCGTCTGGCCGAAGGCGGCGCCCGTGCAGGTGCGCGGCCCGATGCTGAAAGGCACATAGGCGTAGCGCGACGGTGCGCCCGATCCGCCTGGCATGAAGCGATCGGGCGAAAAGGCGTCGGGATCGCTCCAGACGTTTCGATTGCGGTGAAGAAGCCATGCGTTCAACATGATGAGATCGCCCGCTTTGACGGGAGTCTGCCCGATGGCGAAGTCCATTGCCGCCGTGCGAGCCTGGATCGGCACGGGAGGATAGAGGCGAAGCGTCTCCTGAATTACCGCGCGGGTGAACGGCAGGCGCTCGAGATCCTCGAAGCGAGCGGGATTCTCGCCAAGCACGGCATCGATCTCGGCATGCAGCCGCGCTTCGCTGCTGGCGTCCTGCGATAGAATGAAGAACGCCCAAGCAAGTGTGTTGGCTGTCGTCTCATGCCCGGCGAGGAACATGACGGCCGCCTCGTTGCGGAACGCGTTTCGATCCAGCGCCGGCCTGCCGTCCTCGGTCGCCGCCGCCATGCGGCGCAGAAGCGATATCTCCTCCGAGTCAGAGGAAAGCACCTCATCGATAAGCGCGTCGAGATTACGTTTTATGTGGCGCGCGGCCATTAGTACGCGCACGCCCTGCAATCTCGGCAGGACATCTGGAAGACCGAGAAAGGACAGGATATCGACCTGGCTGATCAGCGACTGATAGACGCTGAACGCCGCGACGATGCGCTTGGCCGCCGCTACGTTGACGGTCGGTCCGAAGATGGCCTCGATGATGATCCCGGCGGTGAGATGCGCCATCTCCGATAAAACGTCGACTTCCGCGCCCTCGGGCAAGGCGGACCACGCCTGCGAGAGCCGGGTGGCGCACGACACCATCGCCGGCGCAAATTGGGGCAGCCTCGAGATATGGGTGATCGGCGCGATGATACGGCGCCGCGAACGCCAGACATCACCGTCGCTTATGATCAGGCCGTCACCTACCAGCGGTGCGAGGGCGTGACGCTGCTGAAGCGATTTCCGCTCGACGACGGCTGCTTTGTCGACGAAGACCTCGCGGACGACGTCGGGGGTTGAAACAACATGCACCCGACGCCGTAGCACCTTGTAGGAGAACGAGCCGCTCTCGTAGGTGTGGTCTGGCCAAATCGCGAGCATATTGCGGCGCGCGGTCGTGATCAGACGCCAGCCTTTAGCTGCCACGAGCGGGCGCGGCGGAAACGGCGGAACATAGGCTGAGTTCTCCATCAAGGACGCTTGTGTTCACTTACGTCTGTCATGCAAGTCGGCGATCCTCGAAAAATTATAAGCTCGCGCCGATCTCGTCGATGGCCATCGCAAGCGGTCTCGAACGAGGTGTCGCGGCGTGATCGCGGTTCTCCAATCATATTTGCTGATTATTGCTCTTGACGATCGCGTCGTTGATGCAAGGGCGACCCGTAGTCGAGACGTGCTCCACGATGTCGGCGGCCTTGATCACGCCGCCAGCGGAGCGAATTTCCATCTGAAGTTTCACCGCGGCCTGCGTGTAGGCCGGGTCATCGCGGACTTCGGCGATCAGAGCTGAAATCTTATGCTGGCGAAAGAGACGTGATCGACAGATCCGTCCAGCACCGGACCTCTCGACCCTAGCTGCTATAGCGCCTTGCTCGAACGCTAGAGGGATCAGGACGATAGGGACGCCTTGAGCCAGCGCGTCCAGCACTGTGTTGAGACCTCCGTGCAGAATGGCAACGTCCGTTGCGGCCATGATTTGATCCTGTGCGACGAAAGCATGGACATCCGCGGTGCGCGACAGCCTCTCCGCGTCGGTGTTCGTGAGACCATTCCCATGCGCGATCGTCAGGTGAAGCCCGCGTTTGGCGGCAGCACGCGCGATCTGAGTGAACAGCCGCGCGCGATGGCCCTGCAATGTTCCGAGCGAAGCGAAGGCCCGCTTCTGGCGTCCCGGCGCAGCCACGGATCTCGAGGCGCTACCCGGGTCACGAAGCGGCCCGCAATAATGGAAACATTCCGTCAGCTGCCGGCGCGGAAAATCGAGGCCGGGGGTCAACTGGCTGATTTGTGCGTACCCTGAGAGGTAGTTTTCGACTTGATTGCCTTGGGTGAGTTGCCATCGATTGGCGGCTTTTTCGATGACGTCCGATATTGGGGCCAACGTAACCCTGACGCCGTAAGCGCTGGCGCTATTTCGCCGCCGATGCCATGATTTCTCCCCATATTTCCAACCGACGAAAGGAGCGGGGATGCCTCTTTCCCAGTTGATGGGAAGCGCGGCCGCTACGGAGATATGAGGAATGTGCATGTGGTAGGCCACAAGGCCGCCGGCCGCTTCGAGCTGATCGCTCAGGATCATATCGATCGAATGCCCCTCGATGGCTCGCGGCAACTCCTCACAAAGCATTGCCGTAGCGTTCGCCATCCGTCCAATAAGACGGCGATATCCACTCCATACGGTTCCGTTTCCAGCGTCGCGCATCGCTCGCGACATGCTTTCAGCGGGAAAGGACACGCTTTGCAAGGGTACGAACGTGACGTCCAATTTCCGGACCGCGGCTCCGACATCCGGGTAGTGGAAGAAGGTCGCCGTATGCCCTCGACGCACGAGTTCACGTGCTAAGGCGGCCATCGGATTGATGTGACCAGGAAATGGCAGACTTATGCAGGCGAAGTTCATCGCTGCCGGAGCGATAAAGATCGGATACTCAGTGCGGGTGCGCCGCCGCGGATTATGGGTGTCGCCCGACCACTCGGCGCCATCTTGAGGGCTCGCGATCGCAGCCAGATAAAGGTGTTCCGTGGCAGGTAAACCATTAGGCTCGTTACGGCATGCGCAGCTTTGTCACAAGGCTTCCGAACCACGCTCAAGCACGTTGCTGATCCCTCGGTTTGCGATGAAATCAACGCGATGTCCTTCGTAAATAGCGAACATATTGCCTTTCATCTCTGGAGATCAGCGTGAATTTTCCTCTTGAAACAAGACTGTGTCTTCAGGAAGAGATCGAGAAGTTCGGCTGGACCGTCGGCGCGCACACCTATGGCGCTCCGTTCGTCTTCGATGATCAACATGGTGACCTTACGATCGGGCGCTTCTGCTCTATCGCGGCGGGAACCTCGTTGATTCTGGGCAACCATAGGACGGATCAGGTCAGCACGTTCCCCTTCCGTACTCTCAGCCAATTCTGGCCGAAAGCCGCTTCCGGTCCCGATGATCACGAGGACCGCGGCGGCATTCATCTAGGGTCGGATATATGGCTCGGTGCCCATTGTACTGTCTTGTCGGGCGTCACGATCGGATCTGGAGCCGTGGTCGCGGCGAACAGCGTCGTGACGAAGAGCGTGGAGCCCTACGCGATCGTTGCTGGCAATCCCGCGCGGTTGGTACGCTATCGCTGTTCGGAGCGGCAGATCGAAGACCTTCTTGCCATGGCTTGGTGGGACTGGCCGGACGAGAAGATCGGCGATGAAATACCTTTCTTGATGGCGCTCTCCGTGGATGACTTCATCACGAGACACAGAGGCGTGGTCACGTCCGGCTAGCCCGATCGGAAGCGCATAAAGAAAAGCGAGGTCAGACGATGGCGTCAGCGCGCAGCAATGGTCTTCCCGTTCTGGCAACGTATTCGACGATGTCGGCGGCACGACCGCAACCTCCAGCTGCGCGGATCTCGCTGGCGACCAGCTGAGCCGCTTCAGTGAAACACGGGTTTAGACGCACATTCTGGATCGCCCTCGCAATCTGCCGACGCGAGGCACGAGGACTACACACGAGGCCAGCACCGGCGCGGCGAACGCGAGTGGCGATCGCAGGCTGCTCGAAAGCCAGCGGCATCGCGACGATCGGCACGCCGTTGGCGAGCGCATCTAAGACACCGTTCATTCCCCCGTGCAGGATCGCGAGATCGGTTTGCCGAAACACATCGTCGTAAGAGACGAAATCGCGTACGTCCGCGCCTTTTGCGGATAGCCGCGCGATCTGATCACGACCTAGACGTCCGCCATGCGCGATCGTCAGTTCGAGGTCACAGCCGACCGCGGCGTCCGCGATGCGCTCGAATATATCGATGCGATGCCCTTGCAGAGATCCGAGCGAAGCGAAGGCGCGTTTCGATGTCTTCTGAAGCGTGCCCTGAGAAGGGTGACCACCCGTCCCGCGTAGAGGCCCACAGTAATGGAAGCACCCGATGAGCGAGCGTCGCGGATAATCCAAGGCGGAGGTGATCTGCGCGATTTGCGCATAGCCCGAAGCGCATTGCTCCATACGCGACAGTAGGCCCAGCCCCCATCGTTCGGCAAAGGATCGGATCACCTCGCGCAGCGGCGCCTGCACAGCCTCCGATCCATACTGCACGGCGATGTTGCGATAGCGGTGCCAAAACCTTCGGCCGTATGCCGACCCGAAAAATGGCGGCGGCACATCCGGTTCGAAGTTCAACGGCAGAGCCGCCGCGACCGAGATGTGAGGGATGCTCATGCGGCGCGCGACCAGCCCGGCGGCAGGTTCGACCCAGTCGCCGATGATAAGATCCGCCGGGATTTCGCGCAGCACGTCTGGCAACATCTCGCATAGCATTGCCGTGCTCCGCGCGAACTCATCGACCAGAGCCCGCATGCCGCGGAGCCCTCTCACCTGGTCAATTCGGAGTAGGAGGTTTTTGAACGTCTCGGCCGGGTATGTTTCGCTGCGCAGCGGTATGTATTCCAGGTCTGGACGGGCAATTAGAGGCGCGAAGTCGGTGTGGTGCGCGAACGTCGTCGAATGGCCGCGTTTCGTGAGCTCCCTGGCCAGGGCGACCATCGGGTTGATGTGACCGGTCGAGGGCACGCACAAGAATACAAATCGAGCCAAATCGAGTCTCAGATCCCAACGAGGTCAGGGACGTAACGCATCGGCGTTGCTCTTTAGGAAGGCTTCGATGGCACCCCCGAAGGGCGCGATGATCAACGGCAAGCCGATCGCAATCGTAATCTCATGCTCCGCGACCGCGATCGTGCCTGTCACGGTCTGCGCCAACGCTCTCGCTTTCAGATGCGCGGTGTCGCCGATCCAGGTCATGGTCGCCGACCCTACAGTTCCAATCCAGCTGTCGGTCGCGGAGTCGAAGCGGTCCGTAATGCGTCGCTTCGCTGCTTCAATCCCAAGCGAGTGGGTGGTCTTCAGCAAGATGGTACGAGACATGAGACCTGCGCCTTTTCGGCTAGACGATGTCCATTCTTGGTGACCCTTGTTGACGAGACGACCACGTCACAACTCGCGTCCCAAAGTGCATAGGGTGGTAAGTGCCCGACTGAACGACCCATTCGCTTCGGCGCCGATCCCATAATGCCGGTATTTCGAGACTGCAAGAGCATCTCGATGCTGGCACCGCGCCTCAGATCTCATGAGGCCAGGGCTGCGGAGCGGGCAGACTTTTGCAGAGATCCAATGGTTCGAGGAACTTTGTCCCAGTTTGAAGCGGCGATCCCACAGCGCCGCCTCGAGGGGCACCAGCGTGATGCGTAACGGAGTTTAGAATGAAGCACCTGTCCTATGGTCTTACAGCGACCTCTCTCATGTTCGCGCTTGTTGGCATGATGATCCTCCCGGCATCAGCCAGCCCGCATGGCGGCGGACGCGGCGCCGTCGGAGGGAGCGCCGCACGGATCGGGGGCGGCGCACCGCACGTCGTCAGCAACCGAGGCAACGGCGGCGGCTATGGCGGGCAGCGTTACGGCGGGAGCTTCGCGGCTCGCAGCTCCGGTGGCGGCGCGATGCATATCATGACAAGCGCGCGGTACACGCCGCGGGTCTATGCCGGCTCACCTCACATCGACACCGGAGCGGGCCTCCAGCGTGGCGGCTATAGAGGACCAGCCAGCCAGGGCTTCGGCGGCCGCAGCTTTGCTCGGACGCGCTACGGCTATGGAGTAGGCCGCGAGTTCAGGCACGGGTATGGCCGAAATGTCGGCGACCGCGTTGCCGCGTTTGGAATCGGTGACGGAATCGGCAATGCGTACGACGGCTACAGTGATGGCGGTTACGGTTCCAGCTTCGGCGGCTACAACAATGGTGGCGCCGGCCTGGAAAATTCGAATTACAGCGGTGGCTATGCCGACCCTTCGGAGACGGGCTACGGTACCGAAGGCGATATGCCATTCTATCGGTACGGGACCGGTTACGCTACGGCCGGTTTCGGCCACGCGAGCAGCTTCGGCTACGGCGGCTGCAGTTGTAGCCATTGACATAGGTTCGTCGCGCCTCAATCACCTTGCTAAATGCCGACAGACACCCTTGTCGGCTTGCCGGGCGCACGCACGAACCAGTCCTTGCTGACGATGCCCGGGACTGAAACTCCGCTGTCGATCGGGCCGAGATCGAGGATCCACTCCGTCGATCCGAGCGCAAGAACCGCGTGGTCGATTCCCACGCTTGTGATCTCGGCTTCCGCTATGTCCGGGCAGCAATGCCCGAAGCGTATGGTAATCCGCTCGCCGACCTTAAAACTCGCGAGAGCGACGCCAACGGACTGAGGCGTCGCCATGACGTTCAGTTTGACACCCGCTTCGAGGAACGGAGCGCCGGTTAAAGCGAGAAACGGCACGACTGACGCCCTTCAATGACTCGCGCCAGGGGCACGTATAAAGCAACGATATACTACGATCGTTTTAACGGTTGAGAGGTCATCGTAGGTCCTGGCTCAACTCTACGTTATCGTTGCACGAATGATGTGCGGCGAAAGCGGGGTAAGGGTCGTGACCAGAGATCGGGTGCTTACAAGCCTGAACTCCCGCGCCTTTCTGGCTTTCTTCCTGCTGGCTGGCACAAAAGCTCACGGAGAAACTTGTCCTGATCGGGGCGAAGAAAAGGTCGAGGTGGTCGCGATCGAGCCGAGGCTTGAGCTAAGGCTTGCCGATGGCCGGCTGATCCGGCTTGCCGGCTTCGATCCAGCGGGACAGACCCCGAGCGATCCCGATCTAGGCGAGACATCGCGTGTCGCCTTGGCAAAGCTAGTCCTGGGTCATGGTGTGGTGATACACGCTCTTTCGACGAAGCCCGATCGCTGGAAACGTGTCGTCGCGATGGCCTTCATCTCCGACCCGGCCAATGGCGGACGCGGCGAGATGCTTGCGGCCCGTGCGATCAGCTCGGGTCTTGGCCGCTATCTGGCCGAACCGTCCGCTCACGTTTGTCGCGACACATTGATTGCCGCGGAGACCGCCGCGCGCGATGCAAAGCTTGGTTTATGGGCCGATTCATACTATGGCGTGCTCGCCGTTGATGATCAGACCGCCTTCTCCGAGCGATCTGGCACGATTGTATTGGCTGAAGGTCGTCTGACCTCGGTCGTGCCTGGACCCTATCGTACGAAACTCAGGTTTGCTTCGACTGATCAGGGCTCACGCGACGCTCATATGTTGTCCGCAACGATCCTGCCGCGTACGATCAAGACGTTCGAGGCTAAACGCTTGATCCTTCCATCCCTGATCGGCCATGTCCTGCGGCTTCGTGGCCTTCTCGATCTGCGCTTCGGTCCGCAGATCGAGCTGACGAGCGTTGATGACATCGAACTCATCGAGCCGGCCGCGATGGCGCCCGCACCGGCCAATTGATCGATGTGCTTGCAGCTCCAGCATGAGAAGAGCACAGCTGGACGAGACCTAGCTGTGCCGAGGCGCTCGCTCGCAACCTGCGTCTTTCTTTTGGCTGGCCTTCTCGCCGGGTGCGCTTCGCTGGACAATCAAGGCGTCAAGGTCGAGCCGATCGAGGCCTCGGCGGCGCCCAAGATCATTACTGAGAGCACCTCGTCCGCCGAGCACAAACGCATGGTCGCTTTGTTCGGCGGCGACTATAAGGACGCCGCGGTCGAGCGATATCTCAACGGCATTCTGACCAAGTTCACCGCCACTGGGGATCTCGACGGCAAGACCTATAGGGTCACGATCCTCAATTCGCCGATCGTCAACGCTTTCGCGCTGCCCTCCGGCGACATCTTCGTCACCCGTGGCCTCCTCGCCCTCGCCAACGACGGATCGGAAGTCGCCGCTGTAATGGCGCATGAGATAGCGCACGTCACAGCGCGGCACGCCGTTGCCCGCGCGGAGGAGGAGAAGCGCGCCGCTGTCATAAGCAAGGTCGCGCAGCTTGTGCAAAATAAGGAGCGCGGCGCCCAGGTCGAGGCCTCTGCCAAGCTGTCGATCGCTGGCTTCTCCCGCGCCCAAGAACTCGAGGCGGACCGGATCGGCATTGCCACGATTGCCGCCGCCGGTTACGACCCCTTCGGTGCCAGTCGCTTCCTCGCGTCGCTCGGCCGCTCCACCTTGCTGCGCGCGTCGCTGATTGGACAGAACGCCACCGCCGCCAAGCCAGACATCCTCGCGACGCATCCCTCCACGCCCGAACGGGTTGCGGCGGCCGTCAGAGTTGCGCGTGGCATCGGAGCGCCCGACATCGGCACTCGCGACAGAGACGCTTTTCTTGCCGCGATCGACGGCATGATGTTTGGCGACGACCCATCCGAAGGCACAATCCGTGGCCATGTCTTTACGCAGCCGAAGCTCGGCTTCACCTTCACCGCGCCGGACGGCTTCGTGCTAGAAAATTCGACGCAGGCCGTGCTGGGCGTAAAGGAGGGCGGCGCCGAGGCGCTACGTCTCGACAGCATCGCCTTGCCTCAGGCAACGGTACTCGCAGCTTATATCCGATCTGGATGGATTGATGGTCTGCTGGAGAGTTCGATAGAGCCGATAACCGTTAACGGCATGCCGGCGGTTACCGCGACAGCGCGAGCCGGCGAGTGGAACTTCCGTCTTGCCGTCATTCGGTATGAAACCGGTGATGTCTACCGCCTGATCTTCGCCACGCATGGTTTGGACGAAGCCCGCGAGAAGGCTTTCCGGGCGGCGATCGACTCTTTCCGTAGGATCGACCCCGCCGAGGCGGAGAAGGTCAAGGCGCTTCGGATCGGGTTGGATACGGCGAAGACAGGAGACACCGCGGCAGCCGAGGCCAAGAAGATGATCGTGCCCGACAAACCGCTAGAAACTTTCGAGCTCCTCAACGGTCTCGAGACGGACACCGCCTTGAAACCGAGCGAGCGCTACAAGCTCGTGGTTGAGTAGACCTGTCGACCAACAGAGCGCGACGCTGATCGCCTGCGGAACCCGACAAGGGGAAGGGCTGTTCCTCCGGGCATGCGGACGGGTGGCTCCGACAGCATCGGTGCTTTCGTTTGGCGGTGAGCGGGAGAGATCATGGGTCAGCTGATCGGCGTCGGACAGCAATTCGTTAAAACCGCGATGTCCGCTCCTTTTCTGGAACGTGGCGACGAGCATGATCTCGCGGTTCGCTGGAAAGAAAGTAGGGATCAGAATGCGCTGCATGAACTCGCCGAGGCGCACATGCGCCTGGTTATATCTATAGCCGTCCGCTTTCGTCACTACGGGTTATCGGTCGCAGACCTGATACAGGAAGGCCATGTCGGTCTACTCGAAGCCGCCGCGCGCTTCGATCCTGAGCGTGAGGTGCGGTTTTCCACTTACGCCACATGGTGGGTGCGCGCTTCTATTCAGGACTATATTCTCCGCAATTGGTCGATTGTACGAGGCGGTACAAGTTCGGCGCAAAAAACGCTATTCTTCAACCTTCGGCGCCTCCGCGCCAAATTGTCGGTGGGGCGCGAGCCGGGCGGAACGATGGTCCTTTACGGCGAAATCGCCAAAGCGCTCGGCGTCAACCGCGCGGATGTTGAGATGATGGACACACGGTTATCGGGTCCCGACGTTTCCTTGAACGCTCCGCTTAACGACGGCGAGGCCGGTCCTTCCGAGCGGATAGAATTTCTTGCCGATGGTCAGCCTCTCCCGGACGAAACGGTAGGCAGCGCCATCGACACGGACCGCCGCCTGAGTTGGCTGCGTGACGCGCTCAGCCACCTATCCGATCGCGAGTACAATATCTTGCGCGAGCGTCGCCTCAACGACGAAGCTATGACACTTGAAGAGCTGGGATCTCAACTCGGCATTTCCAAGGAGCGTGTACGTCAAATCGAAAGTCGCGCGATGGAGAAGCTGCGGCATGCCCTCGTCGAGAAGCATACACGTGCCGCTCTATCTGCAAACTAGAGCGTCAGTGCAGTAGGGATCGTCCCCGTTTCACCTTTCCAGGCGCGGTCGCGGTCTCATTGAAGAGTTCGGCGAGCTTCTCGGTCATCGCGCCGCCGAGCTCCTCGGCATCCACAATCGTCACCGCACGGCGATAGTAGCGCGTCACATCGTGGCCGATGCCAATCGCGATCAGCTCCACGGGCGATCGTGTCTCTATATCGTCAATGACATGACGCAAGTGTCTCTCGAGGTAATTGCCCGGGTTGACCGATAGCGTCGAGTCATCGACCGGCGCACCATCCGAAATCATCATCAGGATCTTGCGTTGCTCTGAGCGGGCAAGCAGGCGCTTATGAGCCCAGTCTAAAGCCTCACCATCGATATTTTCCTTCAGAAGGCCCTCTCGCATCATGAGACCGAGGTTTCGGCGCGCCCTGCGCCAAGGCGCATCGGCGGACTTGTAGATGATGTGACGAAGATCGTTAAGACGCCCCGGCGAGGCCGGTTTGCCGGCCTGAAGCCAATGTTCGCGCGCGAGACCACCTTTCCAGGCACGGGTGGTGAAGCCGAGTATTTCGACCTTGACGCCGCACCGCTCAAGAGTGCGTGCGAGTATATCCGCGCAAGTCGCCGCAACGGTTATTGGACGACCACGCATTGAGCCGGAGTTATCAAGCAGCAAAGTTACCACCGTATCGCGGAAATCGGTGTCCTTCTCACGCTTAAACGACAACGGCTGGTTGGGATCAATGATGATGCGCGGCAGCCGGGAGGGGTCGAGCATGCCTTCTTCGAGGTCGAATTCCCAAGACCGGTTTTGCTGCGCCATCAGCCGGCGTTGCAGCCGATTGGCAAGGCGCGCCACGATCGATGACAGATTCTGCAACTGTTTGTCGAGAAAGGCGCGCAGTCTCTCCAGCTCTTCAGGATCGCACAAATCCTCTGCGGCGATGATCTCGTCATTGACGCGACTGAAAGCCTTGTAGTCGGGGCCCTTGTATTCGCTTCGGGCCGCCGTCGGCGCTCGCTTGGCTTCGGAGGCTTGCTCGGCGTCGGAGTAGTCGGCATCCTCGTTCGTTTCGCCGCTCGGTGCCTCGGCCGAATCCATCGCGGTCTCGTCCATTTCCTCGGACGAGGCTTCCGCCTTCTCGCTTTGCATGCCGTCGTCCGAGCGCTCGGCCTCGCCTTGGCGCTCCTCGTCCTGCTCGCCTTCGCTCTGCGCATCATCGCGCGACTCGTCCGCGTTCTCCTCGCTTTCGGAACTCGACTCTTCGCCCATATCGAGAGCAGCGAGCAGCTTGTGGACGAATTGCGCGAACGCTTTCTGGTTGTCGATCGTCGAAACAAGCTTGTCGAGATCGCGGCCGATGCGCTCCTCGATCCACGGACGCCAGAGATCGACGACACGTTCGCCGCTCTTGGGCGGCCTGGCGCCGGTCAGCCGTTCTCGCACGACGAGGGCGAGCGCTTCTTCCAGCGGCGCCTCGACACGCTGCGTGATCTCAGGCATGCGGGCGCGGACCAGCCGGTCATCGAGCATCGCGGCAAGGTTACCGGCGACGCCTTCCATCCGGCGCGATCCTATTGCCTCGACCCTGGCCTGTTCGACCGCATCGAAGCAGGCCCGGGCGCTCTGGGCCTGAGGCATCAGCCGGCGATGAATGTCGCTGTCGTGGCAGGTGAGTCGGAGCGCCATGGCGTCGGCGTGACCGCGGACAATAGCCGCATCGCGCGCGGTAAGCTTGCGCGACGGTTCCGGAAGCCGTGCCTTAGCACCTTCGGACGATCGTATCAGGTTCGGTCGCTCCGGCGCGAAGGTCACCTCGAGATCGGGAGTCCGTGCGAGCGCGCGCATGCAACCCGCCAACGCGCGCTTGAACGGCTCCTGCGGCGTGTCGAGCTTGCCGGATGGCTTATGGTTCGAACTCAAACCTCAACTCATCACGACGTTGACCGCGCTTTCAGGCAGTTCCTGCCCAAAGCAACGCTGATAGAATTCGGCGACGAGCGTGCGTTCGAGTTCATCGCACTTGTTCAGGAAGGTGAGCCGGAACGCGAAACCCACGTCGCCGAAGATTTCGGCGTTCTCGGCCCAGGTGATAACCGTGCGCGGGCTCATGACGGTCGATAGGTCCCCGGCCATGAACGAATTGCGCGTGAGATCGGCGACCCGCACCATCCGGGAGATCTGCTCGCGCCCGGTCTTGCCGTCCTTGCTTTTGATACCGGCAAATTTCGGGACCTTGGCCTCGACGATATCCACTTCGCGATCGTGCGGAAGATAGTTCAGCGTGGCGACAATCGACCAGCGATCCATCTGCCCCTGATTGATCTGCTGCGTCCCGTGATAGAGACCCGACGTGTCGCCCAGGCCGATCGTGTTTGTAGTGGCGAACAGACGGAACGCAGGGTGCGGACGTATCACGCGACTTTGATCCAATAGCGTCAGGCGGCCCGCCACTTCCAAAACGCGCTGAATGACAAACATGACGTCGGGCCGACCCGCATCATATTCGTCGAAGCACAGCGCCACATTGTTTTGGAGGGCCCATGGAAGGATCCCATCGCGAAATTCGGTGACTTGCTTGCCGTCCTTGAGGACGATCGCGTCCTTGCCGACGAGATCGACCCGCGACACGTGACTATCAAGGTTGATACGCACGCACGGCCAATTCAAACGAGCCGCGACTTGCTCGATGTGCGTCGATTTGCCGGTACCATGATAACCGGTGACCATGACGCGACGGTTCTTGGCGAAGCCGGCGAGGATCGCAAGCGTCGTATCGCGATCAAACAGGTAGTCTGGATCGAGATCTGGGACGTGCTGCTCGCTCCGCGAGTAAGCCGGCGCCTCCATGTCGCTATCGATCCCGAAGACCTGACGCACCGACACTTTCATATCGGGCAAACCGCCAGACTGGCCCTCGTCGATGGTAACGCTCTGCATTTAATTTCCTAATCGCCCATCGTTAAAGTCTCGCGGGCCCGGATGGACGTTCCGCCCTAGGCGAGCTTGATCGACTTCAGATAGTTATACGCGCGGATAATCTCGCGGAGACGATCCTCATTGGACCGGTCACCGCCATTCGCGTCAGGATGGAGACGCTTCACAAGATCCTTGTATCGAGCCTTGACCGTTGGTGCGCCCGCCGTGTCATCGAGACCGAGTTGATCAAGAGCTTTCATTGCGGCGACGCCGACACGAGGCTTCTGCGGCTCACGCACCCTGCGCCCCGACGCCGTCTCAGGCTTCGCACGAAACATGCCGAGCGGATCACTGGTTGCCTCTGCATCGCCGTCCTCCCGAAATCCTTTGGCGCCACGGTTCGTGCCCATGGTCCACGTCGGCCGATGCCCGGTCAGGGCGTCGCGTTGATAGACCGCGACATCATCGGCACTCATACCGTTGAAATAATTGTAGGTCGCATTGTACTCGCGAACATGTTCCAGGCAGAAGCAGAAGAATTGCCCTTCCCGGTCTCGCCCCTGCGGAGCGCGGAACTCTCCAGCGGCCTTGCAGCCGGGGAAGTTGCAAGGAGTCTGCTCCGGTGCTGGTGCCGGGCGCTGGTCGGATTTTACGCGGATCTTGTCGAAGAGGCGAGAATTCAGGTTCATGGCTCGATCATTATGGGCGTGTTTCGATGCGCATCAAGCGCTGCGTCGTGCAATCGGGCGACCGCGACTTCAAGGCAGCAGAGAGTAGATGACATGAGTGAGGCAGGCATGGGCACTGGAAAGAATGAACACACGGTTGCGGCGCGGATCAGGCGGACGCTCGAAGAAGCGCTTTCCCCAACCATGCTGGAGGTGATCGATGAATCGGATAAGCATGCGGGCCATGCGCACGTGGTGGCTCGGCCGGGCGCCGCGCAGGGTACGGGCGAGACACACTTCAAGATCAAGGTGGTTTCGGAAAGCTTCGAGGGCAAGAGCCTTCTTGCCAGGCACCGAGAGGTCAACGATTTGATCGCCAGCGAGATGGGTCCCGATAAGGTGCACGCCATTGCCATCGAGGCGAGGGCTCCTGGCGAATAGCGGACCACGCGGCGCCGCGCGTGCCTTAATAGGCCGTATCGCCTCGCGATAGCCTACGCGTGGGGCGCCCAGTCGCCGCACGTCATACGGCAGAACCCACTTCTCGAATTAGATCACCTCGACTACGATCGAAGACAAGCGGGACCATTCACCGGTCCTCGCCCTGAAGGATTGCGTGATGCGTCGCCTTGTCGATGTCCGTCGTTTCATTAAGGCGAGCACCTTGTTAACAGCTCTCGTCTCGTTCGCGGCTTTCGGGGCCGAGCCGATCTGCGCCAGTCCGGCAATCACGATGGATGTGGCGAGTGGCGAGGTGCTCTTTCAAGAAGAGGCCACGCGCCCCTGGTTTCCGGCGTCGACGACTAAGCTCATGACGGTTTACGTCGCGTTGAGCGCGGTGCGCGACCACCAGATCGAGATGAACACGCCTCTGGTCGTCTCGGCTCGCGCCCATAAGATGCCGCCATCAAAGATGGGCTTTCCGATCGGCACGCAGGTAACGCTCGACAATGCCTTGAAGATGCTGATGGTCCGCTCCGCCAACGATGTCGCGATCACGGTGGCTGAAGGCGTCGCCGGCTCCGTTGAAGCCTTCGCCGAGGATATGAACCAGACCGCCGCGCAACTCGGCATGCGCGAGTCCCATTTCGTTAATCCGAATGGGCTGCCCGATCCCAATCATGTCTCTTCGGTGCGCGACATGGCGATCCTCGCGCGCGCGCTCTACACTCAGTTTCCACAGGAGGCTGGCCTGTTCAATCTCGGCGAACTCTCGATGGGCAGTGAGCGCATCCCTAACCATAACAATCTCCTCGGCCGCTATCCTGGGGTCGATGGCATGAAGACCGGCTTCACCTGCGCGGCAGGCTTCAACGTCGTGGCGAGCGCCTACCGCGATGGCCGGCGTTTGGCCGTGGTCGTGTTCGGCGCGCCGTCGGTCAAGATGCGCAGCGAAAAGGTGGCGGCGCTTCTCGACCGCGGGTTCGCGGGCGTGGATCATCCGATCGGCTCGATTGTCGCTTTGCCGTCGTCCAGCAACGGCGGCGCGCCGGACATGCGCGACCAAGTTTGCCGAGGACGCGGCAGGTTGATCGCGGAATTCAGCGCCGAGGTCGCCCAGCTTGACGCACCCCTCCTAACTCCACCGGCGCCTTCCGGCCCGCTCGGCCTCAGCGCGCTCAATCCGGAAAAGGCCTTCCTCTTCAACGCGCAGACGGCCGCAAACATCGGCGCGCCCATGGCACCACGGATCAATTCTATGCCGACGCCGGTCTTCGAACCCGTGCCAGTGCGAATTGGAGCGGATTTCGGTTACACCGGCGCGGTGGCTCAGGCGCGCGCACCTCATACGCCAATAGGCACCGAGACGCCGCCGACGACGGCGGAAGCTTATGCCGCAACGCAACCCTCGCGTGCCGCGGCATCGGTTCTCGGCGTCGATCCGAGCGCCTTGCCCTTACGGGGGCGTTCGAAGCTCGCGCGCGTGAAAAGAAGCCGCGCAATCAAGACTGCGGCAGAGGCTCCCGCCACAAAGGTCCTTGCCGGTAAGGAACAAGACGATCTCGGCGCCACCGATTCGGTAAAGAAGAATACGGTTGCAAAGCCCGCGACCGAAAAGCTAGCTCATGCCGCCAAAGCGCCCTCCAAGAAGATGGCCATCAGCAATGGAGATGATGCCAAACCGAAAAAAGGCGTTTCCCGATACGCCAGCGTATCGGCCAAGAAGAAAGGTGCTTCCGCGGAATCGATCGCCAAACCCAAGGCGGACACCGAGTAAGCGGGTGCCATGACCTCCGACCGTCGTCCGCCTGAACCGTTCGATCTCGCGATCGTCACCGGATTCCTCGGGGTAGGCAAGACCACGCTCCTCAACCGCATGCTGCGCGATCCCGCTCTTGCCAACACTCTCGTCCTCATCAATGAGTTCGGCGCGATTGGCCTTGATCATCTGCTCGTCGAGCGGGTCGAAGGCGATATGCTGGTAATGACATCGGGCTGTCTGTGCTGCTCGATCCGCGGCGATCTCACCGCCGCGCTCGAAGACAGCCTGCGCAAGCGCGACAACGGCCGTATCCAGCCCTTCGAGCGCGTGCTGATCGAGACTACCGGGCTCGCCGATCCGGCGCCGGTGCTCCATACGCTTATGGCGCACCCCTATCTCAGACTTCGCTTCCGCTTGTGCGCGGTGGTGACGCTTGTCGACGCTTTGATTGGCCGCGTCACGCTCGACCGGCACAAGGAAGCGGTAAAGCAGGTCGCCATGGCCGACCGCATTGTTCTGACGAAGACGGATCTTCTCGAGGACGATCAAGCCCGACTGGTGCTTGAGGCACGCCTTCGAGAGCTCAACCCGGCTGCGCCCATCCTCGACGCCGCGATGATTGGGGCCGATATCACCGCGCTGCTGACGGGATCGGCCTACGATCCGGCTGCGAGAGGCGTCGATGTCGCGGCTTGGCTCGCGGCAGAAGCCTATGCGCGTCACGAGCATGACCGCCCTCGCGATGTCGATCGGCACGATGCCGCCATTCGCGCCTTCTGCCTTCGTTATTCCCGTCCCGTATCGCCGATGGCGCTGGCCTTGTTCATGGAACTCCTGCGTTCCGCGCACGGAGATCGCCTGTTGCGCTTCAAGGGTCTCGTCGCGCTCTCCGATGATTCTTCGCGCCCAGGCGTCGCCCACGGTGTTCAGCACGTCATGCATCCGATCAGGCGGCTCGAGGCTTGGCCGGACGGCGATCACACGACGAGACTGGTTTTCATCCTCGACAACCTCGACCCGGCTTTCGTGGAGGCGCTTTGGCGCGCGGCTGTGGGTGAACCGCAGATCGACGGCGTGGACCTCCAGGTGCCAAACCCTCTGGTGCGGGAGCGTAGCGGACTTTTAAGCTGACGGCGGTCTGATCTTAACCATGCCGTCGATAAGCAGGCTCCCTGAAACGATCCGTCAGCAGCTGGTCCATATCTTGTGGGACAAGCGCATCGTGGTCGAGGAGACAAGCCTCGCTGTTCCGATCCGGGACGGCGTTCGGGCCACGCGAGGGTGCCGGCGTGGTCGTGTCACGGGATGCAGCCGTTTTCGAAACGCCGTCGAACGAAGATGTCGATTTCGCCGCAGGTGTCGCCTGCGGCACGGAATTGCCGAACAGCCGGACCATCAGGGTTGAGCGTGTCTCGAGCCAGGCGATGAACGGCTACCTGGCCGCCTGGGTGGATCTCGCGGCGCGTTCGATGGAGACTAACATCTTCCTTGAACCGGCCTTCGCTCAACCGCTTATACAACATGTAGAGCGGCATCGACGCCCCGAGTTTCTCCTCGTTTGGTTGCAAGAGCATCCTTCGGCCGACGCGCGCCTGATTGGCCTTCTTCCTCTAGGCACGCGTCGATGGCTGGGAGGATCGCGGGTTGTACCTTGCTTTACAAACAAGCAGACCGTTGGCGGCGTGCCTCTGCTCGACCGCGAAATGGGTCGGACCGCTTTTGTCGCCATGCTTGCTTGGCTCGGCGATCAGGTTTCCGACGCGAGCGCCCTGCTGATCCATGGGGTCGCCCTCGATGGCGCATTCTACGCCATGGTTTCTCGAAGCGGGTTCAAGAACGCAACCTATCGCCATCGCGAACGCGCGATCCTTAAAAGCGTCGGCGCTCCGGCGCCCGCTATCCACCCAACGACAAGCATAGCGCCGACACTTAATTTCGGCTCTGCGAAACGGCGAAAAGAGTTGCGGCGTCAGTGGCGCCGCCTATCCGATGCTGGCGATCGGCGCTACACGAGTGCGCGCTCGTCGGCGGAGATCGCGAAGGCGACAGAGCACTTCCTCGCTCTGGAGCTGAAGGGTTGGAAAGGTGATTGCGGCACAGCCTTACTTGCTTTGCCGAACCTTGCCACGTTCGCTCGGACAATGACCCGGTTGATGGCGCTTGAAGGCAAGTGCCGGATCGACGCTATCGAGATCGATGGTCGAGCGGTGGCGATGGGCATCATCTTGACCGTCAACGGACGGTCGCACTTCTGGAAGACCACATTCGATGAGACGTACGCCAGCCGATCGCCCGGCGTCCAGTTCACCCTAGAACTTACCGACGCCCAGCTGGCGAACGAAGCAATCGCGGTTACGGACTCCTGCGCGGTACCCGACCACCCGATGATCGACCGAATCTGGTCCGAGCGCATGCCGGTTGCCGATCTGCTCATCGATCTTCGCCCCGCCGATCTTAAGGGTTTCCCACGCGCGGTTAAGCAGGAAGGACGTTTGGTCGTCTTGCATGATGCGCTGAAGAGAATCTATGTTCTGTTTCGCGGCGGGAAGGCTCGCTAAACAGACATCAAGGCGAATGCCCCGGCAGAGACAGCCCAAGAATTCTGATCGAGACCTTTGCACGCTGGACCGGCAGCGCCTGGATAAGTGGCTTTGGTTCTCGAGAGTGGTAAAAAGTCGGACCCAGGCATCTCGCCTCATCGAGGCGGGTTACGTCCGGGTCAATGCTCAGCGATGTGTAAATTCCGCAAGGTTTGTCGCACCTTACGATATTTTGACGATCGCGCTTGAGCGTCAGGTACGCGTGCTGCGTATCGTCGCAACGGGCGAGCGCCGTGGCCCTTTTGAAGAAGCGCGCCTGCTTTTTCAGGATCTTGAGCCGGGGTTGCCAGGTCCGGTGCTTGCCTTGCAGGCGTGAAGGGCTTAGCTAGCCGCAATTGCTGGCCGCTATCCAAAGACGATAGCACCGCCATGAATCTCCTTCAGAATGCCGATTCATATGTCGGAGAGGATCGCGATAGATGACGTACGTGGTGGTCGAGAACTGCATCAAGTGCAAATATACCGACTGCGTTGAAGTTTGTCCGGTCGATTGCTTCTACGAGGGCGAGAACATGCTCGTGATCCACCCCGATGAATGTATCGACTGCGGCGTCTGCGAACCCGAGTGTCCTGCGGAGGCGATCAAACCCGACACTGGGAAAGGGCTCGACTCCTGGCTGAAGCTCAATCTCGACATGGCAAAGAGCTGGCCGAACCTGACGAAGAAACGCCCAGCCCTTTCCGAGGCAAAGGAAATGGACGGCAGAGAAGGCAAACTGGAGCTTTTCTCAGCCACGCCGGGTGAGGGTGATTAGGATCTGAAACTCCTCGAAGTTTTCAGATCTCTTCGAGTCCGTGTTAATCATTGCAAGAACCGAAATTCCGATAAGCGTCGGTTTTCGTTGATTTTCTGACAATTCTATGATAGTCAATCATTAACAACTCGAAGATTTGGTCGCTTCCACAACAGGTTAGGATAGACTGTCTCTCGACAGGATCTTGCCGGTTCAGAAACTTCAGCTTGTCGAGTGCGTCGCCATCTCTGCGGCGTTTAACCCTAAAGGCGACCCCTCTGAGACCGGAAACTCAGAAGAGGATGCGTCGACTTGTCGGCAATGCGGACGAGGACGGAGTGTGACAGCCATGCCATCGCGGATTAGCGTTAACACCTCTGAACCATCTGAAAAAGGCTTAGCGACTGCGACGGTTAAAGCCAAGCCGAAAACAACCGCGAAGGACAAGAAGATGGTCTCGGGGGCGTTGCATACACAGTCCGGCGCTTCGGCGGGATCGTCCGGGTTGCCCGAGCGCACTGAACCTGCCGCCTTGCCGGTCTCGCCAAAAAAGGTACGGGCAGACAAGTCGACGTCTCGGGTACCCAATCCTGCGGCGACTATCGAGGCTCCAGGCGGCGGCGGTGCTTCCGAGGCATCGGTCGTGGCTAAGACGACGAATCGCACTGCCGCGGCGGCTTTCGTCGCGGCGCGCCAGAAGATGGTGTCGGTGACTAGGCCGGTCATTGCCAGCTCCAGCGGTAGTATCGGTCTCGCGAAAGGTACGGTCGAGGTGTTTGAGAAGAAGCTCAAGAAGACGGCCGGTGAAGAGCAGGAGATCGAGGTGGTGGCGGAGTCGCCTGGTAAGATCGAGACGCATGCGGAGCCGGGATCTTCCGTGAATGCGCGGGCCCCGGTTAGACCCGTGGCCCCGCTGATGAGCCCTGTTGGCGCTAAGCCGGCAAAGCCTGTCCTGCCGAAAGGACAAGGTTTTAAGACGCTCGAATACATCGTCTACCCGGCTCACGGGGTTGGCCAGATCGTTGCCATCGAGGAGCAGGAGGTTGCTGGCTACAAGCTCGAGCTTTTCGTGATTAGCTTCATCAAGGACAAGATGATCTTAAAGGTGCCGCTGCCAAAGATCACCAGCGTTGGCATGCGCAAGCTTGCCGAGGCACCTGTCGTTAAGCGGGCACTCGATACCTTGATGGGACGTGCGCGTGTCAAGCGTACGATGTGGTCTCGTCGGGCCCAGGAATATGAAGCGAAGATCAATTCCGGTGATCTCGTTGCTATCGCGGAAGTCGTGCGCGATCTTTACAGGTCGGACGCGCAGCCCGAGCAGTCCTATTCCGAACGTCAGCTGTACGAGGCGGCACTCGATCGTATGGCGCGCGAGATTGCAGCCGTGCAGAAGCTGACCGATGCGGAGGCGCTTAAGCTCATCGACGACCAGCTTCAGAAAGGCCCGCGTCGGACAAAAGCCGATGAGATCGAGGCAGATGAGAGTGATGATACGGAGACCGCCGGCGTCGGTGAAGCGGCGTAGCTTAGAGCAACATCGGCTCCAGCAGAGGGCGGCGATATAAGTCGTCGCCTTCTTCTTCGCTGATCGTCTTCTTCGCTGATCGTCGACGGGGCGAAGCCGGGCCGACGTTTGCGGCTTTCCGGACCACAGCCGCCGCGGCGATGCAACGGAGATGTTCATGGCCGATATGCGGCTGGTGGTGGCTGGCGCGGCCGGACGTATGGGGCGGGCGTTGGTTCGGCTTATCAAAACGACGGAAGGTGCTATGCTTCACGGCGCCCTCGATCGTTCGGGGTCCGCCGCTCTCGGGATTGATGCGGGCGTGCTTGCGGGTTGTACTGTTTCCGGCATCTGCGTCACGGACGACGCGCTTCCCCTGATACTAGACGCTGATGGGATCATCGACTTCTCTACGCCAACGTCCAGCGTGGCTTTGGCTGAACTCGCCGCGCAGGCGCGCATCGCGCACGTGATCGGCACGACCGGCTTTTCGGAGGCGGAATCGGCGAAACTTGCGGCGGCCGCGCGCCATGCGACGATCGTTCGCTCGGGCAACATGAGCCTCGGCGTAAACCTTCTGGCAGCGCTCGTGCGCAAGACAGCCACAGCTTTAAGTGGCGAGTTCGATATCGAGATCGTCGAAATGCATCATCGGTTGAAAGTCGACGCTCCTTCAGGGACGGCCCTCCTGCTCGGCGAAGCCGCAGCCTCAGGTCGTGACGTCACGCTCGCGGATCATTCGGTACGCGGACGCGACGGCATGACCGGTGTAAGACCGTCGGGCGCAATCGGCTTTGCCACTCTGCGTGGCGGCACCGTCGTCGGAGAGCACAGCGTGATCTTCGCCGGGGACGGTGAGCGCATAGAGCTGACCCATCGTGCCGAGGACCGCGGGATTTTTGCGCGAGGCGCGCTTAAGGCAGCTTTATGGGCGCGAGGCCGAAGGCCGGGCCTCTACTCGATGGGCGATGTGCTCGGCCTTCCAGACTGACGAGAGGTTGAGCATGACACGCACGCTTGTTCTATTGCGCCATGGGCAAAGCGAATGGAACCTTAAGAACTTGTTTACCGGCTGGCGCGATCCCGGACTTACGCCGCTCGGCTATGCCGAAGCGGCGGGCGCTGGTGTCGCCCTCCGGCAAGCCGGCTTGCGTTTCGATCGCGCCTTCGTTTCGGATCTCTCGCGTGCTCAGGAGACCTTGAAGACGGCGCTCGCCTCCCTCGATCAGTCCGATCTCGAACCCATTATTCACATCGCGTTGCGCGAACGCAGCTACGGCGATCTGTCTGGCCTCAACAAGGATGAAGCGCGCCAGAAGTGGGGAGAGGAACAAGTCAAGATCTGGCGCCGCTCCTACGAGACGCCACCTCCTGGTGGCGAAAGCCTCCGTGATACCGTCGCGCGTACGCTCCCGTTCTATTGTCAGGCGATCCTGCCCTGCGTGTTGCGTGGCGAAACGGTGCTGGTAGCGGCGCACGGCAATAGCCTGCGGGCATTGGTGATGGTCCTCGATGATCTTGACTCGACAACGATCCCAAACGTCGAAATTCACACCGGCGTCCCGATCGTCTACCAGTTGTCGCCTGATGCCACGGTGGCGTCCAAGACTGTACTCCCGCCGCGTCTGACCGAGCGAATTTAGAAAAAGGGCCGGCGCTCGTATCCGTCCAAGGGATGAGTTCTCGGACGCGACGCACAAGTCGGAGCTGATATACTGAGGCGCTGTTCCTTTTCTACCTTGTCGATCCAAGGTCGCTTGATCAGGTAGAGAAGCGTCTCCTGTCAATGCGCCATTGAGTAACCCGCATGCCCCACTTAGAAATCCTTCTGGTCGATGACGACCCCCTGATCAGGCATGTGATCGCCGATGAGTTGGAAGAAGTCGGGCATTTCGTGACACCGGCTGTTGGAGCTGAAGCCGCGATCGAACTGCTGCGCGAGAACGACGCCTTCGACCTGATACTCATCGATTACACGATGCCTGGCATGTCTGGCTCCGACCTGGCACGTCATATCTTGGCTATGAAGCCGAACGCGAAGCTCGCGATCCTCACCGGCCATTCCGAGTTACCCGACACGCCGCCATGCCCCGTCCTTACTAAAGGTGTTCGCATGAGCGAACTCATAAAAGCCGCTGAAGCTGTCGCGGCGGGAGAGCGGGTCGTGCTGCCGCACGATGCCTCCGCCACGCGCATCGATCTCCTCGTCGATCAGATCGCAACGAAGCCAACGGTCGGCGGTGTGAAAAGCGGGATGGGCGCGACGTTCGACGCGGACAAGGAAGAGACGCTTCCGGATGCCTTCGCTTCAATTCTCGAGCGCATGCCGGACAAGTGACGCGAGACAGCGCACCGGCCCGAAATCTCGTAACGCTCGCACCCGGCCTGATCTACGTGCCGGGTTATCTGGGACGCGACGCGCAAACCGAACTTCTCGCGTCAGTGCGCGCGGTCGTCGAAGACGCACCACTCTTCCAGCCGGTCATGCCGCGAACGGGGGCACCCTTTTCCGTCCGCATAACAAACTGCGGCCAGTTCGGCTGGCTCTCCGATCATGGCGGGTACCGGTATGTCGCTCAACATCCAAGGACCCGGCGAGCCTGGCCGGCCATCCCGCCGCTCGCGCTCCAGGCTTGGCGCGAACTCGCCGACTACCCGCTCGTGCCGGAAGCGTGCCTCGTCAATTACTACGATGCGACGGCGCGAATGGGTTTGCACCAGGATCGAGATGAGCAGGGGTTTCGCGCGCCCGTCCTGTCTCTTTCGCTCGGCGACACATGCGTCTTCCGATACGGGGGAACCGAACGGCGCGGCAGGACCTCCAGCCTGAGGCTACAGTCAGGTGACGCCCTCGTGCTTTCGGGCGAAGCGCGCCTCGCATTCCATGGTGTCGACCGAATATTGGCCGGGTCGTCCACACTTGTTAAGGAGAGCGGGCGCTTCAATCTCACACTGCGTCGCGTAACGGTCGAGACGCTTTCGGACTAGGCCTTTGGGCCGCCGCGCGCAATGCCAACCTTAGCCGCACGCAAGACGCGTTCACCGATCGTATAGCCCTGCTCGATGACCTGCATGATAGTGCCGGTCGGCACGCTCTCGTCGGGTATCTCGAAAAGAACCTCGTGCAGATTAGGGTCGAATTTCCTGCCTTTTGGCTCCATTCGTTTGACACCGAAACGGACGAGCCGAGATAAGAAGTCCCGTTCGGTCAGATCGACGCCCTCGATAAAGCTTTTGATTGCCGGATCCGCCTCTTCCCGTTCTCCGGCCGACACGGCATCTATGGCGCGACGCAGATTGTCGGCGAACGGAAGCATATCGCGCGCGAAACTTGTGACGCCATACGCTTTGGCATCACTCACCTCACGCTCCGTGCGTCGGCGCAAGTTCTCCATTTCGGCCAGAGCGCGCAGCGAACGATCCTTAAGTTCGGTGTTCTCTGCCTGCAAAGCCTCGAGAACCTTGAACGGATCCGGTGCCACGCCTGCCTCGGCGGAGCCTGACGCGGATGACGGCGCGCTCGCGTCATCCGCGGCAACCGAAGCCGCGCCGTTCGGACCGCTTTTACCCTGTTGTTCTGACTTATGATCGTTCATGACCTTGCGACAACATCTTGGTGTAAGCCGGCCTCCATATCAGTTTCGCAGCGGCAAATATCAAGCCGAAGTACCAACATGAAAGCTAAGAGCCGCTCATGGACCATGTGGAATGCGTTGTGGTGGGCGCCGGCGTTGTAGGGCTTGCCATTACGCGCGCGTTGGCGCGGGCGGGACGCCAAGTCCTGGTGATCGAGGCTAGCCGTTCTCTCGGGACGGGTACGTCGGGGCGCGGCAGCGGGGTTATCCATGCCGGATTGTACTATCCCGCGGGCAGCCTGAAGGCGCGGCTGTGCGTGGGGGGGCGAGATGCGCTTTACGCCTTTGCCGAGGCGCACGAGGTGCCGCATCGGCGGCTCGGCAAGCTTCTTGTGGCGACGTCGAGAGAAGATGACGAGCGCCTTCATGCGATCGCGACAACAGCTCGGGCCAATGGCGTTGACGATCTGCAAGCATTGACCGCCGATGCCGCGATCGAGCTAGAGCCGTCGCTCGCCTGCACGAGCGCTTATCTTTCCCCATCGACCGGTGTAATCGACGCGCCCGCTCTCATGCTCGCGCTGCAAGACGATGCCGAGGAGTTCGGCGCCGTTTCGGCGTTCCAAGCCCCGCTACGCGCCGTCGCTCGAAATAAGGCAACTTTCGTACTTGAGATCGAGGGCGCGACCCCGATGCATCTTGGCTGCAACATCCTGATCAATGCGGCGGGCCACGGCGCTCCGTCCGTCGCACGCTCCATCGAGGGCATGCCTGCTGAGCGCGTTCCGATCGGCGCTTATGCCAAAGGCAACTACTTCACGCTCGCGCAAGCCGCGCCGTTCTCGCGTCTCATCTACCCCGTACCGGTGCCAGGCGGCATCGGTACGCACCTCACGATCGACGCTTCGGGTGCGGCGCGTTTCGGGCCAGATGTCGAATGGGTCGAAACATTGGATTACAGCGTCGACCCGGCTCGCGCCGACAGCTTCTACGCCGATATCCGCCGTTTCTGGCCGGACCTTCCGGACGGTGCGCTGATTCCGGCCTATGCGGGAATACGGCCGAAGATCTCGGCCGAGGGCGAGCCCGCACGAGACTTCGTTATCGAGGGCGAGGCGCAGCACGGCGTGGCCGGGCTGGTAAACCTGTTCGGCATCGAGTCGCCTGGCCTTACCTCCTCGTTGGCGATCGGAGATTACGTCCGCGACCTCGTTCTCGGTTGAGATTCCGCCCTTCCAAGTCGAGAAGTTCCGCAATCTGCTCATTCGAGCCCGCATGAGGGTTCGCGAAACAGGATTCACCGATGAAGCTATCAGCTCGCAATCAACTCACTGGCACCGTGCTGGAAGTGCACAAGGGCACTACAACATCGCATGTCGTCATCGACGTGAACGGCGCCAAGATCTTCGCCTCCATCACCAATGAGGCCGTCGACGAACTCGGTCTCACGGAAGGGAAGAAGGCGACGGCCGTGATCAAGGCGTCCGACGTGATGGTCGCGGTCGACTGAGTCAAACCTTCTTGGTCGGCCCGATCCGAAGCGTGTCTTGCGCATTCTTCTGCAGGAATCCTTGAACCTTGTTCGCCATCGTCGCGAGAAGCCAAGGCAGGTGCACCTCGATGCGAATGTCGCCCTGCTTGACGTCGATCTCCGCCGTGGCGTTCTGGCCCAGCGCCGCGACCCGCAAATGCGCCACGTCGCCGACCCACGTCATGTCCGCGCTGCCGACCTTGTCGACGTACTCGTGCTTCAGGACACCGAAGCGCTCGTTGATTCGGCGCTTGGCTTCCGCGACGCCCAATTCGTTGGGAAAAGACATGACGATCGAGCGGGACATGGGCGCGTTCTCCGGGCGGCTCTTAGGTAGGAAGCATGCCGTGTCACCGGAAGGGTAAAGATCAGGACCCAAGGTCCACTTCGTTTAGGGAACATTTGCGTTCCACCCGAAAGCCGCGATCGGGCCGCGCGAGCCAGCGCATGTCAATGGACCCCAGGACAGCTGAGTGTTCAGGTCTGGTGCAAAGCCTCGACACCGGGAAGCGCTTTGCCTTCGAGCCATTCGAGGAAGGCTCCCCCTGCGGTCGACAGATACGTCAGCTCATCCGATACGCCAGCTCCGTTCAGGGCCGACACCGTATCGCCACCGCCCGCGACCGTGATGAGCTTGCCGGCTCTCGTCAGCGCAGCCGCCGCCTGCGCCACGCGCACCGTCCCACGATCGAACGGCTTAATCTCGAAAGCGCCGAAGGGCCCGTTCCAGACCAGCGTCTTGACACCTTGCAGCAGCGCCTCGATGCGGGCGATCGAATGCGGCCCGATATCGAGGATCATCTTGTCCGCAGGCACAGAATCGATAGCCACGATCTCGTTAGGCGTGCCGGCAACGAACTTGTCGGCTACCACGCCATCGACGGGCAGCACGATCTCGCAGTTGGATTCGTGTGCGGTCGCCATGATGGCGCGCGCGGTGTCGGCCATGTTTTCCTCACAAAGCGACAGGCCCACTGCCACGCCTTTCGCGAACAGGAAAGTGTTGGCCATCCCGCCGCCGATGATCAAGATATCGACGCGCCTGACGAGATTGCCGAGCAGATCGAGCTTCGTCGAGATCTTGGCACCGCCGACGATCGCCGCGACGGGCCGTTCTGGATGCGACAGAGCGAGGTCGAGGTGTTCGAGTTCGGCCTGCATGGTGCGCCCGGCGAACGCAGGCAGCGCATGCGCGAGCCCTTCCGTCGTCGCATGCGCCCTATGGGCGGCCGAGAAGGCATCGTTGACGTAGAGGTCGCCAAGCGCGGCGAGCGCGGCAACGAAGGCCGGATCGTTTTCGGTCTCGCCTTTGTGGAAACGCACGTTCTCCAGGAGCAGGACATCGCCGTCCTTGAGGGCCGAGATCGCGTCTTGCGCCTCGGCGCCAAGGCAATCCTGCGCGAAGGCCACAGGTCTGCCGAGTTCATGCGCCAGCGCGGGGGCGATGGTACGCAAAGAGTAGTTCGTATCCGGCTCGCCCTTCGGTCGACCGAAATGGGAGAGCAAGATGACCTTTGCGCCTCTCCCGGAGAGTTCCCGGAGGGTGGGAAGGATACGGGTGATGCGCAACAGATCCGATATCGCGCCATCGGCCATGGGTACGTTGAGGTCGACGCGCACGAGCACGCGCTTACCCCTCACATTGGCATCGTCGAGCGTCCGGAAGGCCGGCGCTCCCGCTGCCGGCTTGCTCGCCATCAAATCAGCTTGCCCATCGCGACAGCGGTATCCGCCATGCGGCAGGAGAAGCCCCATTCGTTGTCGTACCAGGACAGAATGCGTACGAGCGTGCCGTCCATGACCTTGACCTGATCCATCGCCACGATCGAGGAATGCGGATCGTGGTTGAAGTCGACCGAGACGTTCGGCGACTCGGTGAAACCGAGGATGCCGTTCAGTTCCTGCGCGGCGGCGCGTTTGACCGCCGCCTGCACCTCGGCGACATCGGTCTTGCGCTTGGCGACAAACTTGAGGTCAACGACGGAGACGTTCGGAGTCGGCACGCGAATGGCCGAGCCGTCGAGCTTGCCGGCCAGTTCCGGCAGCACCAGCCCGACCGCTTTTGCCGCGCCCGTGGTCGTTGGGATCATGGATAGGGCCGCGGCGCGGGCGCGGTAGAGATCCTTATGCATTGTATCGAGCGTCGGCTGATCGCCCGTGTACGAGTGGATCGTTGTCATGAAACCCTTCTCGATGCCGACCGTGTCGTTCATGACCTTGGCGATCGGCGCGAGGCAGTTCGTGGTGCAAGAGGCGTTCGAGACCACGATGTGGTCCTTGGTAAGCTTGTCGTGGTTGACACCGTAGACGACCGTGAGATCGGCCTGGGCGCCGGGCGCTGAGATCAGGACGCGCTTGGCGCCAGCCGTGACGTGAGCCACCGCCTTCTCTTTAGACGTGAAGATGCCGGTGCATTCGAGTGCCACGTCGACGTTCATATCGCGATGCGGCAGTTCGGCCGGGTTGCGGATGGCGGTGACCTTTATTGGCCCCAGGCCGACGTCGATCGTGTCGCCCTCGACAGTCACCTTGCCGGGAAAGCGCCCGTGAATGGAATCGAAGCGGAAGAGGTGCGCGTTGGTTTCGACGGGCCCTAGATCGTTGATCGCGACGACCTCTATGTCCGTTCGCCCGGACTCTGCAATCGCGCGTAGAACGTTGCGCCCGATCCGCCCGAACCCATTGATCGCAACCCGCACTGTCATCGTCTCAGCCTCCAATAAGAGTTTCGGCGCGTCTGTCTGGTCCTATCGCGTGCCCGGACGGTTAAGCGCTGTATCGCCTCCATCCACATATAGGGGAGGACAAGGCTCATCCCGAAACGCACCGCGTTCCTTGCTTACGTATGACGATGCCGGGGCGGGGAGCGACTGAATAACAGGTCGCATCCCCCTGTCAACGCGCTGATGCCCTCCGGAGCGCCACCGATTTGTGCATCATCCGCGTGGTTTGTGTTGTGCTTGCGCGCGTCGCGTTGACCCGCGCGGGTTGTCCGGCTCACACTGGCACGGTCTCACCCTCCGAGCTCAAGTCATGTCCGGCTCCGCGATCCTTGACAGTGCGCTGCGACGGCTCACGGCGGCGCTCGATCAGCTTGAGGCGGCAAGCGAACGGTTCGCCCATGCGGATGCGGAGAAGCGCGACCTTACCGACACGCTCGCCGTCATGCAGGACGATCGCGCGCGGCTCGCGCAAGAGCTTGACGCCGCGATCGCGCGAACGCAGCTCCTTCAGAGCGCCACCGATGAGGTTGCGCTGCGGATAGGCGAGGCGACCGGGATGATCCGGCACCTTTTTGCGTCCGCCGAGGGGGGCCTTGTTTGATGGCGACTGTCGGCGTCACGATCGCGGGTCGGACCTACCGCATGGCGTGCGGCGAGGGCGAGGAGGGCCACCTGCAGGCGCTCGCCAACCACGTTGACGCGACGCTGGCCAATCTTCGCAAAGGCTTCGGCGAGATCGGCGATGCGCGCCTTGTCATCATGACCGCCATCACGGTCGCCGATGAACTCTCGGAAGCCCAGCGCCGCATCGCGATGCTGGAGGAGCGACTCGCCGGGCTGGCGGCCACGCGCTCTGATGGCGAAGCCACGCGCGACGCGCTGGCGAGCGATGTCGCGGGTGCGCTTGATGACGCCTCCGAGCGGATCGAGCGGATCGCGCAGGCGCTGAACGAAGCGGGGAGAGCATAGAAAGCAGCCTTAGTCCCGCGCTGGCGTCTCCTCGCGCGCCTTTGCCGATTTCGGCGTGCGCTTGAAACTCTCCTGCCTGCCGATAATCGTGCGCAAAATCGATGGAGTATTGGAGAGGCTGATGAAAATCATCGCGGGTGGCAGCAGAACAACGGTCGCGAAATAGCGCCAAAGGGGACCGCGCTTGAGCGTGATGTAGGGCAGCAGCGTCATGCCGAGCGCCACAATCACGATTAGCGTACCGATCAGAGCGAGCGCCGGCAGGTATGGCATTACATTGCCGTGCCGCAGCAGCACACAGCCGGCGAGCGAAACGATGCCGATCGCAACGCAGGGATAGAATGCCTGCACGAAGATCAGGAAGCTCGCCGAGAGCTTGAAGTCGAACCGCCAAGGCGCTTTCCAGATGATCGCCAGGAGTTTTCGCGCCACCTGGACGAAACCGGTCGACCAGCGCCTCTGCTGGACGCGCCAGTGTGAGACCCGGTCCGGCACGAGGCCCGGGATGGCCGGTTCCATGAGGAACAGACCGCGCCAGCCAGCGAGCGCCACGCGAATCGTGAGGTCGAGATCCTCGACCAGAGAGTCCGACGACCAGCCGCCGGCTTCGGCAATCGCCACCCGGCGCCAGACGCCGCCTGTGCCGTTGAACTGAAACAGCCAGTCGCCTCGGTAGCGTCCCGCCTGCTCCACCACGAAGTGGGCGTCGAGCATCATGCCTTGCACGCGGGTGAGCAGGTTCGTGCGATAGTTCGAAAACTCGCAGCGCGATTGCACGAAGCCGGCGTCTGGATCGGCCAGCAGCACCGGAACCACATCACGCAGCCAGTGCGATGGCGGACGGAAGTCGACGTCCAGCATCGCGATGAAAGGTGCGGAGGTCGCGGTCAGACCTTCGGCGAGGGCGCCGGCCTTGAACCCGGAGCGGTCATTGCGATGGCGATGCTCGACCAGGTAGCCGCGAGCCCTGAGCCGCGCTGCCGCCTCGGCGGTCATCTCGACCGATTCATCGGTGGAATCGTCGAGCATCTGTATGTGCAACCGATCACGCGGCCAATCGAGCGCGGCGACGCTTTGCATAGCCTCGATGCCGATCTCATGTTCGTTGAACAGCGGGATCTGCACCAGGACATGCGGAAGGTCGGCTTCAGGCAGGAAGGCGCGCGGCAGGTGATTGCGCCAGTGAGGCGGCCCGAGCAGGTCGTAAAGCTTGACGCAGATCAAGAACAGAAAGCCGGCGCCGACGAGAAGGAGCCCGAACACAGAAGCGTAGAGGGCCGTTTCGAAGAGCCCGAGGACAAGGCTGTTGAGCAAGGCGTGACCTGTCCGGAAGAATGGCGCGGCGATGGACCGAACCCAGAAAGTATCGAACGCGACTGCCGGTTATCACAATCGGCAACGCCGATCCTGGCGCGCCGACCGGAAGAGGAGTGAACGCGCTAGCCGCCCTTACTCATGCGCGCGATCGACTCCTTGATGAGCGTCTTCGCCTTGTCCGCGTCGCCCCAGCCGACGATCTTCACCCATTTTGTTTTCTCGAGATCCTTGTAATGCTCGAAGAAATGCTTGACCTGCTCGATCGTGATCTCGGGAAGGTCGGTGTAATTCTTCACTTTCTCGTAGCGTCGCGTCAGCTTCGTGGTCGGCACCGCGAGGATCTTCTCGTCGAGACCCGCCTCGTCCTCCATCATCAGCACCCCGACCGGTCGGCAGCTGATCACCGCGCCGGGTATGATCGCGCGGGTGTTGCAAACGATGACGTCGCAAGGGTCACCGTCGTCCGACAGCGTGTGGGGGATGAAGCCGTAGTTCCCCGGATAGCGCATCGAGGTGTAGAGAAAGCGGTCGACGACGAGTGCACCCGAGGCTTTGTCCATCTCGTACTTGATCGGCTCGCCACCGATCGGCACCTCGATTATGACGTTCACGTCCTCCGGCGGATTCGTGCCGATAGCGAGTTTCTCGATCTGCATCAGAATGTCCACCCGTCGCGGTGTTCAAGGCGCTTTCGTCCGTGGCGCTTGGTTCGCGCTGCCTAACAGAGCCGCTGTTCCAAGGCCAGCCGTCCAAAGCCGTATATCGTACAATTGCCTCAGTCGAACGCGAAAGCCACGCGCGCGCGCATCTCGGAACCGAACCGCTCCTGCGCCTCGCGCACGAAGGTGCCACCAAGCCGCTCGTAGAAGGCCAGGGCACGCTCATTGTCCGCAAGCGCCCAGACGATCACCGACGTATAGCCGTGGTCGATGAGGTCGTTGCGCGCCACATCGAATAGCCGACGCCCGAAGCCCAGCCCCTGGAATTCGGGAGCGATGTAGAGTTCGAAGATCTCCGCCCCATACGGCATCGAAGGCACGCGGTTGCGGCCGTAGCTCGCGTAGCCACCAATGGTCTCGTCGAAGTCGAGCACGACGAGGCGCGACTTTCGAACGATCGCCGAGTGCCACCAGCGCGGCCCGCGCCGCGCGATCATCTTCTCGAGTTCGCGGCCTGGAATGATGCCCCGGTAAGCGTCCCGCCACGCCGCGTCATGCACGTCGGCGATGCCCTGGGCATCGTCTTCTCGAGCATTACGGATCGTGATGAGCGTCTCGACCATAGGGCAATGTTAGGCTTGCTTCGGCTCGCGCCGCAAGAGCTTTCGAGTCACATCCGCGAGGGGTTTGTCGTAGCGAATGGCGCATTGGCTTGGCCCTGTTCGGCGGCCATCAGCGCGCTCGCCGCGGGTCTATCGCCGCCTCGACTTGATCGGCAGAGCAAGCCGAAGGCGACAGCCTGCAGGGCCGCCAAAGTCACGAACCATAGTTGTGCCGTCGCGACACCGAAGACGGCGATCGTGAGCGTCGCGACCATGCCGGCCAGAAGAGCGGGGGCGACGAGAGGCGTGACACGTCCAGCCGCCATGATCGCCAACGCGACAATCGCGGCGAGCGCCAAGGCGCCGAGGAGCCCCAACTCGTACCAGATCTCGAAGAGAACCGATCGCGGCGTATGCGGTGGAAGATAGCCCGACGCCGCCCCGTGTCGCGTGGTATCGAGCCCGTGCCCGGTGATCAAGCGCGGGGCGTCGTTGGTCACGAGATCGCGCCAGTCCGTCATCGCCGCCACCGTGCTTCGTCCGACCATCGGGATCGAATGGGCGAGCGGCGCGAGAACGAAGGGCAGCGCTGGCGCGATGAGGATCAGGCCGCCGAGAACCATTGCGGCGCCGCGCGCCACCCGAGGCGTCTCGGTGACGGCCGACGCGAAGGTCACGGCACTCAGAGCGAACACCGCCATCGCGATTGGAGCGGACGCGAGCGTCAAGGCGGCAACGACGAGAACGGCCAGCGCCATCGCCCAAGTCCAGCGATGGAAGGCGCTGAGCGCGCCGAGAGCGGGCCAGACCATCACGACGAGCGTGAGGACCGAGCGCTCAAGCAGGGACGGGTCGAATTCCGTACCGCCATGAAAGGACGCCGGACCAAACATCGCCATGGCGAGCGTGAGGAGGGCTGTCACGGCCATCCCGCCCGGCAGCAGGTAAAGGGCAAAACGGGGCCGCCGTTCCGGCAGGTGCGCGATGATCAAAGCCGCGAGCAGGCTGGTGACGAGCGTCGCGGCGTAGCGTCCGACCGCGTCCTGCGGGAACGGCGTCCAGATCAGCGAAAGCCCCATCCAGCCGCCGAGGAAGAGCGCCGCGAGCCCGACTGGGCGACGGAGCGCGTCGCCCATCGCCTTCAGCCCATCAGTCGAGACTGAGATGAAGAAAGCGGCGAAGAGCAGGCCGGCGCCGATCGGCAAAAGAATGAACAGCGAGCGGCGCGAAAGCACACCGACCAGCGGCGCTCCGACCATAAGGATCGTCAGGCCGAACCAGCCGAGCAGCCGTGCGGCGTCTCCCGCGGGGTCGCGCCGGCGCGCGACGGGCGGCGTTTCCATGTCGAATTTCTGGAGCACGGCTTGCATTCTACGCCCTCGATCTCCGCCTGACTGTGCGAGCGCGGCAACAGCCTATTCGTTTCGGGTCCGCGCTTTTGAAAACGACGGGACGATTCTATAGAAGTCGGGCAAATCACCTTTCCAAGCGCGCGAAGAGGATCAGCATGAATAAGGACCAACTCCATTCCATTGCCAAGGCGATGGTCGCGCCGGGCAAGGGCCTACTCGCGGCCGACGAGAGCACAGGCACGATCAAGAAGCGCTTCGACGCGATCAATGTCGACAACACGGAAAATAACCGCCGTGACTACCGTGAATTCATGTTCCGTTCCGAAAAGGCGATGCGCGAGCACATATCGGGCGTCATCCTGTTTGATGAGACCATCCGACAGAAGGCCAAGGACGGCACGCCGCTCGTCAAGGTCATCGAGAGCATGGGCTCGATCCCCGGCATAAAGGTCGATGCCAGCGCGCACCCGATGCCCGGCTTTCCAGGCGAGACGATCACCGAGGGTCTCGACGGCCTACCGAAGCGTATGAAGGAGTATCACGACCTTGGCGCCCGCTTCGCCAAATGGCGCGCCGTCATCACGATCGGCGATGGCCTGCCGACCTGGGGCGCGGTGCGCGCCAACATGCAGGCGCTCGGCCGCTATGCTGCGGTCTGCCAGGCGGCGGATATTGTGCCGATCGTCGAGCCCGAGGTGCTGATGGACGGCTCGCATTCCATCGAGAAGACCTTCGAAGTGACACGCTGGGTTCTCCAGACGCTCTACGAGGAGCTCTATTTCCACCGCGTCTTCCTGGAAGGCACGATCCTCAAGCCGAATATGATCCTGCCCGGCGAGGACGCGGCGAAGAAGGCCTCGCCGGAGGAAGTGGCGGCTTGGACGATGCGGCTCTTCAAGCAGAGCGTGCCGGTCGCCGTGCCCGGCATCGCCTTCCTGTCCGGTGGCCAGTCGGATGTCGAGGCCACCGCCAACCTCGATGCGATCGCGCGGCTCGGGCCGCAGCCTTGGAGCATCACATTTTCCTACGGCCGCGCGCTGCAGGCGGCGGCGCAGCACGCCTGGTCGGGCAAGATGGAGCAGGAGGCCGCTGGCGCGGCCGCGTTCACGCACCGCGCCCAGATGAACGGTCTCGCCGCGCTCGGCCATTGGTCGGATAAGACAGAGAGGGCGGCGGCGTAAGGAGACCTTTTAGGCGGCTAAGCTACCACTAAGCCGCCGGCCGTCTCGATGAAGCCGGTGACGGTCGCATGACGCCCCCGCGCCCGTGCGCATGTTGGTGAAGACGAAGGGCTTTTCCCCGCGCATCCGCCTGGCGTCGTGCTCCATGATCTCGAGCGAGGCGCCGACATGGGGCGCGAGGTCCATCTTGTTGATCACCAGCAGGTCCGAGCGGGTGATGCCGGGACCACCCTTGCGAGGGATCTTCTCGCCGCCGGACACGTCGATGACGTAAATCGTCAGGTCGGCGAGTTCCGGCGAGAAGGTCGCCGCGAGATTGTCGCCGCCCGACTCGATCAGCACCAGGTCGAGAGCCGGGAAGCGCTGACGCATCGTCTTGATGGCGGCGAGGTTCATCGACGCGTCTTCCCGGATCGCCGTGTGTGGGCAGCCACCCGTCTCGACGCCCATAATGCGCTCTGCCTCGAGCGCGCCTGCCTCCGTGAGGATGCGCGCGTCCTCCTTGGTGTAGATGTCGTTGGTGATGGCGGCGATCTCGTAGGCGGCCCGAAAACGCTTGCAGATCTGCTCCATCAGCGCCGTCTTGCCGGAGCCGACCGGGCCTCCGATGCCGACGCGCAGCGGGCCATTGGGTGAAGCATTCATGTGTGACCTCTCAAGGGAGGATCCTAGGATCGGAACAGTCGGGAATATTGTGTCTCGTGCCGCATCGAGGCGATATCGGCGCGCCAGGCGCAGGTGCCGAGCTCGTCGAGACCGGCCGTCTCAGCCCAAACCGCGAGGGCGGCAATGGCCGGGCAAAGACGGGCGATGATCGTCTGAGCCTCGCTCTGGCCGATCGGTCCGAGGCGAAGCGCGGCGGAAACGAGGCTGCTGACGGCGGCCAGCGCGAATGCCTCGAGCGTCGGCCGCAGCGGCAAACCATGCGCCGCCGCGGCGACACCGAGTGCGCACGGGTAGGCCGCCTCGTCGTCTTGAAGCGCTTCCACGAAACGCTCGATCGCCGGCGCGGGCCAGGCCGTGCGCACGCCGCCAACGAAGGCCGTGCCCTGGCTGCCCGTCTCCAGCAGCCGTTCGCGCGAGGGGGCCAGCGCCAAGGCGAGCGCGTTGACCTCGATCGTCTCCGCCATGTCGGCGGCGCGAAACGTCATCGCGAGGAGCACCGCATCGGCACGGATCGCGCCGTGGCCAACGAGATCGTCGAGCCAGCGCGCGAGACTCGCGCCGTCAAGGATGTCGCCCGCCTCGATCGCCCATTCGAGCCCCTGAGAATAGGCGAAGGCGCCGATCGGGAAAGCGGGCGACAGCCAGGCGAGCAGCGGAAGGCTTGGCGAGAGACGGGCCTCAGTCATGGTGGTGATGATGGCCGTCATGCGAGTGCCCGCGCGACTCGCCCTCCGCATAGGCGCCGCCCTCGGGATCGAACGGCGCCTCGATCGCGACCACGCGGCCGCCCAGCCCCTCGACCATCGCCTCGATTACATGGTCGCGGCGGATGCGCAGCCTGCGGCCGGCGAGTTGCACGGGCAGGTGGCGATTGCCGAGATGCCAGGCGATGCGGACCATCGCGGCGGCATCCGCGGCACCGATCTCGGCTAGCGGTTCCGGCGCGGCGACGACCTCGATCAGCGCGCCGTCGTCGAGCACCAGCGCGTCGCCTGCCCGCAGCGCCGTCGCCTTGGCGAGATCGAGCAGGAACGCTGTCCCTCGCACGCCGCGCATCGCCATCCGCCGTCGATGGCGATGATCGAAGTCGAGCACGACGACATCCAAAGGCGCGGCGGACCAGGCGCCGCGGGCGAGAACGGAGGAGGCGCGATCCATCAGCGCTTCCCCTCCTCCGCCGCTAGGTAAATATGCGCCCTCAAAACAGAAAGTAGCGCTGCGCCATCGGCAGCTCTCGGGCCGGCTCGCAGATGAGGTGCTCGCCGTCGGCTTCGACGCGGTAGGTCTCGGGGTCGACAGTCAGCGCCGGCGTCGCGTCGTTGTGCACCATGCTCGCCTTCGAGATCCCGCCGCGCGTGTTCTCGACCGGCACCAGCCGGCGCTGCGTACGCAGTCGCGCCGCAAGCCCCGCGTCGAGCGACGAGTGCGAAACGAATGTCAGGGAGGCGCCGGTCATCGCCGCGCCGTGACTGCCGAACATGGGACGGTAGTGCACCGGCTGCGGCGTCGGGATCGAGGCGTTGGGGTCGCCCATCGCGGCGGCGGCGATCGTTCCGCCCTTGATGACGAGATCCGGTTTCACGCCGAAGAAGGCCGGCGTCCAGACGACAAGATCGGCGAGCTTACCCACCTCCACCGAGCCGACGTGTCTGGAAACGCCATGCGCGATCGCCGGGTTGATCGTGTATTTCGCGATATAGCGCTTGGCGCGAAAATTATCGTCGTCCGGGCCGTCGCCCGGCAGCGCGCCGCGCTGGCGCTTCATCTTGTCGGCCGTCTGCCAGGTGCGGATGATCACCTCGCCGACGCGCCCCATCGCCTGGCTGTCCGAGCTCATCATCGAGAGGGCGCCGATGTCGTGCAGGATATCCTCCGCCGCGATCGTCTCGCGCCGGATGCGGCTTTCCGCGAAGGCGAGGTCCTCGGGGATCGAGGGGTCGAGGTGATGACACACCATCAGCATGTCGAGGTGCTCGTCGAGCGTGTTCACCGTGAACGGTCGCGTCGGGTTGGTCGAGGAGGGCAGCACGTTGGGCAGGCCGGCCACGGTGATGATGTCGGGCGCGTGGCCGCCGCCGGCGCCCTCGGTATGGAAGGCGTGGATCGTGCGGCCGCCGATCGCCTTGATCGTGTCCTGCACGAAGCCGGATTCGTTCAGCGTGTCGGAATGGATCATCACCTGCACGTCGTGGTCGTCGGCGACCGAGAGGCAGCAGTCGATGGCCGCCGGCGTCGTCCCCCAGTCCTCGTGCAGCTTGAGCGCGCAGGCCCCGCCCTCGATCTGCTCCACAAGCCCGGCCGGCGTCGCGGCGTTGCCCTTGCCGGCGAAGCCGAGGTTCATCGCGAAGGCATCCGCCGCCTCGATCATCCGGGCGATGTGCCAGGGCCCCGGCGTGCAGGTGGTGGCGAAGGTGCCGGTGGCCGGCCCGGTGCCGCCGCCGAGCATGGTGGTGATGCCGGAATTCAGCGCCTCGTCGATCTGCTGCGGGCAGATGAAGTGGATGTGGCTGTCCATTCCTCCCGCCGTGAGGATGCGTCCCTCTCCGGCGATGATCTCGGTGCCGGGGCCGATCGGAATGGTGACGCCGGGCTGGATCGCCGGGTTGCCGGCCTTGCCGATGGCGGCGATCAGCCCGTCGCGGATCGCCACGTCGGCCTTGACGATCCCCCAATGATCGAGGATCAGCGCGTTGGTGATGACCGTGTCCGGCGCGCCTTCGGCCCGGCTCGTCTGCCCCTGGCCCATGCCGTCGCGGATCACCTTGCCGCCGCCGAACTTCACCTCCTCGCCGTAGATGGTGAAGTCGCGCTCGACCTTGATGAAGAGGCAGGTGTCGGCGAGGCGCACGCGATCGCCCGTGGTGGGGCCGAACATGTCGGCGTAGACGGCGCGGGGGAGGGTGACTGGCATGCGCCTCTTCTCCGATCGGGCCTATGACGCAAGAACGACAGCGACGTCGCAAGAGAAAGGCCAGCGGGGCGTGCGGCGGATTTCTTGCGGCCCCGTAGCCGATAAGGTAATTTAACCTTTCAATCCTGCGCTGTCCAGCCCCCGCCGCGGTGTCGGTTGTCCGCCCGGCGGTGTCGACGAACCCGGACACCCAGCCGCGCCAAAGTCCGCGTTCGTCGACTTCTAGGCTTGCCCAAGTCGACGAACGTCGACACCCAGCCTTGCCACCGGCGCGTCCGGCGACATGAGTGGCGCGACGTCGGCGTTCGCCGACATGGCGGTCGCAAGGTCGGCGTTCGCCAAAAACGATGGTCGCGCGGAAAGAGGCCCCCATCTCGTCGCGCCAATATGTCAAAGTTATCGATCAGGTAGACCCAGAACCCGTCGCGACTCTGATGGTGTCGTCTCATCTTGGCTAGGACTCGGCCCCTTCCGTCGCCAGGTTGCGGAGCAGGTCTATGCGCGGCTCGATCTGCTTGGCATGACTGTAGAGATCGAGAGCGCGTCGGCGCGCGTTCACGCCCAGGGCGCGGAGCCGTGCGGGGTCGGCGGCCAGCATTTCGATCGCCGCGACGATCGCGTCAGCCTCGGGCCGAACGATGATGAGGTCCTCGCCATCGACATAGCTGACGTTCTGGCCGAGTTCATCGGTGCAGATGATCGCCACCTCGCGCGTTCCGGCCTCGACCGAACATCCCGTCGGGAAGCCGTCGAACTTACCCGGGCCGAGAACGAACGGTCGCGTCGGCGAGACGATGACGTCGATCGTCCGGTAGAAGACGTCGAAGAACGGCGTGAGCTGAAGCCCGTGAAAGGTGAACCAGGCCGTGGCCTCCGCGAGGTCGATGATCGAGGCGTCGAAGCGACCGACGACATGGAAGTGCAGGTCGATGCCCGAGCCGATCAGCCGTTTCGCGGCGTCGACGAAGAGATCGTAGCCCTTGTCGGCGCCGATCGGGCCATAGCGGTTGGCGACGAAAGCGATGTCGAGGACCGGCTTGTCGAAGGCGTAGCAAAGCTTGCCGACCGGCGGTGGAAGCATCGCGCGCGCGAGAACGCCACCGTTGAGGTCGACGATCTGATCGGGACGGCAGAAGCCTTTCTCGAGCAGATAGGCCTTGGTGATCGGCTGGGTCGCGATCACGCCGCGAAAGCAGGGCGAGCCGAGCACGCGCCGCAATTGCGCGTCCGAGCTCTCGTCTTCGAGAGCGAAGCCGCCGCCCGGATAAAGGGTGACGGCGAATGGCTTGCGCAGGCGTTCGATCGCCTCGATGACGCCCATGATGATGTAGACGAACGTCGCGTAGTACACATCGGCGGGCGGAAGGACATCGTAGTCGAGGGGCGCGACCCGCCCGGCATGGTTGGGATGAAGCCCGACATGCTCCGCGATGAGATCCTCGATCGAGCGCGTTTCGTCGGCATGGTGAAGGGCCGCCCCCGTCGAGTAGACGCAAGCCTCGGGCATGGCATCGAGATAGCTGCGAAATTCCTCGAAGCGGAACGCCGACCCGACGTGCGGAAAGAAATCGTCGAGGATCGCGACGCGGCCTCGCTTCTCTCCGCTCCCGGCCGCGACGGCGCTGAGATTCGCTGCGGCGTGGGCCATCATCGGTACACGAGCCCTCTCGACCGTCGCGCACTAAAAACCATGCACAGCCTGCGCTTTGGTTTGACGCACCACGGTCCTGGCAGGACTTCGGGCGCCAGTCGCAAGGCTGATCTCGTCGCTCGCATGTTCCAGCGGCTCTCTCGCCGGGCGTCGGCCCCTCACGCCCCGACGACCGCCTGCAGATCCGCCGCCGCCGCGTCGAAGGCCGCCTCCAGCGCGGGATTGAGGCCTCTGCAGCAGGCGACCACGTTGCTTGCCCAGGCGAGATATTCGTCGATGCGGCTCTTCGGCCAATCCTTCGGCGGGGTCACCAGCAGGGCGCGCAGGTTGCTCGTCTTGTCGGCGATCTTCAAGCATCGGGCGCGCGCGGACTTGGCCGGCGCCTCCGCGATCTGGCGGCGCTTGCTCTCGGCCTTGCCGAGCGTCTTGTCGTCCGTCACCTCGGCCACGAGCGAGGCCACGTCGGCGCCGAACGCCGTCTCGAGGGTCGCGAAGGTGACGCCGCAATCCTCGACCGTGTCGTGCAGCCAGCCGGCCGCCACGAGCCGCGCGTCGGCGCCGCTCTCCGCGAGCAGGCAGGCGACCTCGGCCAGATGGTTGAGGTAGGGCTCTTCCTTCACGCCCTTGCGTTTCTGGTCGACGTGCGCGCGCGCCGCGAAATCCGCCGCCTTGCTGACCAACACGATGTCCGCGTTCAATCCACCGCCCCCATCACCTCGCCCCTGAACCCGTAGACCTCGCGCGCGCCGCCGAGCGGCACCAGCCGGACCGAGCGCGTCTGCCCCGGCTCGAAGCGCACGGCCGTCCCCGCGACGATATCGAGGCGCTTGCCCCGCGCCGCGCCGCGGTCGAAGGCGAGCGCGAGGTTGGTCTCGGCGAAATGGTAGTGCGAGCCGACCTGGATCGGCCGGTCGCCGGTGTTGGCGACGCTGATCTCCGTTACCGCCAGCCCCGCGTTCATCGTGATATCGCCTTCGGCGGTCACCACTTCGCCGGGCACGAGGCCGGCCCCGGCGTCGCGGATCGGGTGATGCACGGTGACGAGCTTGGTGCCATCGGGGAACGTCGCCTCGACCTGCACGTCGAGGATCATCGGCGCGATGCCGTCCATCACCTGATCGGCGGTCAGTACGTGAGCGCCGGCCTCCATCAGTTCGGCGACGGAGCGGCCGTCGCGCGCGCCCTCCACGACGAAGTCGGTGATGAGGGCGATCGCCTCGGGATGGTTGAGTTTGACGCCGCGCTCCAGGCGCCGCCGGGCGACAGTCGCGGCCATGGCGATGATCAGCTTGTCCTTCTCGCGTGGCGTCAGATGCATGCGGCCCTCTGCTCTCCGTTGCGTGCTCACCGTGGCGGCTCGCTTGGCCGGCCGGCGCGACCATAGCCGCCCGCGCCCGCGGCGGCGAGGCCGATGCGGGCGCCTCAGCGGTCCGCCGTCCCCGCCGCCGCCTGCCGCCGCGTATCGCGCAATATGTCGTGCGCCGTCGCGGGTGTCATCGCGCCGATCGCCTCGTCCGTGTGACCGAGCGCGCGAAGGTCGGCGCGTTGCGCCCGGGTGATCATCAAGGGGAAGCCGCTCGGCGCGTTGCCTGTGGACGCGGGCGGCGCGCCCGCGTCGTCGTCGATCGATGGCTCGTCACTCATGATCGCTCCCATTCGTCCGTGCTGGCGCTCCGCACGCGCCCCTGTTCGTTTATATGGGGCGCGGCGTCAGTCCCAGGCGCGGGGCAGGGGCATCGCGCGAAGCGGGCCGAGAACGGCGATCACCGCCGCGCGCAGCCGCTCGGGGTCGCGTGACAGCAGGCGCACGGCGAGGAGCCGGTCCCGCGCGCTCGCGCCACCCTCCACCGTCGGGCGCAGCGGCTCGATCGCCGCGCGCGCCGCCTCGACGAGGCTCTCCGCCTGCGGCGCGACCAGCAGCAGTAGGGCCGCCGCCCTGGCGCCCCCGCCCAGGGCCGGCCGGTCGAGCGTCGCGCCGATGGCGCCGTCGAGGCGCGTCTCGTCGGCGAAGATGAGCGCGCCGCCGCGCCGCACCCGCCAGCCGTCGCGCAAGGCGCCATCGATCGAGGTCTCGTCGCTGGCGAGGCGTCCGAACACCATCGTCTCGGCCGCCAGCAGCGTGGCATCGGCGGCCATCTCCACCGTGAACCGCCGCGCGAGGCGCGCGCCGTCGAAGAGGATCGTTTCCTGCGGCAGCCAGTCGAGCCGGGCGCCGCGGCCGAGCGTCAGCCGCGTCTCGATCGAGGCCGCCGGCCCGGCGGAGCGGTAGATCTTCTCGGCCGCGACGCTGGTCATCGTCACCGTGGCGCCAGCAGCCAACGTGATGTCGAGGGTGAGCCGGTCGCCGCCGACGATGCCGCCACCGGTATTGACGATCAGCGCCTCGCAGGCGGCGGCGCGCGACTGCCGCAGCCTTAACGCGCCGCCTTCGCGCAGACGATCGATGGCGGTGCGGCCGGCGCGCGCCGCGAACGTGGCGGCGAGGACGCTCGATGAGATCGTCGGCGACGCCATCAGCGGCGGCTCGGGCATTGCGGCCTCGGACACACGCCCTCGCAACGGTCCGCCCGCTTGCGGAACGCCGCCCCGGATGGGACAAGTCGCCGACGCGGACCCACGTCCGTCGATACAGGAGCCAGCATGCGCGTGTCGTCCTTCGGTGCCGTCGCTTCCTCGATAGCGGCTTTCGCGGCGCTAGCCTTGGTGCCAGCGGCGCATGCCCAGCGCGGCGGCTCCAGCGAGTTGCGCTGCAGCGTTGCCCGCGGCTTCGGCTTCATCGTCGGCTCGAACCGCAAGGTGACCTGCGTCTATTACCGGCGCGATGGCGCGGTGGAATTCTACGTCGGGTCGACCAGCCGCGTCGGCGTCGACATCGGACCCAACAATCCGGCACGCGCCGCCTACCAGGTGGTCGGCGCCGATCCGACCGCGTCCGGCATGCTGCAGGGCGACTTCGCGGGGCCGGGGTTCGGGGCGATCGTCGGGGCCGGCATCGGCGCCGACGTGCTCGTGGGTCAAGGCGTCACCTTGTTGCCGATCGCCAACGTCTACGACACCGGCGCCAACGTCAACGCCGGCCTCGGCATCCTGCACCTCGATTACGCCGGCACGGAACCCCACTCCTAGGTCCTATCACCGGTCTCGAGAAGCGCGTCCCCCCGCCCGGTTTCGGTCGGCCGCATGGCCGCCAGCCGCGCCCCGAGATGCCGCGCGACGATCGCGATCGTCCGTTCGCGGACGATCTCGCTGTGATTGCCCTTCAGAGGCTCGATCACGGTGCGCGGCGCGATCTTGCGCCAGGCCGCGCCGACCTGGCGCAGGTGATAGAGTGGCTGCGTCCTGGTCTCGAACACCAGGACGGGTCCCGCGTAAGGCTTGGGCACATAGTCCTCAATCGCCTTGTACATGGCGTGGACGAAGGATCTTTGGTCGTTCGACCAGGCGTTGGCGTGGAGTTGCGCCTCGACGAGGTCGGCGTCGAGCGTCTGCGTCCGGCGGAGCGAGACCGCGCCCAGGCCGAACTTATAGGCGAGCTTGAACTCGATGCGGCGCATGAAGCCGGCGAGCGACCAGTCCTCCTCCATGTCGGCCCTGATCCAGGCGGGTAGATTGGCGATCACCTTCAGCCCGTAGAGCGGATGCCACGCCCTTAGCCCACCCCCTGTGTTGCAGGGCGCGCCGTCGAGGGCGGCAAGCAGCGGAACGTGGCGGCCGCGGGCCCTGAGCTGCTGCGCCATCTCGAGCGCGATGATCGCGCCGGCCGACCACCCCACCAGGCTGATGCCGCCCTCGGGCTGGACGCTTGTCAGGAGATCGACGTAGTGCTTGGCGATGGCCTCGATCGACGGGACGAAGGCGGCCGTCATGTGCTCCTTCGGCACTTGTATGCCGTAGACGCGCTCGCCGCCGAGCCGTGAAGCGAGAGATTGCATGCCCTCGAGATCACCCAGGATCGAGTGGACGCAGTAAAGCGAGCTGCGACCCGGCGCGTCGTGAAGAAGAACGATCGGGCTCCTGCATTTCGCAGCCAGCCGCCAAAGCGGTTCGACCGCGCGACGATCGTCGACAATCATCGGCGTCTCGCCTTCATCTCGCAGTATCCAGGATGCCATCTAAAATATAGGCTGGTCGCGAGACCAGTCAACCACGCTATACCAGAAACGATCGCACAGTTAACGCTGGTTGTTTGTTACAGTTCGGTACGAGGTGTGTTTCACTTCGTGTCGAACCGATCTTCGAAGGCTGGCGATGAGGCGTGTCGCGTCAGCTCGGCACATGTCCGGGTTCGTTGAAGCTCAAGGTCGCGTCGACGGTCTAGGCCGGGCCGATGCACCAGGGATCACGCCGCCGCCGGTTTCGGCCGCGGCCAAGGTCATGCTTGGCGAGGGGCTAGTACGCTCCCGCCCGAATCCCATCGAAGCCGAGCGGCGAAGCGCACAACACGATCAGAAGACCGGCGTACCGGCGGGTGAGGGGATGGCACCCGGCGGCATATCAGGCCCGGGCGAAGGGATTTCGCCGGCTGGCGTCGGACTGTCCGCCTCTGGCGGACGTGGCACCGAACCGGGCGCGGTGTTCGGCGGATCGCCGGGCTTGGGGGCTGGCTGCGGCTTGTAGTCGGGCGGTAGGTCGGTGGGCATCGCATCTCCTTCCGGACCGGCCGAACGCCCGATCCGATGTCTGTCAATGCTCGGATAAGCCGAACGTTCTCCTAGCGCGTGGCGGTGACGCGCGGTCCGGCGGACGGCATAGAACAGACCGGCGAGGCCGAGACTTCGTCGCCAAGGGTTGACGCCACTGGAGATCTCCCCGACCGCCCAGTACGTCAATGCGGCGATCTCGACAGCGCGCGCGATAGAACCGCCGCGACTGCCTGATCCGGCGATGGCGGCGACAGTCGCCGCGCCCGCGAAGACCAGCAATGGCGCGTTCGGCGGCTGCCCGATCACGATGCGACCTGTCGTACGGTCCGCGAAGGCCCATCGCAGCGGAGCGTCAATCATCGTTGCGAACCGCTCGCCGAGCGCACCGGACGGGACATGTCATTCATCCCGAAGCTTGTTGCTGTCTTGATCCTGGTATTGTTCGTCCTCGATGGCCTTGCTGTCGAGCCCACGTTCGGCCGGGTGCACCGCCTTGTCGCGGTTGGAAAGCACCATGTTGTCGCCGATCTTGTCCTTGTCGATCTCGGTAGCGGCGCCGCTGCCCGAGCCCTTGCCCTGCGCGCCAACACCCATATGCTTTCTGCTCGCGTTCGCCATCACGTGCCTCCTTTTACCTTGAGCAAGCGGGGGCGTCCGGCATGGTTCCCCGGCAGCGAAGGCCGGACGCCACGAAGCTTACGCATCGTCCTCGCGGTGATCTTGCGCTCATTGCTTTCGTAGGCCATCGATCGCCTGCCTTGTGGCGGGACGGCCGCGGGTGGCGTCGGGGGAAAGCGAATGACGACTAGCGCTTCGGAGAACGTCGGCGACGAGCTGGACACCACCGAAAAGGCGGCCGCCCCGAACAGGGCGATCACCCTGGTCGCCCTCAGCGCCCTCGGGATCGTGTTCGGCGATATCGGCACAAGCCCGCTCTACACAATGAAGACGGTGCTCGCCGGCGCCGGCGGGCACGTCGATCGCGGCACGACACTCGGCATTCTCTCGCTGCTGACGTGGACCCTCGTCATCGTCACGGCCGTCAAATACGTGTCCTTCGCGATGCGCATAGACAACGACGGCGAGGGCGGCATCCTCGCCCTCATGTCGCTGATCGGCATCAAGCGCGGGCATCGCCCGGCGATCGTCGCGGTCGGCCTTTTCGGCGCCGCGCTGATCTACGGCGACGGCGCCATCACGCCGGCGATCTCCGTCCTGTCGGCCCTGGAAGGTCTTCACCTCGCCGTGCCGGCCTTCGACCCCTACGTGCTGCCGGCGACGGTGGTCGTGCTGGTCGCGCTCTTCGCCCTGCAGCCGCGCGGCACGGCCAGCATCGGCAAGCTGTTTGGCCCCGTCATGCTGACGTGGTTCTCCGTGATAGCCGCGATGGGCCTCTACGGCATCGCGCAGCACCCCGGCGTACTCGTCGGCCTCAGCCCGACCTACGCGATCGCCTATCTCGCGCACGGCGGCTTCACCGCCTTCGCCCTGCTCGGAAGCGTGTTCCTGTGCGTGACCGGCGCCGAGGCGCTCTACGCCGACATGGGTCATTTCGGGAAGCGGCCGATCTGGCTCGCCTGGTTCGCGATCGTGTTCCCGGCGCTCATCCTGAACTATGCCGGGCAGGCGGCGATCGTCCTGAACGGCGCCCCGACGCAGGACAACATCTTCTATCGCCTGTGCCCATCCTTCCTGCTGGTCCCGCTGATCCTGCTCGCGACGGCGGCGACGATCATCGCCAGCCAGTCGATCATCACCGGCGCGTTCTCCATGACGCGACAGGCGATACAGCTTGGCTGGCTGCCGCGCTTCATCATCAAGCAGACGTCGGACGAGGGTTACGGCCAGATCTACGTCGGTGCGGTGAACTGGATGCTGATGGTGGTGACGGTCGGCCTCGCGCTCGGCTTCCGCAAGTCCGACAATCTCGCCGCCGCCTACGGCATCGCCGTCTCCGCGACCATGCTCATGACGTCCGGCCTGCTCTTCATCGCGATGCGCGAAATCTGGGGCTGGTCGATCGTGGCGGCGGGTGCGGTCGCCGCCGTTTTCGCCTTGGTGGACGCGGCGTTCTTCGCCTCGAACCTCCTGAAGCTGCTCGACGGCGGCTGGGTGCCGCTGGTGCTCGCCACGATCGTCTTCGGCGCCATGCGGGTGTGGCACACGGGGGTCGCGGCGATCGCCGCGGAACTGGGCGCATCGAAGCAGCCGATCGGCACCTTCTTCGACATGATCGCGGCGCAGGGTGTCCCTCGCATCAAGGGCACCGCCGTGTTCCTGTCGCGCGCGCGCGATTCCACGCCACCGCTGCTGATCTGGCACGTCAAGCAGAACGGCTGCCTTTACGAGGACGTCCTCATCGTCACGATCGTGACCGCCCTCGTCCCGCGCGTCGCCGCGCAGGATCGCTTCACCATCAAGCGGGAGCGTCCGAAGGTCTGGCGCGTGGTGATCAAGAGCGGCTTCATGGAACACCTCAGCCTCGACGAATGGCTTCCGGCGCTGGAGGATGCCGGCTGCACCTTCGATATGGACAAGGTGGTGTATTACGTCGGGCACGAGACCATCGTGCGCGCGAAAGAGGGGCGGCGTCTCAACGGCTTCACCGAGCACCTGTTCGCCAGCATGGAGCGCAACCAGGCGCATCTGACGGACGTGCTCGGCCTGCCCAACGACCGCGTCGTCGAGATCGGGCGCCACATCGCCCTCTAGCGCCGAGGGCGATGCGGACGATCTTCCGGGCGATGGAACGGTCAATCGACAGCGGAGAAGACGCCATGTGCGACGACGAGATCCATCAAGGGCCGACCCACGATCCCGACATGTCGCGCCGAACCTTCGGCGTCGCCGCTTTCGCGGCCGCGCTCGTCGCGAGCGCGCCGACGAAGGCGGAGGCGGAGGTCGTCGAGACCGACGTCGACGTGAAGACGCCCGATGGCTCGGCCGACTCGGCTCTGTTCCACCCCGCCGGCACGGGACCCTGGCCCGCCGTCCTCATCTGGACCGACATTCTCGGTCTTCGTCCGGTGTTCCGCCAGATGGGACGCCGGCTCGCCGCGCAAGGCTACGTCGTGCTGGTCCCCAACCCTTTCTACCGGCAGCGTCGCGCGCCGGTCGTCAATGCCGGCTTCGACTTCACCAAGCCGGAAGACAGGGCCAAGGTCATGCCGCTGGCGGCGGCGCTGACGCCGGAGGGCACCAAGCGCGACGCCGTCGCCTTCCTCGCCTTCCTCGACGCGCAGCCGCAGACCAACACCGGGGCGAAGGCCGGCGTGCAGGGCTATTGCATGGGCGGCCCGCTGACCTTTCGCACCGCCGCGGCGGTTGCCGAGCGCATCGCCAGCGCCGCGACCTTCCACGGGGGCAATCTCGTCACCGCGAAGCCCGACAGCCCGCACCTGCTGATCCCGGCGATGAAGGCGCGCTTCTATTGCGCCGTCGCCGACAACGACGACAAGCGCGACCCCTCGGCGAAGGACACGCTGCGGACGACCTTCGCCAAGGCCGATCTGCCGGCCAAGGTCGTGGTCTACGAGGGCGCGAACCATGGCTGGTGCGTCAAGGGAAGCGTCGTCTACGACGAGCAGGCCGCCGAGCGGGCTTGGACCGAGCTGAGCGCGCTCTACAAAAGCACGCTGGTGTAGCGGCGCTGGCGATAGGCTCCGCGCCGAATTTCGCGAACGTTAACGCGCGCTCGAAGGCATCTGTGCCGAAATGGCATTTCTCGACCAGAGCGGGCACGAAACCGATACGAATCGGTTTTGCGCGATGATCATGCTTCGTTCACGGTTGCCCTAGCCATCCCAAGGCATCAAGCGCCTGCGGTGCAAGTACTCAGTCGCCGGAAACAATAGCCCGCTTGGCGATGTGTCGCGACCAAAGACGCGACCGCCGCCTGGTGGCTAGACAATGGGTTTGACAAGACCGTGATCATACGCCCGTCTAGGACCAGGGATGTCTTGCGGAGCAACCGTGCCAAAACACCTTCTCATATCCACCGCGGCCGTCTTGATCTTCGGCTCGATGTCTCTGCCGGCGCCATCGTCCGCGGCGGACCTTGCCGCACGAAGGCACCGCCACGTCTTTCGCCCGCACCCGAGCGTCGACGCGGTGCGGCTCTCGACCCTGGCGCCGCTCTCGCCGCGATCGACAGCGGAGCAGACCTATGGCGACGCGTCGATCGCGCGTTCGCGCGCCCAGGATCGATTTCGCGAGCGGACGATCGCGGCGACGGCGCCCTACCCGTGCGATCCCCATGTCGCGTTCGCCGATGGTCATGTCTGCGCGAACGTCCCCGGCCAGCTCGGTTACGGCCAGTACTATGCCTTCACGCCGGCTGCCGCGACCGCTCCGCAGACCGCCGGGGCCGACCCGAGCGCGCAGACATCGCTGCTCCCGCCCACGACCTCTTTGTTTCTGGGCGTGGATTCGTTCCTGTTCGGTTCGCACGAATGATCGTCGCATCGACGTGGGGTGCAACCGCTCGGCCAGCACCGCTATTGACGATGAACGAGACCACACCTCGGCCGCGTCGAGCGAGGCCGGCGCGCGTCGGTAGATGTCCTTCCGGCTTTTCGGTAGCCTCGCCTCAGGCTGGCGCCTATAGCGTGCGGCTGGAGCCCTTAGGCAAGCGGGATGGTGATGGCGTCAGACACGCGCGAGAGGACACAAAGCTGCAGGATTTGTGGCACGCCTCTCACGCACAGTTTCGTCGACCTCGGCCTGTCGCCGCTCTCGAACTCCTACGTGCCGCTCGACAGAGCGCGTGAAGGCGAGAAGTTCTATCCGCTGCATGCCTTCGTCTGCCCGACCTGCTTCCTGGTCCAGCTCGAGGAGTTCGAGAGCCCGGAGGCGATCTTTTCCGATTACGCCTATTTCTCGAGCTTCTCGGCGAGCTGGCTGCGCCACGCCGAAGCCTACGTCGCCGCGATGACGCGGCGCTTCGCGCTCAACGGCGGCAGCAAGGTCGTCGAAGTGGCGAGCAACGATGGCTACCTGCTGCAATATTTCGTGCGCGCGGGCGTGCCGGTCCTCGGTGTCGAACCGGCGGCCAACGTCGCGGCGGTCGCGCGACGCAACGGCGTCCCCTCCGAGGTCGCCTTCTTCGGACAGGCGACCGCCGAGCGGCTGCGCGATGCCGGCCACGCGGCCGATCTGATGGCGGCCAACAACGTCCTGGCGCACGTGCCCGACATCCTCGACTTCGTGACCGGGTTCCGAGTGCTGCTGAAGCCGGAGGGCGTCGCGACGTTCGAGTTCCCGCACCTGCTCAAGCAGGTCGAGGGTCTGCAGTTCGATCAGATCTACCACGAACATTTCTCGTACCTGTCGCTCATCGCGGTGGCCGAGGTGGCGCGGCGCGTCGGTCTGCGCATCTTCGACGTCGAGGAAGTGCCGACCCACGGCGGCTCGCTGCGGGTGTTCATGACCCATTCCGGCGCGCGCCACGCCGAGACGGCGGCTGTCGCCAAGGTGCTCGGCGACGAGAAGCGGGCGCGTCTCGATGCGCTCGAGGGCTACCGCGGCTTCGCCGAGGCGACGCTCGGCATCAAGTTCGGCGCGCTCGAGTTCCTCGTCGCCGCCAAGCGCGCCGGCAAGCGGATCTGCGGCTACGGCGCCGCCGCCAAGGGCAACACGTTCCTCAACTACATCGGCGTCGGCGCGGACATGATCGACGCCGTCGCCGATCGCTCGCCGCACAAGCAGGGGACCTTGCTGCCCGGCAGCCGCGTGCCGGTCGTGTCGCCCGAAGCGCTCGTCGCCATGAAGCCGGACTACGTCCTGATCCTGCCTTGGAATTTGAAGACGGAGATCGCCGAGGAGATGAAGACGATCCGTGATTGGGGCGGCCAGTTCGTCACCGCCATCCCGAAGATCGCCGTCTTCTAGGCGATGCGCTTCGTTCGCCTCGCTATCGAGGACGCATTCCTCGTGCGGCCGGAGCCGCTCCTCGACGAACGCGGAGCGTTCGCGCGCGTCTTCTGCGTGGACGAGTTCGACCGGCAAGGCCTCGTCTCGTCCTTCGCGCAATCGTCCGTCTCGGTGAACACGCGGGCGGGTACGATCCGTGGCATGCACTACTCCGTCGGAGCGCACGAGGAAACGAAGCTCGTTCGCTGCACGCAAGGCGCGATCCAGGATGTCATCGTCGACATCAGGCCCGGTTCCGCGTCCTACGGCACGACGCTGGCGTTCGAATTGACCGCCGCGGACCGGCATTCCCTCTATATTCCCGCCGGCGTGGCACATGGCTTTCAGACGCTCCGCGACGATTGCGAGGTCCTCTACATGATCGACAAGCCCTATGTCGCCGAGGCCGCGCGTGGCTTGCGCTGGAACGATCGGGTGGTCGCCCACACCTGGGCGCTGCCCGTCGGCGCCATGTCCGACCGGGATCGCGGCTACCCCGACTTCGTCGCGGATGGCGCGCGGTGAAGCGCGTGCTGCTGACGGGGGCCAGCGGCTTCGTCGGCAGGCATGCGATCGAGGCGCTCTCGGCCGCCGGCTACGAGATCTGGGCTGTCGACCGCACGGACCCCGCGTGCGACGGCGTCATCTTTCAACCAGCCGACCTCCTCGACCGCGGTTCGCGACGCGATGCGGTCGCGCGGGCCGGCGCCAGCCATCTCCTGCATCTCGCCTGGATCGCCGATCCCGGGGTCTACTGGCGCTCGCCGATGAATTTGGACTGGGCGGCGGCGAGCCTCGACCTCATCAAGGCCTTCCATGAGGCCGGCGGCGAGCGTGCGGTGATGGTCGGCAGCTGCGCGGAATACGCCTGGGGCGACGATCGCTTCATCGAGGGCGTCACGCCCTGCCGTCCGGCCACCTTCTACGGGACGGCCAAGGATGCCACGCGGCGCATGGCTTTGGGCTATGCCGGAGAATGGGGTCTTTCCGCCGCGTGGGCCCGCCTGTTCTTCCTGTACGGACCGGGCGAAAAGCCGGGTCGGCTCGTCTCCGACGCGATGGCCGCGCTTCGCGCGAACACGCCGTTCCCGACGAGCGAGGGCCTGCAGAAGCGCGACTTCCTGCACGTGGGCGACGCCGCCCGCGCGCTCGTGGCGCTGCTTGGAAGCGGCGTGACCGGGGCGGTGAACATCGGCTCCGGCCATGCCGTCGCCGTACGAGACATCCTCGACACGCTGGCCGACCACATCGGCAACAAGCATCGCCTCGCCTACGGGCAGCGCGCCCTGAGCGCGGGAGACCCGCCGATCATCGAAGCCGACGCAAGACGACTGTTTACGGAAGTGGGGTTCCGCCCGCGCTTCGACCTCGCCTCCGGTTTGGCCGACACGATCGCGCGAAGCGCCTGATCCTCAGGCGCCGGCGAGCGCCTGATAGCGGGCGATCTGCGCGCCGCAGAGCGCGGCGGCGTCACCGCCCGCATCGACCGCGCGGTACCATTCCACCGTCCAATCCAGCGCCTGGTCGAGATCGAGGCAGGGCGTCCACCTTAGGCGCGCCTTGGCCTTGGAGGCGTCCACCTTGAGGAAGTTGGCCTCGTGGGGATGGGTGCCGCCCGAAAGATTCCAGGAGGCGCCGTCGCCCCACCCCTGGCACAGCCGCTCGACGATATAGGACACCGGCTTGCAGTCGCTGTCGGCCGGCCCGAAGTTCCAGCCATCGGCGTAGGCGTCGCCGTCGGCGCCGCAGAGCGCTTCCGCGAGCCGCAGATAGCCGTGGACCGGCTCGAGGACATGCTGCCAGGGCCGCGTCGCGCCCGGCGCCCTGATCTCGACGGAGCGTCGTGCGGTGAAGGCCCGGATCATGTCCGGGATCAGCCGATCCTCCGACCAGTCGCCGCCGCCGATGACGTTGCCCGCGCGCCCGCTGGCGACGCGACAGGCGCCATCGACCGGCCCGAAATAACTGGCGCGATAGGCCGACGCCACGAGTTCGCTGCAGCCCTTGGAGTTCGAATAGGGATCGTGACCGCCCATCGGCTCGCTCTCGCGATAGGCCCAATCCCAATCGCGGTTCTCGTAGCATTTGTCGCTGGTGACGACGACGGCGGCGCGCACCGATGGCGTGTGGCGCACCGCTTCCAGGCAGTGCACCGTGCCCATGACGTTGGTCGCGTAGGTCGCCACCGGCTCGCGGTAGGAGCGCCGCACCAGCGCCTGCGCGGCGAGATGCAGGACGATGTCCGGCCGCGCCGCCGCCATGGCGTCGCGGAGGGCGACCTCGTCTCGGATGTCGCCGATGATCGAACGACACCTGCCTTCCAGGCCGGCGAGGGAAAACAGGTTCGGCTCGCCCTCCGGCGACAGCGAAAATCCTGTGACGTTCGCGCCGAGCCTTTCGAGCCAGAGGGTCAGCCACCCACCCTTGAAGCCGGTGTGCCCGGTGACGAACACCGACTTGCCGCGCCAAAACGTCGGATTGATCAAGCGATGCTCCTCGGCATGTCAGACGCGCGTGATCGCGCGGACGCTCACCAGCATTTCCAAGGCGCGTTGCCTCGAGCCCACAGCGCCTCGAGGTGGTTCTTGTCGCGCAAGGTGTCCATCGCCTGCCAGAAGCCGCGATGAAGGAAGGCGTTGAGCTGGTCGGTGTGGGCCAGCCGCTCCATCGGCTCGTTTTCCCAGGTCGTCGCGTCACCCTCGATTAGATCGAGCACCTTCGGCGACAGCACGAAGAAGCCACCGTTGATCATCGCGCCGTCCCCCGCTGGCTTCTCGCGGAAACTGCGGACCTGATCGCCGCCGAGTTCGAGAGCGCCGAACCGTCCCGGCGGCGCGACCGCGGTCAAGGTCGCCAGGCGCTTCTGCGCCTTGTGGAAGGCGAGGAGCGCGGTGAGATCGACGTCGCTGACGCCGTCTCCGTAGGTCATGAAGAAGTCGTCGTCGCCGATGTACTCGCGCACGCGTTTGAGGCGGCCGCCGGTCATCGTCGCGTCCCCCGTCTCGATCAGCGAGACGTTCCAGTCCTGCCCGGTGCTGCGATGGAACTCGATGTCGCCGCTGCCCAGCCGCATCGTCACGTCGCTGACGTGCAGGCGATAGTTGAGAAAGAACTCCTTGATGATGTAGCCTTTGTAGCCAAGGCAGATCACGAAGTCCTTGACGCCATGCGCCGAGAACATCTGCATGATGTGCCAGAGGATCGGCCGCCCGCCGATCTCCACCATTGGCTTGGGCCGCACACTTGTCTCCTCGGACAGGCGTGTCCCCAGTCCACCGGCAAGGATGACCGCTTTCATTCGTCTACGCTCCAGACAGCCGTCTCGCCTTCAAGACGGTTGCGCCAAGGTCCTCGACGGGAGAGAGGCGCCCGCATGCGGTATGCCATGGTCGTCGCGCAAGGCAAGCGGCGCCACGCGATGGGCGGTCAGGCTTCGGCCGGCCTCACCTGCGCCGTTCCTCCCGCAAGCCGTGTCGGCAGCACGTCGATGCGCAGCCGCCGCCGGACCTCGCGGGACGCCGCATCGATGGCGAAGGATAGCGCCGCGGTCGCCAGCAGCACGACCATGGCCTGATCGAACTTGAACTCGTAGAAATCGGCGTTGACGTAATAGCCGAGCGTTCGCACGCCCAGAATGCCGAGGATGGCGCTCTCGCGAACGATGATCTCGTAGCGGTAGAGCACCAGCGCCATGAACTGCCCGTAGAGCCGCGGCAGCGTCTCGTAGGCGTAAAGGTCGAGCCGGCGCGGCGCGTCGCGGCGATACAGCAGCTGATCGGCGTGCCGGCCCATCAGGAAGCCGATGATGCCGCCGTTGTGCACGCCGAGCGCCAGGACCGCCGGCAGCATGGAGGGACCGAACAGCTGGAGCAGGATGTAGGCGAAAACGAATTCCGGCGTGCCGCGCAAGGCGATGAGGAAGCCGCGTCCGGCGAGCCGGCCGACCGGTCCGCTGAAGCGCTGGCTGATCGCCGGAAACAGCACCAGCGCGCTCACCGCCGCCAGCGTCGCCGCGAGCTGCGACAGCACGATCGTCGCGATCAGACCGGGAGCGACCTGATGGCGGAGGATGTCCCACAGCCACGGCCAGAACAGTCCCGTATGGTCGCGCAGCGGCTTGGGAACGATGGCGGCGCCGAACCGCAGAAGCCTGGCGCCGATGGGGTCGCCGGTGAGCGATGTCACCATCGTCGCCAGGGCGATCAGGCTGCCGGCGACGAGGAAGGGCAGCGTCTTCGGCCTCGCCCACAGGCCGCGCGTGGCGATCAGCGCGTAGAAGGCGAGGATCAACGCCGCGACCTGGCGGTAGTCCCCCTGGTTGAAATAGGTCTCGAGATCGAAGCCGATGGTCGGCACACCGATGAAGCCCAGGATCAGCGTCGAGCGCATGCCGCACTCCAGCCGATAGAGAAGGTAGGAGCGAAACGCCTGCGAGAGCAGCGGCGCGCGCACGAAGGCGAAACGCGCCAGCGTCGTCGTGCCGGACGGCAGCGCCCGCTCGGCCGAGAGGTCGGCCTCCTCCATGATCTCGGCGTAGACCTTGGCGAAGATCCCGGCATAGGGGATCGCCAGAGCGAGCACGCCGGTCGTGGCGGAGATGCCCGTGATCTGCAGCAGCAGCAGCGCCCAGAAAAGCTCGTGGATCGAGCGCATGCCGGCGGCCAAGACCCGCACCGCCCGCGAGCGTGCGAACACCAGGCTCAGGGCGAGACCGACGCAGGCGCCGAGACCGACACCAACGACGGCGAAGGCGACGGTGAGCACGATCGCGTTCAGCGTGATGGCGGCGAGATCTGGCCGCAGAAAGCCGGCGCCGAACGCCAGTAGATCCGCCCAGGGATGCAGCGCGGCGACATGCAGGTCGGCCACCAGCGCGCAACCGGCGGCGAGCGCGAGAAACGCGCAGGTCACGGCGCCGTAACCAAACGTCGGTCCGCGTCGGCGCGGCGCCATGTCCAGCATCGCCATCGCTCAGCCCCCGCCTAGCTTCTCCTCCCGCGCATAGCGGGAAAAGGCGAAGCGCCGTGCCGTCGCGCTCATGCCTGGTACAGCCCGACGAGGTCGGCCGCGCGCAGGTCCGCGCTCGATTGGTCGAGCACGACGCGGCCGTTCTTCAAAACGACGATGCGTGTGGCGTGGTCGAGCGCGAGCGCGACATCGTGAAGGGCGAGGACGCTCGTGGCATGGACGGCGTGGATGGTCTCCAGCACGCGCGCGCCGTGACGGCCATCCAGCGCCGACACCGGTTCGTCGCCGAGCACGACGGGCCTGCCGTTGTAGAGGGCGCGGGCGACCGAGACACGCTGCTGCTGTCCGCCTGAAAGCGAGCCGGCGCGCTGCTTCAGGGCATCGGCAAGGTCGACCTTGATGAGGATGTCCGCCACGGCGTCAAGCGTCTGTTTGGCCGGCCACACCAGTTCGCGCAGATTGCGTAAGGTCCCATACCGGTCGAGTCGCCCCATGTAGACGTTGTGGAACGTCGATAGCTGCGGCACCAGCGAGGCCGCCTGCGGAATGAGGGCGGCCTGATGGGCGAGCCTGTCGAAGAGCGTGTTGAGCAGTGTCGATTTGCCGGACCCGGAGCGGCCGAGCAGCGCGATGCGCTCCCCTTCGTGGATCGTCAGGTCGACCGCCTCGAGGACCGTTCGGCCGGCGTAACCGACCTTGGCCCCGGCGAGCGACACCAGCGCTCGCGGGATCTCCGGGGATCCGGCTTTCAGCCCGATGGTCAGTTTAGAAGGCCGCTCTTCTTGGCGACCTCCTCGACCGGCTTGTACTCCGCGTTGTCGGCGGCGACGAACTTGCTGCGCCCGAACGGCTCGAGGATCTTCGGATCCTTGATGGCGATCAGCTCGGCCTTGAGCTTGTCGGTGAACCCCTTGCCGAACCTGGCGTCGACGTCGCCGCGCACCGTCCACTGGTAATCCGGAAACGGCGGGCTCTCCCAAATGACGTCGACCTTGCTCTCGTCGACGTGCCCCGCCTTCTTCTCGAGGTTCCAGACGGAATAGTCGACCGCGCCGACCTGGTAGGCGCCCGACTGCACGAGCTGGATCGTCTTGGTGTGGTCGCCGGAGAAGCCGACCTTCGAGAACACCTCGTCGGGCGATTTCCCGAAGGCTTCGCGGATGAAATAGTCGGGCATGACGCGTCCGGAGGTCGAGGATCGCGAGCCGAAGCTGAACGTCTTGCCGGCGATGGCCTTGTCGATATCCTTCTCTCGCTTCAGCCCTGTCGCCGTGTTGGCGATGAAATAGCTCTTGAAGGTCTTGTCTTCCTCGCCCTGGGCGATCGCCTGCGAGCCGGGGACGGCGGCGCGCGCCTGCACGCCGGTGAAGCCGCCGAACCAGGCGAGTTGCACCTCGTTGTTGACGAAGGCGGTCACGGCGGCGGGGTATGATTTCACCGGGATATACTTGACCGGCACGCCGAGCTTCGCCTGCAGGTAGTCCGCGACGCGCGTGAAGCGCTCCACGAGGCGGGTGGCGTCCTGGTCGGGGATCGCGGTGAAGACGAATGTCGGCTTGTCCTCGGCGCGGGCGGCGATCTGCAGAGCCGGTATTGCCAAAAGGCTTGCGGCCAGGCCGACGATGAAACGCTTCAAAGGCATCTCCTCCACTTGAACTATACGAATGGGACACGAGTGCCTATACGGTAGCCGATCATTACCGGTTGCAGGACGTCTTGCAAAGACGTCCGCCGCCGATGGGCCCGGCGACCGGAGACTTTCATGAACGTGCATCAACAACGTCTGACAGAGATGGCGCATGGCGGCGGCTGCGGCTGCAAGCTGGCCCCGGCCGTCTTGCAAGATATCCTCAAGAAGATGCCGATGCCGTTCCCCTGCGCCAACCTGATGGTCGGCACCGAGACGGCGGACGACGCGGCGGTCTACCGGCTCAACGATACGCAGGCGATCATCGCCACGACCGATTTCTTCACCCCGATCGTCGACAACCCGTTCGATTTCGGCCGCATCGCCGCCACCAACGCGCTCTCCGACGTCTACGCCATGGGCGGCAAGCCGCTGTTCGCCCTCGCCCTCGTCGGCATGCCGATCGCCACCATCCCGATCGAGATGGCGCAGGACATCCTCGCCGGCGGCGCCTCGGTCTGCGCCGAGGCCGGCATACCTGTCGTCGGCGGCCATTCCATCGATACGCCGGAGCCGATCTACGGGCTCGTCGCGGTCGGGCTCATCCACCCGGACAAGGTCCTGAAGAACTCGAATGCCAAGGCCGGCGACAAGCTGATCCTGACCAAGGCGCTGGGCGTCGGCATCTTCTCCGCAGCGATGAAGAAGGGCGAACTCGACGAGGCCGGCTACAAGGCGATGGTCGGCTCGGCCACCAAGCTGAACACGATCGGCGCGGAGCTGTCCGACCTCGTCGACGTGCACGCGATGACCGACGTCACCGGCTTCGGCCTGCTCGGTCACCTGCTGGAAATGTGCAGAGGTGCCGGCCTCGCGGCCAAGCTGCGCGCCGACGCGGTGCCGATGCTGCCCGGCGCCCAGGCCTTGGCGGAGAAGGGCTATGCCACCGGCGCGGCGACACGCAACTGGGACAGCTACGGCGGCGGCATTCGGCTACCGCCCGAAATGCCGGACTGGCGGCGCGGCCTGCTCTGCGATCCGCAGACGAGCGGCGGGCTCTTGGTCTCCGTCTCGCCCGATCGCGCCGAGGACGTTCTGCAACGCTGCCTCGCCGCCGGCTTCCATCAATCCGCGATCATCGGCGAGATGAGTGTCGGCGAAGCGGCCGTCACCTTGGTCTAACGTGTCGCGCGCCAGCGGCGCGGGGCGCTAAGCCCGAGGCGGCGCCAAGAGCTTCATCGGCTCTTCGGCCGATCTCGGACGGGGCGCCGGCAGGTTCGGGTCCTTCTGCCAGCCTTGTCGTCCTTCCACCAGGCCGTACTCGAGGAAATGCAGCAAAGGATTCATCTTGAGCGCGGTGACATCGGGATTGGCTTCGAGGTAGCCGGACGTGCTGAAGCCCGCGCTTGGGTCGCGCCCTTCTTTCCAGCCATATGTCAGGTAATGAGCCATCGGTCCCGCGCCGAAGCTGGCGCTATCGCGATACCAATAATGGTAATAGATCGGATCGAACCCGGGCAGTGGATTGCGGACGGCGGTCACGCCGAGGTTTCGGAGAAAGAAGGGAAGCTTCAAGGCGGGTCGACCCTCGGACGCGAACCCGAACTCTCTACCCCAGACCGTCGGCACACACCACCGTCTCTCATGGCCTTGGGCGAAGCGTCTTAGATAATCGGCACTTCGGCTTGGCCTATGCCAAGGCCCTGATCGTGCCGGTTCTCGCGATGACGCGCCGGCTCAGCTTGCGCTCGACGACGACGGTGCGGCTGCCCTCCCTGGCTGGCGCGGACACGATGCGGATCGCGCGTCGATCGGGCGAAAGCTTCTGCATCTCGCTCTTGGCCTCGGCGAGGCTCACGCCCATGAGATCGGCGGCGATCTGGATCTGACCTTGGATATCGTCCGTAAGGCCCTGCGCGGCGGCGATCGCCTCCGCGAGCGTTGGAGGATCGTGGCGTACGCGACGCGAACCGTATTTGGTGTTCCAGGTTGCAGACATAACCGCGAACCTCCTGCCTCTGTCGTTCGCGATAGCTTAGAGCTCGTTTTGCTGCACCGCAACATACAACGATAGACTTAGAACGCGCATCATCCATGCACGATCGATATCCATGCACGATCGATGATCGAGCGGCGTGGTTTGCCGAGAGCCTCGGAGAAGGGAGTCCCGCGACGATGAGCGCTCGCCAAAAACCCGTGCTCGTATTCGACGTCAACGAGACGCTGCTCGACCTCGAACACCTGACGCCGTTGTTCGCGCGCGTCTTCGGCGATGGCGGCGCCATGCGCGAATGGTTCGCGCAAGTCGTCCTCTATTCGCAGACGATCACGTTGGCGGGTGCGTACCAGCCCTTCGGCGTTCTCGGTGCCGGCGTCCTGCGGATGATCGGCGCGGTCCGCGGCGTGACGGTCTCGGACGCCGACGTCGCCGAACTCGCGGCGCGCACCGGCGCGATGCCGGCCCATCCGGACGTCGTGCCGGCGCTCGAGAGGCTGCGGGGCGCCGGCTTCCGTCTCGCCACCCTGACCAATTCGCCGCCGAGCCCCGACGGCGGTCCGCTGCGAAAAGCCGGTCTCGACCGTTTCTTCGAGCAGCGCTGCAGCGTCGACACGGCGCGGCGCTTCAAGCCGGCGCCGGAGACCTACGCTGTCGCGGCCGCGGCGCTCGGCATCGCGCCCGGGACCATGTGCCTCGTGGCCTGCCATGTCTGGGATACGCTCGGCGCCCAGCTTTTCGGCGCGTCCTCGGCGCTGGTGCTGCGCGCCGGCAACGCGCCGCTTCCCGTCGAAGGCGTGCCGCAACCCACCATCGTGGCGGCGGATCTGGGCGCGCTCGCCGACGCCGTCATCGCGCGCTGGGGCTCATAGGCAGCGGCGGGCGAAGTCCTGGAACGCGCGGGCACGGTGCGAGAGCGCTCGCGAACCGTCGGCGGGCAACCCGTGTTTCTCGTCGGGCGCCATCTCGCCGAACGTGCGATCGTGTCCCTCCGGCAGGAAGATCGGATCGTAGCCGAAGCCGAGCCTGCCGCGTGGCGGGAAGACGAGGCGTCCGTCGATCCGCCCCTCGACCGCGATCGCGACTTCGCCGGGGCGGCTCAGGGCGAGAGCCGAGGTGAAATGCGCGTGATAAGGATCGCGAGCCGCCTGCTTCTCGAGCGCCAGGCGCAGCGCCGCCATCGCGCCCGAGAAATCGCCGTGATCCTTGGCCCATCGCGCGGAAAAGATGCCGGGGGCGCCGTCGAGGGCGTCGACGCACAGGCCGGAATCGTCGGCGAAGGCATGAAGCCCGGTCGCCCGCGTCGCCGCCTCCGCCTTGATGATCGCATTGGCGGCGAAGGTCGTGCCGGTCTCGTCGGGCTCCGCCAGCCCGAGATCGGCGGCAGAGATAGCGTCCACGCCGTAGGGCGCCAGCAGCGCGCGCATCTCCCTCAGCTTGCCGGCATTATGCGTCGCGATCACGAGCTTGTCGGCGATCAGCCTCGGCATCACGGATCGAAGCTCCGTCGATCGCCGGTCACGCGCGAGCCAGCGCCTGCTTCTGTAGCGCCACAAGCTCGGCGATCCCGGCCTTGGCCAGCGCCATCATCGCGGCGAGCTCGGCCTCGCTGAAGACGGCGCCCTCGGCGGAGGCCTGAACCTCGACGAGCGCGCCGGCGCCCGACATCACGAAGTTCGCGTCGGTCTGCGCCTCCGAGTCCTCGGCGTAGTCGAGGTCGAGCACGGGCGCGCCCTGATAGATGCCGCAGGAGATCGCCGCGACGTTGTCGCGCAGCGGGTTCTCCTTGACGATGGAGCGGCTGCGCATCCAGTCGAAGCAATCGTGCAGCGCGATCCAGGCGCCGGTGATCGAGGCGGTCCGCGTGCCGCCGTCGGCCTGCAGGACGTCGCAATCGAGCGTGACCTGCCGTTCGCCCATGCCCTGCAGGTTGGTCACGGCGCGCAGGCTGCGGCCGATCAGCCGCTGGATCTCCTGCGTGCGGCCCGACTGCTTGCCGGAGGTCGACTCGCGTCGCGAGCGGGTGTGGGTGGCGCGCGGCAGCATCGCGTATTCGGCGGTGATCCAGCCGCGCCCCTGGCCGCGCAGCCACGGCGGCGGCTTGTCCTCGAGCGAGGCGGTGCAAAGCACGTGGGTGCCGCCGAACTTCACCAGGCAAGACCCTTCCGCGTAGCGGGCGACCTTGCGTTCCATGGTCACGGGACGCAGTTCGTCGGGGGCGCGGTTCGAGGGTCGCATGCAAGCTCCTGATCAGGGTACGCGCGGTTGTTACGGGCGACGGCGTGTCGGCGCAACCATGCCGGCCGCTGACTTGGGATCCACAGGAACTGCGTGCCGTTTCGTCGTCAGACCTTTACAGATCGACGCTATGGTCGTCCTACGAGGACCAGATCATGACATCGACCACGCCGAACTTCGCCCATATCGGCCGCTCGTTTTCGAGCGAAGCCTATGCGCGGCTCTACCAGGCGTCGCTTGCCGCCAGGGCCGATCGCCGGCGGCGCGCAAGCCGCTGGGACGGATCCCTCGCGAAGGTCTGGCGCGGGTCCGGCGAGCCGATCACCCTGCCGCCGCGCCTCCCGGGCTGATCCGCCGCCCCTGGGCAAGGTGACGGCTCCCGACAAAGTGACGACTCTGACCAAAGTGACGACTCTGGCAAAGTGACGACGTGCGGCGAGGGGATGCCCTACGTCCGCCCGCGCTGGAAGCGGTACACGAGCGGCTGCAGCAGGGCGTCGGGGACGAGCGGCAGCAGCAGCGCGCCGACCTTGTTGCCGACACCCGGCACGATGGTGCGGCGCCCGGCCATCAGTCCGGCGTAGCCGGCCTCGGCCACCGACAGCGATGTCGCGCCCTTCATCGCCTTCAGGGCGGGTGCCTTGTGGAAGCTGGCACGTGCCTGGAAGCCCGTCGTCGTGACGCCGGGATGCAGGACGCTCACGCCGACGCCCGTCTCCTTCAACTCCTCCGTCAGGGCGCGCGAGAAGGCGCTGACGAAGGCCTTCGAGGCATAGTACACCGCCATGCCCGGCCCCGGCATGAAGCTGGCGATCGACGCCACGTTGAGGATCTTTCCGCGCGCGACGCGGAGATCGGGCAGGAAGCGCAGCGTCAGCTCGAGGAGCGAACGGATGTTGAGGTCGACGATGCCGATCTGTTCGCGCGCGTCGAGCTTGGCGACCGTGCCGAGCAGGCCGAAGCCGGCATTGTTGACCAGGAAAGCGACGCGGGCGTCCGCCGCCGCGAGCGCCGCGGCGACGGCGTCGACGCTGTCGGGCGCGGCAAGGTCGCAGGCTATGACGATCGGGCGCGGCCGCCCGTCGCGCACGAGTTCGGCGGCGAGGGCGTGAAGCTTGTCGGCGCCGCGCGCGACGAGCGCGAGATCGTGGCCGTGGCGGGCGAACACGCGGGCGAGATCGGCGCCGATGCCGCCGGACGCTCCCGTGATCAAGGCCACCGCGCGCATGGCGTCAGCCCTTGTCGGGCTCGGGTTCGGCGGCGGGTGCTCTGGTGCCGGACCAAGGCCCATCGTGCTCTGGTTGGCCTTGCGGCTCGTCGGCGACCTTCTGGCGCAGCATGACGCGGTCGCGATTGGAGACGCCGAGCAACCCGGCGATGCGCCAGACGATGTTCTCCTCGAACTCCGTCACCTCGCCATCGGCGAACACCACGTTCCACATCATCTCGATGATCTTGTGGCGCCCGTCATCGTCGAGCGCGCGCTTGAGCACGTTCGTGAAGTGAAAGAAGTCGACCGATTCCTTGTCGCTCTGCTCGGCACGCTCAATCAGCCGCGTCGTGTCGGCGGCATCGAGGCCGAACTGGTCCTCGATGAGCTGGCGGAGCCGCTGGCGTTCGGGTGGATCGATCGCGCCGTCGACGTTAGCGACGTGGATCAGCAGGGCGGCGGTGGCGAGCCGATAGTCGTCATCGGCGAAGCCGGTGGCCCGCTCGGGCTCGCCGATCGTATCGGCGATGAACTTCTTCAGGTTCTCGAACATCGCTCAGCGGATCGGCAGGCAGGTGAAGTAGCCCTCGGGACGATGGAAGTCCCGGCGCATCGCCGCGATGTACCGGTTGCAGGATATCCGGCTCGGGAAGCACAGCTTCTCGTCGCGATAGTCGAGGACGATCTGCTGGCCCGGCCCGAGATAATGCGAGTAGCCGCCGGAGAAGTGGCCGAGCCAGACGCTCGGGAACACCTGGACCGCCGGATCTTGGCAAGGCAGGCCTTCGGGCGGCGCCGAAAGAACCTCGCCATCGAGATCGGCCGCGCGCGCCGGCCCGGCGAACGCACAAACGGCGGACGCAGAAACGGCGCACGCACAAACGGCGAGCGCGGCGAGCGCCGTCGAACGGGCGAGCCGGCGCCTCATGCTAGAACCCGAGGAACGAGAGGAGACCACCGCCGGATTTGTCCGAATTGGACGCGACGGCCGCGTAGGGCGCCTGGCCGGGCGGCGTGCCGGTGATGGTAATGGTCGCGCCTTCCGCCCTGACCAGGCTGTAGAGCTTGGCGGCGTTGGCGGGCGCGAGGCGCACGCAGCCGTGCGAGGCGGGGTGCCCGAGGTGCTTGGTCTCGTAGCTGCCGTGGATCGCGAAACCGTAATAGAAGAAGATCGCGTGCGGCATCGGCGCGTTGTCGTACTTCTTGGAATAGTACACCTCGGCGAGGCGCTGCGGCTGGAAGGTGCCGGTCGGCGTGACGTAGCCCTCGCGGGCGGTCGAAACCGGCCAGTCGTAGGCGCCCTGCGCGGATTGCACGTGCATGCGCTGGGTGGCGAGATCGATGGTGACGTCGACGGCGGCCATCGCCGGCAGGGCCGCGACCGTCGAGAGAAGTGTCGCGCCAAACAAGATTCTCAGCATGGAAGCCTCTTTAGGGAATCGACGGAAAGGTCTCGTCTACCTTCCACGCGCGATGTTGAGCGTAAATCACCAAACAAACGCGCCGGCGATTAAGTCGCCGGGCGCGTTTTCCATGCCACAAGCCTCGGCGTCAGAAGTCGGGAGTATAGGCGTAGCCAAAGCCCTGACCGGTCTGGCCGTAGCCGTAACTCTGGCCGTAGCCATTGTTTTGGCCGTAGCCGTAATATTGCGGTTGCTGAATATAGCCGTAGCGCCGCGCGCGGCGGTAGGGGCGCTGAGCGTCCTCGATCCCGTAACTCTCGACGGAGGTTCCGTCGCTCACCCGCGGCGCCCCGTACGACCCGGTCGAGGACCTGCGACGAGGGTAGCTCGCCTCCATGAAGGGGCGAGACGCCGGCGGCGACCCGCTGATCGAGATGCGCGCGCCCTCGCGCTGGACCATGCCGTAGAGCGTGGCGGCATCGCCCGGCGCAAGGCGGACGCAGCCGTGCGAGGCGGGCCGGCCGAGCGAGGCGGTCGAGTACGTGCCGTGGATCGCGTAACCCCCGCGAAAGAAGATCGCGTGGGGCATCGGCGACATGTGGTACTTCTTCGAATAGTGCATGAGTTCGAGGTGCGTCGGCGCGAAACTGCCACCCGGCGTGGAGAAGCCGGATCGCGCGCTCGAGATCGGCCAGTCGTAATTGCCCTCGCTGCCCTCGACACGCATGCGCTGATGCGTCAGATCGATCGCCACGCTGACCGTGGCCGAAGCGATGTTTGTGCCGGCAAGCAAAGCAAACGTGGTGAAAGACAAGAGTAAACGCATGACGAACCTCGACACTGAGTAAGCAACAAGCGAGTTCAGTCAAGTCCTTACATGCCGTCGCGATGACGTAAATGGTCAAGCCCGCGTAAGGTTACTTTGACCGTGTCGCGCGGCGCGCCGCGGTCAACCCGGCCATTCCGCTTTGAGCGCCCAGACGCGGTGGGGGATGAGCAGCGGCTCGAGCGGCCAATCGCGCCTCAGCACGGCCGCGAGATCCTCGTCGAAGCGCGCGACACCGGCCGGCGGCAGCGAGGCGCCGACACCGGCGCTCGCTCGGATGCGACCACGCCAGGCCTCGTGCGTGTAGGCGACATCAACGTCGAAGGAAAACGTCTCCAACCCGACGAAGCCTTCGCCCGACGCATCGGCGAGCCAGGGCGGGTAGATGCCCGAATCGTTGCCGAGCCGCCAATCGGGATTGTAGCGTTCCACCAGTCGCTCCGTCATGGCGACCACGTTGTCGCGCATCGGCAGCCAATCGAAGTGCGCGATGATCAGACGGCCGCCAGGCGCGAGGATGCGGCCGACCTCGGCAATGGCCCGCGAACGATCGAAGAAATGCCAGCACTGGCCGGCGGTGACCGCGTCGAAGCCGCGCGGCGGCAGGCCGGTCGCCTCGGCCCTGCCCTCGACGTAGGTGACGCCGGTCGCCGCCTCGCGATCGAGCCGCGCCGCCTCCGTCAGCAGGTGCTGCTCGGAGTCGAGCCCGGTGACATGACAGCCGCGCAGGGCGAGGCCGCGCGCGATCGTGCCGGTGCCGGTGCCGAGATCGAGCACCCTGTCGCCGGTATGCACCCAGTCTTCCGAGAAGAGCCGCTTGAAGAAGCTCTGCGGGAAACCGACGCGCCAGCGCGAGTAATCGGCGGCGGTCGCGCCGAAGTTGACGGCGGGCGCGGTGTAGTCGCGCAGCGCCGAGGCGCCGGCCGGCAGGACCACGCGAGGCTCCTTGCGCTGCTGCACGGGCTAGTCCGCGTTCGCCTGGCGCGGCAGCATGCGATCGAGGATCGCGTCGCGCCGGACCATGAGGTGCCAGGCCGTGGCGAGGACGTGCAGCGCGATCAGCGCGTAGACGGCGAACTGCACGTAGATGTGAATGTCCTTGGCGTTGCCGCCGACCGCCTTGCTGACCGGCAGCTTGGGGAAGTCGAACAGGCCGAGGATGCTGATCGGGCGATCGCCGGCCGACGACATGATGTAGCCCGACACCGGCATGACGATGAGGATCGCGTAGAGCAGCCAGTGCGAGGCGACGGACAGCCCCTTCTCCCAGCCGGGCATGCGGCCGGGCAGCGCCGGCGGCGGGTTCACCGCGCGAAAGACGATGCGCGCCGCGACGATCGCGAAGATGAGGAGCCCGATCGTCTTATGCAGCGAGGCGTAGTCGCCCGGCGTCCCGGGGATCGGCGCCTCGAAGGCGCCGTTCTTGGTCTTGAACTCGGCGAAGATCCAGCCGAGCGGGATGACCGCGAACATTAGCAGCGCGGTGATCCAGTGGAACGCCTGCGCGCCGGCCTTGTAGCGCCCGGCCCTGACCACGGGATCGTACTGCACCGACGAGAAGTTCGTGACATTCTTCATGCGCTTCGCCTCCTTGCGAGCTTGGTCCTAGCATTGCCAGGGCGGCGGCGGGAGACCCGCCGGTCGGCGCGGCTGAAAAGACAAGTTTGGTGCTGGGTGGGCGCGCGTCGAGAGAACCAGTGTGTCGCCGGTGGGCGACATTCGGCAAAATGCACGCGTCGTTACATTTCAGCGTCATAAGCGTCATAGCGTCATAAGCGTCATGGAGATCATCGTCGGCCTGCGATCAATGACGGTACTTTTACCTTAAATTATGGTTTCTAAGTCGTCAATCCGACGATCGCTTGAAGTGATGCGACCAAGAGAGCCCGGGCGGGCTCCTGGTCGGCCTCCCGGGCGTACCCTTCACGTCCGCACCGGCTCGACATCGGCCGCCGGCTCCGGCGCGTCCGCCCCGTCGTCGACGCCAGCGAGCGCTTCGAGCCTGCCGCTGCCGAACCAGCGGCGACCGACGGTCCAGAGCACGAGTCCCACCGCCGCGACGATCGAAAGACCCACGAAGGCCGCGGGAAAGCCGAGCTTCTGCGCCACGATGCCGGCGACGAGCGGGCTCAACGTGGCGCCGGCGCCGAAGGCCGTCAGCACCACGCCGAGGCCGGCGCTGGAGCGTCCGCTTCCCTGCATCAAGCTGGCGGTGAGCGCGGGAATGGCGACGCCGCTCAAGCCCATCGCGACACCCTCCAGCACCTCGACCGCGATCACCGGCGCCCAGGACGTCGCGCGCGCCGCGATGAGACCGCGCACCACGGCGATCGCCAGGCTGATCGTCATGACGCGGGCCTGCCCGAAACGGCGCCCCAGGGTGCCGGCCAGGAGGGCGGCGCCGACCATGGTCGTCTGCGCGACGACGGTCATGACACCGGTCGTGATGCTGGGATCGCTGCCGGCCGCCGTGCGCGCCTGCGCCAGGAACGGCAGCAGCGCACCGCTGGCGGTCTGGAACAGCATCACGCTGGTGGCGAGCAGCAGCAGACCCGGCGTACCCACCAGGACGCGCAAGGTCGAGCGCTCATCGGCCTCGCCACCGCTGGCGCGCACGTGATCGATGCTGCCGGGCGCGATCTGCGTGACCACGGCGCTGGAGGCGACCGCCATCACGACGATCGCGAGCGCCACGTAGCCGAGGCCGAGCGTGTAGCCGAGCACGGCCGAAAGCGCCGCGTTGATCGCGTTGCCGGCATGGTTGAAGGCCTCGTTGCGCGAGATCCTCTCCGCGAAGATCTTCGGCCCGACGATGCCGAGCGTGATCGCGGCAAGCAGGGGCGCGATGCTGGTGTCGCCGATACCGATGAGAAGCTGCGCCAGACCGACGATCCAGATGCTGCGCGTCGTGACGATCGCGACGGCACCGATCGCGATGGCGCACACGGCCGCCACGAGGAGGGAGCGCTTGCTTCGCACCCGGTCCACCAGCGTGCCGATCGGCGTCGTGGCGAGAAGACCGCTGACGCCGGCGAGCGACATCGCCACTCCGGTCGAGGCCGGATCGAAGCCCTTCGCCTGCATGTAGACGCCGAGGAACGGGCCGAACCCCTCGCGCGCGCCGGCCAGAGCGAAGTTCAGGACGTCGAGGCTGGTCTTGACTCGCAAGCCGATCTCCGTCTTCCGCTTCGAACAAAGCTATCGCTTCGCGGGTCACCAGGGCTATGCTTGCCATAGCGAACTTTTCGTTCAGCGAGGCGTGCACCGATGTCGCGGAGCCTATCGGTTCCCAGATGTCGATGCCATCAGTCCGCGCCGAGCAACCCGCCGCTCTCATCACCGCCGTAAGGAAGCCAGGATGCCGAGAAAGCCAAGTTACGATTTCGAGAGGCGCGAGCGCGAAAAGGCCAAAGCCGCCAAGATGGCCGACAAGGCGAAAGCGAAAAGCGAGAAGAAGGGGAGCCCCGGCGATGGCGAAGCGCCCGCGCAGCCGGACCATGACGCGAGCGCCGGCCCGGATCTGGCCAAAGATTAGACCGACCCTGCCAATCGGACTTGAGCATTATTCCAGATCCGGCTGGATAGGTCCAAGGCTGGTGCGTCGGCACGGCATCAGGGATGAGAGAGGGTGAGTCAACAGCCATTTTGGCTTACGAAAAGGGAGCGACCAACGGCGTCGGCCGCTCCCGCACCTCGGCGAATCCGCCTTGTTGGCGCTCAGCGCTTTTGAGAGATGCGGCGCAGCGCCGCCGCGGGCCTTGAGGACCGGAGCGAGGCTCCGATCTTGGCGGACGGACCGGCAGATGAAATGCGTGAAATTTGTTTGCGACCAAGTGTCGTCGAAACGCTTGGTAGGATGACGTGACGGACACTGGATGCGGTGCCTCGTGACGGACAATGTCCCGCGTGTCATGACGGGGACGTAGCTGCGTAAAACGGGCCGGTGAGCCGATCCCCGTTCGCCACCAAACAATTGCAACAAGTCGGCGGCGTGGGATCGCGTAGAATCAAGTCAGGCCTTCCGAGCACTTGGCGCGCCGGTTTCCAGGATCCGGCGGCCAGTATCGACACTGCTGACATCACGAGAGCGAGGTTGCCGGCGCGTTCCCGGGGGATACCGTCGCCCGAACTCCATCGCATGAACGATCCTGCCTCCTCCGACGCGTGAACACCGCGATGCGATGGGGTGATCCTATCCGGCAGCCAGAGGTACAAAGCCTAGCTCTTCTGGATCATACAATTAGTGCTTTTGACCCATGGTAAATCTTGGTTGTCGCTCCATTTAGATGAGGTCGGGTTTCAACTTAAAGGCAAATCTTAACATGAGTAATATTTATGACCGGCAGGTGACGCCTGCCGGCGGCGAAGTGTATCAAATGCCTGTTACTGGCAGTCACATCCATCGCCGGATCGCCTGGGGCGCCATTTTCGGCGGCGTGGTCCTTGCCGTGTCGATACAGATCCTGCTCAGCCTGCTTGGCGCCGGCATCGGTCTCGGGTCCGTCAACGTCGCCGCCGGCAGCACGCCCGACGCGTCGAGCTTCGGCATCGGCGCCGGTGTGTGGTGGGTTGCCAGCACGTGCGTCGCGCTCTTCGCCGGGGGCTACGCCGCCGCCTGGCTGGCCGGCAACGAGATCAGGTTCGACGGCTTCCTGCATGGCCTCATCACCTGGGGCATCGCCACGATCCTCACGCTCTACCTGCTGTCCTCGGCCGTCGGCAGCCTGATTGGCGGCGGTTTCTCGGCACTGGGCAGCGTCGCTGCCTCGGCCGGAAGCGGGATCAAGAGCGCCGCCGAGCCGGTTGCCAAAAGCTTCGGTGTTTCCCCCGACGTGGTGCAGCAGCAGGCGCAAGCCTACCTTCAGCCTTCGACGGCGACTGATCCGGCGACGATGAGCCCGCAGGATGCGCAGAAGGCGATCGCCCAGAACATCGTCACATACGAGCAGGGCGGCGCGGATGCCCCCGCCGCCAAGGAGCGGATCATCGACATCACCGCCGCGCAGATGAAGATCAGCAAGGCGGACGCGACGAAGAAGTTCGACGACGCGCAGGCCAAGATCCAGCAGACGGAAGACCAGGCCAAGCAGAAGGCCACCGCCGCCGCCGACACGACCGCGTCGGGCGCGTCCAAGACGTCCTTCGCCCTCTTCGTCGACCTGCTGCTCGGGGCCATCGCCGCCGCGCTGGGTGGGGCCGTGGCGATCCAGCGCCGCGTCATAGATCGGGAGCGTGTCGTGCCGGTGGCCCGGACGGCGTGATCCCTGGAGTCTGAAAGAGGGACGTGTCTGACGAGCGGGAAACGCCATGGCCGAGATCGAAGACGAAAGCGACCATGGCGCCATCCCTCTCGTCGAGGAACGGCTGAGCGTCGGCAAGACACGGGTCACGACCGGCCGTGTCGAGGTCAGGACCTTGACCGAGACGTTCGAGGAAAAGGTCGAAGCCGCTCTCGAACGCGACTCCACAAGCGTGACGCGGGTGCCGATCGGCCGCGAGGTCGAGATCGTCCCGCGCATCAGGACCGAAGGCGATCTGACGATCGTCCCGGTTCTTGAGGAAATCCTGGTCGTCGAGAAGCGGCTCTTCCTCAAGGAGGAGATCCACATCCGGCGGACCAGCGCGACGGACCACATCGAATCCCACGTCACGCTGCGCCGGCAGCGTGCCGTGGTGGAACGCCAGAACGTCTCCGGCGACAGATTGTCGATCGAGCCAACAACGCACGACGAGGAAACACCATGACCGAAGCATCCTACAATCACGACCGCACCATCACCGCCTTCTTCGACACGCGCGCCGCCGCCGACAAAGCGAAGGCCAACGTCATCAGTGCGGGCGTTCCCGCCACGATGGTGTCCATTGTCGAGGGCAACCCGCGCACCACGACGGGCACCGCCGCGACGACGACGTCTGGCGCGCAAGAGCCTGGTTTCTGGGGTTCGGTAAAGAACCTGTTCGCGCCGGAAGAGGATAAGCATCTCTACGCGGAAGGCCTGCATCGCGGCGGGTTCCTCCTCTCCGCGCATACCGACGAGGCGCATTACGATCACGTCCTCGGCATCCTCGACGACGAGGGCGCGGTCGACATGGACGAGCGCGAGACGCAATGGAAGTCGGAAGGCTGGTCGGGCTACCACGGCGCGACGACGGCGGTCGAGACGTCGACGGCGGCGTCCTACGGCACCAATGCGCCCGGCATGGGGCATACGACCTCCACGGCGGCCGCGACAACGCCGGTCGGTGTTGCCGGCAGCTCGACGGTGGGGAGAGATGCGGCGCTCGCGACCGGCGAGGAGACGATCCAGCTCGCTGAGGAAACGCTTCGCGTCGGCAAGCGCGACGTCAATCACGGCCGGGTGCGCCTGCGCAGCTACGTCGTCGAGACGCCGGTGCACGAATCGATCAACCTGCGCAACGAGCAGGTCGACGTCGCGCGCCGTCCCGTCAACCGTCCGCTCGGCGCCGGCGAGAACCTGTTCCAGGAGCGCACGATCTCCGCCGAGCAGCACAGCGAGGAGGCGGTCGTCTCGAAGGAGGCGCACGTCTACGAAGAGGTGTCCCTCGGCAAGACGGCGCACGATCGCACGCAGGAGATCAACGAGACGGTCCGCAAGACCGAACTCGAGGTCGACGACGCGCGAACCGGCGGTCTCGGACGCACCGGCGCCGTTGCCGGCGGCCACACCTCGGCCGTCAGCGCGTTCGGCGCGGAGATCGTCGAGCACATGCCCGTCCTCGCCTCGGACGGCAGCCATGTCGGTACGGTCGATCATCACGACGGCGACCGCATCAAGCTGACGAAGAGCGACTCGCCGGACGGCCAGCATCACTTCATCCCCACGAGCTGGATCGATCACGTCGATACCCACGTGCACCTGACCAAATCGCCGACCGACGTCCGGTCGGGCTGGACCGCCGTTTAAGCCTTTCCTCAAGCCGGCCCGTCGCTCTCGGCGGGCCGGTCTAGTTTCATGGAGAAATCATCATGTCCATCATCGCATGGGTCGTCCTAGGCGCCATCGCCGGGTTCATCGGAAGCAAGATCGTCGACAGCTCGGGCCAGGGGCTGCTTCTCGACATCGTGCTCGGCATCGTCGGCGCGTTCGTCGGCGGCTATGCCTTCTCGTTGGTCGGGGCGGCACCTGTCACCGGCTTCAATCTCTACAGCATGTTCGTCGCGATCGTCGGCGCCGTGATCGTCCTCTTCATCTATCATGCCGTGGCCGGTCGCGGCCGGGCGATCTGATCGGACGAGTCTAGTTCGTAGGCAAACATACGGGTTTGCCCAAAAACCAACAGGAGGATCGTCTCATGGGTATCTTGGATAGTGTCATCGGCAGCCTTCTTGGTGGCGGTAGCAATTCGGCGTCCTCGGGCATCGGAGGTGTGCTCTCCGGCCTTCTCGGTGGCGGGCAAAGCATGACCGGCGGGCAGAATACGGCCGGCGGCGGCGATATGGCCGGCGGGATCGGCGGGCTGGTCTCGCAGTTCGAGCGCGCTGGCCTTGGCAACATCGCGCAGTCCTGGGTCGGCAACGGGCCAAACCAATCCGTGTCGCCGCAACAATTGCAGAACGTCTTCGGCGATCAGGTCCCGGGCATGGCGAGCCAGGCTGGCATGAACCAGGGCGACTTCCTCTCGCAACTCAGCCAGCACCTTCCCAACGCCGTCCATGGCATGACGCCCAACGGTCAGGTTCAAGACGATGGATCGGTAAACGTCTGATCCTCATCGGCCGATGATGGGATCGGCCGCTCTCGCACGCCAGAAAGCCCGACAATGAACAGATCACGCGCCGCCGCCGCTTCCGCCGCGGTCCTGCTGCTCGCCACGCTGAGCCTTTCCGTGCCGGCGTTGGCCGATAATCAGATGGGCTACCGACTGCAATCGGCGGAGCAGTCGCAAGGCCTGCAGCGCGCCGGCGGCTCCCTCGGCATGAAAGTCGGTCCGGAGAAGGAGATCACCAGCGGCGGCATGACCTTCGAGCTTCTGAAGATCGAGGGCGTGGGCGCCGCGTCTCCCGCCGGGCAAGCCGGCCTCAAGGTCGGCGATCAGATCATCGCGGTCGACGCTCGCGTCTTCCCGAGCATCGCGGATTTCGCCGCCTACGTCGGTTCGATCGCGCCGGGAAAGCAGATCGAGATCGACTACATGCCGGAAGGTGGTGGTCCCGGCCAGGCTCAGCGTATCGGTGTGACCGTCGGTGAAGCCGGCAAGGCGGCGGCACCCCATCACGACGTGCCGCGCGGTAACGGATTGTCGACGGGTGACAAGGTGGCCATCGGGGTCGGTGCGGCCGCCGTCATCGGTTGCTACGAGACAGGTTGCTATTCGCGGCTGAAGACCAAGCTCGAGCAGGAGCGCGAGAAGCTCGGCGACATGGAGCGGCAGCACCAGCAGCAACACTAAGCCTGTCATAATCAACGTCACGAGCGTACCGCGCCATGTTCCTCAGCCTTCTCCTTCTCGCAGCCGCGGCCACGCCGGGTGACGTCTACAAGCTCACAGCCGCCGAGAAGGCGGCCTGTACGCAGGACGCGGCACGATTGTGCGCTGACACCTATCCCGACGAGCAGAAATTGCTGGTATGCATGAAGGCCAACAGGGCGTCGCTGAGCTCCGCGTGTCTGCCGTCGTTCGATGCGGGCATGGCGCGGCGCGGCTTGCGCTGACGCGGACCAGGGTCGGCCACGCGTCGCCCTGGACGGTTCGGCTTCGGCCCATCCCGAGGGAAGATCCGCCGGGAGACCAGTGAAGAGGAACACCATGTTCGACAAGGCGGATCGTGTCGCACGCTGATCACGAGCGTAAGCAGCTCCGTTTGATCATGGCCGGGCTGAGCGACGGCGTCGTCGTCTACGAGATGAACGGCGCCCTCGCCTGGGCCAACGACAAAGCATTGGCGATGCACGGCGACACGACCCTTGATCAGTTCGGCGAGACCGTCGCGGCTTACGTCGAGCGCTACGAACTGCGCTATCGCAACGGCCACCGGCTCGACGCGGCCGAGTACCCGGCCAGCCGCGCCATTGCCGGAGAGGTGCTCAAGGATGTGATCGTCGAGGTGGCGGCGCGCGGGCATCATCCGGCCTGGGCCCACAAGATCGACAGCATCCTGCTCAAGGACGAGGCCGGCAATCTGGACCGCGTCGTTCTCGTCCTCGATGATATGACAGAGGTGCTGGACGCCGAGCAGAGGTTCGAGCGGATGTTCTCCGCCAACCCGGCGCCGGCGGTCATCTGTCGTCTTTCCGATCTTCGCTACGTCAAGGTCAACCAGGGTTTTCTGGAGATGCTCGGCCATCGCCGCGAGGATGTGATCGGCCGCTCCATCTACGACCTCGATGTGCTGGAGCGCGCCGATCGCCGCGACCTCGCTGTACGCCATCTCGAATCCGGCAAGTCGATCCCGCAGATGGAGGCGGAGCTGAAGCTGGCGGATGGCGGCACGAAGCTCGTCATCGTCGCCGGGCATCCAATCGAAATCAGCAAGCAGGCCTGCATGCTGTTCAGCTTCGCCGATCTCGAGCCCCGCCGGCGAAGCGAGAACGCTCTGCGCCAGAGCGAGGAACGCTTTGCCAAGGCTTTCCGGCTGTCGCCTGTGCCGATGGTGATCAGCACGCTTGCCGAGCGGCGCATTCTCGAGGCCAACGGCGCCTTCACGAGGGAGTTCGGCCACTCGGCCGTCGAAGCCATCGGTCGCAGCAAGGCCGACCTCAAGCTTTGGGCGGATGCCGAGGTGTACGGGGCCGTCGAACGGCAGCTGCACGAGACGGGGCGCGTTCAATCGACCGAAGTGCGCCTCCATACCAACACCGGCGAAGCGCTCCTGTGCCTGCTGTCTTCGGAGAGCGTGACGATCCTCGACGAACGGTGCGTCTTGACCGTGATCCAGAACGTCACCGCGCAGAGGCGCACGGAGGCTCAGCTGCAGGCGGCTGTCGAGGCGGTGATGCAGGACGCGGCTTGGCTGGGACAGAAGATCGTCGCCAAGATCAACAGCTACGCCGATACCGGCCACCAACCGAGCGATACGACGCTGTCGCGGCGCGAACGCGAGGTGCTCGCGCTGATCACCCAGGGCGCGTCCGACAAGGCGATCGCCGCGACGCTGAACCTCTCGGTCTACACGGTGAAGAACCACGTGCGGCGCATCTACCAGAAGACAAGCTGCCGTAAGCGGGCGGAGGCGGTCGTCTGGGGTCGCCAGCGCGGCATACTCAACTACGTCTTCGAGCGGAGCAGCCGTCCTCTAGGGTGACGGTGGGCTGATCTCGCGGGCACGCGGTGATCGGCATCATACCAGCCGCCGAGCGGCGGTCGCTGATGGCGAATTTCACGAGTGGCGCGCGGCGCTTCGTGCGCGGGACCCTTGTCACGAAACTTACGCGCTCGCGGCTTATCGTTCCACCTTCGAGGTTCTTCAAGAGGAGTGGCCCAATGACCCGTTCTATCGCAATGATCGCTCTCATCCTTGCCGCTGTCATCCTTGCCGCTGTCATGCCGGGCGTCGCTGCCGCGCAAAATTCCGAGGGCGCCCCGAAGACCTCGTCGAACAAGGGAACGCCGGCGTCCATTCCGCCGACGACCTTAGCGCCGGTCGCGATCGGCTCGAGCGAAATGCACAGGGTGCCGACGCCGACGGAGCCGCCCAAGACGACGATGACGGGCGGCAATACGAATGGTGGCGCGAACTAGAATCCGAATATCATGCGCATCGCGAGGCGTCGGTCGCGAGATAGCGCGGGAACCCGTCGCATCTCAGTCTCGCTTTATGGCGGGACTTGTCCGAAGGGGACGGCTGCCGAGAACTGCGGCCGCGAACGAAGGAGCCGGCTCGCAGACCGGCACCATAGGCTCCTTGTTTTACGCGCGAGCCGCCCCTTCGTGGGATCGCAAACGATCGTCCATCGCTTTCCGACAAGCCTCGAAGATCATGGCGCCATCCTCCGTGAAGCGCGCGTGCGCGTCGACCGTCCGCAGACCGACCGCGTAGTTCGTCAGGTTCCGCTCGATCTTGCGCCCGACATCCTCGCGCTCTTCCGCGCTCAGCCGCGCCGAGCCGCTGATCGCGTCGAGCGCGAAGACCATCCGCGCCAGCACGTAGGTGGCATGCACGATGCCCTCGATCGGGCGCGGGTCCGGCCGCAGCGGCGGCGATCGGCGTGGCGGCGATGTATTGCGCCCCGCGCCTCGAGGATGGCTACCAGCTCGAGGCGATCCGCCGGGCGATGGCCGCGCGCGCCGGCATCGCCGACGCGGCGCCCGACTGCGGGACGCTGCATGGCTATATCGACGCGATCGAGGGAGGCGTCGTGCGCGGCTGGGCGCGCAGTGCGCTTAACCCCGCCATGGCGGTGTGCCTCGACCTGGTGATCGACGGCCGCGTCGTCGCCACCGGCCTCGCCAACCGCCGCCGCGCCGATCTCGACGCCGCCGGCTACGGCCCGCACGGCTTCGCCTTCGCGATCCCGCCCGGCACCGAAGGCAAGCCCATCGAGATCCGCCGCTCCGCAGACGGTGCCCGGATGAAGCTGGTGCTAGACCGCGCGGCGTAGCGGCGCCGCGCCCATGGCTCATGGCATCTGGCTTCAGTCCGACCGCACATGATCTAGTGGACGCGGGCCGGCGCCTCCAGAGGAGCCCGTGCGGCGAGGTAAGCGAAGGCGAGCGCTTTGCGGTCGACCTTCGCCATCGCGTTGCGGGGAATGGTGTCGATCCAAACAATCCGGATGGTGATGGCCGGCGCGGCGGCATGAACCGCCTGCTTCAGCGTGCCTTCATCCAAGCCTTCGAAGCGAACCACGGCGAGGCAGGTGCTGTCGCTGCCGTTGGCGTCCGCCATCGTGAAAACGGCCGCGTCAGCGACACCTGTGCAGCCGCGAGCCGCGTCCTCAAGCGGGTGCGGCAGGAACTTGATGCCGCCGATGTTGATGACTTCGTCGGCGCGGCCGGAGACGCAGAGCACGCCGTCCGCTGTCAGACGCCCGACATCGCCGGGGTAGAACCATCCATTCCGGAAAACCTTGGCTGATGCTTCAAGGTCGTCGATGTAGCCGCCAACGACGTGAGCGCCCCGGATCCTGATCTCGCCCTGGACAGAGTGTGTTACCGGCTGGTCCATGTCGTCGACGATCTGGACCTCCTGATCGGGATAGACCACGCCAACCGCGTCGGGCGCGTTCTCGAGCACATGATGCAGACCGACCGCGACACCGGAGGCTTCTGTCGAACCATAGGAGACGACAAGTTCGCCGGCCAATCGCGACAGCGTGCGCTCTACCAGCCGCTTGGAGACGGGACTGCCCCCCACGCCTACCCGGAGATCTGGCATGCGGCTGAAGTCGGCGGGCAATCGATCGAGCAAAGCCGCGAGATGCCCGGTGGCCATCGTGATATAGGTCGGGTTCAGGCTTGCCAGTTGCGACGCCAGAGGTTGGTCCGGCGAGTGGCATACGAAGGCGCCTCCACCAGCCCAGGTGTAGAGGGCCGCGACAAGACCGAAGATCGTGTCGCTGCCGATCAGCGTCATGGTGCGTAAGTCGGGCGTGCGCCGCGCGACAAGGTACATCTTGGACTGGGCGTGCAGCGATTCCCAGCTCAGCGCGACCGCCTTGCGTGTGCCCGTGGTGCCAGAGGAGAACATCAGCCTCGCCATGGACGAGGGCTTGCGCCTTATCGGCTCGAGGATCGGCCGCGGTGCGAGCAGCGTCTTGTTGAACCACGCCTGTGAGACGTGGAGGAAGGCGTGTCGTCCCTCGTAGGGGGTGTCGGTGATCAGGATCGTCGGCTCGCGTTCCGGTGCGACGGCCATCGAACTGACGCCCAGACGCGCCAGGGCGAGCAGCACAAGCCAGTGCGCGTAGGGATTGGACACGGCGACGGCCGCTAAAGTGTCCGCCTCGCAGAAGAAGGCGTCGCGGAAGCGCGCGGCGACCCGGTCGATATCGGCGTCGAACTCGGCATAGCTGACGACGCCGGCCCGGCTCACGAAAGCCGGCTTGCGAGGATCGTAGCGCGCTTGGAACGTAATCAGTCGGTCGTACATAGGTGCGGAAGCCTGTCCTTGGTGAAACGACAATGTCGCAGCTTCAGCGCGCGGAGGAAACAAAAAGGTGACAATGTTAATCTTTCTGTAAAATTGTTTTGCGTGCATCCTGAGCCGGGCTGGACTCGTAATCGAAATTGTTGCCGCTATGGTTCGCGCGCGCGCACTTGAGCAGCCGCCTGTCGGCGTCCGGCCCGGCGACAGAAGATTTAGGATTGTCGGCCCATGCCTATTTTCACAGTTACCGACACCAGCGACAGCATCAACGATACTGGGTCGCTTCGCTACGCGATCTCCCAGGCGCAGAACGGCGACACCATCGATTTCAGCTTGCCGGCGAATTCGACCATCAACATCACGCAGACGTTGCAGGTAAACAACGGGATTACTATCGACGGCAGCAACGGCGGGGTCGGTGGCGTGGCCATCAGCGCGTTGAATGGGACGACGCAATCCGCCGTGTCGGACTTCACGGTGAACGGCACGACGGCAAACCCCGTCACCATCCAGAACCTGGCGATCAACAACGGAGATGCCACAGGAGCTGCTGGCACGAGTGCCTCAGGAACGGGACAGACCGCCGGTGCCGGCGGTGACGCCGCCGGTGGCATTCTGGTCAACAGCGGCTCGCTCAACCTCGTCAACGATTCCTTCTCCGCCAATACCGCGACGGGAGGCACCGGTGGTTACGGCTTCAACGGCGCCAATGCGGGCGCCGGCGGCAATGCGGCTGGCGACGTCTACGTCGAGAGCGGTGCGATCGTAACGGCTTCAAACCTGACGGACAGTGCGGGCTCGGCCACTGGAGGTTCGGCAGGGCCAGGTTTTACACCTGGAGCGCCAGGTACCGGATATCCCGTGTCGAACGACGCGGCCGTCAACAACGCCGTCGCCTGCTACTGCACCGGCACGCTGATCCGTACCGCGCGCGGCGACGTCGCTGTGGAAGACTTGGCGGCCGGCGACCTCGTCGTGACGGCGTCCGGCGCGCACCGCCCGATCCGCTGGATCGGCCACCAGCAGCTTGACTGCCGCAACCACCCGCGCCCGCACGAAGCCTGCCGATCTGCTTGCGCGAAGGTGCGTTCGGCGTGAACCTGCCGGCTTCCGACCTCTGGCTGTCGCCCGGCCACGCCGTCCGCCTCGATGTCCTTGGCGAGGTGTTGGTGCCGATCGGCGCGCTGATCAACGGCGCCACTATCGTCCAGGAAGAGGTCGACAGCGTCACCTATTGGCACGTCGAACTCGACAGCCACGACATCCTCATCGCCAACGGCATGCCGGCGGAGAGCTACATCGACGTCGGCAATCGCGCCTTCTTCACGGACGGTACCGGTTCTCCCGATGGTGTCGCGCTGACGCTCGAGGACTACTGCCGCCCCCTCATTCAGGACGCACAGATCATCGCCGTGATGCGGACGCGTCTGCTCGCCCGCGCCGCAGCGATGGGCTGGTCGCTTAAAGCGATTGACGATCTCGACATCCACCTTGTCGCCGACGGCGCGATCGTGCGCCCCGACATCAAGGGCACCCTAGCTCGCTTCGTCGTTACAGCCGACGTGCGAGAGGTTTGGCTCGTATCAAAGACCTTCGTCCCGGCGTTGATTGGTATGAACGATGACGCGCGCCACCTCGGCCTCCAGGTGCGATCGATCGGGATCGACGATGGTCTGTCGCCACGCGGCGAGACGGACATGGCAGATCCAAGCTTCTGCCTTGGGTTCCACGCGCTGGAGACGCGGGAAGACGGTAGTACCTTCCGGTGGACTGCGGGTCGCTCTCTGCTTCAGGCGGAGCTTTGGGAGGGGCGAACGGGGACGATGTTCCTGCAGGTGGCGTTCAACCTCCTCCCCCATCATGCCTGGATGCTCGGAGACGCGAAAGTGCGAGACGTGTCGCGATCGCAGAACGCGTCCCGCCCATCGCTACAACTCGTGCACGCCGCTTAAGATCGCGGTTGGAAGACAAGTCGCATAGTCCGCGCATCCTCTACTGGTGCGAAAGCACTGCGGGCCTGCCAATTACGACCGGTATTCAGCGGGTCGTCAGGCGGCTCGGGTCCGCGCTAGAGGCCCTTGGCCTGCAGATTACACCCGTTGGCTGGGACGGAGGGCGGCAGGTCATACGAGTCCTAAGCCAGGATGAACGAGACTATCTCGGCTTCGGCTTAGGAACAGCAGCCAGCCTCACCGAAGCCGGACGACACGCCGAAGATCGCTGGCTGCTGCTGCCCGAGACGTTTTTTGGCGCTTCCCGTTCCTGGCTCAAGGGCATTGCGTCGGCCTATCGCCTGAAGACGGCGGCGATCGTGCATGACCTGATCCCGATCAAGCTCACGACGCTGTACCCGCCCACGGTCACAGCCGCCTACACCGCCTATTTTGAGGCGCTGGTCCAGGCGGACCTCGTCATCACGACAACAGTGCTTGTGGCATCTGACTTTCGCGCTTTCTGCGAAGCGCGACGCCTTCCGGTTCCCAGCACCGCCGTGGTTTCGCTGGCCGGTAGCGGCTTCGGCCCGAGGCCAGACATACGAAGAACGATCACGGACGGTGAGCCGCTTCGCGTTCTCTCTGTCGCCAGCTGGGAAGCGAGGAAAAATCATCCTCGGCTGCTCGACGGCTTGCGAATGGCGCAAGCCAAGGGCGGCCGTGCGATCAAATTGACACTCGTCGGACATCGTGGGTTCGATCCCGCCTACGATCAGAGCGTCCTTGCCAGGAGCGCGACGATGCCGGACGTCTCGATCAAGAATGGGGTGAGCGACGTCGAGCTCGCGAGGCTTTACGCGACGCATCACGCAACGGTTTATGCCTCCTATGAGGAAGGCTTTGGCCTTCCGGTATTGGAAAGCCTCTGGTTCGGCCTACCTTGCCTCTGCCACAATGGATCGGCGATGCGCGAGGTGGCGCCGGGTGGCGGCACGATGGCAGTAAACATGCTCGACAAGACATCGATCGCAGATGGTCTATCTTGCTTCGCCAACAGCCCCGGTGTCCTTGGGCGCCTCAGCCGAGAGGCTATCGAACGTCCGGTCAGAACCTGGGGCGCGATGGCTTCAGAATTGGCGTCGGTACTGCAAAATGCCTTTGACCTTCCAGGATAGGGCGAGCGCTTTATGCGCGAAGCTCGACCGCCGCAATCGCTCAAGTCTGGTGGCGAGCCGCGCGCCAATGGCGACCGAAGAGAACGCGCGATCTGGTGCCGATGGGCGCGGTCGACGATCTCGCCTCGGTCGCTTCGATCGCGTGAGGCTGACGATCGCGGAGCAGGCCCTGGCTTTCGGAATTGGTGGTCTGGCGGCAACCGCCGATGTGGCATCTCCTTGAGCAAGTCGTAGCCAGCACTTGTCACGACGTGGCGCTCGCTCGTCATCTAGACGAGGTTGGCCTTGCAACGTCCGCATCCAAGATCTGGCGCGGCCTTCAATCAGCGACCGACCTTGGCGCTGAGTAGCCGCTCCGCACCGTGTCGTCATCCTTTGTCCCTGTGGTCCGCCTGTCCCAAAAGCCAGTAGCCCTTTGCCTCCATGCCCGCCGGCGAGACGCGGCGGGCGAGGTCCTGCTTCATTGTCCTGACGGCGGTGCCCTCCCCGGCGAGGAACACCTGCCCCAGCGCGACCGGGAGGGAAAGGCCGGAGAGCCTGTCGGCCAGCAGCGACCCCGGACGGCTGCGCTGTCCCTCCCGCGCCAGCCACTGGATCTCGGTGGCGGCGGAGCGGCGCAGCGGCTGCACGTCGTCCAGCGACGGCACTTCGACGACCACGCGGGTCGGGACATCGTCGTCGGGGAGGGCGTCCAGAATGCTGGCGATCGCCGGCAACGCCGTCTCGTCGCCGGCGAGCAGCCTCCACCGGGCTTGAGGATCCACCTTGTGTCCGCCGCGTGGACCGCCGAGATGCACGACGTCCCCGACCTCCGCGCGCCGGGCCCACGCCGAGGCGGGCCCCGTGTCGCCATGCAGGACGAAATCGACCTCCATCGCGCCCCATTCCTGGTAGAAGCGTCGGACGGTGTAGGCCCGGTTTGGCCCCGGCTCGCCCGCCGCGCCCGGCAGGACGACCTTCAGCCATTGCGCGGGCAGGGGCACGCTCATCGTCCTCAGCGTGTCACCCTCGAAGGTCAGGCGACGCATGTTCGGCGTCAGGCGTTCGACGCCGGTGACGGTGACCCGGTGCGTGGGCGGCTTGCCGGGTTGCGATCGCGATACGGTTCCGGTCATCGCGCGGCCTCCCCGCGCACCAGGACCGGCAGGAGGACCAGGGCGGCGAGCGGGCACGCCGCCCCGATCAGGAAGGCCACTGGCGTGCCGGTGGCGCCGACGACGCTGCCGATGAGCGGGAGCAGGCCCGCGGCGGCACCGGCTCGGATAGGGGTTCGCGAAGGACGGAGGGCGAGTTCGTTCAAGGAGGCGCCTCGGACGCCAGGGGCCGAGGCGGCGCGGCGGGCTGGACGGTTGGCGCGTTGCGTGACGTTGACGCTTACGGCGGGACGAGGCCCCGCGTGGGTTCGTCCGGTCCCTGTCGCCCGCGACTGGACAGGGGAGCTCATGCCGGGTTCATCGCGTCGAACGCGGCCTGGTAGCGCCCGTCCCGCTCGGCCGATCGCTCGCCTCGCGCCCGTTCGACCAGGATCTCGCTCGCGGGGTGATCGCCCGCCTCCAGCAGGTGCATCACCTCCGCGACGTAGGCGTCGAGCGCCATGCCGCGCGGATCGGACGCCTGGTGCCGGCCCGACAGCTCGGTCCGCACGTAGGGCGGCGCCAGTTCGAGCACCTCCACCGGCACGTCGCGCAGCTGATAGCGCAGCGATTGCAGCCAGGAGTGCAGGAAGGCCTTGCTCGCGCAATAGGCCGGGAAGCTGGCGCGCGGCACGAAGGCGAGGTTCGAGGTCGTGACCATGATCGTCGCGTCCCGCCGTCGCTTCAGCAGCGGCAGGAACGCCGCGCTCGCGCGCAGCACGCCGAGGATGTTGGTCTCGACGATCGCCTCCGCAGCGGACGCGTCCCAATCCTCGGCGGTCAGGTCCTCCTGCCGCGAGATGCCGGCGTTGGCCACCAGCACGTTGAGGTCGGGGAAGCGCGCGCGGACGTCGTCGGCGAGGCGCGCGGACGAGGCGGGATCGTCGAGGTCGAGCCGCAGCCCGACGAGACCGGGGCGGGCCGCCGTGACCTCGTCGAGCAGGGCCTGCCGGCGTCCTGTGACGATCACGCGGTTGCCGCGATCGTGGAGGGCTTCGGCGAGCGCGCGGCCGATACCGCTGGTGCCGCCCGTGACGAGGATCGTGTTGCCGGTGATCTTCATGGCTTGTCCCGTTGTTGCGTGCTCTACGCTAGCGGGGCATTTGTAAGACGTGGCGCCAAAGGGCATCGATGAAACGCCAATCCGCTGAACTGCCGCCATTCCGGACGCATCGGGGTGCCAAGACGCGGGGAGCGGCCGTCGCGCTGCATGCCCACGACGAAGCCCAGCTGATCTTCGCCGCGTCCGGGACGATGCAGGTCTACACGGAGGCGGGGCGCTGGCTCGTCCCGCCGCAGCTCGCGGTCTGGGCGCCGGCCGGGGTCCCGCACCGGATCGACGTGCTCTCCGACACCGAGTTCCGGATGATCTACTGGCAGCCGGCGGCATCGCGGGCGTGGGCGCCGTCGGGGTCTCTCGATCGCCCATTCGCCCTGCGTGTGACCCCGCTCCTGCGGGAGCTGATCCTCGCGGCTTTCGCGGCGGACGCCACCCCCGACAAGACCGGGCTCGTCGTCCGCTTGATCCTCCACGAGCTGACCGAGACGCCGGACGCACCGACGTTCCTGCCGCTGCCGGCGAGCGCGATCGGACAGCGCGTCGCCGACTTGGCCCTCGCCGATCCCCGCGGCCATCTCGACATCGGCGACCTCGCCTCCCGCGCCGCCACGTCGGTCCGGACGATCAGCCGCCTGTTTCCCATCGAGACCGGGCTGACCTTCAAGGCGTGGCGGCAAAGGGCGCGCATCGTGCTGGCGATCGATCGTCTCTCCGCGGGAAGCCCGGTCGCCCAGGTCGCCGCCGATGCCGGTTTCGCCAGCACGGCGGCCTTCTGCTTCGCCTTCCGGCAGGTCACCGGGGCGACCCCGAGCACCTTCAGCGATCACGCAACGCTGTCCGGCGGGCTTTTTCCCGAACCCGTTGATCCACCTTCGTAACGCTCGCTCATGAGATACGGCGGGCTGCGATGGAGCGTTGGCCGGTCACCATCCGTCGTCCCGTCCCATTGTGAACGAACGGCCGCTTCGGAGCGCCGTGTTCGTTGCGGCGAAGGACCGACATAGGTGCCGAGCCGACCCGAGTAGAGGTGCGGGCAGAGTTCCCCTTTCATCTGCCTCGTGCCTTGAGCGACGGTGATCGGATCCACGACAGTCTCGGGCTCATCACGGGCTGCCTACGCGAAGCATGTCGATGAGGGCGCGCAGGGCGGGCGCCACCTGCCGTCGCCCCGGATAGTACAGGAAGAAGCCGGGAAACGGCCGGCACCAGTCCTCCAGCACCCGCAGCAGGCGGCCCGCCGCGAGGTCGTCGGCCACGGTGTCCTCCAAGGTGCAGGCCAGGCCAACCCCGTCCAAGGCCGCCACGCGGATCAGGTCCGTGTCGTTCAGCGTCAACGCGCCCTCGACCGCGACGTCGATCGCCTCGCCATCGCGGGCGAACGGCCAGCGATAAAGGGCGCCGCTCGCCGCGAAGCGGTAGTTGATGCAGGCGTGGTCCTTGAGGTCGCGCGGCGTGATGGGCATCGGCCGGGCGGCGAGGTAATCGGGTGAGCCGACCACCGCCGTGCGCAGGTCCGGCGACACGCGCACCGCCATCATGTCGCGGTGGACCCGCTCGCCAGGGCGGATGCCGGCGTCGAAGCCGGCGGCGACGATGTCGGTCAGCCCATCGTCGACCATCAGTTCCAGGTGCACGTCCGGGTAGGCGCGGGCGAAGCGGCCGAAGGTTGGGGCAAGGATCAGCTCCGCCGCCAGCTTGGGCAGGTTGAGCCTGACCCTCCCGGACGGACGGGCGCTGGCGGCGCGAACGGCCCCAACCGCGCCGGCGATGTCGGCGAAGGCCGGCGTGAGCCGGTCGAACAGACCTTGCCCCGCCTCCGTCAACGCGACGCTGCGGGTCGTGCGGTTGAGCAACTTGGCGCCGAGCCGCTCCTCCAGGCCGCGGATGGTGTGGCTCAGCGCCGAGGGCGAGAGGCCGAGCCGGACGGCGGCGCGCCGGAAGCTGCGTTCCTCCGCGACCGAGACGAAGGCGAGCAGCTCCGCGTAGTCCGACCCGCGCATGATTGTTGGCTCCCGCTCAGCAAGCCATGCCGATCATAGCGGATTATCGAGCATGATGGATCGCCTTATCTCCGTACCTCACCACGCGGAGGAACCTCATCATGCTCGATACGCTCACAACACCCGTCTCGCGGGCTCAGCCCGCGGCCGGCTTCGATCGCCTGACGGGGAAGGTCGCTCTCGTGACCGGCGCCGGCAGTGGCATCGGCCGGGCGGCGGCGCTGGCCTTCGCGCGCGAGAGGGCGAGCGTGGTCCTGGCGGGACGACGCGAGGCCGAACTGCAAGGGGTCGCGCGCGAGATCGAAATAGCGGGCGGCAACGCCGTCGCGATCCCGACCGACGTGTCCGATGAGGGCGCGGTCATGGCCCTGGTCGCGGGTACCCTGGAGCGCTTCGGTAAGCTCGATGTCGCCTTCAACAACGCCGGCGTGACGGCCTACAAACCGATCGAACACCTGACGGCGGCCGAGTTCGACGCGGTCATGGCGACCAACGTCCGGGGTGTCTGGCTGCTCGTCAAGCACGAGGTGGAGGCAATGCGGGCGGGCGGTCAGGGCGGCGCCATCGTCAACACTTCCTCCATCGCGGCCACCGGCGGGACCGCGGGTCTGTCCGCCTACGCCGCCAGCAAGGGCGCGCTCGACGCGATGATCCGGGCGGTGGCGCTGGAGGTTGGGGGGCAGGGGATCAGGATCAATAACGTCAGCCCCGGCGTGATCCGGACGCCGATGACGGCGGGGCTACCCGACGCGGCCTTGGCGCCCTATGGCGCGCACGCGGCGCTGAAGCGCTTGGGCGAGCCGGACGACGTGGGCGACGTGGCGGTGTGGCTGTGCACGGAGGAGGCGCGCTTCATCACCGGTCAGAGCATCCTCGTCGACGGCGGCTTCAACATCGCCGGGCCTCGGTAGGCGTTCCACGGGACGCCGCGTCGCATGGCACTCAAGCCGAAGGCGATGGGCGACGACAGATCCATTGCGCTTTGCGCAATGGAAGAAACCAGACGCGGGGCGGAGGCAAACGTCCGCTTCCGGCATTGTCCTCAGCTTCACCAGATACGGCCGCCTGCTTCGCCTTCCGGCAGGTCACCGGGGCGACCCCGAGCACCTTCAGCGATCACGCAACGCTGTCCGGCGGGCTTTTTCTCGAACCCGCTGCCACCCTTCGTGCCGCTCGCTCATGAGATACGGCGGGCTGCGATGGAGCGTTGGCCGGTCACCATCCGTCGTCCTACCCCTTCGTGAACGAACGGCCGCTTCGGAGTGCCGTATTCGTTACGGCGAAGGACCGACATAGGTGCCAAGGTGCCTGCCCGTGACCGCCTCATGCCACGGCGTCGAAGCAGACGCGGGCTTGGCGGATCGCCCCGTAATTGCGCTCCGCCCAGGCGACGAGCCCGGCGAGCGGATCCAGCACCGATCGTCCGAGCGCCGACAAACGGTATTCCACGCTCGGCGGCTTGGTCGGGAACACGTGGCGGGTCGCCAGACCGTCGCGCTCCAGCGCGCGCAGCGTCTGCGTCAGCATGCGTTTGGAGATGTCGGGCATGATCCGATGAAGCTCGCTGAAGCGGCGCGGGGCGGCGGCGAGCGCGACCAGGGTCAGCATGGTCCACTTGTCGCCGACGCGGTCCAGCACGTTGCGCACCGGGCAGGCGTCCGCGTCGAAACCCGCCGCCTGCCAGTCGCCGAAGCTGGCGGCGAGCGGAACGGGGTCGAGGGCGCCGCTGGTCACGCGATCGCTCATGGGTTCCCTCCAGGTGCCCTGGGCACGAATAGCTGCCTCCTTACATGCCATCGCCTTGGTCCCTATACAAGACCTCGTCTTGTTTCGAGACCATAAGGAAGCCGATCCATGTCCACGCAGTCAACGTCCACTCAGTCAACGACCCAGCCACGCCTCCTCGTCACCGGCGCCAGCGGCCAGCTCGGGCGGCTCGTCGTCGAACAGCTGCTGCTCGCCGCGCCCGCCGGTACGGTCGCGGCGATGGTGCGCAGCCCCGAGGCGGGCGAGCCGCTGGCGGCGCGCGGCGTCGCCGTCCGCGTCGCCGACTACGATCATCCCGAGACGCTCGACGCCGCGCTGGCCGGCATCGAGCGCGTCCTGCTGATCTCCTCCAGCGCGGTCGGCGCGCGCGTCGCCCAGCACCGCAACGTCATCGAGGCGGCCAAGCGCGCCGGCGTGGGTCTGCTGGCCTATACCAGCCTGCTGCACGCCGACGCCTCGCCGCTCGGCCTTGCCGGCGAGCACCGCGAAACGGAGGCGCTGCTGCGCGCGTCCGGCGTGCCCTTCGTGCTGCTGCGCAACGGCTGGTACACGGAAAACTACATGGCCTCCGTTCCCGCCGCCCTGGCGCACCATGCCCTGCTCGGCAGCGCGGGGCAGGGCCGCATCGCCTCCGCCGCCCGGGTGGACTACGCCGCCGCCGCCGCCGCGGTGCTGACCAGCGACGAGAACGTGAGCGGCCGCGTCCTCGAACTGGCGGGGGATGACGCCTACACCTTGACCGAGCTGGCCGCCGAGGTCGCGCGGCAGTCGGGCGAGGACGTCGCCTACAAGGACCTGCCGCCAGCGGACTACGAGGCGGCGCTGCTCGGTGCCGGTCTGCCGGGATTCCTGGCGGCGCTTCTCGCCGACAGCGACGCCGGCGCCGCACGCGGTGCCCTGTTCGACGAGGGTCGCCAGCTCAGCCGGCTGATCGGGCGCGCGACGACACCGCTGGCGTCGAGCGTCGCCGATGCCCTCAAGACGCGCTGACCCGCCCCATCCCACCACATCTTCAATAGCGAGGCCCCACCATGACGAGCCCCATCCTGCACTACTACCATGATCCCCTTTGCGGCTGGTGCTACGCCGCCGAGCCGCTCGTGCGAGCCGCCGGCGCGGAAATGCCTGTCGTGCTGCACGGCGGCGGCCTTTGGGATCCGCCGGGCCGGGTGCCGGACGCCAAGCGCGCGCAGATCAAGGTCACAGACCGTCGCATCCACGACATGACCGGTCAGCTGTTCGGCGCCGCCTACCTCGACGGCCTGCTGGACGATCCCACCACGATCTTCCACTCGCGCCCGACGATCGCCGCGATCCTGGCCGCCGAGCAGCTCAGGACCGACGCGGGCCTGCCGATGCTGGCCGCGATCCAGCGGGCGCACTACGTCGACGGTCGCAGGGTGGTCGAGACGTCGGTCCTCGTCGACTTGGCACAGGCGATCGGTCTCGATCGCGCGCCCTTCGCCGCCGCGCTCGATGCCGTGCCCGTGGACACGCACCTTCAGGATACGCGCGCCGCGATGCGTCGGCATGAGCTGCACGGCTTCCCGAGCTTCCTGCTGGAGCGCGACGGCATCGTCCGGCGAGTGGCGCACGAAAGCTGCTACGGCGACCCGCGACGGTTCCTCGCACAGGTCACGAGCGCCTTTCCGAACGGGCAGCTTCGTGCCCACGGGTGACCTGCCGCTCGGTCGCGGGTCGTTCGTGAGTCTTCCTACTTATCACAGGCGGATCGTCGCACTTTGGGTCTTGGTACGTTTGCGACCAAAGGAGAGACGTCTGTGATCTAGGCGGCAATTTCCACAGCGAAGGACGAGATCCTTTCGCGTATGGCAGATGTCTGGTCGGCGACTTCCAACGCTGCAACGCCGACCAGGCCGGCAGATCGCTTCGCCTCAGCCGCCAGGACGTCGATTCGCCCAATGGAGGTCGAAACCCTCGCCGCCCGATTTGCGACGAGGCTCACGGCTCCCGCGATCCTGTCGGCGGCCGCTTCTTGTTCGCCAACCGACTTGGCGATCGTGGCCGACGAGGTGTCGAGCTCGGTCATGACGTCTGCGACCGAGCCGATGGCTTCGACCATGGCGCTTACCGACGTTTGGATGCCCTCGACGCAGCTCCTGATTTCGCCGGCCGCCCTGCCGGTGTCATCGGCAAGGTACTTCACTTCCGTGGCCACGACCCCGAAGCCTTTGCCTTCAGCGCCGGCGCGCGCGGCCTCGATCGTCGCGTTGAGCGCGAGAAGGTTTGTCTGTCCGGCGATGGCGACGACCGACCTCGTCAATCGCTCGATGTCGCGGGATAGAGCGACGAGATCCGCGATGCCCAGCCGCGTCGCGCGCACCTTGGCGCTGGCCTGCTCGGTTTTCGCCGAGGCGCTTTCCGTCGCATCGCCGATGTTGCTCAGCGCGGCGAAGAAGCCGACGCCGATGGCTTCGACCTCTCGAATGCTCGAACCAGTGTCTTGGGCTGCGGCGACCGTGTCGCCGACTTCCGCCTCGACCTCCGCCGCCGCACAGGAGAGACCGCTCGCCTGCGTCGTGAGCACTGATGCCGCCCCCGCGAGGTTGTCCAGGCGTGCCGCCATCTCGCCCTGCAAGCGCGTCATCAGCTCGTCGCGGCGTTTCACGTCGACCGCGCTGCGGGCGAGCTCCGCCTGCAAAGCCGATCGAACCCGCTCAAGCTTCTCCAGGCTGTTGGTCGCTGCGCCTTGAGCGGTCTCCGTGTCGATGAAGGCTTTCTTGATGGCCTCGGCAATCATCGCGAGTGCGAGCGTTTCGGCGACCACCACGGCGACGTGAACGCCCAGGCGCCCGAGGTCGGCGCCGCCGGGGTAAAGAAACCCCGGGATCAGCCAGTTGAACATGGCGTGATGAGCGGCGATCAGGAGCGCGGCAAACACCAGCACGCTCCACTCGCAGAAGCCCGCCAGCATGGCGAGCACCGCGAAGAAGATGAAATGCATCTCCGTCTGCCAAGGGTGCCCGGCCAGCATCGCGACGAGCAGGGCCGTCTGCGCGATCAAGGCCAAGGCGAGCGCATAGGACTGAGCGATGGTCGAGCGCCCCGAGAACCGCCACGCCAGCGGCAGCAAGGTGGAGCCGAACGCGGTTGCGGACACCAGGACGGGTTGCCGCCCGGTCCACAGGGCGAGAGTGCTCAGGGCCGCCGCCTGGACAAGAACGAGCACGAGGAGGCTGCGGGCGACTTTGTCCTGGTGTTTGATGAGCCGGTTCATGTGCGCCGCCCGCGACGGGTCGGGGCGGCACATCCCGCCGCAAGACGCGTCGGCACCACGACAAGAGCGCCCCGCGCGCGCACTGCCCCGGCATAGGAGGGTCCTTCCGCGACTACGGCGACAACGAAACGTGGACCTGGGAGACGGACCAATCGAGCATCCGCGTCGGTCGCGGCTGAGACAGCATCGGCCGCGGACGTCCACGGCGGGAACACGACGACGAAGGATCGATCGTCTGGACCTGGCGCGAAGGCAACTGCCACGAGACACCCCGCCAGGATCAGGCCCGAGATCGAGAGCTGAACCGCCTCGCACTTGCCCAGCATGAACGCAGTCACCATCGGTAAGCTGATCCTCGGCAACCTGCAATGCGCGACATCGGGAGCACAAGAAGCTGAAGAGAACATACAAAGGCAAAGATAAGAATTTCTTACATCATGACATATACACGCAGTTTTCTTCTAAGCGCTTCGAGGGCTGGGAAAAGATAGAAGCCCACAGATTACTGCACGTATCTTGACGTATGGTAAGAAATACTGCCCGGAGTGCGGCGTTCTCCGGACCCGGCGATCCCTCCATCGGACTGCTTGACGATGCCGTTATGGTGGACGGCTCAGGCGATCCCGAGCTCTGATAAACCGCTAAGCGGTGCGTGAGCGATCACCAGCTGGCTGCGGCGAAGGTGCGGATCTAAGTCGATGCTGAGTTCGGCGTTCGCGGGCGCCCCGGACCGCGCCTCAGCGTGATCAAGCCTGCCTAGAGGTCTGGGCGAGACGGACCGTAGCCGTCCGCATAGGTCTCGATCTCGACGCCGGGTCCGCCGGCGACGGCGCCCTCGCGCGTCATCCGCCCGAGCCGGGGAAGCCGCCCGTCAGCGGCTGGAACTCCACCCGCAGGAGCTGCGCCGGCCGGCGCACGCCGTCGGGCGGCGGCGAGGCGGTGCCGCCGTCCATCAGGAAGAAGGCGCGGCGGCCGTAGTCGTCCGGGCCCCGGCTCCAGGCGCCGGCCGAGGGGCCGATCAGGTCGTAGGTGAAGGGATCGCCCGCGACAGACTGGGTGAAGCCGCTGTTCAGGCCGGGATCCATCGAGACGATGTCGATGGTGTTCTGCCGATGGGTCGTCAGGTAGATGACCTGCGCGTCCTCGTCGATGCAGAAGTCGTCGCCCATCCGGCCGGCGACGACGAGCTCGGGCTCGCCGGCCGGCTCCAGCGTCGCCGGGTTCACGGGCACGCGCATGAACAGCTTGTTGGCCGTGGCCGAGTAGTAGAGGTACTGGCTGCGGGCGGCGTAATGGACACCGTTGACGCCCGGCTGCTCGGGCTTCAGCTTGCCCGGGTAATAGCCCATGCTGGGGTGCTTCAGCCAGACGCGGGCCAGCGGTTCGCCCTGCAGGTCGATGCGCCAGATCAGCCCGGCGAAACAGTCCGCCACCAGGATCACGCCCGGCGCGAAGAGACAGATGCCGTTGGGGCCGCGCGTCTCCTTGGGGAACGCGAACGCCAGCTTCGGCTCAAGCGGCGCGCCCGGCGACCAGTTCCTGAAGTCGAACCGGTGCAGGTACGATTCGTGGGTCGTGTAGAGGTTGGTCGAACAGACCAGCACGACGTCGGGCTCCACCTCCACGATGCCGACGGTCGGCTGGTCAAAGGTGTGGAGATGCACCGGCTCGACGGGCGCTCTCCCGTCCGAGGGCGGCACGTACCAGAGCCCACGGTGAATCACCTCGGTGATGAGCACCGAGCCGTCAGCCCTCACCACGAGGTTTTCCAGGAAGTAGCCGGGCGGAAACTCGGCGACTTTGGTGATGTGCGCCTGGGGAGCTTGGTTTTGCGACATGGATGTTCTCCTGTGATCCGATGGGTCTGGAGATCGCGCGCGCGCGTCGGCGGATCGCGGCTCGGTCAGGCCGCCAGGCTAGACGGGCGCCGGGACCTTGAAGGTGTTCAGCAGCGACGAGATCGTGTCGTAGCAGCCGGCCAGGTACAGCATGTCGACCAGGCCCCGCGGCCCGAACGCCGCTTGCGCCTCGTCGTACAGCGCGTCGTCGATCTCGTGATTGGCGGTGATCTCGTAGGTGAACCGCTGCGCCAGCCGCTCCTTGCCGCTGAGCCCGTCGGCCGGATCGCCCGCCGCCAGGGCGGCGATCGCCGCGTCGGGGATCCCCGCCTTCCGCGCCACCGCGGCGTGGGCGTAGCGCTCGTAGTCGCAGCCCCAGACGGCGCCGACCGTGAGAATCACGACCTGCCGCACGCGATCGTCCAGCGTGGTGTTCTTCTGCTCGGCGGCCTGCAGCGCCAGGAAGGCGGCAGAGATTTTCGGGCTGTAAAGGACGCTGTTGAAGGGGCCGATCAGCCGGCCGTCGTCCGTCTTGCTCTGGAATCCGGCGGACTCGGCCCAGGGCACCATCTCGGTGTCGATGACGTCGTAGGTCCGCTTCTGGTCCGGGCTCAGCTCGGACGGCGCGAGCAGCTTCAGGCGGCCGCCCAGCGCGTCGGGAGCCTCGGTTTTGGTGCCGGCCGCGCTCATTGGTCCAACCCCACGGCGTTGGAGGGCACGTCGAAGGCCATGAGCGTCAGCGAGACGGAGGTGAACCAGCCCATCAGCACGGTGACGTCGACGATTCCTGCGTCGCCAATCAGCGCCTTGGCGCGCTGGTACAGGCCGCGCGGCACGACACGCGGCTGGGCCAAGGTCATCGCGAGTTCGTAGGCCGTTTGCTGGCGGGGATCGTCGAAGGCGGTCGGCAATCCCGCGATCAACGCCTCCACCTTCTCCGGCGGCAGGTGGCCAGCCTCCTCTCCAATCTTCTCGTGCTCGTAGTTGCCATAGGCCGCGAGCCAACGGCCGTTGATCACGTTGGTGACGATCTCGATCTCCGCCTTCGTCAAGGTCGATTCGGTCTGGTAGTACTTGCCCGTAGGGACGATTGTCTTCGATAACGTCGGGTTCGACAGCCAGATCTTGTGGGGGCCGGGAACCTGGCCGCGCAACTTCACCGTAAAGTCGTACGCGTCCTTCATCTCCGGTGACATCTCCGCGACCGGGATCTCGTTAAAGCGGCCGAAGGTGCCGAAATCAGGATTGTCAACCATCACGCTGCTCCATGCGTTTGCTTGCGGTTGACTACATGCCCTGCGCCCGCAAATCTTCGCCGCGATGAGCGCGATTTCGTCATTCCGACCATTTTGTGTTGTGAACCGGCCGAATCGGCAAGCTTAAGCCTGCGTTCTCAACGCCTATGGACGACCCTCGCTCAGGCGAGGCCGCACCGCGTCAGGCGCGTCGTTCCTGGCGCCATTCGCGAGGCGTCACACCCGTGGTCTTGCGGAACGCCGTGGCGAAGCTGCCCGCCTGTTCGAAGCCGCAGCGGAAGGCCACATCCACTATCGGCAGGTCGGTCTCACCCAGGAGGCGTCGCCCCCGAGCCATGCGGATGGCCATCAGGTACTTGTGCGGCGGTGATCCGGTCGTCGAGCGGAAGGCGCGGGCAAAATGGGTGGCGCTCAACCCCGAGAGGGCCGCGAAGTCCGCCAGCGTCGGATTGCGGTCTGTTTCCTCATGCATGAAGTCGATCACGCGCTTGATGCGCGCGGGCGTGATCTGGCCGACGTCGCCCGGTGGACTTGGACACAGGGTCGAGTACCGACGAATCAGGGTCAAGGCGATCGATCGTCCCAGCAGGTCCTGCGCGAGTGCGTGACCCGGGCCAGTGGGATGCGCGACCTCCTCCTCGAGAAGGCGGCAATAGTGATCCAGCGTCGGATCTGGACGGGCGAAGCTCGAGAGCACGGCGACGCTCTTGGGTTCGACGTCGATCGACTCGATGACGACCTGGTCAAGCAGCCGGGGGGCGATCTGGATGAGGAGGACTTCGGGCCGGGCTGTGAAGCGTCGCGTGACGGGAGCGCCCGCCGGGGTGACGCTCGCCTGACCTCTGTCGGTCCAACGCCGCACCCAACCCGAATGCTCCGACTTCTCCTCGACCGCGACCGGTCCGCGCATGTGCATCACCACTAGGGTGTTCGTCAGTCCCGGGACGGCGATGACGCCCGGCGGATGGTGGTAGCGTTCGAGGATCGTGTCGGGCGATCCGTCCGAGCCGCTGGAGAGCAGCGGTCGGCTCGGAAGAAGGTGCGCGAACGGCTCCAAGCTCGACATTCCGCACCCTCCGCGATCTAGGTAAAGCGGCCTTGTCGAGAGCGACGGCCGATGAAAGCCTCCCGGCCGGCCCTCTGTGCACGACTGTTCACAGTCTTAGGAATCCGCGGCGCGGGCGCGGGTTCCCAAGGAGGCGAGGACGCATCCTCCCACTCGCGTAATGAGATCGCACCATCACTTTAGGACTGTTGGCGCCGGACGGAGGCTGCATAGACGATGTTTCGCGCGTTTAGTTCGAAGAGTGACACTTTAGAGCGGTTGGTCGGATCGATTGTCATCGGTCATAACTCGCCGCTGCCGTTGCACCCTTGCACTAAAGACATATCGAGCACAGTGCCGCTTCCATTGCACTCTAAAGCCGCCTTCGGCCTGTGTCGATTGCGAGAGGTGCTTGCAATGGATGAGTATGCGGCGTTAGCAAATCTTCTTCGAGTGGTGGCAAGAACGATTTCGAGTATGGCTCAAGCCGACGCGGCAGACGCGACGCTAGTGAACCTGACCGCAGCAGTGGACGAGATCGACGGTGCCGCGGCAAGGATCGAAGAACATGCCGGAAACGAAGCCGTGAGCGAATCGGATCGGAAGGAGGATTGACGGGGCGGGTCAAAAGGTTGGTCGGCTTCTGACGAACCCGGCAACGCAGGACTCCAAAGCGCGGATTTTGTTGGAGCGGACGCGTAGAAAAGCTGCCTTGAGCCCTGTTCCAATCCGATCCACTTGCCGGTGTGATCGAAGGGTCCGCTGTCACAGGCTTCGAACTTCGGACCGTCAGCATCGCCTTCACTGAAGGCGGCTAGTTTGGGACTGCCCGCTCCCGGCGGAGAAACTCGGAGGCCGCTACGTCCGCGATGTCGCGAGTGTCCACCATTGACACGGCGCCGATGAGCAAATCTTTCGCGCAGCGTGAGCGCGGCGCGCGTTCGCTGCGCCTGACCGAGGCCGGCCGGGAGCGCGCGCCGGTCCGCAACCCTCGCAGGTCGTCGATCTGGCCGGACCGGAGCCGATGACCGGCGCGGCGCTGTGGAGCGAGGTGCTGGCGCGCCCGATCGGCTACGGCGGCGGCGACCTTGATGCGATGGAGACGGCGCTGCGCGAGCGCGGTGCGCCCGGTTGGCTCGCCTAGGCGCACTATGACCCACGGGACGCGAAGCGGAAAGCGAGCGGAGGACCGTGATCCTCACCCTTCACGGCAGCTGCTCCGCGCATAACGTGTCAATGCCGCCGCCAAGTGATCGAACGTCAGTCGGATCCGTCGATTGCCGCGCAAGTCGCGATGCATCGCAACCCAAACATCCATCGAAAACATCAGCTCGGCATGAAGCACGGGGACAAGATCCCTGTCTCTCCTCGCGATCCCCAGTTGGCTCGCACCGATGCCGAGCCCCGCGCGCAACGCCGCGAGTTGCGCGAGGTCGCTGTCCGAGCGGAACGCGAACATGTCGCGGGTGAACGGCGCTCCCATCTTCTCGATCATCTGCGCGTAGGCTTGGTCACGATCATATCCGATCAATGCGTGTTGGCGCAGATCGTGAAGAGTTCCCGGGATCGTATGCGCCTTCAGGTAACGCCTGTGGCCGTAGAGTCCGACGTCGATCTGTCCAACGCGCTTGGCGACCAGCGCACCCTGGGTGGGTCGGACCATCCGGACGGCGAGATCCGCCTCGCCGCGCAGCAGATCTTCATTGCGGTTCGACAGCGCGAGCTCCAATGAGATTTGCGGGTGAAGGGCGCGAAGATCCGCAAGGATCGAGGGGAGAACTTCGCCTCCCATAACCTCGCTCGCGGTGATGCGTACGGTCCCACGCTCCTCGTCGACCTCGCCGGATGCCGCGCGTTGTGCCGCCTCAGCGGCGGCGGCCATGGCCTCCGCCGAAGGGATCAGTCGCAAGCCCGCTTCCGTCGGTGACAGGCCGTCGAGCGAGCGAATGAAAAGCCTGACCCCGAGCGACGCCTCGAGGGCGGCCACTTGGCGGCCCATGGTGGGCTGTGTCGTTCCAAGCGCGCGGGCGGCGCTCGACAAACTTCCCTCGCGCACGACCGCGAGAAACGCCCGGAACAAGTGCCAATCCGGTGGTTTGACTGTCATGCGTAATCGTATGGGAACCGTGCGGCATTAGCCAATTCGCGTCTACCTCGAGACGGCATAGGGTGCGGACACTCACACCGCTTGAAGGGTCCCGTGTCCATGAAACTCACATCCCGTGCCTTGGCCGATACCACCCTCATGAGCGCCGTCGCTCTCAGCCCCCACGTGCAGGCTGGGGGCCTGATAGCCTCGGAGACGCGCTTCCTGGCTGTCGACGGGGGCCAAATCGCGTACGATGACACCGGCGGACGTGGGCCGCTGATCCTCGCGATCCCGGGAATGGGGGATCTGAGGTCCGAATATCGCCTGTTGCGCCCGGAGCTGAAGCGAGCAGGATATCGGGTCGTGACGATGGACGGGCGCGGTTTCGGTGAGACGTCAGCGCGGTGGGATGACTACTCGGCGCACGCGGTCGGCCGCGATGCGCTCGCCTTGATCGAGCATCTCGACGCGGGTTCGGCGGTGATCCTCGGCAATTCGTTCGCTGCGGGGTCGGCGCTGTGGGCGGCGTACGATGCGCCAGCGCGCGTGAGCGGCGTGGTGCTGTTTGGTCCCATCGTGCGTGACGTTGCGATGCCGTGGTGGGCAACGCTCGCGCTGAGGGCCGGCTTCGCGGGGCCGTGGCGCGTGTGGTTCTGGAGCACGTACTGGAACAGTCTCTTCCCGACGCGCAAACCTGCGGACCAGGACCAGGTCAAAGCCGCGATCGAGGAGAACCTGCGCGAGCCAGGACGGATGGCCGCGCTTCGAGCGATGATCGCCCTCTCGAAGGCGGATACCGCGGCCCTCCTATCCCAAAGCCGGGTTCCCGCCCTTGTCGTGATGGGCACACGCGATCCGGACTTTCCGGATGCGGTGGCCGAAGCTCATTGGCTCGCCGCGAAGCTTGGTGCCGACAGCCTGATAGTCGAAGGGGCGGGGCACTATCCCCACACCGAGATGCCGGAGCAAGTCGCGCCCAAGGTGCTGTCCTTCATTGCCCAGGCGCTTGGCTGAGTGTTCGACCAAGGGCTGCCGGCGAAGGTCCGCTTTGGAGAAGTCGAGCGGAGCTGTCCACAGAAGCGACGTGGCCGGGAACGGTCCGGCTACCCGCCGAACGAAGGAGACGTCAACTGCGAAACCTCTCGTCGAACTGCCTTCTCGAAGCTTCGATGATCCCGAGGTTCTTCTCGGCCCACATCCAAACGCCGCAGAAGGCTTCGCTGAGGCTCAGGCCAAGGTTGGTCAGGCGGTACTCCACCTTCGGCGGGACCACAGGGTGGATGGTGCGGATGACCAGTCCATCCCGCTCCATCTGGCGCAGCGTCTGGGTCAGCATCTTCTGACTGATACCGGCGGTGAGGCCCGCCAGGCGCGTGAAGCGCAGCTCGCCGTGTTCGGTGAGCACTTCCAGCACGATCATCGTCCACTTGTCGGCGACGCGCCCGATCACCTCGTTGACCAGCGCTTCCACCTTGGGATCGACCGGCGGATAGGAGCGGGGGACTGGGGACAGCGCCGATTTGCCAGCGGCTTGCGATGACATCTCCTGCTCTCCTTTTGGTAAGTATGGATCTTTCAGGTGCCTTCTACCTGATCGTTCGTGGCCGCGCTACATCGGTCGCGTGCACGCAGACAATCCTCAAGCGGTGATGGCAAGTCCATGAACATGACAGGCAACACGATCCTAATCACGGGCGGGGGCACCGGCATCGGTCGCGCGCTCGCCGAGGCGTTACATGTATCGGGCAACGCCGTGGTGATCACGGGACGCCGCCGGGACCCGCTCGAACAGGCCTGTGCCGCCAACCCCGGCATGAGATGGGCCACGCTCGACGTCGCGGACGCGGAGGCGATCAAGACGTTCGCCGCGAAGATCGTGGTCGAGCACCCGGCGCTCAACGTCGTGATCCATAACGCTGGCATCATGGTCGCGGAGGAGTTCGCTGGCGCGAGGATGGACCTCGCGGTGCCGGAGGCGACGATCGCCACCAACCTGCTCGGACCGATCCGGCTGACGGCGGCGTTGCTTCCCCACCTCGGCCGGCAAAGCCGGGCAAGCGTGGTGACGGTCTCCTCCGGCCTCGCCTTCGTCCCGCTCGCCGCGACGCCGACCTACTGCGCCACCAAGGCGGCGATCCACTCCTGGAGCCAGTCGCTGCGTCACCAGCTTCGAGACACGACCATCGACGTGATCGAGATCGTGCCCCCGGCGGTCGCGACCGACCTGATGCCGGGACACGCGCAGAACCCCAGGTCGATGCCTCTTGCCGCCTTCACCGCGGAGACGATGGACCTCCTGAAGGCCCATCCTGTCGGGCCGGAGATCGCCGTCGAGAACGTCGGCGCGCTGCGCAACGCGGAGGCGAGCGGGCAGTACGCCGCCGTGTTCGGCATGCTGAACGCGACGCGTTAGGCTCGATTTCGAGCAGGCCAAACCGACGATTCGACAATCGCTTCGTCGGTTCGGCTTTCGCGGCTTCCAAGACATCCATCGTTGTAGCCTCGATGCCGAATGACACCTCGTTCAGCTTAAGCCCCGCTTGCGCATCGGACGTATCGCCCACCGCTCGCTTAGATAGGCGCGCGGCGTAGGACCTGATCGGCCGGGAGAAGACCGGCCGCTTTCGAGGCTGAAGTGAACGGAAGCGGTCGGCTATGGGCGAGGCCCATGCGGCTTCAGTGTGTCGTCCAACCAATTGAAGACGACTTCATCCTTGTACGCCAAGGCGCCGGACTGGCAGTGGTTCTCAGCCCCGTCCTCGCTGGTGAACGCGAAGAACGTCTTAGGTGACACGAGGGCGTCGTACATTATCCGCGGCTGGCCACCGAAGAACTGGTCCCCTTCGGAATCCAGGACGAGGCATGGACAGCGGATCTGCTGAACGATGCCTTCCATCGTCATGAGCTTGATCTTGTCGAGCAACGCCGTGACGCTGTCGGCGTCGAAGCACCAGAGGCCCTGCGTCACGGCCCAGCGAACACCCGTAGCGTGCTCCATGACCTGAGAGATGATCCGTTCGAACGTCCGGCTGTCCCCGGAGTCGTACGCGGCGATCGCCTCCGCCGGGAACATGTGGTGGAAGGCGCCGAAGACGTCGTAGACGCCGTCGAAGAACACCGCCGCGCGGAACCTGTGCTCGAATGCGACCGCGCGCGCCGCAAGATAGCCGCCGAGGCTCATGCCGATCAACGCCAGATTGTCGCCGTCGACCTCGGGCCGGGTCAGGGCGTAGTCCACGACAGGGGTGACGACCTTCTCCCAGTCGTGCCGGAAGAACAGCTTCTGCTCGCGGGCCGGCATCCCTTGGCCGGGCCCGTCGAACGTCAGGCAGTTGTAGCCGCGCCGTACCGCCGCCGCGGCCCCGAAGAAGAACAGCTCCTCCAGGCTCGAGTCGTAGCCGCCGTGGAAGATGACGGTCGGGCGAGGCCGACCGGAATCGTCCACCTTGTAGAAGTAGCCCGGCAGGGTGGTCCCCTCGTAAGGGATCTCCACCCGCTCCCAGGTGGACCCGGTCAACTCCGCCGCCTTCGCGTAGGCCCGCTCCGACGCCTTGGACGTGGTCATGATCCGCACGTCGGCGGGATCGCCGTGCAGGTAGAATTCCGCGGTCCGGAAGTAGGTCGACGTCCGCAAGTAGGCTTCGCGCGCGCTCTCCGGGTGACCGCCCGCGAGATCGGCGTCGGCCCGCGACAAGGTCTTTCGCGCCCGCTTGTCCCACTGCGTGAACCAGCTCTCGAAATCCCCTTCCTTGATCAGGGCCGCGGTCGCGAACATCTCGCCGATGTCGGCACCGCCGTAATACGTGAATCCCAGGTTGCGAACGAATTCGAACGCGAAGGACTCGTCTTCAAAGGCAAGCTTCATCGATACCTCCATTACGCGGGCGCGGCCGAAGCCTTCCAGAGCCTCAGGGAAGACCGAGCGCCGCGACCGCTCTCCCCTCCACCGTGCGTCTGATTGCACTGCACAGTGCAGTGCCAATATGGCGGTCGAAGCGACTGAGTCAAGGAGGCGCTCGTGGCGAGGGTAAGGGGCAGCTTCGAGGACTTGCGGGTCGGCCGCGAGGCCGTCGGCTACAGTGTCGGACCCCATCGTGGCCGCGATCGCGGCACCCTCTCGTCATTGCGGACGGAGCGGAAGCGAAGATCCGGGACCGGTGTCCATGCCGGTGTCCATGCCGGTCATCCAAGCCGAGCGCCCAAGCCGGTCGCCCAAGCCGAGCGCCCAAGCCGAGCGCCCAAGCCGAGCGCCCAAGCCGAGCGCCCAAGCCGAGCGCCCAAGCCGAGCGCTGGGGACACCGGTTCCGGGTTCGCCTCCGGCGCCCCGGAATGACGCGTCCATGATGCTGTTTGATGCTGTAGGGGCTGCTCCGACATGGCGCTGGACTTCGGTCCTCGATCCGACATCGCTGGGGCTCGGCGCCGAGGTTCGCACCGGAGCGGCCAGCTGCTCACGAAGCAAGCGTCAATCGAACGCCGGCGTGCCGTTCAGTCCTTCCGCCCATAGCGGCAAAGGATCATTTCAACGGCTTCCTCGACGATGTAGCGCTGTCGTTTCTTCGAAGCCGGCTTCCGGCCCGCGACTAAGCGGTCGAAAAGCACTGGCCCGATGATCAGATCGATGAACTGCGTCACCGCGAGATCGAGATCGGGAACGTTCAGGACCTTGTTCTCGGCTAGTCGTCCCATGTAGTCGTTGACGGCGCTTCGGGCGGGGTCGCGGCCGAAGGTAAAGAAACTCTCCGCCAACTCCGGATATCGGCTGCCTTCGCGTACGATCAGCCGCAAGAAGGCCGCGGCCTCTTCAGGCGCCCAGAAATCGGCGATTGCGTCGCCGATCTCGCGCAGCACCTCCTCGGGACGGCACGACCCCCCCTCTCGGCCGACGATCTTGCCCACCGGCATGTTTTCCCAGAGGACGGCGATCGTTGCGTCGAACAAGGCCTTCTTGCTCTTGAAATGATTATAGACAGTCCGCCTTCCAGCACCGGACTCCAGGGCCACCAGCTCCATGCTTGCGCCTTGGTAGCCCCTGGCCAGGAAAACCTTGGCGGCAGCATCCAAAATCAGTCGCCGTGTCGATGACGCGTCCGTTTCCGACTGAGGTGAGGCGGGCCTAGGCATAAACGATTTGGTCCATGTCCACCGCTACGGCGCCATCGCGCCACGCGGTTCAGGGTCGGCCTTAGCCGGAAGCGGGTCACCTGTCAGTCTGTTTGTCCCATGGATCGGCCTCCATAACGCGACAGGTTTACGCCCGGCCGAAGTGATGTGTTGCTTCGGATGCCCGTGATGTGTGTCTGACGCGTCAGCGTGAAGCGTCCTCGTCGGAACGGTCGACGATCCTCACGTGCACCTCGTCGCTGTGGCCGCGGGCGTCGACGACGGTGATCGTCGCGAAGCCCTCGCTCGGATGCCAGGCGGCGTCGCGCGAGAACGGCAGGCTCGGCACGGCGTGTCCGTCGACGATCCAGCGGTAGGGCCTGGTCCCGCCTTCGACGGCCATGCGCACCTCCGGTGCCGTCGCGTCGACCAGCAGGCGCGACCCGGCGAGCGGAAACGCGATATGCGGCGCGCCGGCCAGCGCGGCGTCGACCTGTGGTGCCGTCGCCGAGGATCCGAGCCGCGCCAGCGCCGCGGGCGGCGGCCCCGCGAACACCGGCGCGAGGCTGCGCGCCGGCAGCGGCTGCGGCGGGAGCAGGTCGAACAGCCGGAACAGGATTTCGGCGGAGGCGGCGCCGACGCATCCCTTGCAGGAGGCGCCGTCCGCGCGGCCCATCCAGACGCCGATCACGCGGCCGCCGTCGAAGCCGATGGCCCAGCCGTCGCGAAAGCGAAACGACGTCCCTGTCTTGTAGGCGATCGGGCCGGTTCGCGAGGCGAAGCCATGCGGCGGCGGCACGCCCGCGAGAATGTCGACCACCGCGTCCGCCGGCGCCCGGCGCATCAGGGTCCCACCGAACTCTCCCGAAGGTGGAAACCCGAGGCGCTCGATGAGCGGCTTGACCGTTCCGCCGTCCGCCAGCGCCGCGTAGGCGGTGACGAGCCGCTCGAGCGTCAGGCCGACGCCGCCGAGCACCACCGGAAGGCTCGGCGCCACATCGGGGGTGGCGAAGGCGAGCGGCAGGCCGGCCTCGCGAAAACGATCGACGAAGGCGACGGGGCCGAGCCGCCGCAGCACGATGACGGCCGGCAGGTTGAGCGAGGCCTGGAGGGCGCGCCGGACCGTCACGTCGCCATCGAAGCCGCCGTCGAAATTGTGCGGCGCGTAATCGTCGAAGCGGGTCGGCGCGTCGCGAACGAGGCTGGCTGGATGCGCGAGCAGGCCGTCGAACGCCATGCCGTAGACGAAGGGCTTGAGCGCCGAGCCGGGCGAGCGCACGGCGAGCGTCATGTCGACCATGCCGTGGCGCCTCGCGTCGCGATAGGCGCCGCTGCCGGCCCGCGCGAGCACCTCGCCGGTGTGCCAGTCGGCGACGATGGCGGCGAGGTTCACCGGGCTCGGGAGATCGCTCAGCGTGTCGTGCAGGACGCGCTCGAGGTCGCCCTGCAGCCGCGCGTCGAGCGCCGTGCGGATCGGGTTGGTCCGTGCCGGATCGGCGGCGAGCAGGCGCTCGGCGAGATGCGGCGCGAGGAACGGCAGGCGATGACGCCGAAGCGGAAGCGCCGTCTCGCGCGCCGCCCGCGCGGATGCCGGGTCGAGCACGCCGGCACCGACGGCGAGCGCGAGGATCCGGTCGCGCGCGAGCCTGGCGCGGGCGGGATGCGCGTCCGGCCGGGCGGAGCGCGGCGCCTGGGGCAGGGCGACGAGGAGCGACGCCTCGGGGTCCGACAGGAGCCTCGGCTCCTTGCCGAACCAGGCGAGACTGCCGGCCCGCACGCCTTCGAGGTTGCCGCCCATCGGCGTCAGCGTCAGGTAGGCGCGCAGGATCTCGGCCTTGCTCATCCGCGCTTCGATCTGCACCGCGCGGCATGCCTCGATCAGCTTCGAGCGCAGCGTGCGCGGCCGCGGCTCGAGCAGGCGGACGACCTGCATCGTCAGGGTCGAGCCGCCCGAGACGATCCGGCCGCGCGTCGCGCCCTGCCATGCCGCGCGGACCAGCGCGAGCGGATCGACGCCGTGATGGTGCCAGAACCGCTTGTCCTCGATGGCGACGAGCAGGCGCAGGTAGTTCGGCGAGACCAAGGCCGGATCGACCGGCAGGCGCCACTGGCCGTCGGCGGTCGGGAAAGCGCGCAGCATGACGCCGTGCCTGTCCTCGACGAGCGGCGACGGCCTGAGCCGCGAAAGATCGGGCGGGAACAGACGGTCGGCCGCGAGGGCGGTCACGGCGAGCGCGACAACGGCTGTGCAGAGGGACGCGACAGCGGTGCGCCAGGCCCGCATCGCCGCGACTCAGGGCTTGGGTTCGGCCAGCGCCGGCGCCGGCTTGCGGGCCGGCTTGACCTCCAGGGCGCCCGCGGCACCTCGCGCGTGGAAGGCCGGCGCGTACATGTCCTCGACCTGCGAACCCGGGCTCGCGAAGAGGCCGGGCGAGACGGCGCGCACCACATAGGCGAAGCGGAATTTGGGGTTTGCCTCGTCGAGGTCCATCCCGGCGAGGTAGCGGTCGTCGCGCAAGGCGAAGAAGGTCGGCTCGGTCAGCCCTTTCAGCCATTTGAACTGACCGTCGTCGCGGTCGGTCGCGAGGCCGACCGTCTCGGGTTCGAGCCCCGCCGGCAGGAGGTCGACGGCGAGGATCTTGCGCCGGATCTTCTCCGCCATCGCCCCGTCGAGGACGATCACCAGCTCGTCGTTCTGGTGCACGTCGGCGAGATCGGCGGGCGTGCCGTCGAGCTTGTAGAAGGTCCGCGACACCGTGAAGCCGTTCGCCTCGGCCGGCTGCGGGCCGTCCGGTATGCCGGTCGTCGCGACGGAGGCGTAGATGGTTTCGCGCCCATCGTTGACGAGCTCGTGCGCGCTCGCGGCCTTGCCCGGGAACGACGCGTGCACGCTGTCGGCGCCAGGCTTGTTCGGCTTGCCGTCGATACGCACCGCGAGCGGCGTCGTGCCGTGCAGATCGAAGGCGGCGCGCAGCAGCCACGCCTCTTCCTGCGTCGAGAGATAGGTCTTCCCGCCGGTCGCCCGCGCGAGGTCGAGCGCGCGCTCGAACAGGATCTTGCGGGAGACGAGTTTCTCCTCGCTCAGCAGCGCGAGGACCATCGCCTGGTCCCGCAGGGGACTGCCGTAATCGTTCAGCCAGACCTTGGGATTGCGCGCGACGGGCGGCGCGGCGGCGATGGTCGCGGCCATGTCGCGCTCGCCGACCCGCTCCAGCGCGGAGGCGAGCTGCACGCGCGCGATATCGCTCGGCAGGCTGCCCCTCACGCGCGTGGCGAAATAGCGGAGCTGCGCGAGATCGAGGCTGTTGGCGCGCGAGAGGACGATGGCGGCGTAGCTCGCGGCTGCCACGTCGTCGGGTTTCAGCTCGGTCGCCGCGAAGCGTCCGGCGAGCCAGCTCGTCGCCTTGCTCTCCATGCCCTCGGGAACGGAGAGGCCGGCGGCGCGGGCATGCTGCATGAAGTCGATCGCGTAGGCGGTGAGCCAGACGTTGCCGGTGTCGACCGAGCTCCAGTAGCCGAAGCTGCCGTCGCTCGCCTGCAACGCGACGAGGCGCTGGATCGCGCCCTGCCCGGTCACGGCATCCGCGACCGGCACCGCGAGCGTGCCGCCGAGCCGGCCGACGAAGAGCTCCGGAAAGGCCCGGCTGATCGTCTGCTCCGCGCAGCCGTAGGGATAGCGCCGGAGCGATGCGAGCAGCCCGGCGACGTCGATCGAGGGCACGGTCGCGGCGGTGAGGTCGATCCGCGTCGTGCCGGGCACCATGCCGCTGGCGAGCGCGTCGTCGATGGCGAGGCCGCCGCCGGCTGGAAGCGCGACGACCTGGCGCTGCGTGACGTAGGCGTTCGGCGCGCGCACCGGGATCTCGAAGTCGCGTTCGGTGGTGGATCCATCCTCGCCCGTGACGACCATGTGGATGCGCCCGACGCCCGCCGTCGCGCCGGCCGTCAGCGTGCGATCGACGTAGCGGCGCCGGTCGCGCGTCACGGTCTTGAAGAGCGCGTCGGCCCGGTCGATCGAGACCGCGCCGGTCGTGCTTACCGCGACCTTGTAGGTGCCCTCCGGCGCGTCGAGATCGGTCAGCAGGATGCGGGCGCGGGTCGTATCGCCCGGCGCGAGGAAGCGCGGCAGGGTGAGCTCGGCCAGCATCGGCGGCCTGACCGCCACCGGACGATCGGCCTTGCCGAAGCGTTCGCCCGACCAGGCAACCGCCATCAGGCGCAGCCGGCCGGAGAAGTCCGGCACGGCGAGCGTGATCCTGGCGTGCCCGTCGGCGTCGAGCTTCACCGGCCCCTTGAACAAGGCGACGGTCTTGAAGGTTTTCACGTCGAGGCCGCCGAGATCGAGGTTGGCGTTCTTGCCGTCGCCGCCCTCGACGAGACGGCCCGGAGCGCCCTCGGGATCGATCAGCGAATTGTAGAGGTCGCGCAGCTCGAAGCCGGGCTGGCGTCGGCCGAGGTAGAAGTCGGCGGGGTCCGGCGTGGCGAAGGCCGTCATGCGCAGCACCGCCTCGTCGACGGCGGCGAGCGTGACATAGGCGTCCTCGCCAGGCGCCACGCCCTTGGCCGTTATGTCGACATCGAGGCCCGTCTTCGGCTCGATCTTCGCGGGGGCCGCGATCGAGACGTCGAGCCGGTGCGACGCCGCCTGCCCCGGCACCCAGGCGAGGCCCACGGCGCGCACCGGCAGGCGCGGGATCACGGCGCCGGCCGGCGACACGGCGACGGCGAGCACGTAGCCGCCGGAGGCGGGGACGTCGGCGGCGTCGAACTCGACCGGGCCGCCGCCTTTCGGCATGTCGATCTCCCGCACGCCGTGCAAGCCGTTGCCGTCGAGCATCACCAGCACGCGGCCCGCGAACGACGTCTCGACCATCGCGCGGATCTTGCCGGCGGGCGGATGGGCATCGACGCTCACCGGCATGATCTCGGGCTTGCGATCGTCCGAGAGGTCGCTCGCCCACCAGCCCGCCTCGAACCTGACGCTCGAGGCCGTCGCGCCGGATCGGTCGTAGACCTCCATCCGCCAGCGCCCGTTGGTCACGCGCGCCGAGAGCTTGGCGCGGCCTTGCGCGTCGAGCGCGACGTCACCGCCCTCGACCCGCTGGTCGACCACGCTCGCCTGCGACTGCCAGCGGCCGTCGCGATAGAAATAGCCGTAGGTGTAGTCCTCCTTGACGAGGCTCCACTTCAGGTTCTCGCCGCCAATCGGAGCCCCGGCGCCGTCGACCAGCGCGAGGTCGAAGCCCGCCGTGGCGCCGTCGGGCAATTGGGTGAAGCCCTGGCGGATGCCGATGAAGCGCGCGGCCGTGCGCAGGACGCGCGTGGTCCGCGCCTCCGCCGGCCGTCCGTCGACGTCGTTCACAGTCGCCCGCAGCGCGATCTCGAGCGGGTGCGAGGTGTCGGGGACGCTCTCCGCCTTCAGCGCGACGTCGGCCTTGCCCTTGTCGTCGGTCGTGAAATCCTCGGCTTTCAAAGCCCGCGGCAGGAACGGCTCGTTGGACAGCCCGAACGCGAACGCGTCCAGGCCCTGGAACGGGTGCTCCGCCGCCTGCAGCGTGCCTTCGAGCGTGCCGGTCAGGTCGGCACCGGGGCTGCCGTAGAAGTAGTCCGCCGACACGCTGGCCGTGATCGTGCCGTCCGCGCCGAGCGCGGTGGCCGCCGATTCGACCTTGGCCTCGAGTCGCGGCGGCACGAAGTCCTGCACCGAGACCTCGACCTGGCCGATCTCGCGCTTGTCGCCGGCGCTGGCCCAGAAGCGCCATGTGCCGGACACGGCATTCTCGGCGATGGGATAATCGAGCGTGCCGCCGGACGCCGCCGCGAGGTCGATCGGCCGCGTCTCGACCTCGATGTCGTCGGGCCGCACCACGTGGATCGTCATCGGCACGCCGGCGACGGGCTTGGCGTCGCGCTCGCGCAGGAGCGCGCCGAGATGGACGGTCTCGCCGGGCCGGTAGACGCCGCGGTCGGTCCAGAGGAAGGCGTCGTTGCCGTCGGGCGGCGTACGTCCCTTGAGGTCGAGATCGGCCAGATCGAGTGCGGGCGCGTCGACCTGCAGCCACGCGAAGCCGCCGCCTTCGGAATAGGCCGCGACGACCTTCGGCGCCTCGCCGTGCGCGCCGCGCAGCAGGCCGGCGGGTATGGTGAGGCGGCCCTCCGGCCCGGTACGGTAGGTGCCGAGCACTTCGTTGGCGCGCGAGAACAGCTTCACCGTCACGCCCGGCTGCGGCAGGGCGCTCTGCAGCGACCGCGCGACGACGAGCATGCCGGCCTGCGTCTTGATCGTGGTGAGGCCGAGGTCGGACACGCTGAACCATTGGGTCGCGCTCGGACCCGCGTCCTTGCCGGCGACGGTCGGCGACGCGACGGCGACGTAGACGCCGGGCTGCAGGCCCTTGACGAGCGCGTCGAGCGGCATGGTCGTGGCGACCTGCTTGTTGCGGACGGCGGCGATGTCGAGCGAGCCCTCGTACACCTTCGTCGCGTTGTCCTCGACCTGGTAGATGCCGTCGAGATCGTGGCCGAACCAGTCGTCGGCGAGATGGTCGACCATGGTGCGGTCGTTGAGGTGGTAGAGCACGACATGCGCCTTGGCGACGTTGACGCTCTTGATGGGCAGGCCGACGCCCTTGGTGAACGGCAGCAGCGTCTTCGCCGCATTGAAGGAGACGGCCGGCACGCGGTCCGGCACGCGCACCACCACCGTGACGCTCTTCGGCAGGCTCGTGCCGTCGACGCCCGGCAACCCCGCCTTCAAGGTGACCGTGTTGGTCTCGCCATATCGGAAGCCGCCGACACACAGATCGTTGCCGCGCAGGTCGACGGAATGGTCGAGCGCCGGTGCGAGCGCGACGAAGGCCTCGGTGACCTGCCGCTGGTCGTGGCGCGGCGCGCTCGAGAAGGTGAAGCAGGCCGTCGGCACGGCGCTGTCTGGCTGCAGCGTGACGTTGATGTAGTCCATCGCCGCGGCCGGCAGCGGAGCCGCGAGGACCGCCGCGATCGCGACCGCATAGAGCCGCCGCGCGAGCCGGCCCGGACGAAGCAGCGTTGTCAGCGACGTCATGGCGGCCCCCCGACCCTATGCGTGCGGCACCTTAACGCGCTTTCGCCGGGTGACAATCGGGACTTCAGCCAGGGCGGCCATCGTTTCTAAAGGCCGTTTCGGACGACGTTCCAGTAGCCTCAAGGCAAGGAGGCGCGGCGCGCCGTCTCGAACCAGATTCTTGAATCAGACCTTGGCAGTCCCCAGAGGTCTCGGTTCCTCGCCCTGGTTGCCCGCCCGCTCCCGGCATGAGCCGTCCGTCCTCGCGCGCGGGGAGCTATGGAGGCGATCACGAAGCCCGCGAGGACAAGGATCACCATGATGATGTCCCGTAATCGGCATTCCCGGACGCGGACATCCGAAACGCCGCCACGCACCACCTCGCAGTATCGTTCCTGACCGGGATGAACTGCTCGCACCTCGCGGCGCTAACGAAAAAATCGCCCGCCCGATGCTTACCTACCGCTTACTCACGTAGAAGAAAGTCTGGCGCACCCGAGAGGATTCGAACCTCTGGCCTCTGCCTTCGGAGGGCAGCGCTCTATCCAGCTGAGCTACGGGTGCGTTCGCGCCTACGGGTAGCGGATCTCGTAATCGGGCACAATGCCGGCGCTGCCGTGCATCATTGCCGTATCCGGTGCCGTAAACACCAGGATGCCGGTGGGCCGGGCAGGACTCGAACCTGCAACCAGACCGTTATGAGCGGCCGGCTCTAACCATTGAGCTACCGGCCCGGCCGCGGCCGGCGCGCCCGCACGATGCGTTCGCGGCTGGCCATTAAACCGGTTTCGATTGAGGTTGCAATCGCGCCGCTTCCCAGGAGACGCGCGTCGCGACGACGATCGCATGATCCGGGAGCATCACGCCGCCAACCGACAAGGCGCCCCGCAACGGCCAGTCCTGAGGGCTGGAGGAGGCCAACCGCGTCTCCGGGGCTAGGAAACCAAGAACCGTCACCACCCCGATGAAGAGCGCCGACGCGCCGATGGCCACGCTCGAACTGTTGGCGCGGCCGAGCCTGACCTTGGCGATGAACGCGACATTGTTCATCCGATGATCTTGGCGGCGTCGGATGAATAAAGCCTGTGCGGGCGACGTGAAAACCATCGCGCTCGCGTTCGCGGGCGGGGGCTTTGGCTTGGGGTTTCTGGAACGTCGACGTTGGCGCGCGGCGCGAGGCTGCGAGCGCGCGGGCGCGACCGCGGGCCATTCCGCCGCTATGGGAAGGCGGATCGTCTCATCCTGGCAATCGACGCGTCAGCGCGTCCAGCACGGCATCCGTGATGCCGATCTCCACCATGTGCCGATAGGTCTGGCGCACGTACTCGGGATTGGCGCCGGAGACGCCGACGCCCTGGCCGACGAAGCGCTCCAGCGCCGGCAGGTCGAGCGCGCCGGCATATTGCGGGTGCGTGCGTTCGACCGCGTAGGACAGGACGCGCACCTCGCGCCCGTCGGCGAGTGCCGCGCGCAGGAGGATTTCTCGATAGACCATCGTCACCTGCTCGCGGGCGCGAAGATAGGCGATCGTCGCCTCGGCCCTGTCGGGTCGCACGCGAAAGGCGACACCTTTGCATGAACCGCCCCTGTCGAGCCCGAGCACCAGCCCGGGTCTCTCCGGCGTGCCGCGATGGACGTGCGAGTAGACGCAGAGCGCGCGCCGGTAGCCGCGCACAATTGCCAATGTGCGCTCCTCGAAGTCGAAACCCGGACGCCACATCAGCGAGCCGTAGCCGAACACCCAAAGGTCGGCCCGCGTCCCGTCGTGTTCCGGCAAGGCTTCGCTCGTCACCAAAGCGCCATTGTCGCTCGCCACATCGTCCATCCTTGCTCGGCTCCGCCGACGCGGGGTCTGTAGAGACCTGCCGGGCGCGCGAGGCAAGCCGTAAGCAATGCGTAAGCTCGTAATCGCCTTCGGTGTGCTCGTCGTCGCGGGATGGTCGGCGGCGTGGTTCTACGCCTCGCGCGAGGCCGGCCGCCACGTCGACGATTGGATCAAGGCTGAAGCGACGCAAGGCCGTGTCTGGACGTGCCCGAACCGCTCGATCGGCGGCTATCCGCTGGCGATCACCATCGCCTGCAGCGACCCGACGTTCTCGGGACGCGGTCTCGGTCAGGTCGTCGATGGTTCGCTCGCCGCGCTCACCGCCGAACTATCGCTGCTGCACCCGCGCACCGTCGCGCTGAGCCTGCGCGCGCCGTTCGCCTACAGGACCTCCGACGGCGAGACCGACATCACCGGACGCTGGTCGAGCCTGCATGTGTCGCTCGGCGCGCTGCCCGACCTTCGTACATTGACTCTGCGCGGCACCGACGTGGCCGTTCAGGGCCTGTTCGGGCAATCCGGCCAGCAGGGCGGCAGCGCGGCGAGGCTCGACACGATGTTCACGCTCGAGCCCATCGCCGCCGACCCGACCATCGACTTCGCGATCGCCATCGACGCCATGCCGATCCCGTCGCTCGACGCGATCATCGGCGGCGGCGATCCCTACGACGTCGCGCTCAACGGGCGGCTCGACCGGGCGGATGTCGGCGACGCCAGAACGCCGGAGGACGCGATGGAGCAGTGGCGCCTCGCCGGCGGCCGCATCGATCTCGGCGACTCGCGCCTGACGCGAGGGCAGAGCAGGGTGACGGCGAGTGGCACGCTGGGGCTCGACGAGGCGCATCGCCCGCGAGGCCGCCTTGCCGCTCAGTTCGTCGGCCTCGAGCCGATCCTTCAGCGCTTCGGCATCAGCGGCAATCTCGCGGCGGCCGGCTCGCTGCTGAGCAGCCTCTTTGGCGGCGGCCCCAAGCCTTCGGCGCCGGTCGCCCCCGGCGCACTGTCGCTGCCCATCAGCTTCCAGAACGGCAGGCTCGGCGTCGGCCCGATCCGCACCGGCGTGGCTTTGCCGCCGCTCTACTAGAGCATCAGACCGAAAAGTGCGTAGCGGTTTTCGGGGAAGTCTGATGCGTTTTCATGAGGTTAGACCATTCGACCGGGTCTATGATCCGGTCCGATGGTCTGGCGGGCACGCGCTGATCGTGGCCGCCTCGGCAACCGTCGCGGCGCCACGCACGCGATCATCCCTCGCGTGTTCGGGCGCGTCGCCTCACACGCCAGATGCGCCGGGGGCCGTGCTCAGTCTTCCACGCGCCCGCGCATCCGCTTCGTCTCGCCGCGTTTGACCTTGCTGTCGGTGCGCTTGCGCTTGGCCGAAAGGGTCGGGCGCGTCCTCACCCGGAACTTCGGTCGTTCCGCCGCCTCGGCGATGAGCGCGACGAGGCGCGCGAGGGCATCGGCCTTGTTGCGCTCCTGGCTGCGATGGCTCTGCGCGAAGATGACGAGGACGCCGTCGTTGGTGAGGCGGCTGCCGGCGAGCACGCCAAGACGGCGCTTGGTGCCGTCATCGAGCGCGGGCGAGGCGGCGACGTCGAAGCGCAGGTGCACCGCGCTCTCCACCTTGTTGACGTTCTGCCCGCCCGGCCCGCTGGCTCGCGCGAACGCGTAGACGATTTCGGCCTCGTCGATCGCGATACGGGAGGTGACGGGGACGAGGGCCATGGCCCGCTTTCGGATCGGCGCTGTGGAAGGAGGCGGGTCGCATAAGGAAGCGTTAACCGCAACATATTCTCATCTGGACGACGATCCCGGATGATTCCCATGCTCGCTCGCTGCACGCTCGCCCTCTGCCAATTCGCCTTCTGCCTCCTCGCCTTCGCTCCCGCCGCCATCGCCCTTCCATCGACCGTCAAATGCCGCCCCGCCCGAAGCGCGGTCGATCGAATGATTTGCGCATCGCCCGAGTATCTCGCCATAGAACGCGAGATCTCGGCACTGGTGGATCTCGGCGCGGTCCGCCTCGCGCTCGCCCCGGAAGAGCGCCGCCGGCTGTTCGAGAGCCAGGCGGCTTATCTGCGCCGACGCGACAGCTGCGATTGGGCGTCCCACCACAGCGCCCATCCGGGCGCGGCCGTCGACGAATGCGTCCGCGCCAGCATGGAGGCGCGCGTGCGGGCGCTGCGCGACGTCACGGATCGCTCCGCCTCCGAGGCACGCTGACGACGCGCCTCAAGCCAGGTTTTCGAAGAAGTCCTTCATCTTCGAAAAGAACCCTGACGCCTCCGGCTGCGTCTTGTGCGAGCTCTCCGCCTCGAATTCGGCGAGCAGTTCGCGCTGGCGTCGCGTCAGGTTCTGCGGCGTCTCGACGGTCGTCTGGATGTAGAGGTCGCCGATGTCGCGCGAGCGGAGCACCGGCATGCCTTTGCCGCGCACCTTGTATTGTCGGCCCGACTGCGTGCCTTCGCCGATCTTCACCTTCGACTCGCCGCCATCGACGGTGCGCACATTGACCTCGCCGCCGAGCGAAGCCTGGACCATCGAGATCGGCACGCGGCAGAAGAGATCGGCACCGTCGCGCTGGAAGAACGGATGCGGCTTGGTGGAGACGAAGATGTAGAGGTCGCCCGACGGACCGCCGCGCGTCCCCGCCTCGCCCTCGCCGGCGAGCCGGATGCGGGTGCCGTCCTCGACGCCGGCGGGCACGTTGACGCTGAGTTGGCGCTCGCGGGTGACCCGGCCCGTGCCGGTGCACGAGGGGCAGGGATTGTCGATCATCTCGCCGCGGCCCTGGCAGTTCGGGCAGGTCCGCTCGATAGCGAAAAAGCCCTGCTGCGCACGCACGCGCCCGTGGCCGCCGCACATGGCGCACGTCTTCGGTTTGGCGCCGGCCTTGGCGCCGGAGCCCGAGCAGGTGTCGCAGGTGACGCTGGTGGGCAGCTTGAGGCTGGCGGCCTTGCCGTTGAACGCCTCCTCCAGCGTGATCTCCATGTTGTAGCGGAGGTCGGACCCGCGCCCGGCTCCGCCGCCGCCCCGCGCCTGCCCGCCGCGCCGACCCATCATGTCGCCGAAGAGATCGTCGAAGATGTCGGCCATCGAGGAGCCGAACCCGTCGCCGCCGCCTGTGCCGCCGCCGCCGTTCTCGAAAGCGGCATGGCCGAAGCGATCGTAGGCGGAACGCTTCTGGCTGTCGGAGAGCACCTGATAGGCCTCGTTCAATTCCTTGAACTTGTGCTCCGCCTCGGCATTGCCGGGGTTGCGGTCAGGATGGCAGACCATCGCCGCCTTGCGAAAAGCGGACTTCAGCTCCCCGTCGCTGCTGGTACGCGCGACGCCCAGCACTTCATAATAGCACGTCTTGGCCATCGGATTTTTCCCGCGCCGCTGGGCTCACCGGGTGGGAGCAGCCTGCGCCTCCAGGTCGAAAAGGCGGATGCTCGCCTTTTGCCACAATTCCGGATTGATTTGAACTCGATGTAATGGGCCGCCGATCGACTCGGCGGCCCATTCACATCTTTCTTAAGCGGACTTCTTGTGGTCGTCCTCGCTCACGTCCTTGAAGTCGGCGTCGATGACGTCATCCTTCGAGGCGTCGTGCGCCGGCCCAGCCTCGCCAGCCGCACCGGCTTCGCCCTGCGCCTTGTACATAGCCTCGCCGAGCTTCATCGAAGCCTGAACGAGATCGTTCGTCTTCGCCTTGATCACCTCGACGTCGTCGCTCTCGAGACCGGTACGAAGCCCAGCGACCGCCGTCTCGATGGCGCTCTTGTCGGCAGCCGAGACCTTGTCGCCGTAATCGACCAGCGACTTCTCCGCCGAGTGGATCATCGCCTCGCCCTGGTTCTTGGCATCGACGAGCTCGCGACGCTGCTTGTCCTCGGCCGCATGGGCCTCGGCATCCTTGACCATCTTGTCGATGTCGGCGTCCGACAGACCGCCCGACGCCTGGATCCGGATCTGCTGCTCCTTGTTGGTCGCCTTGTCCTTCGCCGTCACATTGACGATGCCGTTGGCGTCGATGTCGAAGGTGACCTCGATCTGCGGCACGCCGCGCGGCGCGGATGGAATGCCGACCAGGTCGAACTGGCCGAGGCTCTTGTTGTCCGCCGCCATCTCGCGCTCGCCCTGGAAGACGCGGATGGTGACCGCCGTCTGGTTGTCCTCGGCGGTCGAGAACACCTGGCTCTTCTTGGTCGGGATCGTCGTGTTGCGATCGATGAGACGGGTGAACACGCCGCCAAGCGTCTCGATACCAAGCGACAGCGGAGTCACGTCGAGCAACAAGACGTCCTTGACGTCGCCCTGCAGCACGCCCGCCTGGACCGCCGCGCCGATGGCGACGACCTCGTCCGGGTTGACGCCTTTATGGGGCTCCTTGCCGAAGAACGACTTCACGACCTCCTGAACCTTCGGCATGCGCGTCATGCCGCCGACCAGGACGACCTCGTTGATTTCGCCGGCGGTGAGCCCGGCATCCTTCAAGGCCTTGCGGCACGGCTCGACGGTACGTTGGATCAGATCGTCGACGAGCGCCTCGAACTTGGCGCGGGTCAGTTTCAGCGTCAGATGCTTCGGGCCTGTCGCGTCGGCGGTGATGTAGGGAAGGTTGATATCGGTCTGGCTCGCGGAAGACAGTTCGATCTTGGCCTTCTCGGCCGCCTCCTTGAGGCGCTGAAGGGCCAGCTTGTCCTTCTTGAGATCGATCCCGTTCTCTTTCTTGAACTCCTCGGCGAAATACTCGACGAGGCGGTTGTCGAAGTCCTCGCCGCCGAGGAAGGTATCGCCGTTGGTGGACTTCACCTCGAATACGCCATCGCCGATCTCGAGGATCGAGACGTCGAACGTGCCGCCGCCGAGATCGTAGACGGCGATCGTGCCGGAGCCCTTCTTGTCGAGCCCGTAGGCGAGCGCCGCCGCTGTCGGCTCGTTGATGATGCGCAACACTTCGAGTCCGGCGATCTTGCCGGCGTCCTTGGTGGCCTGGCGCTGCGCGTCGTTGAAGTAGGCGGGGACGGTGATGACCGCCTGGGTCACGCTCGAGCCAAGATGGGCTTCCGCCGTCTCCTTCATCTTCTGCAGGATGAACGCCGAGATCTGCGATGGCGAGTGCGGCTTGCCGTCGGCTTCCACCCACGCGTCGCCGTTCTTGGCCTTGGTGATCTTGTAGGGAACGAGGCCGATATCCTTCTTCGTCATCGGATCGTCGAAGGTGCGGCCAATCAGTCGCTTGATCGCGAAAAATGTACGCTCGGGATTGGTGACGCCTTGACGCTTCGCGGGCTGCCCCACAAGCCTTTCACCATCGTCCGTGAACGCAACGATCGACGGGGTCGTCCGCGCGCCTTCGGCATTTTCGACGACCTTGGGCGTCGAGCCTTCCATCACGGCGATGCAGGAATTCGTCGTCCCGAGGTCGATACCGATGACTTTAGCCATAACAAGCAATTCCTTTCGTGTCGCAGAACCGTCGGACCCCGAAGCGGTCCAACAAGTGGGCGGACGTATTCTCGCCCGGTCCCCGATGATGTTCAGATTGGCATTGGCCCGAACGGGCGCAAGGTGGCCCGTATATAAGAGGGTGACTCGCGCGTGCAAGCCGGTTTCGGGCGGCCTGCCGACGTCATGAAAAACGGTGCTTCCGGACGGTTCGCCGGCACGACGATCACACGTACGATGGCTGGATATATTCGGCTGAGCGCGACCCTCATCATCGGTGGATTGGCGCTCACGCCCTGCTCTTCGGCGCGAGCGCAGATGCAATTGCAAGGCGCCACCGGTGCCGCGCCGGCCAAGTCGGGCGGCGACGGGAGCGCGCCGTACGTGCCGCCGAAGCCGACGATCATCAAGCCGCCGGTCGAGGACACAATCGTCGGCCATACGCTGGCGCACGATGGCGCCGGGGGATCGATGGTGTTCGACAAAACAGGCGGCGAACTCGTCCTCTCGCGTCTGGCCCTCGGCGGCACCAAGATGTCCACGCCTGGACAGGCCTGCTCCATCGACGTCGCCCTGCAACCGCCGCTGGTCGCGGAGCCGAAAGGTCGTCCCGACGGCGCCTTCCGCTTCGCCGTCCCGCTGGCGGCGTGCCCCTTCTCGGTCGACATCCTCGACGGGGCCGTGCTTGCCTCCAGCCCAACGTCGTCGTGCGAGTTCAAGGCCGCCGATTGCAAGATCGCGCTCGGCGGCCTGTGGGGACCGACGCCTGCCGAGATCTCGCCCAAGCGCGCCAAGGATCTCGAACATGATCGTGTGCGTATCGAGACGACGATGCGGGCCGACTTCCGAGCCCTGCTCAAGAAGGCCGGCAAGGACAAGACGGCCATCAAGGCGATCGCCGGCGAGCAGGCCGGCTTCTCCTCCGACCGGGAGGTCACCTGCCGCGACTACGCGCTGGAAAGCGTGCACGGCTTCTGCAGCACGCAGATCACCGAGGCGCGGGTGCTGGCGTTGATCGCCAAATTCGATCTGGCGCCCGACAATAGCGTGCATCGCCGGCCGCGCGTGAAGTCGAAACCGGCAGCCAAAGCGGCGATCGAGCGGGACCCGCCGGACACGGCGGAGCCGCAGGCGCGCTGACCCGGAGCATCGCCGGGAAAGGGCGGGCTCGGGCGCCGGGTCGATCTCCGAGCGCGAGGAACTTTGGAGACCGGTGCGACGTTCTGTTCGCAACTGCTTTCTGAGGGGATCGCATCATGGCCAAGTCCTTCCTGTCGAACTCATTGCTCGCGTCTTTCGTGATCGCCGGTTCGTTCGCTTGCGCGTCGGCACACGCCGCGTCCACGACGACGGCGACGTTCGTCACCGACGCGAACCCGACGATCGACCTGCTCGATCGTACCAGCCGTCTCGCGCTGGAGAATTCGCAAAACCCCCGTCTCCGTTCGTTCGCGCGCAGCGAGGCCGCGGAGCAGACGAACGCGGCGAATGCCTTGTACGATTGGAGCCAGGCCCAAGCTCACGAGGCCGTCGCGTCAAGCGATCAAGACGATGGCGTGGTTCGCACGGGCCGATCGGTCGCCATCGACACGCCTGTCGTTGCCATTCCCGAGCAGATGCCTTCCGTCAACCAGGAGGACGTCGATCGACTCTACGGGTTGACCGGGACCGATTTCGATGTCGCGTACAAGGCCGTGCAGATCGACGCGTTGAACAAGCTTTCGGTCATGTATCAGGAGTATATCACCAATAGTGACGAGCCGACGCTGAAGGCGCTCGCCTCGCGTGAACTCCCGAAAATAAATCGGCGCCTGGAGGAACTGGCGCACGTCTGAGGGATTTCAATTTCGAACAGACGGTCTGCCCCCGGCCGAATGTTTGTAAAAAGCGGCCGCTCCTGCCCCCGGAGCGGCCGTTTACGTTTGGCGTATTGGCTCCGGTCGATTGTGAAGTACACCTGCGATCGTCACGAAAACCTCGGGCCGCGCTTCGCCTGACTCAGCGCCCGCGATAGTTTGGATGCGAAGACCGCTTTGGCATCCGGCCCCAGGAACCCGGCGACCTCGACGCTGCGGCCGCGCGAGCAGAGCGCGAGCCGTTGCAAGCCGAACTCGATGTGCTCGATCCTATCGAGCCGAACCCAGGCGGGGTGAAACGTCCATTCGGCCTTGCGGCCCCTAGCACTGACTTTCGCGATGATCAGTTCGAGCGGCGTGACGCTGATGTCCTCGTACGCCCGCGCGGATCGATAGCTCGCGCGAAAAGCGAGGTAGATCAGCAGCACGTCGATGCCCATGAACCCGGCCACCGGCCATGCCCCAAGCATGACGAAGGGCACGCTCGAAATCGTGCCGATCGACGCGAAAAGCACCATGAGCAGCCGAAACTGCTTTTTCGCCAACGAGCGATGCGGCGTCAGGCGAACGTTCAGCAGGACGCAATCGGCACCCTCGTCGGCCGATGGCTGGCGTGCGGTGTTGTTGATCGGGACGGCGGGGACGGGCATGCTCATCGGCTCCAGGCCAAACTCATATCTAGCCCAAGGTCAATGCGCCACAAATCCACCGGGACGCGATCCGGAACGGCTCAAATCGTCGCGACCAGCGCCACGTCCGTGCCGCGCATGCCTCGCGGCACCGCCGAGCCGGATGCCGACGCGACGGTGGCGGAGATCTTCCGCCGCTTCCAGGCGCGCGAGCCGGAGCCGAAAGGAGAACTGACGTCTCTCAACGCGTTCACGTTCCTCGTGGCGGTGGTGCTCTCGGCCCAAGCGACGGATGCCGGCGTCAACAAAGCCACGCCCGCCTTGTTCGCGCTCGCCGACACGCCGGAAAAGATGCTCGCGCTCGGCGAGGATCGCGTGCGCGAGCTCGTCAAGACCATCGGCCTTTTTCGCGGCAAGGCGAAGAACATCATCGCCCTGTCACGCAAGATCGTGGACGAGTTCGACGGCAAACTGCCGGGCGATCGTGCGCTGCTCGAGAGCCTACCGGGCGTCGGCCGCAAGACGGCGAACGTCGTCCTCAACACCTGCTTCGGCGTCCCGGTGATCGCCGTCGACACACATCTTTTTCGCGTCTCCAACCGCATCCCGCTGGCGCCCGGCAAGACGCCGCTCGACGTCGAGCTTGGGCTGGAGCGCGTGATTCCCGTCGCGTACAGACAGCATGCCCATCATTGGCTGATCCTGCACGGCCGCTACACGTGTCGTGCGCGCGCGCCGGCGTGTCCGATGTGCCTCATCGCGGATCTCTGTCGCTGGCCCGATAAGGTCTCGACGTTCGTTTCCTGAGCAGATTCAACTATGTTGGCGTTCGCCGCGGCCGGGAACCTGAGCCGACGTGGCCGGTTAGCCGAAAGAACCACGATCATGGAGGTTCCTATGGACGGCCAAACGAACGGATCGACCCGCGGCTTCGCGTCGATGGACCGTGACAAGCAGCGCGAGATCGCCAGAAAAGGTGGGCGCAGCGTCCCCAATGACAAGCGAAGCTTTTCCCAGAACCATCAGTTGGCTTCGGAAGCGGGCCGCAAGGGCGGCCATTCCTCGCAAGGCCGTAGAGCGACCGCTGCCGAATAGCGTCGCGTCGCTGCTGTCAGAGCGACACGTTCGCCGATCGGTCTCAGCTACGGTTCTTGTCTGACCCTTATAAGACCTTCTTGCATGACCGTGGCGGCAAGCGCGCCTTGGCGCGTGAACAGGAGGCCGCGTGCCAAGCCGCGCGCACCGGTACTGTTTGGGCTATCTTGTGTGTACAGCAACCATTCATCGGCGCGGAACGGGCGGTGGAACCAGACCGCGTGGTCGAGACTGGCCGCCTGGAATTCCGGTTCGAAGAGCGTACGCCCGTGTGCGGCTAGGGTGACGTCGATCAGAGTCATGTCGGAGAGATAGGCGAGCGCCGCACGGTGGAGCGCCGGGTCGTCCGGCAAGGGTTTCGACGCGCGAACCCAGAAGCTTTGCACCGGCCGCGGCGGCTTCGACCGGTCGTAGCGGCTGAGGTCGGTGGATCGTATTTCGATCATTCGATCGCCGATCAGCCAGCTTTTCAGGCCGGGTGGCAAGAGATGCCCGTATTGCGCGTGGATGGCCTCCGATGAGGGCAGGTCATCGGGATCGGCGACCTTCGGCATCGGTGCCTGATGGTTCAGGCCTTCCTCCGCGCCATGGAACGACGCGAATAGATCGAAGATGGTCCGCCCGGCCTGGATGGCGACGCAGCGCCTTGTGGAGAAACTGCGCCCGTCGCGGACACGTTCGACCTCGTAGACGATCGGCATCGTCGGATCGCCCGGCAGGATGAAATAGGCGTGCAGCGAGTGCGGCGCGCGGTCGGGTACTGTTCTCGAGGCCGCGACAAGAGCCTGCGCGACGACCAGACCGCCAAAGACACGCCGACGTTCCTGCGGTGGAACAAAGCCGCGAAAGATATTGCGCTCGATCTCCTCGAGTTCGAGAACGCCACGCAATTCGGTCAGGTCGGCCATCGCCCGCCCCCTTCACGCCTCGAGTGGGCGAGCTTCTTCCGGCAGCATGATCGGTATTCCATCGCGAATGGGGTAAGCCAGTCTCGCGGCGCGGGAAATGAGTTCCTGACGTGCGACGTCGTATTCGAGCACGGTCTTGGTGAGCGGACAAACAAGGATTTCAAGCAGGCGGGGATCGATGCGGGTCGGCTCGATCGGCTCGACGACGTGCGGGCTCGTGGTCTGAAGCGGTCTGTCGGCGTCCATGACGAACCCTATTGCAGTGACGACGGCGCGTTCTTGCCCCGCGCGAGCTCGATTTCGGTGATCGCGACGAGCACTTCCGCACGTCCCTTGAGATCGCTCGCCTCAAGAAGCGCCTGCTTTTCGCGCGGTCCAAACGGGCTCATCATAGCCAAAGCGTTCACGAGAGCCTCGTTCGGCGCCTGGTTGATCGAGTCCCAGTCGATCTGAAGGTTGTTCTCCTCGGCGAAATCGCGGAGCGCCTTCAGGACGCCGTTGCGATCGACCTTGTCCTCCCCCTCGCGTGGCGTGAAGTCTCCTGCGAACGGATTGAAATCGACGCGCCCTTGCCGATAGGGCGTCATGGTGACGATCTCTTCAAGCAGCGCAAAGCGAGAGACCCCCGTCAGGGTCAGGATGTAGCGGCCATCTCCCGATTCCGCGAATTGCGAGATACGGCCCACGCATCCGATCTTGAAAAGCGGCGAGGTCGGCCGCTCGTCGGCGGACGCGTCGGGTTGGATCATCCCGAACATGCGATGCGTGCGCAAAGCGTCGTCCACCATCGCGACATAGCGCGGCTCGAAGACATTCAGCGGCAGCTGACCGCGCGGCAGCAACAAAGCGCCCGACAGTGGAAACAGCGGCAACACGCTCGGCATGTCCCCGACTGCGTTGGCGCCCGTGAATGAGGTCATGAACATCTTTCTCGGCGCCGACCGCCGCCTGATTGACTGTATGATGCTAGGAAAAGAGGAGAGTCGACAGCTTTCTGCGAGCGGCCAGCGTCACAGGGTCCATCAGGCCCCAGGCTTCGAAGAACTGGAGCAACTGCTTACGGGCGGCCGTTTCGTTCCAGGTACGATCCCGCTTCATGATGGTGAGCAAGGCGTCGGCCGCCTCTTCCCGCTTGCCCCGCCCATTGAGCCCGAGAGCCAGATCAAAGCGGGCCTGATGATCGTCGGGATCGGCTTCGAGCGCTTTCAAAAGCGGACCGAGATCGCCGACGTTGCTCGCCTGCTCGGCGACATCGAACGCCGCCTGCGCGGCGACGATGCTCTTGTCCTTCGCGACGGCGGGCGAAACCTGGGCCAGTACGCCGCGCGCCGCTTCAAGGTCGCCCGCGGCGACGAAGGTGCGGATCAGCCCAGCTGTCGCCACGAGGTGCTCGGGTTCGGCCTCCAAGACGGCGGCGTACAAGTCCGCGGCGGTCTGCACATCGCCATTGCCAAGCGCGATCTCCGCCTCGGATAGGACGTCTTCGAACCCATCGTCGATCGGGCCGACGAGGCGCTCGATGAAACCTTTGATCTGGGCCTCCGGCAGCGGACCCATGAAGCCGTCGATCGGTTGTCCTTTCTGAAAGGCGTAGACCGCCGGCACGGCTCGAACCCCAAGACGCTCCGCGATCTGCGGGTAGGCATCCATGTCCATCGTGACGAGCTTCACCTTGCCGTCCGCGGCCTTGACCGCCTTGGCGAGAGAGGCCTGAAGCAAGCGGCATCGCTCATCGCGCGGCGAAAGGAAGAGCACGAGGACCGGCAGACGTTGCGATGCGGCGATGACCTCCGGAGAAAAGCTCGCGGTCGTCACGGCCTTGATGCTGGTGGACCCGTCGGGCGCGGCAAGATCCGTTATCGTCACCAGTCTTCACTCCGGTTCATTTCGTCCACAAAGATGGGCGGCGCGGGCGCAAATCGCAACCGTGTCGCGCCTCAGTGGGGAACCGCGACGACAAAGCTTCAGTTCGGCATGGCGTCAGCCAGGAGAACACGGCAATGGGCATCGAAATAGGATACGCGATCGGCGCTTTGATTCTGGCGTTGGCGTTCGCCTACGGCGGCATGCAATATCGTCGGCGCAATCGTGCCAACATCCCCGTGACGGAGCAAGCCACACGGCAGCTTTACGCCAACGAGGACCAATACGCGCGCAAGGGCGAAAGCGACATGCGTGACAAGGTCAAGCCATCGTAGCCGTATCAGATGTCGCCGTTGGCTGCCGCGTCGCAAAATATGTAGAATTCTCCCTGCGGCCTGACGTGGGATGCCGGAAGGTCGAGATCTCCGGCGAGAACGCGGTCAAGGATCGGCTTCTTGGCGGCGCCCGCGACCAGAAAGATGGTGGCCGCGCTCGATTCGAGAACCGGGTAGGTCATCGTGATGCGCGGTTCGGGCTTCGCACCGACAACCGCCGTCACCCATTTCTGCCGTTCGCTCAAGGCGGTTGTGCCCGGGAAGAGGGAAGCGGTGTGCCCGTCGTCTCCCAACCCCAACAATGTCACGGCGAAAAGCGGTCTTGGAATGTCAAGCGTCGTCTTGCCGTAGAAGCTTTGCAACGTTCTCTCGTAATCCTCGGCGGCGGCCTCCGGTGTCGCTTCGCCGGTCTGGACAGGATAGACGTTTTCCAGCGGGATCGGCACCTTGCCGAGCAAGGCGTCGCGCGCCATGCGATAGTTACTGTCCTCGTGCTCCCACGGTACAAAGCGCTCGTCACCGAAGAAGACATGGAGGCGCCCCCAATCGATCTTGCGCCGATATGGCTCCGTGGCGAGAAGCTCATACAGACGTTTCGGCGTGGATCCCCCCGACAGGTTCAGCGCGAAGGCGCCGGTCGTCTCACCCAGGCGTGTCACCAGCCATTCGGCAAAGCGCATCGCCAGCATCGCGGGATCGGGGCTTACATCGAGCTGAGGCTTGGCCAAGAAACTTCTCCCATCAAGCACGGCTCATCGCGCGCGGCAGGATGAACTTATCGACGGCTTCGGCGAAGCCCTCGTTATCGCAATCCGCGGTCACCGCGTCGGCCGCGTTTTTCACTTCGTCGTCGGCATTGCCCATGGCGATCGCGTACCCGCTCTTCTCGAACATGAAGACGTCATTGGCCATGTCGCCGATCGTGGCGATCGCGTCAGCGGGTATTTTGAGGCGCTTGACGAGTTCGTCCACGACCGCGCCCTTGTTGGCGAGTGGGTGTGTCACGTCGAGGTAATAGGGTTGGGACAAAGCGGCGGAGACGGTATGCCCGAACGCCTCATGCACGCGTCTCGCACACGCGGCGATGCGGTCGTGATCGTCGCTGACGCCGACGATCTTCACGGCCTGGTCGATCCTATCGCCGAAATCGGCGACGACCTTCGGGGGGAACCGCACGGTATGCTGCTCGCGCGCGACGTGCGGCGCCTCGACCTTGTGGACCAGCCAGTCGTTGCCGGAATAGAGCCACGCGTCGAGGCCTTCGCCCACGATCATCGCGACGACTTTGCGTGCGACATCCCCTGGTAGGATACGCTCCTCCAGCGGCGAGAGATCGGGATTGGTGAAGAAACCGCCGTTGAAACCGGCCACAGGCGTCTCGATCGCCAGCGGCTTGATGACCATGTCCATCCCCCTGGGCGGACGGCCACTGGTGATCGCGAAGAGCACGCCGGCCCGCTTCAAGGCGGCGACCGCCTTCTTCGCGCGTTCGGTCAACACCTTCTCGCGCGTCACGAGCGTGCCGTCGACATCGGCGAGCAGGAGCGAGATGATCTTGGGATCGCGCTTCACGCGGAAAGCCTCGCGCCGGCGCGAGGCAGGATATAGCGGTCGGCCGCCAAAGCCCAGCCGTCGTGCTGGTTGCTCTGCGTGACGAACGTCGCCCGGCGCTTGAGCGCCTCGATGCCGTTGCCCATGGCGATCCTGAATGGTGCGACCTCAAACATGGGCATATCGTTGGCCATGTCTCCGATGACGGCAACCTGATCCATCGGCACATTCAAGACAGATGCGATGTCCCGCACCGCCTGGCCTTTGTCGGAGCGCGCCGGTGTCACGTCAAGATAGTAGGCTTGCGAACGTTTCGCGACCGTGTCGCCGCTCAGCCGGTCGGCGAGTGCCGCCTCGCAGGCGGCGACGCGATCGTGATCGCGCGACGCGCCGACAAGCTTGCCGACCTGACCATACAAGTCGTCGAACGACGCGACGACACGCGGCTCATGATCGATGGTGCGACGCTCCTTGGGAACGAGGTCGCCGCTTGGATCGATAACGTACCACTCGCTGAGCGAGAACAGCCAGCCACCGATGCCGAATTCGACGAACGTCTCGATCGCGATCCGGGCGTCGGCGGCCGGCACGAGAGTCGAGCGGATGATGCTGAGATCGCGATCGATGATCGCGCCGCCGTTGAAGGCGCCGAGCGGCCATTTCAGCGCGAGCCGCGACGCCAAGGCGGCGAAACCCATCGGGGGTCGGCTGGAGACGAGCGAAACCTTGACGCCGGCCTCCTCGAGCGCGGCGGCGGCACGTGCGACGCTGTCCGTGATGCCCTTGTCGTCGGTGACGAGGGTACCGTCGACATCCGACACCAGCAATGAGATCCGCTCGTTCAGAGCGAAAGCCATTTACGTCCGTCGCGCGCCAGCAGTTCGTCGGCCTCGGTCGGTCCGGCGGAGCCGGCTTCATACCAGTGCACCGCGTCCTGTCCGGACGCCCAGGCGTCGAGCAGCGGCTGCACCACGGCCCAACCGCTCTCGACGTTGTCGGCGCGCTGGAACAGCGTCGCGTCGCCGATCAGGCAATCGTAGATCAGCGTCTCGTAGCCCGTCGACGGCGCCGATTTGAAATAGTCGGAATAGCGGAAGTTCATGTTCACGTCCGACAGCTTGACCTTACGGCCGGGCTGCTTGACCGAGAACCGCATCTGCACGCCCTCGTCCGGTTGGATGCGGAAGACCATGCGCGAGTTCGAGAGCTGTCCCTTGTCGACGTTGCGAAAAAGCACGCCCGGCGCCTTCTTGAATTGGATCGCCACCTCCGTCTTGCGCGCCGTCATCGCTTTGCCGGTGCGGATGTAGAACGGCACGTCGGCCCAGCGCCAATTGTCGATGAAGACCTTGAGCGCGATATACGTCTCGGTGCGGCTCTTCGTGTTGACGTCGGGCGATTGCCGATAGGCCTGCACCGGCTTGTCCTTGACCTCGCCGAAGACGTACTGGCCCCGTACGCAGTTCTTCACCGCCTCCTCCGGCGTCATCCGGCGGATCGCCTCGATGACCTTGGCTTTCTCGGCTCGCACGGCATCCGCCTCGAACGAGTTCGGCGCCTCCATCGTCATCATGGCGAGGAGCTGGAACATATGGTTGGGCACCATGTCGCGTAGCGCGCCCGTCTTGTCGTAGAACTTGCCACGACCCTCGACGCCGACCGTCTCCGCGGCGGTGATCTGCACGTGATCGATGTGGTCGCGATTCCAGATCGGCTCGAACATGAAGTTCGCGAAGCGCAGCACCATGATGTTCTGCACCGTCTCCTTGCCGAGGAAATGATCGATGCGGAAAATCTGATCCTCGTCGACGATCCTGAGGATCTGCTCGTCGAGCGCGCGCGCGGATTTGAGATCGGTGCCGAACGGCTTCTCGATGATGATGCGGCGGAACTGGTCCTCGCCCTGTTTGGTCAGTCCGGCTTTGCCGAGACCCTCGACGATGGGACCGAAGAACTCCGGCGCTGTCGCGAGATAGAAGACGACGCTGCGGTGCGACTTGTCCTTGAAGAGCTCGTCGAGCTTGTGACGGAGATCGAGAAACATCGAGTCCGCCGTCACGTCGCCGCGCAGGTGATGGATGCGCGACTGCATCCAAGCCGTGGCGGTCTGATCCACCTTGTGCTTGCCCGCCTCGCCGTGTCCGGCCTCGATGATGTCGGTCATCGACTTCATCAGATTGGTGCGGAACGCCTGCTCGTCGGGATCGCCGCGGTTGATGCCGAGGATGGCGAAATCCTCGTTGAGCAGGCCCTCGTTGACGAGATTGTAGATCGCCGGCATGAGCAGACGCTTCGTCAGATCGCCCGAGGCGCCGAAGATCACGAAGACGCAGGGCGGGGCGACCGCGGTCCCGCCGGAGGTTGTGGGAGCCTTGAATGGCATCTCGTTCATCGTGACCTCGCCCTGTGCGCTGACGCCTGTGACCTGACGCCCTTTGATCCGCCCGACCGGGCGGTGACCTTGCTAGCTTAATGCCCGATCATTTCGGTTCGACGTGACCGCCGAACTGGAAACGCATCGCGGAGAGGAGTTTCTCGCCGAACGTGTGGTCCTGGCGCGAACGGAAGCGGGCGTAGAGCGCCGCCGAAAGCACTTCGGCCGGAACCGCCTCCTCGATCGCCGCCTCGATGGTCCAACGGCCCTCGCCGGAATCCGAGACCGATCCGGAATAGTTCGACAGGCTTTCGTTCTGTGCCAGCGCGATCGCGGAGAGATCGAGCAGCCACGACGAGACGACGCTGCCGCGCCGCCAGACCTCGGCGATATCGGGCAGGTTGAGCGTGAAGCGCTCGTCCTCGGGCAGGTCTTTCGAGTCCTTGTTCTTCAGGATGTCAAAACCTTCGGCGTAGGCCTGCATCATGCCGTACTCGATGCCGTTATGGACCATCTTCACGAAATGGCCGGAGCCGGCAGGACCGCAATGAAGGTAGCCGTCCTCGGCCTGGGGATCGCGGCTCTCGCGACCCTTGGTACGTTCGATGGTGCCGATTCCCGGCGCCAGCGCCTTGAGGATCGGATCGATGTGCTCGACCGCATGCTGCTCGCCGCCGATCATCATGCAATAGCCGCGCTCGAGGCCCCATACGCCGCCTGAGGTGCCAACGTCGACGTAGGTGATGCCCTTCTCGCCGAGCGCCTTCGAGCGGCGGATATCGTCCTTGTAGAAGGAATTGCCGCCGTCGATGACGATATCGCCCTTGTCGAGCAGGCCCGAAAGCGTGGTGATCGTGTCCTCGGTGATCTTGCCCGACGGCAGCATCACCCAGACGGCACGCGGCGCCTCAAGCTTCTTGACGATGTCCTCAAGCCCCTTCGCGCCGGTCATCCCCTCCCCGGCGAGCTTGTCGACCGCCTTCGCATCGACATCGAAGACAACGATTTCGTGGCCGGCTTTCGTCAGCCGCCGCGCGATGTTGCCGCCCATGCGGCCCAAACCAATGACGCCAAGCTGCATCGTCCTACTCCTGTGTGTCGCCGCCGACGAACGCCCATGCAAAAATCGCGCGGGCCGCCTCTCGACAGGCTCAGTCGTTCTTGTGGATCTCGACCTGATGGCGCGCCGCCTCCAGCACCTTTTCCGGTGTGAAGCCGAACTTCTTCAGGAGATCCTTCAGCGGTGCCGACGAGCCAAAGCTGTGCATGCCGATGATCGAGCCTGAGGCGCCGACATAGCGATCCCAACCCATGACGGAGGCCTGCTCGACGCTCACGCGTGCCTTGATCGCGGGCGGAAGCACGCTGTCGCGATAGGCCTGGTCCTGCTGCTCGAAAAGCTCCCAGCACGGCATGCTCACGACGCGCGCGCCGATGCCTTCCGCCTTCAACACCTCGTAGGCGCCGACGCAGAGCCCGAGTTCCGTGCCGGTCCCCATCAGGATGACCTTCGGCTTGCCGTCATCGGCGTCGGCGACGATGTAGGCGCCCTTCTCCACGCCCCGCGCCGCCTTGTACTTGGCGCGATCGAGCGTCGGCATCGCCTGGCGGCTCAGCACCAGCACCGATGGGTTGTGCGACAGGTTCATGATGACCCTGTAGGCTTCGGCCACCTCGTTGGCGTCGCCGGGCCGAAACGTGTAGAGGCCCGGAATGCAGCGCAGGCTGAGGAGTTGCTCGACCGGCTGGTGGGTCGGGCCGTCTTCGCCGACGCCGATGGAATCGTGGGTGAAGACCGTGAAATTGTGCAGGTCCATGAGCGACGACAGCCGGATCGGCGGCCGCATGTAGTCGGAGAAGACGAGGAAGGTGGACCCGAAGGCGCGCAGCCCCGCCAGCGCCATTCCGTTGCAGACCGCGCCCATGCCGTGCTCGCGGATGCCGAAATGCATGTTGCGCCCGCCCGGCGTCTTCGCCTCGAGCGACTCCTCGCCGTTGATGTTGGTCTTCGTCGAAGGTGCCAGATCGGCGGAGCCCCCGATGAACCAGGGGCATACCTTGGCGATGGCATTGATGACCTTGCCCGAGGCCTCTCGCGACGCGACGCCTTTTTCGCTTGGCTCGAACACCGGCAGACATTTCTCCCAGCCGGCCGGCATCGTGCGCTTGTTGATGTGCTCGATCTCGTCGGCGCGTTCCCGATGGGAGGCGCGATAACGCTCGAAGGTCTTCTTCCAAGCCGCGTTCAGCTCGGCGCCACGGCGGCCGATACCCTCATCGAAATGCGCGCGCACGCCCTCCGGCACCAGGAAGTGCGCGTCCTCCGGCCAGCCGTAGGCTTTCTTGGCGCCCCTGATCTCCTCCTCGCCGGGGGCGTCGCTGTGCGCCTTGGCGGTGTTGGCCTTGGTGGGGAAGCCGTAGCCGATGATTGAATTGACCACGAGCATGGTCGGGCGCGTCTTCTCGGCCTTGAACGCCGCGACGGCCTTCAGGAAGCCCTCGGTGTCGTTGGCGTCACGCAGATGCAGCACGTTCCACTGGTAGGCCTCGAAGCGTTTTGCGACGTCCTCGCTGAACGAGAGTTCGGTATGGCCTTCGATGCTGATCGTGTTGGAATCGTAGATCCACATCAGGTTCGACAGGCCGAGATGGCCGGCGAGCGAAGCCGCTTCGGAGGCGACACCTTCCTGCAGATCGCCGTCGCTGCAAATCGTGTAGACGTCGTAGTCGAACAGCGTAGCGCCGTCGTTGTTGTAGTGCGCGCCGAGCCAGCGCGGCGCCATGGCCATGCCGACGGAGTTGCCGCAGCCTTGGCCGAGCGGGCCGGTCGTGGTCTCGACGCCGACCGTGAACCCATATTCCGGATGGCCCGGCGTCTTGCTGGAGATCTGACGGAAGTGCGTGAGGTCGTCGAGGGTGAGGGCGACCTCGTTGCTGCCTGCCTTGGTCTTGATGCCGGCGAGATGGATCAGGCTGTAGAGCAGCATCGACGCGTGGCCGCACGACAGCACGAAGCGATCGCGGTTGGGCCATTGCGGATCGGCCGGATCGTACCGCAGCACCTTGTTCCATAGGGTGTAGGCGATCGGCGCCAAGGCCATCGGTGTGCCGGGATGGCCGCTTTCGGCCTTCTGCACGGCGTCCATCGTGAGGGTGCGTATCGTGTTGATCGCCAGTTCGTCGAGCTGACCGGCATCCGTTGTGTGGCTTACGGCGGCACTCGTCATGGAAATCTCCGGATCGTTGGTCTTATGGAGCTCAAAGGTAATCGCCGCATTGCGACGCGAGGATGACCCTGGGCCGCCACAAAGATTGGGGCGAGTGGAAGCCCCGTTGCAAGCAACGCGCCCGGCGATAAGGAAAGGCGCTCGCCGCTCAGGCCCGCTCGAGATCGAGCGGAATTTCCGCCGTTAGCTCGAAGCCCAACGCCGGATAGCTCGCCTCCACCTTGGCGCCGATTTGCTGCGACAGCACGCGGGTGAGGATCATGGAGCCGAACCCTTTGCGCTCGGGCGGCGAGACGGGCGGTCCGCCTGTCTCGGTCCAGTGGCAGACGAGAAGGCGCTTGTCGTTCGCGGCATGGATGGACCAGGTGATGGTCACACGCCCTTTCGGCAGGCTCAGGGCACCGTGACGATAGGCATTGGTCGAGAGCTCGTGGATCGTCATACCGAGGGGCACGGCGAGCTGAGATGGCAGCTCCACGTCCGGCCCGTCCAGCACGACGCGATCCGCCACGCCGTCCGCGTAGACGCCAACCTCCTGCCTCAGAAGCTGCGGAAAGGAGACGAACTGCTGTATCTCCTCGGTAAGGAGCGAATGGGTCCGCGCCAGTGATGAAATGCGGCCGCTGAAAGCCCACTGATAATCCTCGATGGTTTCCGCGGTCCGCGCGGTTGAGTTCATCACGCCTTGAACCGTCGCCAAGGTGTTGCGGACCCGATGATGCAGTTCGCGCACCAACAGCTCTTGAGATCTCTCCGCTCTGACGTGGTTCGTCACATCGTTGCCGTCGACGAAGATGCCGACAACCCGCCCATCATCCCCGAAAATCGGTTGGTACACAAAGTTTATGAAAACCTCTTCCAACCCGCCATCGGCACGACGTCGAAACTCCGCGCGCATCTCCTTGCCGACGAAGGCCTCGCCCGATCGCGAGACCTTCTCGAGAAGGTCCATGTAGACTTGGCCTTTCATCTCCGGGATCGCTTCGCGGATGGGCTGCCCGAGGAGTTCGCGGGAACCAACGAGGGTCGTAAAAGCGGTGTTTGCCAGTTCGAAGCGGTGATCCGCGCCTCGCAACACGCACATGAAGCTTGGCGCACGCATGAAAAGCTCGCGGAGCTGCGTGCTTTCGGCGAGCAGCGACACATTCAGGGCTTGAATCCGATGAGCGCGATCAACGAGAGACGAGTTGATCGCCAGCGTCTCGACATTCGCATGAAACGCCGCGTGCTCGCCCGTCCCGAGATCGGTGATGCCGGAACGATGCTTGGCCGCCTCAGAGCGACGGAGGTCGCCTGCGATGCGAGGATTTTGCATTACGCACGACACTTCACCGGACGCACCGCGGATCGGCAGGTGCGAACAGCTCCACCGGCGCTCTTTTGCCGTGCTCTCGTCCGATCCCGAGGTCGGGTAATCGATAGCCGGGATGATGTCGGGCTCGCCTGTTCGCAAAACCTTGAGAAAGGACTCTCTCACCGCATCAGCCGCGTTCTCGTGTGCGGGAAGCGCCTCGAAGATGTCGCGTCCGATTATATCACACCGTCTAAAGCCGACCGTGTCGATATAGGCCTGGTTCATCTCGAGAATTGTAAGATCCGGAGCGATAAGGATCAATGGCGTCGGGATCGTTTCAAAGACGGCCTGATAATCGATCGTCCCTTTCGCAGCCACTCGAACCCTTTCCGCTGACGCCAGCTGCGAGCCGCATCGATAAATTTACATGACCCGAGCGTTTGCACGCGACTTAAAGCAAGACGCGGCCTGAAAGCCTCGGTCTAAGAACTGGCCGAAAAACCTTGCGTGCCCCATATCGTTCCCGCATTGCTCCTCGTGTCGACAATAAAAGTAGCGGACGATATATTGGTTTCTTCGCAAGGTGGCGCCGGCGCGACGCGCCGCACGGCGCTCGTCGTCGGCATCGCGTCGATCCTCGCGCTCGACATGCGACCGTCGTTTGCGGCCGACCCCGATTTCACGGCCTTTCTCGAGTCGCTCTGGCCGCGCGCGGCCGCGCAAGGCGTGCGGCGCTCGACCTTCGAGGCGGCGGTCGCCGGCCTGGTGCCGGAGCAGGGGCTGCCGCGCGGCTCGGCTGGCCAGCCGGAGTTCGACAAACCGCTGCAGACCTACTTGCAGGAGGCCGTCTCAGCCGGACGTATCGCCAAGGGACGCGCTCTCGCCTCGCGCTATGTGAGCGCGCTCGCGGCGAGCGAGTCGCGCTTTGGCGTCCCCGGCGAGATCTGCCTCGCCGCCTGGGGCATGGAAAGCGACTTCGGCCGCTCGCAAGGCAGCCGCGACATCGTCAGAACCCTCGCCACGCTTGCCTATACTCGCCCCGACCGACCGCTGTTCGGCGACGAGTTCATCGCCGTCCTGTTGATCCTCGAGCGCGGTGCCAGCCGCGACCGGCTGAAAGGCTCGTGGGCCGGCGCAATGGGCGACCCGCAGTTCCTCCCATCGGCATACCTCAAATATGCGGTGAGCGCGGCTGGCGATGCCGTCCCGGATATCTGGACCAACCCAGCCGACGTCCTGACATCCATCGCGAGCTTCCTCCGGGCGCAGGGTTGGGCGCCGAACCAGCCGTGGATCGAGGACGTCGTGTTGCCGCGAGGCTTCGCGTTTCCGACCTTGCACGCGAGCGCGACCGAGTGGGGCGCGCTCGGGCTGCGCCGGCAGGACGGCCGGCTTCCGCAAGGAGAAGGCGACGCGGCCTTGTTCCTGCCTTCCGGCGCGGCCGGGCCCGCCTTCCTGCTGTTTCCGAATTACTTCGTCATCAAGCAGTACAACAATTCGGACTCCTACGCGCTCTCGCTCGGCACGCTGGCGCGGCGGATCGCCGGCGGCGAGCCGCTCTCCACACCGTGGCCGACGCGACCCTCGAACCTTTCACGATCGGACAAGGCCTTCATCCAGGCACGTCTCGCCGCCAAAGGCCTCTACGATGGCGCTCAAGACGGCAAGTTCGGACCCAAAGCGCGCGACGCGATCCATGCCTTTCAGAAACAGGCTGGTCTCCAGCCTGCCGATGGGTTCGCCACGCCTGCCCTCGTCGCCAGCCTGCGCGCCGAGCGCTGACACTGCGGTCGATCAGTGGCCGCCCGGCGCCAGGCCCGGCGCGACTGGCCCGCCGATCTGCGGCACCGTCCGACCGTCGACCTTCGGCGCGTTGTTCATAGCGTCGGTGTCCATCTCCAGACACGTCAGCACCTCGACGTAGCTCGGGCTCGGTTCTCGTCCTTGCTCGACGCAGTCCTGCCTATCCTTCGTCTTGAACGTGGACCAGCGTTTCGAAAGCTGATCCTTGGCGCTGTTTTCGTCCTGCATGCATCCCTTGAACGTCGCGTCATTGACGTCGCCGCTCGAGAATTTCTGCGCGTCCCGGCAGGATTGCTTCACGTTGAGGGCAGGCACCCCGGAGTTCCCGCCAGCGGAGCGCGGCCTGGCGAGTACGCTTGAGGCGCAAATGATCGCGGCGCCTCCGACGATGAAAAAAAGAGGTCTGCGCATTCCATATCTCCGAATTGCAACGACAATGCCGCTTTCGCGAGAGCGGTTCAATCCTGTACAGGCCTGCGTCTAGAAGGCCGCTCGCTACGGCCGGTCAAGAGGCGACCATGCGCGCGCTGACGCTGCTGCTCCTGCTGCTCCTGCCGGTCCGCGCCGTTGCGCAGCCGCGCTGGCAGACCCTGCCGCCGACGCCGGCACCGGTCGCCGGCGAGACGACAGGCTTCGCCGCCGTCAATGGGATCAGGCTGTATTATGCCATGATCGGGTCCGGCGCGCCCGTCGTTCTGCTGCATGGCGGCCTCGCCAACTCGGACTATTGGGGCGATCAGGTGCGGGCCCTGGCGCTCCAGCACAAGGTCGTCTTGGTCGACAGCCGCGGCCATGGCCGCAGCACGCGCGACGACCGGCCTTTCAGCTACGACCTGATGGCCGATGACGTGGCGGGCCTCCTCGATGCGTTGAAGATCCCGCGGGCCTCGATCGTCGGCTGGAGCGACGGCGGCATCATCGGGCTCGATCTCGCGATGCGCTACCCCGAACGCGTGGATAGAGTGTTCGCCTTCGCCGCCAACACGGTGACGAGCGGCGTCATCGATGGCGTCGAGAGGAATCCGACCTTCGCCGCCTTCATCCGTCGCGCCGGGACGGAATACGCGACGCTCTCGGCGACCCCGAAGGCCTACGGTGCCTTCGTCGAGCAGATCAGTCACATGTGGGCGAGCGAACCCAACTGGAGCGACGCGCGACTCAAGGACATCAAGGTGCCCGTGCTGGTCGCGGATGGCGATCACGACGAGGCGATCCACCGCGAACACACCGAATACATCGCCCGCACGATACCCGGCGCGGGCCTGCTCATCCTGCCCAACGCCAGCCATTTCGCTTTCTTGCAGGATCCGGCGTTGTTCGATGCCGCGCTGCTGGAGTTCCTCGGCGATCGGAACCCTAACGGCACGCCGAATGAACAGACGCCCCGCTGACGTGAGCGTCTGCTCTCGAGGGAACCGCTAGCCCGGAGCCTCGGTTCGCTATGCCATAGGCGCCACCACGATCTTGGCCGCCCAGGCTCAATGATGCGTCTCTATTCCTGCCAGTATTGCGCGCTTCCGATCTTCTTTGAAAACACACGTTGCGGGCGGTGCTTCAGCGAACTTGGCTACTGGGCTGAAACAGATTCGCTCTGCGTCCTCGAGCCAGACCTCAACGACAAGAACCTCCGGACCTCCTGGGCGGTGCCCGGTCTTCGTCTGCGCCATTGCGCGAACGATGTCTTTGGCGTCTGCAACTGGATGGTGGACGCGTCGAGCGAAGCGACCACCTGCACGGCCTGCCGCCACAATCGCGTCGTGCCGTCGCTGGCGACACCCGGCGGCCTGACCGCCTGGCGCAAGATCGAGGCGGCCAAGCACAAGCTGTTCGCCTCGCTCCACCGGCTTGGCCTTATCGGCGTCATAGAGCGCGCCGGGCTGGCCTCGCTCGGTTTTCAGTTCCTCGAAGACCTGGCGGACGGGAGCCGCCCGGTGATGACCGGTCACTCGCATGGTCTGATCACCATTGCGGTGAAGGAAGCGGACGATGTCGAGCGCGAGCAACGGCGCAATCTGCTCGGTGAACCTTACCGCACCCTGCTCGGGCACTTCCGGCATGAGTCCGGACACTACTTCTGGGACAGGCTCGTCCGCGACGGCGGACGGCTCGCCGAATGCGGCGCGGTGTTCGGCGATCACACGATCGACTATCAGGGCGCGATGTCGCGCTACTACGTCACCGGCGCGCCAGCCGATTGGCAGAAAGGCTTCGTCAGCGGCTACGCGACGATGCATCCATGGGAGGATTTCGCCGAGACCTGGGCGCACTATCTGCACATGGTCGCCACGCTCGATATGGCGCATTCCTACCAATTGCGCATGGCGCCCCCGGCCGACCGCTTCCACGCGTCCTGGGTCGACAAGCAGGTCGACCCCTATCTCACCGAGGATATCGGCACGCTGATCAACATCTGGCTGCCATTGACCACCATGCTCAACTCGTTGAATGGCGCCATGGGCAAGGATGACGCCTATCCCTTCATCCTGACCGCTCCCGCCATCGCCAAGCTCGGCTACATTCACGCTTTGATAAAGGGCGCGGTTTGAGCTCAAGCGCGTGGCGGCAGCTTCAGGATCACGCTCTCAACCGGGCGGGATAAGGCGGCGGCCTAGCTTTGGCTGCCCTCGCCCACATTGGTGACGGCGCGACGGTTCTGCGACCAGCAGGAGATGTCGTTGCAGACCGCGACCGGGCGCTCCTTGCCGTAGCTGATGGTGCGGATATGCGAGGCCGGTATGCCGCGCGCCACGAGGTATTCCTTGGTCGTCTCGGCGCGGCGGGCGCCGAGCGCGAAATTGTATTCGCGCGTGCCGCGCTCGTCGGCGTGGCCCTCGATGATGAAGGAACGGTCGTAGCGCTTCAACCACGCCACCTGGCGGTCGAGCGTCGCCTGCGATTTCGGTGTAAGTTCGGACGAGTCGCTCTCGAAAAAGACGCGGTCGCCGACATTCTGCGCGAAGTCCTGAGCGCTGCCGGGGCCAGCGAGCGCTGTGCCGCGGACGCCGCCATTGGGGCTGGAGCCACCTGTGCCGCTGCCGTAACCGTTCCGGTCGCCGCCGCCGGCCATGCCGGCGAGGCCTTCCTCCCCTGGCGTCTTGGCGCAGCCGGCGATTGCCAAACCGGCACAAAGAAGGGCCGCGAATTTCGCGCGCCCGGCAAAACGATCGAGGCTCATGGCCAACTCTCCAACTCGACAACTGTCGTTGGAGTAACGTTCGCGGGTTAAGCGACAGTGTTCGTCAACCTTGTCGAAGCGTTTCGACGATTGGTTACTTCCATCCAATGCTGGTGTGGTTAACCAGTCGTTAGGGCAGCTCGCCTCAGCTTTGGTCGCCGTTCACCACCGTCTGTGCGCGGCGGTTTTGCGACCAGCAGGAAATATCGTTGCAGACCGCGACCGGTCGTTCCTTGCCGTAGCTGGTCGTGCGCACGCGCGCGCTCGGGATGCCGCGGGCGACGAGATACTCCTTGGTCGCTTCGGCGCGGCGCGCGCCGAGCGCGAAATTGTATTCGCGGGTGCCGCGCTCGTCGGCATTGCCCTCGACGGTGAACGGCCCGCGATCGTAGCGTTGCAGCCAAGCCACCTGGCGGTCGAGCGTCGCCTGCGCCTTCGGCGTGAGGTCGCTCGAGTCCGACTCGAAGAACACGCGGTCGCCGACGTTCTGGGCGAAATCCTGGGCGCTGCCCGGCACCGCGCTCGCGTCGGCGCTGAAGCCGTCGGCGCCGGGCGCCTTCGCGCAAGCGGCGATCGACAAAGCGGCGCAGAGCGCGATCGCGAGACCGCGATGCGGCATATAAAGATTGAGGCTCATGACGCTCCCCCGGTAAACGCATCGCGCAACGCACGCACGTTGGACCGTGCTTGATGGCGGCTTTGCGGCTGACATGGAATCGCCACGCCTTGCGGAACACCTGTTGCCGGACTAGCACAGCCGGCCGACTAGGTTTAAGAGCTTTGGCGCTTGGAGAACCGTACCGCCTGGTACGCGTATTGGCATCGCGGTCCTCGTAGGTCGCGAAGGGGTTTTGATGCAGACGGTCGAAAACGAAGTGCAATCATCGGAGTCGGGGACGGGTACGCCCGACCGCGGCTTGCCGAAGCTTGCATTCGGCGCCGAGCGCATGGGGCTCATCGCGCTCAAGGCGCCGCTTCTCGTCGGTCTGGTCTTCGTCATTGTCTCGATCGGCGCGATCTTCGGCCTGCAGAGACTCAAGGTCGACGACTCCCTCTCCCAGCTGTTTCGATCCAACACGCCGCAGTTCAAGCAGTACGAGGAGGTCACGCGGGAATTTCCCTCCAGCGAATATGACGTGCTCGTCGTCATCACCGGGCAGCAGCTCCTCGAGCGGGAGAACGTCGGGAAGGTACGCAACCTCGTCACGGATCTGCAGCTGATCGAGGGCGAACGGGGCATCATCTCGATGTTCTCCGCGCGCGAACCGCCAGCACCGGGGCAGACGATCCCGCCGGCTCTCTTCCCCGAGCCGCTGCCGGAGGGCCCGGCCTATGAAGACCTGGTCAAGAAGGTCCGCGCCAACGAACTCATCAATGGCAAGCTGATCGCGCCCGACGGCAAGCTCGCGCTGATCGTCCTTTCCTTGCAGCCGGACGTCGCGGAGAGCTCGAAATCCGCCGGTATCGTCGCCGAGATCCGCAAGACCATGGCAGAGGACCTCGCAGGCTCCGGCCTCAAGGCGGAACTCGCCGGCGTGCCGGTCATGCAGCTCGAGATTCACAATTCGGTCGAGCGCGACCGCGTCATCTACAATCTTGTCGGCTTCGTCGCCGGCTGCCTGATCGCCATCCTCTTCTTCCGGCGCGTCTCGTTCATGCTGGTGGCGGCCGGTCCGCCGCTCATCGCCATCCTCATCGCGGTGGGCGCGCTGGGCTGGCTCGATTTCCGGCTGAACATCTTCCTGAACGTGATGACGCCGCTCATCATGGTCATCAGCTTTTCCGATTCGATGCAGCTCACCTTCGCGATCCGCGACAGGCTCGTCGCCGGCAGGAGCAAGGCGCAGGCGATCAGGGGCGCGCTCGCGGTGGTCGGGCCGGCCTGCGTCCTGACGCATACCACGACGATGGTCTCCTTCGTCGCGCTGCTCTTCTCCAACTCCGACCTCATCAGGACCTTCGGCGAGGCCGGGCTTCTGACCACCGCGATCGCGCTCGTGACGGTCCTGGTGCTGCTGCCCCTGCTCGCGGTCACGCTCGTCCGGGGTGAGGCGAAGCTCGCCGCGAGCACGGCGCGCGCCGACACGGCGATCAACTGGTTGCGCGGCTTCTGCCGCTGGATTGCCGAGCGGATGGTTTCTCGGCCAGGCCTCTACAGCGTGGTGTCCATCGTCGTGGTGGTGTTTTTGTGCGTCATCTACGCGAACCTGCAGCCACGCTACCGTCTGGCCGACCAGGTGCCCAACAACGAGCAGGCGACGACCGCCAACGGCAGCCTTGATCGCGAACTCACCGGCGCCAACCCTATCGACGTGCTGATCGAGTTTCCCAAGGGCCAGAACCTCTACTCGCCCGATACGCTCGCCACGATCGCGGCCGTGCAGAAGACCGTCTCGAGCGAGCCCGGCATCGGTAACGTCTTCTCTCTGCAGACGCTCCGCGACTGGCTTTCGCAGAAGCTCGGCTCCGACGATGTCGGGACGCTCAGGAAATATGTCGGCTTCCTGCCGAAGCCTCTCGTTCGGCGGTATCTCTCCGAAGACCAGCGCGCCGTCCTGGTTTCCGGGCGCGTGCCCGACAAGGACGCCAGCCAGCTGTTGCCTATCGTCGACTCGCTCGACGCGCGGCTCAACGCCATACGCGGCGAACACAAGGGCTACGAGATCGCCGTCACCGGGCTCGCCGTCATCGCGGCGCGCAACTCGGCCGCCATGATCGATCGGCTGTCGCGCGGACTGACGATCGAGATCGTCTTCGTCGCCGCCTTCATCGGGCTCGCCTTCCGCTCCTGGAAGGTGATGCTCTTGTCGATCATGCCGGGCATTTTCCCGATCGTCGCCTCCGGCGCGCTCCTCTACGTCATGGGTGAAGGGCTGCAGTTCGCGAGCGTCGTCGCCCTGACGGTCTCCTTCGGGCTCGGCCTCAGCGCGACGATCCATTTCCTCAATCGGTTGCGACTGGAGGAGCGGCCCGGAGAGAACGCGGCCCTGTCCGTCGAGCGCGCGACGATCCTTGTCGGGCCCGCGCTGATCTTGACCTCGGTGGTGCTGGCCTGCGGCTTGGCCGTGACGTCGTTCTCGAACCTGCCCATGCTGCGGCTGTTTGGGTGGCTTTCCGCTTTCGCGATGATCGCCGCCCTCGTGGCGGACCTGCTCATCCTGCGTCCGACGGCCATGTATCTGTATAGTTTGCTGCCCTACAGTCTGAAACGAAAGCCCGCTGAATGATCGTTCGTCGGGTCGCGAAACTGACATGAAAACAAATGTTTAGATACGGTTGCAGGGCTTCGAGTGAGGCAATTAAGCCACGCCCCACGCGTAACGAACGTCATGCTTAACTTGGTTAATGATCCGGCAGGCGCGAAGGTCTATTGACCCTCCATCGAACGTGTCTGGAGATGATATGACAAAGGTACTGACCGCCGCCGCCTTCGCCACCCTGATGTCGACGACAGCTTTCGCAGCGGACCTACCCTCGCGGCGCGCTCCTCCTGTGTTCGCGCCCCCGCCGCCGATCCCCGTGTTCACCTGGTCCGGCGCTTACGCCGGCATCAACGCCGGCTACGCTTTCGACGGCAATTCTTACAACAACATCGCCGCCAGCACCGCCACGCAGCAAAATGGCATCAACATCGCCAATCGCCCGGGGTTCTTTCAGCAGCGCGCCGATGGGTTCACCGGCGGCGGTCAGATCGGCTACAACTTCCAGCTTGGTGGCGGTCTCCCGATCATTGGCCAGCTCGGCGGCGCCCTCGGCAACGGCGGCTCGCAGGGCGGCGTCGTGATCGGCGTGGAGGCGGATGCCTCCTACACGAATCTCCGCCGCAACAACGCCTACCTCGGATCAATCGGTGGTGTCGGCCAATTCAACGAAGACACGCAGTTCGTTGGAACCGTGCGTGGCCGTCTCGGCTATGCCTTCGGCAACCTGTTGCTATTCGGCACCGGCGGTTTCGCGTACGGGTCGGTCAACGATTCCACGACCTTCGCTCCGCCGATCGGCGCCTACTTCGGACAAACCAGCAGTCTGCGCAGTGGTTACGCCTACGGCGGCGGCTTGGAATACGCCATTCCGACCGCATCTTTCGTGAACTTCTTCAACTCGAGCGCGGTCACCATCAAGGCGGAGTTCATCCACTTCGATCTCGGTACGCAGACGCTCGTCCTGAACAACGCCGCGGGCGGTCTTCCCTACCTCGATCGTATCAAGACGAACGGCAATCTTGTCCGCGCGGGCATCAACTATAAGATCAATCTCTTCAATCCCCCGGCCGCTCCGGTCGTCGCGCGTTACTGACCAGATCCTGGGACGCCACCCTTCAGGTGGCGTGACGGAACAGAAAACCCGGACGCATGCGCCCGGGTTTTTCTTTTCAGCGCATGATCCTTGATTGTAGATGTAGCGTTGTATCGTAGAGACCTGTGACGCCGGTGACTTCGTCTACGCTGCCGCGTTCCAAGCTTTGGTCGCAAGACTGAGCCGATCCATCCGCAACGACGTCAGCTTTTAGACATCGAAACCGAAACGTTGCTGATGTCGGTGCCGGTTGGGCTGATCGTCACGGATTGTTTGCCCGCGCGGGCAGCTATGCCGATCCGGGCTGTGAAGCCAACGCCAGCGACGTTCGCCGAGATCTGGGTCGGACCAATGGACCCCGTGATGCGTCCGGTGGCATTGCGTGACGTTTCCGCCCAGGTGCCTTCGATTGCTCCGCTCGGCGAAGCTTTGACGTTGCTCACGACGTTGAACTTGTAGCTGTCGCTGGCGCAGGTGAGATTTTGCGCGAGTGTCGCGCCGTCGCCGCCGACATCGTAATGAGCCCGGCAGCGCAGGCGCTCTTTCGTGCCGTTGTCTGTCGTGACAGTCCCATTGCCCGACCAATTTCCCTCGAAAGCGGAGAAGGGACCAGCGCGCGAAGGGCTGGAAGACGCCAGCAGGAAAACCAATCCGGCACCAATACCGACCGTGGTGCCAAGATGAACTTTCGAACGCATCATAGGGCTCTATCCTTGTCTTATCTGAAATGACGCATCTAGGCTTTAGCCAAGCGGGGAGCAATCGTGGGAGGAGAGGTGGAGTTCCGAATGCTAGTGTGCGACGACAATGCTCTATCAGCTTTCGATCCACGCTGCCTACAAGATCGTCCGTTTTCGCCTAGTGCGAACGTCCTACTTCGCCGCCCGGGTGGCGCAACGGGGTCCCGATCCGCGGACGCGTTGCGGCTTGTTTCAGGCCCGCGTTGACACCGGCATCTCGCCGCCGAAGCGTCGTTTGAACGTGGCATTGCGCGAGCGGGCTCCCTCAGCGCGCTTCAAGCTGCGCGGCTCGACAAGGTCGAGCCTTGCTATCCGCGCGCGGCATCGCCACAAAGGCGCTCGCCACCAGCCCTGGGCCGACAGCGGCCCTTTTTGCGCGTCCGCGGTCAAACGGTCGCGTGGGGATCCGTCATGCCGAAACGCACAGATCTGTCGACCATCCTGATCATCGGCGCCGGGCCGATCATCATCGGGCAGGCCTGCGAGTTTGATTATTCCGGAACGCAGGCTGTCAAGGCGCTCAAGGCGGAAGGTTACAGGATCGTCCTGGTCAATTCCAATCCGGCGACGATCATGACCGATCCCGACATGGCGCACCGCACCTACGTGGAACCGATAACGCCAGAGGTCGTCGCCAAGATCATCGCCAAGGAGCGTCACGTCCTGCCGGGCGGCTTCGCCTTGCTGCCGACGATGGGCGGTCAAACGGCGCTCAATTGCGCCTTGTCGCTCCAGAAGATGGGCGTGCTAAGGGAGCACGACGTCGAGATGATCGGCGCCACCGCCGAGGCGATCGACAAGGCCGAGGACCGCGAGAAATTTCGCGAGGCCATGACCAAGATCGGCCTGCGCACGCCGCGCTCGCATCAGATCAAGACGCTTTCCGCCGCGCTGGAGATCCTCGACGACATCGGCCTGCCGGCGATCATCCGCCCCTCCTTCACCATGGGCGGCACGGGCGGAGGGATCGCCTACACCAAGAGCGAGTATATCGAGATCATAGAGGGTGGCATCGACGCCTCGCCGACCAACGAGGTTCTGGTGGAGGAGAGCGTGCTCGGCTGGAAGGAGTACGAGATGGAGGTGGTCCGCGACAAGGCGGACAATTGCATCATCATCTGCTCGATCGAGAACATCGACCCGATGGGCGTGCACACAGGCGATTCCATCACCGTCGCGCCGGCGCTGACCCTGACGGACAAGGAATACCAGGTGATGCGCGACGCGTCCCTGGCGGTCTTGCGCGAGATCGGCGTCGAGACCGGCGGCAGCAACGTGCAATTCGCGGTCGACCCCGCGACCGGGCGGATGATCGTCATCGAAATGAACCCGCGCGTCTCCCGGTCCTCCGCGCTGGCCTCGAAGGCGACAGGTTTTCCCATCGCCAAGGTCGCGGCGCAGCTCGCCGTCGGCTATACGCTGGACGAGATCGCCAACGACATCACCGGCGGGGCGACCCCGGCCTCGTTCGAGCCTTCGATCGATTACGTCGTCACCAAGGTGCCCCGCTTCGCCTTCGAGAAGTTCGCCGGTGCGGAGCCGCTGCTCACCACGGCGATGAAGTCGGTCGGCGAGGCGATGGCGATCGGCCGGACCTTCGCGGAAAGCCTGCAGAAGGCGCTCCGCTCGCTGGAGACGGGCTTGACCGGCCTCGACGAGATCGAGATCGAGGGCGTTGGCGACACCCGCGAGGACGCCAACAACCTGCGTGCCGCGCTCGGCCGACCGACGCCGGACCGCCTGCTCGTGGTCGGTCAAGCGCTGCGCGCCGGCATGCCGAAGGCGGAGATCCACGAGGCCTGCAAGATCGACCCCTGGTTCATCGACCGGCTCGAGGAGATCGTCGTCCTGGAGAAGAAGGTGCGCGCGCACGGACTGCCCGGCGACGCCGGCAACATGCGCAAACTCAAGGCGGCCGGCTTCTCCGATGCCAGGCTGGCGACGTTGGCGCGCATGGAGGAGGCCGCCGTGCGCAAGGCCCGCCACGGCCTCGGCGTACGGCCCGTCTACAAGCGCATCGATACGTGCGCCGCCGAGTTCGCGTCGCCGACGGCCTACATGTACTCGACCTACGCCGCGCCCTTCGCCGGGTCTGTCGTCAGCGAGGCGCGGCCGAGCGCCCGCGAGAAGGTGGTGATCCTTGGCGGCGGCCCGAACCGCATCGGGCAGGGCATCGAGTTCGACTATTGCTGCTGTCACGCCTCTTTCGCGCTGCGCGATCGCGGCTACGAGACCATCATGGTCAACTGCAATCCCGAGACGGTGTCGACCGACTACGATACGTCGGACCGGCTCTATTTCGAGCCGCTCACCGTCGAGGACGTCCTGGAAATCATGGCCGTCGAGCAGTCGAACGGCACGCTCAAGGGCACGATCGTCCAGTTCGGCGGCCAGACGCCGCTCAAGCTCGCCCCGTCGCTCGAGAAGGCGAGCATTCCCATTCTCGGGACTTCGGTCGACTCCATCGATCTGGCGGAGGACCGCGACCGCTTCAAGCGCCTGCTCGACAAGCTCGATCTGCGCCAGCCCAGGAACGGCATCGCCTATTCCGTCGAACAGGCGCGGCTCGTCGCCCATGACCTCGGGCTTCCGCTGGTGGCTCGACCCTCCAATGTGCTCGGTGGCCGCGCCATGGCGATCCTGCGCGACGAGAACGGGCTCGGCGAGTACCTGCTCGGCACGCTGCCGGGCCTTGTGCCCTCGGACATCAAGGCGCGCTACCCCAACGACAAGACGGGGCAGATCAATACGGTGCTCGGCACCAACCCGCTCTTGTTCGACCGCTACCTGTCGGATGCCACAGAGGTCGACGTCGACGCGCTGTGCGACGGCAAGGATGTGTTCGTCTGCGGGATCATGGAGCACATCGAGGAGGCCGGCATCCACTCGGGCGACAGCGCCTGCTCCCTGCCGCCGCGCTCGCTGTCCGCGGAGACGCTGCGCGCTCTGGAGGAACAGACGCGCAGGATGGCGCTGTCGCTGAACGTCATCGGGCTGATGAACGTGCAGTACGCGCTCAAGGGCGACGATATCTACGTGCTGGAGGTCAATCCCCGCGCCTCGCGTACGGTGCCCTTCGTCGCCAAGGTGATCGGCGAGCCGATCGCCAGGATCGCGGCGCGGATCATGGCCGGCGAGAGCCTGGCGAGCTTCGGTCTCAAGCCGATGGTCCACGACCATGTCGGCGTGAAGGAGGCGGTGTTCCCCTTCGCGCGCTTCCCCGGAGTCGACACGGTCCTTGGACCGGAGATGCGCTCGACGGGCGAAGTCATCGGCCTCGATCGCTCCTTCGGCATCGCCTTCGCGAAAAGCCAGCTTGGCGGCGGCACCAAGGTCCCGGTCAAGGGCACCGTCTTCGTCTCGGTGCGCGACAGCGACAAGCCGCGCATTCTCGACACCGTCCGCTGGCTGATCGAGGCCGGGTTCGCCGTGCGGGCGACCGGGGGTACCGCGCGCTATCTCGAGCAGAACGGCGTGGCGGCGGTGAAGATCAACAAGGTCTCGGAAGGCCGGCCGCATTGCGTGGACGCCATCGCCAACGGCGCGATCCAGCTCGTCTTCAACACGACCGAGGGCGCGCAGGCCTTGTCCGACTCGCGCTCGCTCCGTCGCGCGGCCCTCTTGCATAAGGTCCCCTACTACACCACTCTAGCCGGGGCCGTAGCGGCTTCGCAGGGCATCCTGGCCTACAAGGCGGGCGACCTCGAAGTGCGCGCCCTCCAGGATTATTTCGCCTGATCGCCTCCGAAAGGACGGAGGTCGGGCCGCTTTGTTGCTATTCGCGAGACGAGAAGAGATGGCACAGCTCGACAAGATCCCGATGACGCCCGGCGGGCACACCGCGCTCGAGGAGGAATTGCGCCACCGCCAGCAGATCGAACGGCCGCGCATCGTCGAGGCGATCGCCGAGGCTCGATCACACGGCGATCTCTCCGAGAACGCCGAGTACCACTCCGCCAAGGAGGCGCAGAGTCATAACGAGGGCCGCATTGCCGAGCTGGAAGACAAGCTCGCACGCTCGGAGGTGATCGACATCTCCAAGCTGTCGGGCTCGACAATCATGTTCGGCGCCACGGTTCACCTCGTCGACGAGGACACCGAGGAGAAGAAGACCTATCAGATCGTCGGCGAGGCGGAGGCCGACGTCAAGGTCGGCAAGGTGTCGATCACCTCGCCGACGGCGCGCGCGCTGATCGGCAAGAAGAAAGGCGATACCGTCGAGGTGAATACGCCAGGCGGCGGCAAGAGCTACGAGATCCTGAAGGTCTCGTTCCGATAGGCGTTGGCCGCTCGCAACGAACCGCCCGGCGCGGCGGTTCAGCCAGCTCCATCGATGGGAGCTACGCCATGCCGGACTTCGGACCCCGCCTCCCGCCGCTCGCGCCCGATCGGCTCGATGCCGATCAGCGCGCCTACCACGACGACGCCATCGCGCTGATCGACGAGAAGTTCGCCGGATCGTTCGAGACGCGCACGGAAGACGGCGCGCTGATCGGCCCTTGGAGCGTTTGGATCCGTCAGCCCGAGATCGGGCGCGCCGCGCAGGCTCTCACCGGCGCCATCGCGCGCCTCGATGCGCTGCCCAAGCGCGCCCACGAGATCGTCATCCTGACGCTCGGCGCCCGCTTCGATGCCGCCTACGAGCTCTACGCCCACTGCGCGGTCGCCAGACAGGCTGGCCTCGCCGACCGCCAGATCGCCGCCCTGTGCGCCGGTCACAAGCCGGATGATCTGTCCGACGAGGAAGCCCTCGCCTTCGACTGCGCGAGCGCCCTCGCGAGGGGCGGCGTGCTGCCGGGCTTCCTCTACGCCGCGGCGGAGAAAGCCTTCGGTCCCAAAGGTCTTGCCCAGCTCACCTATCTCGCGGGTGCTTACGCGTTCGTCTCGATCCTGCTCAACGCGCACGACGTAAGGCCGCCGGAAACGGCGGATCGCTAGCGCACGGACGCGTTGCCGCGGCTTTGAGAAGCCGGCGATCCCCGGGCGATTTGCCGACCCAGCCCAATGTTTGGCGTGCCGAGCAAACGGCTGGACCGGCACGTTGATCGTGTGGCATGGAGGGCCTGCGAAGGCAGCCTCGATCCGAGGCGCTTCGCGCGACGCGGGCGTGGTGGAACTGGTAGACGCGCCGGACTCAAAATCCGGTTCTGGAGACAGAGTGTCGGTTCGATTCCGACCGCCCGCACCACTATTCTTCCGATTGGATCGGCGTCGGGATTGAATCGACAGGCGACTGCGATAACGGGACCACGAGATGGACGCGCGAGATAGCGCCCGGGCGCGGCATGTCGTTCTCGTGGCCGCGATGCGCAACGAGGGTCCCTACATCCTCGAATGGGTCGCCTATCACCGCTCGATCGGCTTCACCGACGTCCTCATATGCACCAACGGCTGCGTCGATGATTCGCCGGCGCTGGTCGACCGGCTCCAAGCGCTCGGCCTGGCGGTGCACATCCGCAACGATGTGGCGGACGGTGAGGAGGCGCAACTCAGCGGCTACGCGCTGGCCGAGAAGCATCAGGCGCTGGCGCAGGCGGACTGGGCGATGGTTCTCGACGCGGACGAGTTCCTCAACATCCACGTCGGTCGCGGGAGCGTGCACGACCTGATCGAGGCCGTGCCTGATGCGACGGCCTTCCTTGTCAACTGGCGCGTGTTCGGCAGCTCCGGGCACATGACGTGGCAGCCGGGGCTCGTCAGCGAGCGTTTCACCCGAGGCGCGCCTTTGACGAACGGCGTCAACCACCCGTTCAAAACCTTGTTCACCAGGCTCGACGCCTATCATTGCAAGCTGCTAGCGCATCAGCCGCGCTTCCCGGTCGACGATCGCGGTTCCGGCCTGCGTTACGTCGATGGCGCCGGCCGTGTCCTACCCGACTATTTCTTCGACGAGTCACGCGACTGCTTCCTGCAATCGGAACCTGGTTCGGTCAGCTGGGCGCTTGCCCAGGTCAACCATTACAATACGAGGTCGCGCGAGGACTACCTCGTCAAGCATCAGCGCAGCAATGGTTTGAACGCCAAGTGGGATCGTGACGCGTGCTGGCCGGTCTTCGATAGGAACGAAGAGGAGGATCGTTCCATTCAAAACAAGTTTGCCGGTGCCAAGCGCCTCCTAGCGATCATGCACGCCGACGAGAGGCTCAGCGCGCTGCACGAGCGGTGCTGCGTGCTTTACGGCCGCCACGTGGCGCGTCTGCAGCGCGAGGAGGCGGCAACGTCACAGGGAGCCGCAAGCGGGTGAGCGCGTGCGAGCCTTTCACCTTCGGCATTCCACTGCTGCCGAAAGCCGCGGCCCAAAACTGGCCTCTCGTCGAGGCGCTGCTCGACCTGACGATGGCAAGTCTCCGCGCGCAGACGGATCAGGATTTTCGCATCGCTATCGCCGGGCACGACAGACCGCGCCTATCATCCGGTGCCAGCTATGATTTCGTTCAGGCCGACTGGCACGCTGAGGCGGTGCGCGCCGACAATCTCGACAGTGGCCGCAAGAAGAGCCTCATCAGCGCGGATGTGACCGCGCGCGGAGGCGGCTTTCTCATGTTCGTCGATGCCGACGATTGGGTCGACACGCGCCTCGTGGCAACCGCTCGCGACACCGTCACACGCGATCAGGTCGGCGGCATCATCACCTCCGGGTTCGCGACCGACGCGCGGAGCCTGCGCACGGTGCCCCTGCCGCATGCCGGCCTGTTCGACGGCGGCTTCCATAGGCTCTGCGGATCGAGCGTCGTCGCCAGGTACGACCTGGACGCGGAGGATGAGGTTCGACGCGACCCGTTCGCCACACTGCACGAACACTACCGCTGGATAGAGGAATGCCGCGAACGCGGCCTCGCTTGGCGTGAACTCGACGTCGCCGGCACCTATGTCGTCAACACGACCGCGAACCATTCGGAGGCGTTCGGTCCCTTTGCGCGGTGGCGCCGCACCTTCGCCGATGGCGTCGCCCGCGAGGGCGTAGAAGGGACGAACGCACATCTGGCGCGGTTCGGCTTGCGGCGGGATCAGGTCCTCTCCATCGAACGCTTCTTCTAGAGCGGATCGATTGGTGCCGGATCAATGTCCCGCGCGAAACCGAAGGTCCGATCACTTCGACGTCTTACCGACGGGGGAGCTTTTTAACCGCTGAATTCTTGAAGGCTGAACTCTTGACCGCTGAATTCTTGGCCGACGATTTCGGCGCGGCCAAACTATTCGTCGCGGCGCGCTTGCCGACAGCCTCTTTGTGAGACACGTCCGACTTGCCAGTGTTGCTTGCCTTGCTCGCTTTCGCCGGCTCGCCGATCTTGTTTGCGGGCGTCTTGTTTGCGGGCAGCTGAATCGAAGACGGCTTGGACGCGAGTTGCCCTGACGTCACCGGCTTCGGCGCGAGTGTCTTCGATTGCGAGACGTTCGGCGCGTTGGCGGGCTTCGCCAGCTCGCCGGTGCTCGGCGGCCCTTCCATACTCGGCATGGCGGGGAGCTTCGGGTCGATCGTCTGGGCGAACGTGGCGGATGCGACGACCATCATCGGACCGAAGACCATCGTACGGAGGATGATCGCTCGAGAGCAGGACCTGCGGCGCACGTCTCCTCCACTGAAAAAGCGGGCTGCCAAGGCAGCCCGCTTTTCTTAGATGATCACAAAGCAATAACGACGAAAACTACATCTCTTTCTTCATCATCATCTTCTTTTTCATCATCATCTTCTTCTTCATCATCATTTTTCTGCTCATGCGCTTCTTCATCATCGGCCGCTCCATCATTGGGGCTGCCATCGGCTGCGCCATGGGGGCCGACATCGGCGGTCCGGAATTCATTGGGGTCGCCGGGAAGTCCATGGCCTGAGCGAGACCGATAAACGAGAACGACGCGGCGGCGGTGATGATGGCGGCGGTTGCAAACTTCTTGATCATTGGTAAATCCCTGCGAGCTCGACGTACCCCTGTACGCGGAGGTCACGCGCTAATGCCACACGGCATGTGGCAGCGAGCGCACGATCCTTCCCCGATGGAATGCGAAAAGCGTGCGATCGTTCAGCAAATTGCCGCAATTCAGCAGCGATTTCTAAGAGGCGGCTGCAGTTTCGCCACGGCGTCAGCGAAGACCGCTGTTTCAGCTAGTGTTTCGCCAAGGCCCCCGGCCGCGGGCCACCGGTCGCCCAGTCAACCAGTTGCACCGTATGGACGACCGGCAGCTCGAGCCCGCTGGCGATCTGCACGATGCAGCCGATGTTCCCGGCGGCCACGACATCCGGTTTGATCGACAAGATGTTGCCGACCTTGCGCTGCTTCAGCTGGTCCGCGATCTCAGGCTGCAGCAGATTGTAGGTTCCCGCGGAGCCGCAGCAGATGTGCCCCTCTGGCACGCCGACCACCTCGTAGCCAACCTTGCGCAGCACGCTTATCGGTGCCGCCGACACCTTCTGACCATGCTGGAGCGAGCATGCCGAGTGGTAGGCGACACGCAACTTCGGAACCGGCGGCCCACGCGACGCGATCTCCAGCACGCTGAGGATCTCGCTGACGTCGCGCGCCATCGCGGAGACAGCTGCCGCGTCCTCCGCGACGGCCGCGTCCTCGCGCATCATGAACCCGTAGTCCTTGATCGTCGTGCCGCAGCCCGACGTGTTGATCACGATGTGATCGAGTCCGCGCGCTCGCTTTTCCGCCATGAAGGCGCGGATGTTGGCTGCCGCCATGGCATGCGAGGCGTTTTCCTGGCCCATGTGGTGCTGCAGCGCGCCGCAGCATCCGACCCCTTTCAGCACGACCACCTCAACGCCGTGGCGCGTCAGCACGCGGATCGTCGCTTCGTTGATCGCCGGGTCGAGAACCCGCTGAGCGCACCCGGTCAGCAGCGCCACGCGCATGCGCTTGGTGCCCTCTGCCGAGTGAATCGCCGGAACATCGCTGGTGCCCCGCGCCGGCAGCACGGCCGGCGCCATCGCGAACATCGCGTGAAAGCGCCTGGGGAACAGAGCGGCGAACGGTTTCGCCAGCTTGGCGCCTTGCAGCGCCAACCGAAAGCGGGCGGGGTGCGGCAGGATCAGGCCGAGCATCCGGCGGGTCAGCCGATCCAACAGCGGGCGCTTGTAGGTCTTCTGGATGTGCGCGCGGGCGTGATCGACGAGGTGCATGTAGTTCACGCCGGACGGGCAGGTCGTCATGCACGCGAGGCAGGAGAGGCAACGATCGACGTGCTTGACCGTCTCCGCGTCGGCGGGCCGATCGTTCTCCAGCATGTCCTTGATGAGGTAGATGCGGCCACGCGGGCTGTCGTTCTCCTCACCCAGGAGGACGAAGGTCGGACAGGTCGCGGTGCAGAACCCGCAATGGACGCATTTGCGGATGATCTTCTCGCTCGTCGCGAACGCCGGCCGCTCCAGGAGGTCGGACGAGAACTCGGTTTGCATCTCAGGCCAAGGTCTGTTCGAGGGACTGGCCGAGGCGGCCCCTGTTGAGAACGTTCATGGGATCGAAAGCCGCCTTGACCCGGCGCGAGAGCGCGGCGAGCGGAGCGGGCTGTGATTGGAAGATGGGCGTGCTCGCGCGAAACGCATCGTCGGCGCGGACCAGAGTCGCATGGCCGTGGCGGGAGAGCGCGTGGCGGATCGCCGCGGCCTTTGGATCCGCTCCCTCCAGCCCAAGCCAGACGAGACCACCGGCCCAGTCGTAATACCAACGGGCGAGGGGTACGCCCGCCTTGCGCACGGCGGCGACGAAGCCCGCCCCCTCGCTCGGCGTGATCGAGACCTTCCAGACCGGGCCATCAATGTCGGCTACCGGCGCGGCGTCGCGCAGCGAGGCCCAGAAATGGCGGGAAGCTTCCGCGCCGAGATCGTCGGCACGACCGCGCGGGCCGAAGTGGGCGACGAGATCCTCGAAGCGCTGATCGACCGAGATCGCGGGGCCCTCAAGCCGCAGGGCGAGGCAGCAGCCGGGCGCGCGTTCGAGCCAAGCGCCATCGGGCACGCAGGCGAAGCAGGAAACATCGTATGAGAGGCCGCTTGCCTCACGCAGCGCGCCGAGCGCCGCCGCCTCGTCGAGCCCGTAGAGGAGGAAGGTGCGTTCCGTGTCGGCCTTCGGCAGCACCTTCAGCGTCACCTCCGTCATCACCGCCAGCGTTCCTTGCGAGCCCGCTATCAGCTTGGAGAGGTCGTAGCCGGTGACGTTCTTGATCACCTGCCCGCCTGACTTGAAGAGTTCGCCGCGCCCACTCACCGCGCGAAAGCCGAGCAGGTGGTCGCGGGCGGCTCCAGCCTTGATGCGGCGAGGGCCGCCGGCGTTCACCGCCACCGTCCCGCCGATCGTGCCGGTTCGATTGCTGCGCCACAGCCGGGTCGGGTCCATCGGCTCGAAGGCGAGCTCCTGATTGTTCTGGTCAAGCAGGGCGACGATCTCGTCCATCGGCGTGCCCGGGAGCGCGCGCAGCACGAGTTCGGCCGGCTCGTAGAGCGTCACGCCGGAAAGCCCTGTGACGTCGATCTGAGTCTCGGCCACCACGGCGTGCCCGAGTCCCCGCTTCGACCCATGGCCGATGATCTCGACCGGCGTCTCCGAGGCAAGGGCGGAACTGACGGCCTCGAGGACGTCGTTCTCGTCGCGCGGCTTGAGGAATTGCATTCGCTCTCAAAGCGCGAAGATGACGGAAAAGCAACCGTGTCTCCCGGCACAGACATCGTGCCGCGCTGCCGTTTGCTCGCCGAGTCTCTTGTTCGCCAAAGTCTCTTGTTCGCCGAGTCTTGTTCGCCAAGTCTCGATGCGCGACGCAACGAGGCGCATGCGGCACCGTTATCCGGCGGTGATGAGAGATGTTTCGATGAAAAACAGAGCGGCGCGGACATCTAGGTCATCGGCCAAACCGATATGGCCGTATGCCGCGGCGGCGCCCGTCGCGGCCGCTGCCGCATGGATCGCCTACAGCCGTTTCGCGATCGACCATCATCGCTGGCTGCCGCCGGCGCTGCCGGGCGACCGCCTGAATGTCGATACGGCGCCCGGCCGCGTGAACCTCTATGTGACAGACGACGTGGGCGACGTGCCGCTGCTTCTCGTACACAGCGTCAACGCCGCCGCTAGCGCGTACGAGGTGCGACCCCTCTACATGCACTACCGAAGGAGCCGGCCCGTCTACGCGCTCGAACTGCCGGGCTTCGGTTTCTCCGAGCGGGCCGACCTCGTCTACACGCCGCGCATCATGGCGGACGCGCTGCACGCCGCCACGGCGATGATCCGTGGCCGCCACGGCGGCCGGAGGATCGATTGTGTGGCGCTCTCCCTGTCGTGCGAGTATGCCTCGCGCGCCGCGCTGGAGCGGCCCGACGATTACCGCAGTCTCGGCCTGATCAGTCCTACCGGCTTCGACAAGGCGCTGGCCGGGGCCGGCCCGGCACAATCGACGAAGGGCAGCAAGCTGCGTCACGCTCTCGTCTCGCAGGGCGCCTGGAGCCGCGCGCTCTTCGACCTCGTCGTCAGCAAACCCAGCATGCGTTTTTTCCTGGAGAAGACCTGGGGATCGAAACGCATCGACGAAGGGCTGTTCAACTACTGCCAGCTCACGGCCCATCAGCCCGGGGCGGAACACGTCGTTTGGTCGTTCCTCTCCGGCTTCCTGTTCGCCGCCGACATCACCCGCATCTACAAGCTGCTCGCGTTGCCGGTGTGGACCTGTCACGGCCATCGCGGTGACTTCGTCGACTTCAGCAAGGAACAGGAGATCGCCGCGCGGCCGAACTGGCATTTCGACGAGTTTGAGACGGGCGCCTTCCCGCAGTTCGAGATGCTGAACGCGGTGACGCGAGCGTACGACGAGTTCACGCGCAGCCTGGCGGCCTGATCAGAACCGCGGCAGCTCGGGAAAGGCGATCTTGCCGTGGTGCACGTGCATCTTGCCGAGTTCGGCGCAGCGATGCAGCGTCGGGAACACCTTGCCGGGGTTGAGCCGGTGCTCGGGATCGAAGGCGCATTTCAGGCGCTGCTGCTGGGCGAGGTCGACTTCGGTGAACATCGTGCCCATCAGGTCGCGCTTCTCGACGCCGACGCCGTGCTCGCCGGTCAGCACGCCGCCAACCTCGACGCAGAGGCGCAGGATGTCCGCCCCGAAGGCCTCGGCGCGCTCGGTGTCGCCGGCCTTGGCCGCGTCATAGAGGATCAGCGGGTGCAGATTGCCGTCGCCGGCGTGAAAGACGTTGGCGACGCGCAGGCCGTGCTGGCGGCCGAGTTCGTCCATGCGCTCGAGCACGTAGGCGAGCTTCGAGCGCGGGATCGTGCCGTCCATGCAGAGATAGTCCGGGCCGATCGCGCCGACGGCTGGGAAAGCGTTCTTGCGGCCCTGCCAGAACTGCACGCGCTCCTCGTCGGTGGTCGAAACCCTGATCGTCGAGGCCTTGTGCGTCTCGGCGATGGCCGAGACGCGATCGATCAGGTGGTCGACCTCGGACGCCGTGCCGTCGAGCTCGGCGATGACGAGCGAACCGGCGTCGCGCGGATAGCCGCACGGCTGGAAATCCTCCGTGGCGATGATCGAGGCATTGTCCATCATTTCCATCCCGCCAGGAATGATGCCCGAGGCGATGATGTCGGCGACGCAGTCGCAGCCCGCCTCGACGGTCGGGAAACCGAGCAGCACGCCGCGCGCGACCTGCGGCTTCTTGAGGATGCGCACGATCACTTCCGTGACGACACCGAGCAGGCCCTCCGAGCCGGTCATCACGCCGATGAGGTCGTAGAGGTCGGCATCGAGATGCTTGCCGCCGAGACGGATCACCTCGCCGCCCATCAGCACGACCTCCAGGCCGAGGATGTTGTTGGTGGTGAGCCCGTATTTGAGGCAATGGATGCCGCCGGAGTTCTCCGCCACATTGCCGCCGATCGAGCAGGCGATCTGCGATGACGGATCCGGCGCGTAATAGAAGCCCTCGCCCTCGACGGCCCGCGTGATCGCGAGGTTCGCCACTCCCGGCTGCACGACGGCGCAGCGGTTCTCGTAGTCGATTTCCATGATCTTGTTGAACTTGCCCATGGCGAGCAGGATGCCGTCCTCGAGCGGCAGCGAGCCGCCCGACAGCGAGGTCCCCCCGCCGCGCGGCACGACCTTGACGTTCATCTCCTTGGCCAGCGCCATGATGGCCGCGACCTCCGGCACCGTCTCCGGCAGCACGACGACCATCGGCAGCTGCCGGTACATGGTCACCGCGTCGCACTCGTAGGGGCGCATCTGCCGCTCGTCCGCGAGCACGTTGCCGGGGCGCACGATGGCTTTGAGGCGCGCGACGATCTCGGCGCGCTGGGCGAGGATGGCGCCCTCCGCCTTCGGCATCATCAACGTCATTGTTTCCACCCGAGATATCTTGTTTTGCCAAAAATGGCCGTTCGCCTCAGCAAAGGCAAGTCGCTACCGCGATGTCTTGCGAAACTCCGAACGCTTTAATGTTCTCTCTTCGTTCTTTCCGTGTTATGCCGAGGCGGAAGCTCGAGAAACGATGGAGCGCACGCGATGATGGGCACGAAGGCGAAGTCACGACAGAGCTTGGAACGCGCGATGTCCAGATATGAAGCGAAGCTCGCGAAGGCGACGAACCCGACGCAGCGCCAATATGCGTCCAACATGCTGCGCATGACCAAAGACGCGCTCGACAAGACGAGGGAGGGCGAGCCGGTCCTCGAGGTCGACGGCAGCGATGTCGTCGACCTTCAGAGGGACGAGTACACGGTCACCTGATCAGGCCACTTCGCGCAACCGGCCCGCTTGCATCGCCTTCGCCTCCCGGCGGCGATCGTGGAGGATGAACTCGGTGTAGCCGTTGGGCTGCGACGTGCCCTTGAAGACGAGGTCGCAGGCGGCGTGGAAGGCGGGACCATCGTAGTCCGGCGCCATCGGCCTGTAGAGTGGATCGCCGGCATTCTGCCTGTCGACCACCACGGCCATGCGCTTCAAGACATCCATCACCTCGGCCTCGTTGACGATGCCATGGTGCAGCCAGTTGGCGATATGCTGGGACGAGATGCGCAACGTCGCGCGGTCTTCCATCAGGCCGATGTTGTTGATGTCGAGCACCTTGGAGCAGCCGACGCCCTGGTCGATCCAGCGCACGACATAGCCCAGCAGCCCCTGCGCGTTGTTCTCCAGCTCCTGCGTCACCTCGCGCGGGTCGAAGTTCGATTGCGCCAGCGGGATGGTCAGTAGGTCGGTCAACTCGGCCGGCTTGCGGTCACGCAGCGCCTGCTGGCGCTCGGCCACGTTGACCTCGTGGTAGTGAAGGGCGTGCAGCGTCGCCGCTGTCGGCGAGGGGACCCAGGCGGTGTTGGCGCCCTGTTGAGGATGGGTGCCCTTCATCGCTCGCATCAGCGCCATTTGATCGGGCGCGGCCCACATGCCCTTGCCGATCTGGGCGCGGCCGGGCAGGCCGGATGCCAGCCCGACGTCGACATTCAGGTCCTCGTAGGCGGCGATCCAGGGCGTCGTCTTCATGACGTTCTTGCGCACCATCGGTCCGGCTTCCATGGATGTGTGGATCTCATCGCCGGTGCGATCGAGGAAGCCGGTGTTGATGAAGCACACCCGCTCGGAGGCCGCCTGGATGCAGGCCATGAGGTTGGCGCTGGTGCGGCGCTCCTCATCCATGATGCCCATCTTCATGGTGTTCTTCGGCATTTCGAGCACGGCCTCGACACGGCCGAAGACGTCGTTGGCAAAGGCGACCTCGTCCGGACCGTGCATCTTCGGCTTGACGATATAGAGGGAGCCGGTCCGGCTGTTATGCAGCGGCTGCGCGCCGTAGATATCGTGGCGGGCGATAAGGGCGGAGACGAGCGCGTCGAGCAGGTTCTCGGGAATCTCGCGGCCCTCGGCGTCCCGCACCGCGTCGGTGAACATGTGCAGGCCGACATTGCGCAGCAGCATGAGACTGCGGCCGGGCAAGCGCAGCTCGCCGCCGCGAGCGCTCTTGTAGACACGGTCGCCGTTCAGCACGCGGTGCACCGTCTCGCCGTTCTTCTGGAACGCCTCCCGCAGCGTGCCCTTCATCAGACCGAGCCAGTTGCGGTAGCAGACCACTTTGTCGGCCGCGTCGACGGCGGTCACGGAATCCTCCATGTCCATGATCGTCGAGATGGCGGATTCGACGATCACGTCCGCCACGCCGGCCGGATCCGTGCGGCCGATCGGGTGCTTGCGGTCGATGATGATCTCGAGGTGCAGGCCGTTGGCCGACAACAAGATCAGGCTCGGGTCGCTTGGCGTGCCGGCGTAGCCGTCGAGGCGCTCGGCATCGCGCAGTGTCGTCACGGCGCCGCCGATCAGGGTGACGACCAGCTTGCGGTTCTCGACCTTGTAGCTTGCCGCGCTCGCATGCGAGCCGGCGACCAGAGGCGCCGAAAGGTCGAGGATCGCCTTGGCCTCGGCGACGACGCGGGCGCCGCGCACCGGATTGTAGGCGCCGCTTTTTTCGGCGCCGCGATCCTCGCCGATGGCGTCGGTGCCGTAGAGCGCGTCGTAGAGGCTGCCCCAGCGCGCGTTGGCTGCGTTGAGCGCGTAGCGGGCGTTGGAGATCGGCACGACGAGTTGCGGTCCGGCGATCTCCGCGATCTCGGCGTCGACGTTCGCGGTGGTGATGGCTTGCGGCGCCGGCTGCGGGGCGAGGTAGCCGATCTCGCGAAGAAAATTCATGTAATGCGCTTGATCGATCGGCTTCGAGCGGTGCTCGCGATGATAGGCATCGAGCTTCGCCTGCAACGCGTCGCGCGTTTCCAACAGGGCATGGTTGCGCGGCGCATAGTCGGCGACGAGGCCGGCGAGCCCCTTGAAGAAATCGGCTTCGTCGACGCCAGAGCCAGGGAGAGCTTCGTCGACGAGAAAATGGTACAGCACCTTGTCGATCTTCAGGCCACTCTTCTCGATCGTCGTCATGCCATACTCCCGCGCCGCGGTTTTGCCGCTGCTCTTGCTTTCGCCGGTCTCATTCAACGTCACCGTCCCGCAGCGCGAAAATGATCTCCACCCGCGCTTGTGTCAATTTTTTCGAAATAATATTTCAGCTTGGCGATCGATCATTGGAATCGTTGATTTCACTCGTGAAATCGTTTTCTGGCGAGCTCACCGTAAAGCAGCTGAGTTGCTGGCGAACAGCTCCGAAGGTTGTAAGGACGCAGCATGGTCGTATCGTCTCCGAGACAACGCGGGCGCCCGCGCGCCACGCATGTCGCCGCACCCGGGTCCGTGCAGGCGCTCGACCGCGCGCTCAGCCTGCTCGACGTGCTCGCCAAGGGCGATGGCATCTCCCTGTCCGATGCCGCGCAGCGCGCCGGTCTTGTCCCATCTTCCGCCTACCGGCTGTTGCAGACGCTGGCGGCGCGCGGCTTCGTCGAGTTCCTCGAGCGTGACCAGCTCTGGGCAATCGGGGTCGAGGCGTTCCGCACCGGCATGGCCTTCCAGCGTCGCTACTCGATCGCCTCGGTCGGACGCGGCATCATGGGCGACCTCGTGCAGGCGAGCGGCGAGACCGCCAACATCGCGATCTTCGAGAGCGGCGAAATCGTCTTCGTGGCTCAGGTGGAAAGCCAGGAGCCGATCCGCGCCTTCTTCCGGTCGGGCGAGCGCCGCGCCGCCCACGCGTCTGGCATCGGCAAGGCTCTGCTCGCCGAGATGCCGCGCAAGGCCGTGGAACGGGTGATCGCCGAGCGCGGGCTTGAACGCTTTACCGACCACACGATCACCGAGGCGCCCGCCCTGTTCGCGGAACTGGCCCGCGCGCACGTGCGCGGCTGGGCGCTCGATGACGAAGAGCGCAACCCGGGCATGCGCTGCATCGCCGCCGCGATCTTCAACGAATTCGGCGATCCGGTCGCCGGATTGTCGATCTCCGGCCCGGTCGTCCGGCTCGACGATGCCAAGGTCGCGGCGCTCGGCCCGATGGTCACGGCAGGCGCGGCGGAGATCACCCGGCTGGCTGGCGGAGCGAGCCTGCCGCGGGCGGGGGCGACGTGAGCGCGTCGGCCGGCTTGCGGATGCGATAGAGCGTGAAGCGGCGATGGCTCTCCAGGAGGTCGAGCCTCCCCGGCATCGGATTTCGCTCGGGCGCGCCGACGACGTAGAGATAGTCGAAGTCGCGCTGCCAGGTTCGGACGAAATCCGGCGTCGCCGCCGGTGCCCTGCCGTCGGCAATGGCTTTCAAGACGATCGTAAGCATGGGCCCGCCGCACGAATACGACAAGCGCGCGTCCTGCGGGCGGACCTCGAGCGGCTGTTTGCCGGTCGTCGTGAACAGCGTCGGCACGAAAGCCTCGGCGTAGTGCGTCGCCAGGGTCGGCGCATGGAACATCGGATATTCGGTGAGGTCCTGGAAGGGCGGGTCCGCCTCCTCCCTGCCTGAACGGCCGACAAGGACATGCGCGCCGGCGCCGAGACGCGCGAACGAGCCGATCATGGTGCGGTAGTCCGTCTGGTACGCGGCCCACACGTAGCCGGTGAGCCCGATGTTGATCAGGATCAAGCCCGTCATGGCGCCAGCGGCGCCGATCCGCCAACGCGCGCTCGGGAACGAGACCGTGATGAAGGCTGGCAGGATCAGCATAGCGGCGGCGACGACCCGCATGTCGACGAGGGCTGTGTCGAGCAGCTGGGACGGCACCGCGATGTAGAGGAGGACGAGTCCGATCGTGATCCAGGCGCCGGACTTCTCGAACCTGAGGGCGCCGCGCTGCCAAAGAGCGTGGGCTACACCGAGGATCACCAAAGTCTCCACGGTTGACAGGGTGAGATTGTAGCCGTTCAGGACCGCGAAGATCGCGAACGGCTTCATCAGCATGTTCCAGATGTTGCCCGCCTGGCCCACCGAGCCGCCGGAAACGAGCATCACGCCGGCGCAAACGGCCGCCGGGGCGCTCAGCATCATGATCGTGGCAAGCATGTCCGACCACCTTGCGCGACGGCGCCATGCCAGCCAGGCCTCGTGCACGCCGAGAATGAAGCCGTAGACGCCAAGCGCGAACAGGTGAGAGACGAACAACAGGGCGACGACGACCGCGTGCGTGCCGAACCGTAGCGGCCACGAGCGATGGCCAAGCGCCAGCCAGCAGGCGATGCCCCAAAGCGCAAGACCCAAAGCAAACTCGAAGTTCAGGAAACCCCAGGCGAACGGCGCGCACCAGAGCGTCAGCAAGGCCAAGAAGCCGCCGATTTGCAACCTGCGTTTCACGACCAGCTCGATCGCCACCGCGCCGGTGACGACGAGGATCTGCCCAGCCAGCAGAAAGAGCCGTGTCGCCGCCTCGACACCGATCCAATGGGCCAGTTGTGGCACGATCAGATCCATCGCGAGATCGGGCGTGAGCGTCCATTTCGTGACGTAGAAGGGCGACGCGGCCGGCGTTCCGCTCGCCGCGAGGAGGTACATGCGGGAGAGGTGATTGACGTAGTCGACCATCGCCGGGATGGGCGTGATCAGCACCGGCACCAGCGCGAGCGCGAAAAGACCGACGAAGAGCACCGTGCCGGCCCGCGGCCGGGCGAGCAAGCCGAGCCAATCCAGACGGACCGAATAGCCGGCGCGATCTCTCCCCAAGTCCAGCGACATGCCGTTCCTCCACGTCAGCGGAAGACTAAGCTGATCATCATCAAGATTCGGTTACATGCTCGCGTTTTGGACCGTCGCGTCGTCAACTAAGCCGCGCCCAGCGCCTCGCAGACATCGTCGACAACGCGCTCTACCAGATCGTGGTCGTCGCCTTCGCCCATCACCCGCACGACGGGTTCCGTCCCGGACGCGCGGATCACCAGGCGCCCGTTGACGCCAAGCCGGGCGCGACCCGCCTCGACGGCCGTGGCCAGCTTGTCTTCCGGCAGCTTGCGCCCGGCCTCGAAACGCACGTTCTTGAGGATTTGCGGCACCGGCTCGAAGCGGCGGCAGACTTCACTGACCGGCCGGTTGCGGCGCTTGACCAGAGCGATCACCTGCAGCGCCGCGACGAGGCCGTCCCCGGTCGTGACGTAATCGGACAGGATGATGTGACCGGACTGCTCGCCGCCGAGATTATAGCCGTGCTGGCGCATGTATTCCAGCACGTAGCGATCGCCGACCGCGGTGCGCGCGAGCGATAGGCCGATGGTGGCGAGCCAGCGCTCAAGGCCGAGGTTCGACATCAGCGTCGCGACGATGCCGGGCTTCGAAAGCTTGCCTTCCTCCTGCCAATACTCGGCGACGGCGGCCATGAGTTGATCCCCGTCGACCACCCGCCCAGTCTCGTCGACGATCAGGACGCGGTCGGCGTCGCCATCGAGCGCGATGCCGATGTCGGCGCGCATCTCGCGCACCTTCTTCACGAGCGCGTCCGGCGCGGTCGAGCCAACGCGGCGGTTGATGTTGAAGCCGTCCGGCTCGACGCCGATCGAGAAGACCTCGGCACCGAGTTCCCACAGAGCCTCCGGCGCGACGCGGTAGGCGGCGCCATTGGCGCAATCGATGACGATGCGCAGGCCGTCCAGGGACAAATGGCGAGGCAAGGTCATCTTCGCGAACTCGATGTAGCGCGCCATGACGTCGTCGACCCGCTTGGCGCGGCCGAGCGCGTCGGGCTTGGCGAGCTTGATCGCCACGTCACCGTCGATAAGCCGCTCGATCTTGCTTTCGATCTCGTCGGAAAGCTTGTAGCCGTCCGGGCCAAACAGCTTGATCCCGTTGTCCTCGAAAGGATTGTGCGAGGCCGAGATCATGATGCCGACATCCGCGCGCATCGAGCGGGTCAGCATCGCGACAGCCGGTGTCGGCATCGGGCCGAGCAGAAGCACGTCCATGCCGACGGACGTGAACCCGGCCTGCATCGCGCTCTCGATCATGTAGCCGGAGAGACGCGTGTCCTTGCCGATCACGACGCGGTGACGGTGCTCGCCGCGCTGGAAGAGGATACCCGTCGCCTGGGCGACCTTCATCGCGAGATCGGGAGTTATGACCCCGTTCGCCTTGCCGCGTATGCCATCGGTGCCGAAATGCTTGCGTGTCATGGCGCGGCCTATAGCAGGCTTTGCAGGTCAGGCGGAAGCATGCCGGCGGTAGTCTGCCGCTCGTGCGCACCCTCCGTCACGCTGGCCCGATCAACGAAGGGCGCTATCAGACGATCACGCGCATCAAGGCTCGGTCTTGCGATTTGCGCCCTGCGACGCCTGTCCGCCTTTGCGACCGGCTTCCGAGGCGAGAACATGATCCTGCGAGAAGCTGCGCTTGCTCGCGTTCACGCTATGCCCACCCTTGCGCCCCGCCTCCGACGCGAGGGACGGGTTTTGCGAGAAACTTCGCTTCTCGTTGGGGACGCTCTCACCGCCTTTGCGAGCGATCGCCCGTTGCTTTTCGGGATCCATCGACGCGAACCCGCGCGTCGATCGCTTCTTGGCTGCGTCCATGGCTCTGAACCTCGCAGGGCCGTAAGACGAAAGAACGGCCGCGACTTCGTCTTTGTTCCTGCGGCTTCGATTGTCTTTACGGCGCGCCTCATGCGGGCAGCGTCTCGCCTCGCGTCTCTACGGCGAGGGGAACCAGCGCGATCCCGATGGCGAAGGCGATCGCGGTCATGGCGACCGGTGTTCCGATCGTGTGCATGACCGTGACGAGCGCGCCGAGCCCGAAATTGACGCCGGCGCCGATGAAGCGGCCGATCGAAGTGGCGAAAGCGAAGGCGGTGGCGCGCACGCGTGTCTCGTACTGCTCCGGCAGCCAGAGGCTGAAGACAGCGAAATTGCCCCCGCCGATGCCGAGAAAGAAGAGTGCGATGGTGAATGGCACCAAACCTTTGGGCAAGTAGAACGCCCAGCCAAACGCGATCGGAATCGTCACCATCATGATCGCGAAGTAGATCATCAGCGTCTTCTTGCGTCCGATCGCTTCCGCGATGATCGGCAGCACGATGCAGCCGAGGATCGTGCCGATTGAAAGGACGGCGGTGGCGATGGAGACCGCCCGTGCCGCTCCGGCCGCGTCCATGCCGGCCTGCTTGGCGAGCAAACTGACGGCTGAAGGCTCGTAGACGGCGCCGGCCCAGAGGCCGACGATCGCGATGGTCAGCAATGCCGAATTGACGATGGTGCGCTTGAGGTAGCGCGGCCCGAAGATCTCCGCGAGCGGGCTCTTGCGGTTGACCGGCGCGACCTCGGTCTCCACCCAGCGCTCGGGCTCCTTCACCTTCAGCAGCGTGAATAGGGACACGGCGACGGGTGCAAGGCCGCAAAGGAACATGGCGCGCCAGCCGTAATTCGCGCCGACCGTGTAGTTGAGCCCGGCGGCGACGAAGAAGCCGGCGTAATAGCCGGTCTGGAGGTAGCCGGCGCCCATCTTACGGCGATCCTCCGGCCAGGCCTCGGCCACGTAGGTTCCCGCCATCGCCCATTCGCCGCCGATGCCGATGCCGGCGAGGAAACGAAAGGCGGCGAGCTGCCACACCGTATCGGCGAAATAGGCCGCGCCGGTGAATACCGCGTACACGAGAATGGTGCCGGCGAGCGTCTTGGTGCGCCCGAACTTGTCGGCGATCGGACCCCAGATGAAGGAGAAGCCCCAGCCGACCAGGAACAAGGCGAACAGGATCGATCCATAGGTGCCGATCGCCTGCGGGGTCGCCGCGATGCCCGACTTGGGAAGCAGTTCGGTCAGCGCTGGTCTTAGGACGAGCGCATAGATGAAGCTGTCCATGCCATCGAGCATCCAGCCGGCCCACGCGCTCCAAAAACCAATGATCTGGCTTTTGTCGAGCTTCGTCCTGGTCTTCGCGACCATCGTTATCGCCGTCATGCGCTCTCACCCCTCGTCCGCCGTTGGTCCGGCTTGCGCGGACAATGGCGACGCCGATGTCAAATGCCAAGAGCGGCGACGCTCGCCGTTCAGGGGAGAGGGATGTGCCGATCTGGTACAGCGTCTCGGCAATGCTTGAGGCGCGCGAAAGTCTTAAGGTTAAGTTTTCAGCTTAAGCACCTCTTAAAGTATTGGTGGCACCGTCTGCCTATTGGATGCTTCGGTGTTTCATGCCGAGGCCAGATAGGGGAAAACCTAATGGTCAGCTTCAAGGCTCTTTGCCTGGTGGGCGTCGCGAGCCTAGTCGCGACGACCGCCTCCCACGCGGCGGATCTCTTGCCGCCACCACAAATGCCGGAGCCGCCGGTCTTCCAGCCGGCTTCGGTCTTGAGCGGCAACGTCTATCTTCGCGGCGATGTCGGCATCGGCGTGGCCGACCTGCGCACACGCGATTCGACCTTCGACACGCCGGTTCCCGATGTCCGCTACGAACAGAGCAACCTGAACGACAGCGGCATCATCGATGTCGGCGTCGGCTATAGGTTCAACCAATATTTCCGCGCCGATGTCACCGGCGAATACCGCACGGCCGCGGCCTATAGCGCAACGGAGAGCTACAATGTCGGGGCGTTCTTCCCCGACCAGTTCGGTAACGCGGCGCCCAACGGCGCTCGCGCCTACGACAACTATTCCGGCTCGATCCGGTCGATCGTCGGGCTCGTCAACGGCTACGTCGACGTCGGCACATGGTGGTGCGTGACGCCCTTCTTCGGCGCCGGCGTCGGTGTCGCGAACATCGACGTCAAGAACGTCACCGACATCAGCTTCGGCAGCGGCGCGATCAACGGAGCCGGTAACGGCGGCGGCGGTTTCGCCGGCGACCACAGCCAGACCAACTTCGCCTTCGCTCTCATGGCGGGTCTCGATTTCGCGATCACGCCGAACCTCTCTCTCGAACTCGGCTATCGCTACCTTAACATGGGCACCGCGTCGTCAGGTGCCATTGTCTGCGCAAGCGCTAACGGCGCCTGCCCGAACGAAGTGCAGCATTACAAGGTTCAGTCGAACGATATCCGTCTGGGCTTTCGCTACACCTTCGCCGACTACGCGCCGGCGCCGCGGCCCGTCATCGCCAGATACTGACGGCTTGCTTGAAGAAACCGGTGCGGTGGAAACGCCGCGCGAGCGCAGAGGCGCGGGCTTCGGTCCGCGCCTCTGCTTGGCCTTCCGCGTCCGTCCACTACCGTTCGTTGCGATTTCGGCATAGACGTTCTTGTCCGGCGTTGACGCGGATCGATCGTGCCCGCAAGTTCGGCCGCCGCGTCGGTTCGGCGCGAGTAGCGTGACCGTCCGGCGGCGCGCCAGAGGTTTCTCATTGAACGCATTATCCCGCGAGACCGAGCGTCACCTGTTGCAGGCGGTCGTCGCGCTCGGCGGCTTCGTGCCGGTGCTCGCCGGTCTCGGCGGCGCCCTCCTCGGCGCATCGATGACGGGCGGCGGGCCGCCCGACGTCTCCCTCGACAGCCACGTGCGCTATCTGTCCGGCCTGCTGCTCGGCATCGGGCTCGCCTTCTGGGAGGCGATCCCGCAGATCGAGCGCCGCGCCAATCGCGTGCGCCTGCTCACCGCGATCGTCTTTCTCGGCGGCCTCATGCGGCTCATCGGCATCATCTTCGTCGCGGTGCCGGGCCACAGCATGATCTTCGGCGTCTGCATGGAACTCGTGGTCACGCCGCTGATCTGCCTATGGCAGACTCGCGTCGCCCGCCGCTTCGGCATGCTCTAGCAAATCCGGTCGCCGCCGCTTCGGCAATCGCCATTCCGCGAGCGAGATGCCGGCCAGACCGAGGATCAAGGCCAAGGCATGAGCGGGTGTGAACGCCTCGTGCAATATGACGACGGCGCACAGGGCGCCGAAGATCGGGATCAAGTTGGCATAGAGGCCTGCGCGGGCGGGCCCGATCAGGTCGACACCGCGCATGTAGGCGAGTTGCCCGGTAAAGGATGGCCCGAATGCTATCAGCATCGTGATGATCCACCCCTGCCGACTTGGCCAGTAGAAACGATGCATGGCAATCTCGGCCCCGGCCATCGGTAGCGACCACAAAAGCGCGCAGACGGCCATGCCGGCGAAGAAGACGAGCGGCGTTCCAGGCGGACGCGCGCGGAGACCCAGCGTGTAGGCGGCGTAGAACAGGCAGGAGATCAGCACCAGCGCGTCGCCGCGATCGAGGCGCAAGCCGGAGAGCCGCGTCAGGTCGCCGTGCATCGCCACGATCACCACGCCCAAGAACGTCATCGTCATGCCGACGACCTGCAGCGCGCGTATCTTGATGTTGTAGATGACGCCGGCGCCCGCGAGGACAAGCGCCGGAATGGCGCTCTGCAGTAAGGTCAGGTTCACGGCGCTCGTGTCGTAGGCGGCTATGTAGAAGAGCGCGTTGAAGCCGCTATAGCCGAGCAGACCCATCCAGGCGAGGCGGCGCCAGTGGAAGCGGAAAAGCTCGCGCAGTTCGCGCCATTGCTCGCGCTTGAAAAGCGCGGCGAGCACGAGGCAGACGATGAACCAACGCGAGAAGACAAGGAAAAGCGGTGGCACCTCACCAGTCGCGAGCCGCGCGGCGACGCCGTTGGCGCCCGACCCGACCGCCATGTAGAGCAACACCAGCCAGGCCTGAGACCAAGCCCAGCGCCCGGCGCGGGTGAAAGCCATCGTTATCCTTGAGGTGTGTCGACACCGCCGCCAACGGGCGGAGGGATCATCAAGGCTTTGGTTCGACCACGAACGATCGCCAGCTTCAACCCGCCGCCAGGCGACGCATGCCTGCTATGAGCCCGGCGGTCGAGGAATCCAGCCCCTCGGTCGAAGCTTGCGCGTTCGACACGATCGGTACGAGGCGGCCGGCCAGTTCCTTGCCGAGTTCGACGCCCCACTGATCGAAGGAATCGATGTTCCACACCACGCCCTGGGTGAACACCTTGTGCTCGTAGAGCGCGATCAGGCGTCCCAGCGTGCGTGGCGTGAGGCTCGTGTAAAGAAAGGTTGATGTCGGACGATTGCCCGAGAACACCTTGGCCGGCGCGAGCGTGTCGATCGCGGCCTCATCCATGCCGCCCTTGTTTCTCAACTGCGTCTTGACCTCTTCGAGCGAGCGCCCGCGCATGAGCGCCTCGCCTTGAGCGAAGCAATTGGCGGCGAGGAGATCATGGTGGTGCTGATCTGCGTCCGTCGGTTTGGCAGCCAGCAGGAAGTCGATCGGGACCGGCTCTGTGCCCTGGTGCAGCATCTGGAAAAAGGCGTGCTGACCGTTGGTCCCCGGCTCGCCGAAGATCACCGGCGATGTCGCCATCGTCACGGGCGTGCCGTCGAGCTGCACGTGCTTGCCGTTCGACTCCATCTCGAGCTGCTGGAGATAGGCGGGAAAACGGCCGAGACGCTGATCGTAGGGGATGACCGCCTGGGTCGAGAGATCAGCGAAATTGTGGTTCCAGATCTCGACCAGCGCCATCAGCGCGGGAATGTTCTTCTCGAGCGGCGCGGAGACGAAATGCTCGTCGATGTCCTGGCCGCCGCTCAGGAACTGGTGGAAGCCGTCTCGACCGATGCCGATCATCACGCTGAGGCCGATCGCCGACCACACGGAGTAGCGGCCGCCGACCCAATCCCAGAAGCCGAAAACGCGATCCGGCTTGATGCCGAACTTGGCGATGAGATCGAGCTGCGTCGAGACCGCGCAGAAATGATCGGCGACCGCCGCTTCGCCGAGCGCGGCGGCGACGGCCGCGCGGGCACTGTTGGCGTTGGTCATCGTTTCGAGCGTGGTGAAGGTTTTGGAGCAGACGATGAACAAGGTCGTCGCGATCGGTACGAGCTTCAACGTGTCGCCGAGATCGGCGCCATCGACGTTCGAGACGAAATGCAGGCGGAGATGCTCCGCCACAAAGGGAGACAGAGCCCGAGCCGCCATCGCCGGGCCGAGATCGGAGCCGCCGATCCCGATGTTGACGATGTCGGTGAAGCGCGCGCCATTGGATGCCGCGATCGACCCGCCGCGCACGGCCTCGGCGAAGACGCCCATCTTGTCGCGTACAGCGATGACGTCCGGCATGACATCCTTGCCGTCGGACATGAAGGCTTTGCCCGGCGTCACGTTGCGCAGCGCCATGTGCAGCACCGAGCGTCCTTCCGTGACGTTGACCTTCGCGCCGCTGAACAGCGCCTCGCGGCGGTCGTCGAGCTTGGCCGCGCGAGCGAGATCGTGGAGGAGTGCCATCGTGGTGGCCGAGACCCGCTGCTTCGAATAGTCGAAAATCAGCCCGTCGATCGCGACGTGGAAATTCTCGAAGCGCCGCGGGTCGGCGGCAAAGAGGCTCTGCGTTGTCTCGTCTTCGCTGCTCGCGTAGGCTTTTTCCAGCGCGTCGAGCGCCACGGCGAGATCTTTGGCCATCGGGGATCCTTCGATCGTGGAGACGATTACGGCCGGAAACGGCCGCCGCAACGTCTTAGCGCCAGATCGAGCCGCCGCCCAGTCGCCGTGCCTGTTTGCGTGCCCGCTTCCGCGCCTTCGCCGCCTCTTCGCGCGCGCGTTCGCCGGCCTTGGCCCCCGCGCGTCGCGCGCTCTCCCCCGCCGCGGTGGCCCGCTCACGGACATCGCGCGCCTTGTCCTCGACGCGCCGCGAGAGGGGCTTGGGCTTGCCGATGCGCATCAGCGCCGGGCCGAGGATCGCGACGCCTAGGAATGCGACGGCGGCGGCGGCGACCAGCCCGAACTGCTGGGAGGTCAGGTGCTCGTTGACCGCCTTCACGACCGGCTTGAGCGGCGGGACAGGCGCGGCGGCCATGGCCTCGGAAATATCCTCTGTCACGTCGCTCGGCATGCTCATTGTGGTGCGTCCTGCCTTGATCTACGACACGACAATGCGGGACGCGCCGCGCGGATGCATCGGGTCACGCGGCCGGCTGCAAGGCCCGCGATGGAACGATGAGGCTCACCAGCACCGCCACGAGGATATTGGCGGCCAAAGCGAGAAGGCCGACGTAGATCGCCACCTTGGTGTCGCCCAGCACGAAGGCGTGGAGCGGCTGCAGCTTGGTTCCGGCCGGCGTGACGATACGGTCGGAGTAGAACACCATCGTACCGCCGATGAAGCCCACCGCCCAGCCAAGCAGCAGGGCCGGCGCCTTGAACCAGGCGGTGTAGAGGCCGAAGACGACCGCCGGGAACGTCTGAAGGATCCACAGGCCGCCGAGCAGCTGCAAGTCGAGCGCGAACTGCGTCGGCAGGAAAATGATGAACAACAGCGCGCCGACCTTGACGACAAGCGAGGTGAGCTTGGCGACCTGCGCCTCGCCGGCCGGCGTCACGGCGGGGTCGACGTAAGCCTTCCAGAAGTTGCGGGTGAAAAGATTCGCCGCGCCGATCGACATGACCGCCGCCGGTACCAGTGCGCCGATCGCCACCGCCGCGTAGGCGAAGCCGGCGAACCAGGACGGGAACAGCGTCTGGAAGAGCGCAGGCACGACATCGTTGTTGGACTTGAGGTCCAGGTGGGCGGCGAGGCCCATGTAGCCGAGCAGGGCGAGCAGGCCGAGCAGGAGCGTGTAGGCCGGCAGCAGCACGGCATTCTTGCGCAGCGTCTTGGCGCTGGCGCTGGCGAAGACGCCGGTGAGCGTGTGCGGGTACATGAAGGCGGCCAGCGCCGATCCGAGCGCGAGCGAGGCGTAGGGCAGGACCTGGCCAGGTGTCAGCACCAGGCCGGCGGCGAGCTTGCCGCCCGATGCCGCGACTTTCTTGTCCAGCGCGTCACCGGCGGCGGCGAAGATCGCGGCGTAGCCACCAAGCTTCATCGGCAGGATCACCACGGCGGCGATGACGGCGATGTAGATCATGATGTCCTTGACGAAGGCGATCAGCGCCGGCGCCCTGAGGCCTGACGAGTACGTGTAAAGCGCGAGAATGAGGAAAGCGACGACGAGCGGGACCTCGCCCGTCAGTCCGAGCGCCTTGATGACCGCCGCCATGCCGACGAGTTGCAGCGCGATATAGGGCATCGTGGCGAGCACGCCGGTCGCCGCGACCGCCGCCTCCAGCGTGCGCGAGCCGTAGCGCCCGTAGACCACGTCGCCGGCGGTCACGTAATTCTTGTCCTTGGCGACCTTCCACAGGAGGGGCATGACGGCGAAAACGAAGGGATAGACGATGATCGTGTAGGGCAAGGCGAAGAAGCCGTAGGCGCCGATGCCGTAGACCACCGCCGGCACGGCGATGACGGTGTAGGCGGTGTAGAAGTCGCCGCCGATCAGGAACCAGGTGATCCAGGTGCCGAACTGGCGGCCGCCGAGGCCCCACTCGTCGATGGAGGCGAGCGTCTCCGGCTTCTTCCACCTGGCGGCGACGAAGCCCATCACGGTGACGAGGACGAAAAAGAAGGCGAAGACCGCCAGCGCGACGGGGTCGATCTTACTCGTCATCGGGAATGCTTCGGTAGACGATCCAGATGAGGAGCGAGGTCACCGGCACCCAGGCGAGCTGATACCAGTAGAAGAAGGGAAAGCCGAACAGCTCCGGCGCCCTGAAATTGTAGAACGGCACCCAGAGGAGGCCGATGTAGGGGACAAGGAGCAGGAGCCACAAAGGCGAAAAGCGCGTTCTCATAAGCGAAGCGCTAAGCCAACGGCTTTTCGCGATCAAGCGCCGTGCGAGGAGCACCGTGGATAATGCGGCGGTTCGCCTGCCGGCACGCGATGTCTGGTGGGACCGTCGGCACGCGGCCCGGCATGGCCGAAGCCGGATGCCCTTACGGCTCTTGCCTTCGGACCGACCTCGCGTATAAAGCGCGCTTCCTGAACCGCCCGGCCAGTAGGGCTGCCGTGGCGGTTCTTCTGCGCGTTCCTTCCCTGGAAGGAACGGGAGCCCGCGCTGGCGGAGCGCCTCAAGCAATCAAGATGGGCCTCAGACCCCACGGAGACCGAAATGCCCAAACTGAAAACGAAGTCGGGCGCCGCCAAGCGCTTCAAGATCACCGGATCCGGCAAGGTGGTGTACACGCAGGCCGGCAAGCGCCACGGCATGATCAAGCGAACGAACAAGCAGATCCGCAATCTGCGCGGCACCAACGTGCTGTTCAAGACCGACGGCGACAACGTCAAGAAGTTCTTCCTGCCCAACGGCTGAAGACCCCTCGCCTCGCTTCCTCGTTCGTCGATAGGAGATCATTATGGCTCGCGTAAAACGCGGTGTACCCGCTCACGCCAAGCACAAGAAGACCATTCGGGCCGCCAAAGGTTTTTATGGCCGCCGCAAGAACACGATCCGCACCGCCAAGGCGGCCGTCGATCGCTCCATGCAATACGCGACCCGCGACCGCCGCGTGAAGAAGCGTACGTTTCGCGCTTTGTGGATCCAGCGCCTCAACGCCGCTGTCCGTGAACTCGGCATCACCTACTCGCGCTTCATCGATGGTCTTGGGCGGGCCGGGATCGAGATAGACCGCAAGGTTCTCTCCGACCTCGCTGTCCGCGAGCCGGAAGTCTTCGCGTCGATCGTCGAGAAGGCCAAGGCGGCTCTGCCGGCCTGAAGCTTTCGCCTCCGCTCAGAAGTCGGTCGCGAGCCCCTTCACTTCCCAGTCGCCGAAGCGAACCGGTTCCGCTCCGCCGCGCCCGTCGATCTCGCGTGTCTCGGCGATCCGCGCCGCCGTCTCGTCAGAGAGGCGGCGGCGTTCCCGCGCTTCGGCCAAGGCCCGCCGCGCGGCGGGCGAAAGCTCGCGGCCGCGATGTTCGGCTTTCTCGATGTCGCTCACGCTAGGCTCGTCCTCCAGCCTGTCCTGTCGCACTACAGCTATGCTTTCGCGCTTACGGCGCAAGACCATCAGACGATCCGGTAAAGCGGCATAGCCGGCTTACCAAAGCCAACAGACCTGGAGCCAACGGCACTCCGACGCATTAGCGCGTCAGTGACACGCGATCAAAACGTTCCGAACACGTCCGACCCTGCGCCGCGGATCAGCGAGCACGTACCGAACGGTCTCGTGTTCCTGCTGGCGTTCTCCTGCGCGATCGTGGTGGCGAACCTCTACTACGTCCAGCCGCTCGTTGGTCTGATCAGCCGCGATTACGCGATCCCGGTTTACGCCTCCGGCCTGCTCGTAACGGTGACGCAACTCGGCTACGCCGCGGGACTGGTTCTCGTCGTGCCGCTCGGCGACATCCTGGAAAATCGCAAGCTCATCCTCGTGATGCTGGCCATTCTCGTTGTCGCGCTGATCGCCGCCGCCGTGGCGCCGGACGCCGCGCTGTTTTTCGCCGCCTCCGTGGCCATCGGCATCGCCGCCAGCGCGGTGCAGGTGGTCGTTCCGTTCGCCGGCCATCTCGCCTCCGATGAGAATCGTGGCTCCGTCGTCGGCACTGTCGTGAGCGGGCTGCTCTTCGGGATCATGCTATCGCGCCCCGCGGCGAGTTTTGCCGCAGAAACGCTCGGCGATCGCAGCATCTTCGCGCTGAGCGCCGCTACGGTGTTCCTCTTGGTGCTGCTCCTGCTGGCGAAGCTGCCGAGCCGCCGCCCGGCCGGGATGCCTTATACCCGCGCGCTGGCGTCGCTTTGGCCGCTGCTGCGCGACACTGGCGTGCTGCACCGCCGTGGCGCCTACCAGGCGGCCATGTTCGGCGCCTTCAGCCTATTCTGGACAGCGGTCCCGCTCTACCTCGAAGGGCCGCGTTTTCACTTCACGCAGAGCGGCATCGGCGTGTTCGCGCTGGTCGGCGCGGGTGGCGCGATGGTCTCGCCCGTGGCGGGACGCGCGGCCGACGCCGGTCACACCAAACGCGTCACCGGCATAGCCCTCATCGCTGGCGCGGCATCCTTCGCGATCGCGTGCGTCGGCGGTTGGTTGGCGTCCTGGCCGATCCTCGTCGTCGCGGCGGTCCTGCTCGACATGGCGACGGCGGCCAACCTGGTGGTCGGCCAGCGCGAGATCTTCGCGCTCGAGCCGGAAGCCCGCGGGCGCCTCAACGGCCTTTATCTGGCGCTATTCTTCGCGGGAGGAGCTTTCGGCTCGTTCGTCGCGGGCCTCTCGTTCGCTCATGGTGGCTGGACCGCGACGAGTGCCGTCGGTCTGCTGTTCGAGCTCGCGGCGCTCGTCTATTACGCGAGCGAGACTTAGCTCCTCCTACCGAGGTGCGGCCGATGCCTCAGCGAACGACCAGCATGGAACCGAAGAAGTCTGGCATCGGGGTCGTCGCGCCGATCACATTGTGAATAGGGGCCGGTTGTCTGACCTGTGGCCCATGCAGGCTGTCTGAGTGAGACTTGGCGGCAATGAGGCCCAAAGCCAGGGCGACGACGGCGAGGGTAGGGATGGTCTTCATAGTTCAATGTCCAAGATAAAGGCAGTACGTGTCTGTTGAATGAACATTTAATCGTCGTCGTACGCGCATGAACACCTGATGATGACGTGGCAGCCATTCGTTTCTCGTAGGGATTGATCGGACCTGAACCCGAGGGCGGCCCTTTGGTCTTGCGCCAGGCGCTGTGGCCACACGTGAATGCGCGCTGGCCAACCCCATATGAATACAGGATGTTATGACAGGATCATTCTCATGCTGAGTCATGCAACGCTGACCGCGGTGGCCGCGCTTTTGATTATCCCCGCGACGGCCGCGTCGGCATCGCCCCCGCATCATCATCGCGCCTGGCATCGCGCCGACGTGTTCCGTCACAGCGTCGGCAGACCGTATGGCTACGGATACGGCTATGGCGGCGGAACGGTCGCGCCACAGAACCCGCGTTACGGCTACTCGGAGTCGCCTTACGATCCGTCCTATCGAGGACCGGGTTGGGAGGTTTTCGCCGCGCAGCACAGCGTTGAGCAAAACGCGACAGTGCTGCACGAGATCGCGCCGGATGCCAAGATTTCCGCTACCGGCATTGTCGTGGGCGGCGAATAGCATCGCGCGAACGCCGAGATCCCGTCGAGCCGAAGAAAGAGGTCATTGCACCGCCTCCGGTGCGGGATGCGCGTGCGTCGATGAGAGTATCGCCTGCTCGGACGCCATTTGAACGAAGGCCATCGCATCTTCGACGTTCGCCGCGCTGCAGAACTGCCGCCGCGCCTCGCGGTCCTCAGCCATGACCATCAGGCAGGGATCGATCCGGCAGATCGTGAAGCAAAGCGCGGTTCGCTGCGGTAGTTGGGGCGCTAGAACGGCCCACGCCAAACCACCTTCACCGTGGCGGATGGAAAAGGAGTGGTTGGGGAACTGCGCCGCCGCCGCGGCGCGCAGAAAACCTTGCTCTTGTGACTTCAAGGTATCCAGCCCTTCACCGATGCACATGTTACCTACCTTATGTTATAACGTTTCTTCTATATCTGACGATGAATGAGCTGTAAACGCGGAACGAAAGGGTCCGACCTTCGTGACGGCTTCGCGTCGTCACGTGAACGCGCGTCGTGCTAACACCACGGCGGCAGATCGTCGGCGGTTACACGACCTCGAGCGGCCGGTGCGGCTCGGCCGGTAGCGTGACTTGAACCGTGTCGCCGGCGCGCACCACGCCGCCCTCGACCACCACGCCCATGATGCCGGCCTTGCGGATCGGGCTGCCGTCCGCGTCGCGTCCGAGCAGGGCTTTGGTGAGCCCTCTGCCGAGCACGTCGATCTTCCTGCACGGGTCGCGGATGCCGGAGATCTCGACCACGGCTTCGCCGAGGCGAAACAGTGTGCCGGTCGGCATCGCGAGGAGATCGAGGCCGCGCGTCAGCACGTTCTCACCCATCGCACCGGGCGTGATCGCGAAGCCCTGGTCCGCCATCTCGTCGAACAGTTCGGCATGGAGGAAGTGCACCTGCGCCAGATTCGGCGCCCTGGCGTCGAGCTTGACCCGGTAGAGGTGCTGCACCGTCTTGCCGGCATGGGCGTCGCCCTCGACGCCGAGGCCCGCCAGCAAAGTGATGGCGTCGCGCGGCGTCTTGGAGAACCCATGCTCCGGGCTGCGGCTCACTGCGACGACTGTGCCCCGCTCGCGGCCCATCGTATCCTCGTCGAGCATTACCAGCTTTCCTTGTAAGGTCGGGCTTCGACCTCGAAGCTCCAGGCGGAGCGGTCCTGCGCGACGAGATCGGCGGCGATCTTGGCGATGGCGTCGGGCTGAAGGAAGAAGTCGTCCGGCTTGTCCGGCATCATCTTGCGCGTGCGCGGAATGTCGATGACGCCGTCGACGACCATTAGAGCGACATGGATGCCGAAAGGCCAGAGGCTGCGCGCCATCGACTCGGCGAGCGCGCGCTGGGCGTGTTTGGCCGGCGCGAAGGCGGCGGAGCGCGGACCGCCGCGCCGCGAGGCGGTGGCGCCGGTGAAGATGATGGCGCCCTCGGCCGCCGCCTTCATCGCCGGGATCACGGCCTGGGACAGGAGAAGCGCGCCGAGCGCGGTCACCCGCCAGGTCGTTTCGAACTGCTCAGGCGTGATCGACAGGACGTCGCCAAAGGCGCCGGCGCTGGCATTATAGAGCAGCACCGAGGCCTCGCCCATGTCGGTGCGGATGCCGGCCATCGCGGCGGCCACGGAGGCCGCGTCGCCGACGTCGCAGGCATAGGCTCTGGCTTCGCCGAGCTCTTTCGCGAGCGCGGTGCTGAAGGTGGTGTCGCGGGCGAGCAGCGCGACCTGGTAGCCGTTGGCATGGAAGCGCCGGGCGAGCGAGGCGCCGGTGCCAGGGCCGACTCCGGCGACGATCGCGACTTTTCTGGCGTCTGCCATTGATGCCTCCATTTCAAGCGAGACTAACGCCTGGACAAGCCAAGCGGCAATGCTGATCGCCTTTGCGTCTCAGCCCATATAGCCCGGCAGCCAATCCTCGTGCGCGCGGCGGAGATCGGCGAGCGGGATCGTCGCGCCATCCAGCATCAGGCTGTCACCGCCCGTCGTGCCGACGCGGCGGCAGGGCAGGCCGGCCTCGGCGGCGTGCCGGATCATGGCTTCGGCTTCTTGCGGCGACGTGGTGACGAGATAGCGGGCCTGGTCCTCTCCGAACAGCCAGGCGTGCGCCGGCATCGCGGTGGGCATCTCGATCGTCGCGCCGATGCCGGCGGCGAGCGCCATCTCGGCCAGCGCGACGAGGAGACCGCCGTCCGACACGTCATGCACGGCGGTGAGCCGCTTCTCGACGATGCGGACGCGCACGAAATCGCCGTGCGCGCGCTCGGCCACGAGGTCGACAGGCGGCGGTGCGCCCTCTTCGCGGCCGCAGATCTCACGCAGGTACAGCGACTGGCCGAGCCAGCCCGTCGTGTCGCCGATCAGCACGATGGCTTCGCCAGCGCGGGCGAAGGCCAGCGAGGCCGCGGTGGCCACATCGGCTATAACGCCTACGCCGCCGATGGAGGGCGTCGGCAGGATGCCGCGCCCGGCGCTCTCGTTGTAGAGCGAGACGTTGCCCGACACGATCGGGAAGTCGAGCGCGCGGCAGGCCTCGCCGATGCCGCGCACGCAGCCGACGAACTGGCCCATGACCTCCGGCTTCTCCGGGTTGCCGAAGTTGAGGTTGTCCGTCGCGGCGCGCGGCAGGGCGCCGGTCGCGGTGATGTTGCGCCACGCCTCGGCGACCGCCTGCTTGCCGCCCTCGTAGGGGTCGGCCTCGCAATAGCGCTGGGTGACGTCGGTGCAGAGCGCGAGGCCCTTCGGCCCGTCGCCGACGCGCACGACCGCCGCGTCGCCGCCGGGGCGGCGCACGCTGTTGCCGAGGATGAGATGGTCGTACTGCTCCCAGACCCAGCGTTTCGACGCGAGGTCGGGCGTGGCGAGCAGCTTCAGCAGCGCCTCGCGCGTGCCCATCGGCGGCATCACCGAGGCGGCGTCGATGATCGGCAGCTTCGGGGTTTCGACATGCGGCCGGTCGTAGAGCGGCGCCTGGTCGCCCAGCTCCTTGATCGGCAGATCAACCTTGGTCTCGCCGCCGTGCTTGATGACGAAGCGCAGATTGTCCGTGGTCTTGCCGATGATCGCGAAGTCGAGGCCCCATTTGACGAAGACCGCCTCGGCCGCCGCGCGCTTCTCGGGGTAGAGCACCATGAGCATGCGCTCCTGGCTCTCCGACAGCATCATCTCGTAGGCGCTCATGCCGGTCTCGCGGCACGGCACGGTGTCGAGGTCGAGCTCGATGCCGAGATCGCCCTTGGCGCCCATCTCGACGGCGGAAGACGTGAGGCCGGCCGCGCCCATGTCCTGGATCGCGACGACGGCGCCGGTGCGCATCAGCTCGAGGCAGGCTTCCAGCAGCAGCTTCTCGGCAAAGGGATCGCCGACCTGGACGGTCGGCCGCTTCTCCTCGGCGTCGGCCTCGAAGCTGGCTGACGCCATGGTGGCGCCGTGGATGCCGTCGCGGCCGGTCTTCGAGCCGAGATAGACGATCGGGTTCCCGACGCCGGTCGCCCTGGCGTAGAAGATCTCGTCGGTCTTGGCGAGGCCGACCGCCATCGCGTTGACGAGGATGTTGCCGTCGTAGCGTGTGTGGAATTCGGTCGAGCCGCCGACGGTCGGCACGCCGAAACTGTTGCCGTAGCCGCCGACGCCGGCCACGACGCCGGCGACGAGATGCCTGGTCTTCGGGTGCGCGGGATCGCCGAAGCGCAACAGGTTGAGGCAGGCGATCGGCCGCGCGCCCATGGTGAACACGTCGCGCAGGATGCCGCCGACGCCGGTCGCCGCGCCTTGATAGGGCTCGATGTAGGAGGGATGGTTGTGGCTCTCCATCTTGAAGATGCAGGCGTCGCCGTCGCCGATGTCGATCACGCCGGCATTCTCTCCGGGGCCTTGGATCACCCAAGGCGCCGATGTCGGCAGCGTGCGCAGGTGAAGGCGCGAGGATTTGTAGGAGCAGTGCTCGTTCCACATCGCCGAGAAGATGCCGAGTTCGGTGAAGCTCGGCACCCGGCCGATGAGATCGAGGATGCGCTGGTACTCGTCGGGCTTCAGCCCGTGCGCGGCGACGAGCTCCGGCGTGATGTCTGGTTCGCGGGCCTGCACGGGTCGTCCTGGGCTCAAGGGTCTTCCGCTTCTCTTAGCTCAGCTTCATGGCGGATGCGACCGGTGCCGCCCCGCTGGACCACCGCCCTGCTGGGCCACCGGGCACGATGCTGTAGACTGTTATCGTGCGGTGGCGGGAGCGTCCCATGGCGGACACGGCCTTCGAGATCTCGGACAGTCTCTACGAAGAAGACTTCTATGCCTGGACGCAGGTGCAAGCGCGCCTTCTGAGGCAACTGCGCCTGGCGGACGCCGATCTCGCGAACATCATCGAGGAGATCGAGACCTTGGGCCGCAAGGAAGTTTCCGAGCTGCGTTCGCGTTACAGGATCCTTTTCAGCATCTCCTGAAGGCCATGTATCAGCCGGAAAAGGCGAGCCGCGGTTGGGCAACGACGATCCTCAATCAGCGCATCGAGATCGCCGACCACATGAGGGAAAATCCGAGCCTGAAGGCGAAGGCTGACGAGCTGTTCCTTCAGGCCTATTTGGATGCCCGCAAGCTGGCGGCCGCGGAGGATTGCCCAAGCTGTTTCCCGCCCTACCGCCTTTCACGCGCGATCAGGCGCTCGATCAGTCCTGGCAGCCGCTAAGTGCGGCGCCGAGGACATCGGATTGATCGTGTCCGCATCGCGCGCGCCGTCGATCTCTAGAACCGATACCATACACCGCCCAGCGGCCCGGTCTCGCGCACGATGTTGCGCCCGGCGATCGTGCGGACTCCACCAAACTGCAGCGACCATCGCGCGGAGAAATCGTACACGGCGCTGATCTGTACCTTGCTGTAGGATTGCTGCGGCAGAAGCGGCCCGTCGGCGTGCGCGAAGCTCGAGAAATCCTGGAAAAGGACAAGCAGGTTCTGTGTTGGTCGAACGCCAAGCGTCGCATCGAAGCGGGCTTCTGTCGGGAACGGATCCGCGCGGACGTGCGCCCCGGGCTCGATGTCCACGAAGGCCGGCAGGCCGAACAGCGGGAAAGCCTGGCCGAGCAGGAGCCGCGTGTCGACGCCCAAGGTTCTCGCGCCGCCGTCCATGAGCTGCGTCGCCCGGTTGCCGGCGCCGATCGGCGGCTGCACGAGTGCCTGCACCGCGACCACGCGGCCGGGTGCGCCGTAGATCTGGAGGCGCCCGCCGAACGCGCTCGAATCCGAGCCGGTGACGCTGTTGGAGGCGGGCGCGTCATGCGCGTGCGACAGCGTCGGCGCGGCAATGAGGCTGAGCCAGGACGTGACGCCATACTCGAGATAACCGCTGGCCTCCACCTTGCTGAACGAAGGCGCGGTGACGATCCTGCCGCCTTGATCGAAGCGCCGCGATCCCTCGGTGTAGCCGACCCCGGCGATGAACTGGCCCTGACCTTCCGGCAGAAGAAAAGCGCCCGCTGTCACGCTGTGCGTCAGGCAAAGCGCGAGCGGCAAGGCGAGTAAGACAGGCGGCAATGAACACGGCACGGACGCAAAGCCACGAACGCTAGGCGGTCAGGACTCCACGCTATTGACGTCTTTCACAGCATCCGGCGGTTGCAATGGCGTTATTGTCTTCGCTGTTGCGCCGCTGCCGCACGAGTGCTGGCCCTTAGACAGTCCCCGAAGCGGTAGCTCGATGAATGTCACGCCGCCGGCGAGCCGCACGGGTCGTCCGAATGGTCTAAGTGCCGATGGCCTTGCCGCCGTAGTGCAGAACCTCGACCCTTTCCAGCGTGACGAGCCCGATATCCGTCATCCCTTCCAGCGTCGGCAGGAAGGCGCGCAGCTTTGGCTCCTCGTCGACGATCTCGATGACGAGCGGCAGATTGCCCGAGAGATCGAGGATGCTGGCGCGCTGCACGTGACCGCTCTCGCCGAAACCGATCGCGCCGCGCAGCACCGTCGCGCCGGCGAGACGCGCCTGCCGCGCGCGCTCGACGATCACGGAATAGAGCGGCCCGTCGTCACCCTTGGCGCGCTCGTCCGTATAAATACGGATCATGGCCACACTGCCCTGCATATCAGGCTCCCTTGAGCTGGTTGACGGCCGCGGCGGCGACGGAACCGAGGTAGACACCGACGAGGCAGAAGGCGACCGACACGACGACGTTGAAGCCGGCTCGCCTCATGTCGCCGCCTTGCGCCAGCGCGAGCGTCTGCAGGCTGAACGAGGAGAAGGTGGTATAGCCGCCGCACATCCCGACCATGAAGAACTGGCGAACGTCAGGCGGCACGAGGATCCGGCCGTTCGGTCCGGTCAGCATGGCGAAGAAGCCTATGATGAAACAGCCGGTGATGTTGACGATCAACGTGCCCCAAGGAAAGACCTCGTTGATACCGCGCGCGATCGTGCCGGAAATCGCGAAACGCGCGACCGATCCGATCGCGCCGCCGAGCGCCACGTAGAGATAGGTGAGCATTCAGGGCCTCGGTTTGAGGTGGCTGGCCAAGGACGTCTTCGAGCAAGACGCTCGCCATATCGTCTTTCCCGCCATATCGTCTGCCCCGTCTTGTCGTCTTTACAGATACGGCATCATCAGGCGCACGCCGGCGTCGCGCAGGCGGATCGGCATGCCGCGGTCCTTCAGATCCCGGTTGGACAGAGGCTCGCCCTTGTTGCTCATGACGAAGTGCTGAAGCTGATGGGCGAAGGCATGGTCGTAGACTTCCATGCAGATCTCGAAGTTCAGCCGGAAGCTGCGCAGATCCCAGTTGCAACTGCCGATCAGGCTCCATTCGTCGTCGACGACCATGATCTTGGAATGACGGAACGGCGACGGCCCAAGCCAGACATTCACGCCGTCTTTCAACAGCGAGCCGATGTTGGCGCGCGCCGCCCAGTCGACGAGGACGTGGTTGCTCGCCCTCGGCATGACCACGTGAACCTTGACGCCGCGCATCGCCGCCAGGGACAGTGCCGTGAGAAGCCGCTCGTCCGGCAGGAAATAGGGTGTCATCACGGTGATGCAGGCGCGCGCGCAGGCGACCGCCTGCATCACCGAGAACTCGATCTTCTCGAGATCCTGGTCGGGACCCGAGGTGATCACCCTGGCCTTGGCGCCACCCGATTGGTCGAGCGCCGGAAACCAGGCCTGGCCCTCGAGCCCCTCGCCCGACACGAAGGCCCAATCGTCGGCGAAGGCGTCGACGAGTTGCGACACGACCGGCCCGGTGATCTTGAAGTGCGAATCCTGCACCGGTCTTTTCGGGCGCAGCGCCATGACGTTCTCGTTGGCGATGTTCATGCCGCCGGTGAAGCCGGTCCGCCCGTCGACGACCAGGATCTTCTTGTGCGAGCGCAGATTGAGGAGCGGCATCCGCCACGGCAGCGGCGAATGCATGAAACGTCCCGCCTTTATGCCGGCATGGCGCAACGCGTGGTAGGCGGGTGAGAAGAGGTAGTTGCCGCCGATGCCATCGACGATCACGCGCACCTCGACGCCCCGGTCCCGGGCGCGCTTCAGCGCCTCGACGAAACGCGTACCGGTCTCGTCCATGCGCATGATGTAGCTCGACAGGCCGATACTGGTTTGCGCGGCGTCGATCGCCGCCAACATGGCGGGGTAGGCCTCGTCGCCGTTCTGGTAGATCGTCAGCGCGTTGCCGTTCTCCAGCACGCGTCTCGAGATGCGCCCGATGCCGCGCTGCAGCGGCTCGAAGTCGTCGTGCTCCTCTGGATCTTCGGTCCGCGCTCGACTTCTCGTGCGCGGATGGCGGTTCAGCTGTTCCGCGCGTCGCTTCACGCGATTTATGCCGAGAACGAAGTAGAGGAAGCCGCCGATGAAAGGTGCGAGCCAGGTGAGGCCGATCCAGCCTAGCGCCGCGCCGACGTCGCGCTTGCGCAGCAAGGCATGGACGGTGACGGCCAGCGCGATCAGCAGATGCAGAGGCAAGACGAGGCGAAAGCGCAGATTTCCGTATAGCTCGGCTAAGATCTCCACGTCCGCTCCGTTCGCCGATCCAAAGGCAACGCTTCATCGCGGAAAAGAGGTGTCGCCGCCAGTCCCCCGCGGTCAGGCGCTCCGCGCGCTTTGCCCGCGAGGCGGCTTGGCGTAGAACCTCGGCATCCGCAAGGAAAGGCCGCGCGTTGCATCTCATCAGCTCCGAGACCCTGTCGCACGTCCTCTCGACCTACGGTTACGCCGCCGTCTTCTTCATCATCATGCTGGAAAGCGCCGGCATCCCGCTGCCGGGCGAGACCATCCTCGTCACCGGCGCGGTTCTCGCCAGCACCGGCAAGAGCCTCGACATCCGCCTGGTGATCCTGGCGGCGGCCTGCGGCGCCATCCTGGGCGACAATATCGGCTTCTGGATCGGCCGCGCATATGGCGAGAAGCTCCTCGCGCGCTACGGCCCGACGGTGGGGATCGACGCCCGCAAGCAGAAGCTCGGGCAATACCTCTTCAAGCGCTACGGCGGCGCCATCGTCTTCTTCGGGCGCTTCGTGGCGATGCTGCGGGCCTATGCGGCGCTGCTCGCCGGGGTGAACGATCTCACCCCGGCGAAATTCTTCATCTTCAACGCCGCCGGCGGGATCGTCTGGGCCTGCGTGTTCGGTTTCGGCGGCTATCTCCTCGGCGAGGGGATCAGCCGCATCGCCGGGCCGGTCGGCTGGGCGGCGTTCGCCATCGCCCTCGTCGGCGCCGTCATCCTCTGGCGCTTCTACAAGAAACACGAGGAACGGCTGCTCGACGAGGCGGAGGCGGCGATGCGCCGGGATGGCGAGCCGGCGACGGCCTGAGTGACGCTTCGCCACAATTTTTTGCACGCATCGTTACAAAGAAGCGTCATAAGCGTCATAGCGTCATAAGCGTCATGGGTCGGCAGCGTCATGAGTCGGCAGCGTCATGAGTCGGCAGCGTCATGGTCGGCAGCGTCATGGGTCGGCAGCGTCATGGTCGGCAAACGGTCATGCGTCGGGACAGCGTACCACGAGGTCTCATGAAGGTATCTTTACCTAGTTAGCGCCTTTCACGCAAGCGCGAGACCCGTCACGCCGGAGCGCATCGCACCTCGATCGTGTCCACCGGGCCGCCCGCCGAACCATCGTCGAAGACGCCGACCACCAGACGTCCGGTGTTCCAGGCCAGCGTATCGAGCGCGGTGCGGCCGGCGTAGACGATCGGGCCGGCGATAGCGGGGTCATGGCCGTGCACGACGTGATAAGTGCCATGGCCGCCCGGCGCGTTCTCCGGATAGCGCTTCCATAGCAGCGTTCGCTCGGCCTGGGCGCGCAAAGGCATCGCCGGCTCGACCCCGGCATGCACGTAAACGCGATGCGCGTCGGTGTGGATCGCCGGCAGGCCGTCGATCCAGGCGAGGTGGCGCGCGATGGCCTCGCGGCGCTCGCCGTAAGAGGCGACGGTGCTGTCGCCGCCATTCTCAAGCCACCAATCGAGCCGGTCCGGATTGCGCAGCGCCAGCGACATCATCGCCTCGTGGTTGCCCTTGAGGCAGATCCAGCGCCATCCCTCGGGCGGGCCGGCCGAGAGGCGGTCGAGGATGTCGGCGCCGCGCGGACCGCGGTCGACGTAATCGCCGAGGAAGACGATCGTGCGGGTCTCGCCCGGCTCGGTCGCGCAAGCCTCGGTCTTGCAAGCCTCGGTCTTGTAAGCCTCGATGGCGTCGAGCGCGGCCTCGAGCAGATCGAAACGCCCGTGCAGGTCGGCGACGGCGAAGGTGGTGCTCATCGGCTCTCGTATTTGATGTAGGCGTGGCTGGCGGGCGGCCCGGTCAGCGCGCCGCCCTCGATGCGCGGCTGCCAGCCGATCACCGCCTCGATCTTCGCGGCAAGCTCGAAGTCGCGATCGGTGATGCCCTTGGCCGAATGGGTCGAGAGCTTCACGAGGACGCTGCCATAGGTGACGATCAGTTCGGGATGGTGCCAGGCCGCCTCGCAGAGATGTCCGATCGTGGTCACGACCATCAGCGTCGAGCGCCAGTTCGCCGTATCGTAGCGGCGCTGGATGCTGCCCTGCGCGAAAGACCAGTGCGGATGATCCGCCAGCTTGGCGTGGATCGCGGCCTCGTCGTAGGTCTCGTCCTTGCTCAAGGTCGCTCCTTCCATCGACGTCTTGGTTAGGGCCGGGTCCCGCCGGCGACAAGCCGTATCACCGGCGCGGACGAAGCGCTCGCGTCGACCAGGAGGCAGCGGCCGAGAGCGAATAATTGCGAACGTCGTCTACGACAGCCAGTTTCCACGCCATTTGCGCGCGTGGCGACGATCCCGAAGCGCATTCCGGGAAACGAGGGCGGGATGTTTGGGAATGCCCGGCAATGACAAACTAGGAAGCAACTCACTAAGACATTAAGACTGGTCGCACCTTCCTTTGTGCAAAGAGCGTGGAAAATGACGACATTGCGCCGTGCCGCGGCCGCCGGGCTTTCGGTTCTTTGCGCCGCTTCCGGCGTCTCCAATGCCATGGCGCAGGAGGGCGGTGCGACGGCGTTGCCGGAGATCGTCATTTCGTCCACGCCGGTACCGACGGATGTTGGCGGCGGCATCAACATCAACAAGGTGCCGGGCGACATCTCCATCGTCACCTCGAAGGACTTCACCCAGCAATACTCGCCGAGCGTGACGACGGCGATCACCTCGCATGTACCGGCCGCCATCGCGCTGAGCGTCGATGGCTCCGATCTCTCGCCCGACCTGTTCTATCGCGGCTTCGACGCCTCGCGTATCTCCGGCACCGCCGCGGGTCTTGCCGTCTACGAGAACGGCGTGCGCATCAACGAGTCCTTCGGTGACGCCGTCAACCTCGACCTGATCCCGCCCATCGCCCTCGCGTCGGCCGACGTCTACACCAACAACCCGATCTTCGGCCTCAACGCGCTCGGCGGGGCCATCAACTTCATCACCAAGAACGGGTTCACCTTCCAGGGTGGCGACGTCACCGTGCTCGGCGGCTCCTTCGGCCGCGTCAACGGCTTCGGCGAATTCGGCAAGCAGAGCGGCAATTACAGTTTCTATTTCGCCGGCGACATCTATCGCGACGGCGGCTACCGGCCGTTCGGCGCGCAGAACGCCGAGCGCTCGCTCGCCGATCTCGGCTATCGCACGCAGGATTCAGAAGTCCACCTGATCGGCCAGTTCGGGCGATCGCTGCTCGGCGTCCAGGGCACGACGCCCCAGGTCCTCGTCCAGCAGCAGTACAACGCGGTCTTCACCACCCCCCAGACGACGAACAACCAGGCCGGCCAAGCCCAGCTGACCGGGCGTTTCGACATCACCCCGCACTGGTCGGTCGCCAGCAGTTTCTATATCCGCCAGTTCGACCAGTTCCACGTCGACGGCAACGATGCCGACGTCACCAACTGCCGCGAGATCCCCGGCGCCGGCCGTCGCAAGGACAGGGACACGTTGTGCGAGCAGCCGCTCACCGGCACGGAGACGCCCAACGAGCTGCAGTTTCGCACCGCCGACGGTGGAACGATCCCGGCGATGCGGGGCAAAACCGACGCGTTTCCCTATGGAACCACGGCGAACACGTCGACGCATTCGACGGGCGTCGGCACCGAACTGCAGGCGACGAACAAGGACAAGTTCTTCGGCCACGACAATTACTTCGTCCTCGGTGGCAGCGTCGACACCGGCAAGACGGACTATTCTTCGACGACGACCCTCGGCCAGTTGAACGGCGGCTTCCAGAACATCCTCTCCGGATTCCCGGGCGCCGGAGAAATCCTCAACACCGCCGGCAATGTCGGTGTGAACTCAACCTTCATTCACACCACCGCGACCTACTACGGCCTGTTCGCGCTCGACACGTTCGACATCACCAGCAAGCTCGCCGTGACCGCCGGCGCCCGCTACAACATCGCGGTGATCTCCGTCGCGGACGTCAGCGGCGCGGATCCCGAGCTGAACGCCACCAACAACTACGACCGGATCAATCCCGTCTTCGGCGCGACCTATTCGTTCTCGCCCGCCCTCAACGTCTACGCCGGCTATTCCGAAGCCAACCGCGCGCCGACGCCACTCGAGAGCGAATGCGCCGACCCGACCCGGCCCTGCGTGCTCGAGACCGCGCTCGTCTCCGATCCGAAGCTCAACCAGGTCGTCTCGCACACGATCGAGGCCGGCGCGCGCGGGACGGTCGTACTTCCGGAGCAATACGGATCGCTGACCTACAAGGCCGGCTACTATCACGTGTCGAGCACGGACGACATCATCAGCGAACCGAGCGCGATCACCGGCCAGGGCTTCTTCGTCAACGCGCCGGAAACGCTGCGGCAGGGCGTCGAGGCGGGCCTGAACTACAGCAAGGGACCCTGGTCGTTCTACGGCAACTACGCCTTCATCGACGCGACCTACCAGTTCAGCGCGCTGTTCTCGTCACCGATGAACCCGTTCGCCGACGCCAACGGCAACATCCAGGTCAACCCGGGCAATCACATCCCCGGTATCCCGCGCAACCTCGGCAAGGTCGGCTTCGAGTACCATTTCACGCCGCGTCTCACGGTTGGCGCTGACGCGGTGATCGTCGGCAGCCAGTATTTCGTCGGCGACGATGCCAACCAGAACCCGCAGCTGCCATCCTACTATTTCGTCAACGCGCACGCGTCCTACCAGGTCACCGACCACGTGCAGATCTTCGGCATCATCAACAATCTCACCAACAACCACTACGCGACCTTCGGCGCCTTCTACGATGTCGGGACATCCGCCGGCAACATCAACCAGACCCTCGCCAACAACAACTACGCCGGCGCCAACGCCAACGCGGTCACCGTCGCCCAGCCGCTCTCCGTTTACGGTGGCGTCAAGATCACCTTCTGAGAAACAGGTGGCGCTCCAACTGTTATAGCGTCGTCGCGTCACTTGCTTCGCCGCTGGGAGGCTCAGGCCCCCAGCAGCGGACTCCAGGCCGGGTCGCTCGCGTAGCTCGGCGTCGGCACCTGGAACTCGGAACGGCCGAACACGTCGGTCATGTGGATATGCGAGCCGCCGCCGCCGCCGGGATCGCGGAAGAACATCAGGAACAGGCCGAAGTCTTGTCGCACACTGGCGTGCTTCGAACGGCGCCTCGCTATCGGATGAAGGCGATGCAGCCTTCCAAAAAGATCTCTCGTTTACATGATTCTGAGAGATTAGCCTCTATCTCGGATATAATCTCCCAGGCCCACGGAAGCATTGCACTCACATCAAGGCCAAGACCCAACCTAAGCATGACCCGCATGTGGTTCGTAAAAGGGTTGGCAGATTGATTGATTGGATAGACAATCGCCTTGGATGCGCCGATTGACCGACCGATCGCCTCTACATGGTCGCGTGTGAACATCCATTTGTCGTCGATAGTGTCATACACAGCCGGATCTTTTGGCTCGCACTTCATCAGAGCTGTCTCTCCGATCTTCCCACGAAGGAAGTCGGCGATGCGACCATCGAGAGAATTCGTAAAGCTCGCGTTGGCGAGGATCAATCGGTAGATGATCGCCATCACGGCATAGCCCGGCTCGAATGGTTCGAAAAACACGACGGCACCACCCGGACGTACCGCCGCAAATATCTCCGTGATCAAACGCTCGGGCTCGAAAAGGTGGTGTAGAATCGCGCTACCAAGCGCCAGATCGAACGTCTCCTTCTTGAACCAGGGTCTGTTTAGATCTAGACAGATAGTCGTACACTGACCACTTTTGTCCTTTTCCTTCAGAGCGGTTCTGAGGATCGCCAGAAGCTGTGGACTCGCATCTGTCGCCACGATGTGCGCCATTGGAAATTCGCCGATTAGTGCGAAAACGGAAGGTCCTGATCCCGACCCGATGTCAAGAATTCGATCGACCTGGCCGTCAATCTTGATTGCATCAAGAGCTCCTTTCACGAGATATGTAGCATAACTAATGTCGAAATACCTTTCGTGATAGGTATTGGCGTCTTCAAGAAACTGTCGTGTCACCCCAAGACTTATTGTCGTCTGTTCGCCCTTTGGTACGAGCACGCCCGCAAACAGCTTGTTGGTCGCTCCTAGGTCGACGACGGGCGTATCCATCATGCCATCGACAAACATCCAGCTTCGTCTCCGATCAAAACAGCTTCAAATTGACCTTCAGGTATCATCGTTAGGTCGTAAACGCCAACCCGCCATCGGATGTGTCCCACAGCGGTCATGTGTCTAAATGGGACTTATCCGTTTCCGGAAGTCTCCACCTTAAAAGGGGAGAACGCGAGGCGGGTCTGGGGGCTTGCTTGCCTTCGACGCGCTCGGTAATCAACATCGGGATCGGAGGCCTTAGCGAACTTTGCCATCTGTCGCTTTGATTTCCGGCTTTATGTCACCATGCACATCTTAGTCTGCAATACCGGAAAGATTGGCGAAAAGAATGTTCAGGTTTCAGGCCAACTCTCTTGCTCGGAAGCATTTCGATAATGATTTCTACCTGAAACAATATCCTGACGTAGCTGCAGCGACACGCGATGGCTTCGCTCACTTCATGCAGCACGGCTGGCGAGAAGGTAGAGATCCGTCTGCCGACTTCAATACCTTATACTATCGCGATAGATATCTTCAGGGCAACTTCGAAAACCCCCTGTTACACTTTATATCTCTCGGCACCCAAGACAAGGCTTCATCAAAGCTTACTAAAGATACCGAATTCATTGCTGTCCAGAAGAGCATATGCGCTCAATACTTCTCGGAGGTTATCTATCGATCTCAGCTCGGCGTATTTGAGGGCGATCTGCTTGAGCATTATCTCACGATAGGCTGGCGCGAGGAGATGATGCCGTCGAGTTCCTTCTCGCCGCGAGCCTATGTCGATGAGAATCTCTTTGTGGCGGCCCTCGATGTCAGTCCTTTCTACCACTTCGTCTCTCAAGCGCGTCTGGCAGGGGACGCAATCGAGCAAACTCCCGTGTCTGCAATGTTCGCCTCGCACATGCGCGATGTCATAGCGGGATCGTTCGACGCGTCCTACTACCTGCGATCAAATCCCGACGTTGAACAAGCTGGAAAGAACCCGCTCGACCATTTCCTGAACTACGGCTGGCGCGAAGGACGCAAACCAGTCATCACCTTTGATCCTGCATTCTACCTGCGTACTTATCGAAACATAGATTTCGAACTCATCAATCCCTTTTACCATTATCTGACCATAGGCCAGTTGGAGGGCCTCAAGCCCAATCCTATAGGCACTCGCCTATATCCAGCGATGATCGCGCCAGAATCGACGGTGTGGGACAAACTCGTCCCGCGCAACGATGTATGCGCGGCAGACTACGTGGTTATCATGCCGGTTTACAAAGGCTATAACGAAACTCTCGCGGCTTTACATTCGGTGTTGAGCGCCGAAATCAAGTCCAAATACGCGCTCTACATAATTAATGACTTTTCCCCCGATACGAACCTCGTTGGTATGCTCGAGAGTCTGGCCGCGCGCGACCTTTTTGTTCTCGAGCGTAATCAAACGAATCTCGGTTTCGTAAGATCGGTTAACCGCGGATTTCTTAAGTTTCCTGACAAAGACGTGATCCTGTTGAATACGGATGTGATGGTGTCGGGCGACTGGCTCGATCGCATGGTCGCCCATGCACGGCGCGACTCCCGCGTCGCGACGATCACGCCGTTCACGAACAACGGCACGATCTTCAGCTATCCCGAGAGAAACGAAAATAACGTCCTCGAACTGGAGCTTGACGTTGCCGCCTTGGACAGGCTGGCGGCGCGCTGCAACGCCGGGCGTTACAGCAACGTGCCGACGGGGGTGGGCTTTTGCTTCTATGTGAGCATGACGAGCCGCGCCGCCGTAGGGATCTTCGACGCGGAAAGTTTTGGTCGAGGCTATGGAGAGGAAAACGATTTCTGTCTCCGCGCCGCGAAAGCTGGCTTCCGAAACGTGCTTGCGGAGGATGTTTTCGTTTATCACGTGGGGGAAGTCTCGTTCGGTGCGCCGGCCAGAAATCAAATCGCGCCTGGCCAAAAGGCGCTGATCATCAAGCATCCAGATTATCCCGATAAAATCCGTCAGCATCTGAGCGCGGATGCGACTGAGGCCGGGCGGATAAGGCTTGATCTTGCCCGCCTCGCCGCCGACGCGGGCAAAGCGCCGGTCGTGTTGGTCTATCATGCGATGACCGGCGGTGTAATCAAGCACATCCTTGATCAAGAAGAGGCATTGCGTGAAAAAGGTACGACGGTAGTCCACCTTCGCGTTGGTGTCGGCGATCGCTGGGGACTGGAGATCCGCTCAGGATCCAAAACAACGCCTTACTGTCCGAATCTGGGGACTAGGGCCTTCAGCTATATTCGACCTCACCTAGCGGACCTTTTCGTCTGGTTGCAACCTTCCGCGATACACATCCATTCGATTGCCGGATTAGACTGGCATGCTGCGGTTGGTTTGCTCGATCTTGTTCGGGAAAGCCAAGTGCCCTACAACTTCACACTTCATGATTACTCGATCGTTTGCCATCGAAACGACCTTGTCTTGCCGACCAACCAATTCTGCGGCTTACCCGATGTCTCCGTCTGTCGGGACTGTATGGCGCAAGACCATTCCTATCCGGAGGCAATCGATCCGGCGATTCGTCGAGATGTGTTCGCGGCCTTTCTGAAAGGTGCGAATGAAGTCATCGCTCCTTCTTACGACGTGAAGGCGCGGCTGCAACGCGCCGGCGCGCTATACGCGATTTCCGTTAAGCCTCACCAAGAGGAGCGGGTTGCGACGCCGGAGTATAAAGTGCCTCTCGACCCCGCGATCGTGAACGTCGTGACGATAGGGGCGATCGGTGCGCATAAGGGATCAAGGATTATTCTAGGCCTCGCGCGCGACGCGCTCGCGCGTGGTCTGCGCATCCGATATCACATCGTGGGCTTTTCCGATGTATCCAAGGAGATGCAAGCGCTTGGTGTCGGCGAGACCGGGCGTTACGCCGACTCCGCCGAGGCTCTCAGGAAAGCCGCGGAAATCGAGCCATCCTGCATTTTGCTTCCCTCAATTTGGCCAGAAACCTTCAGCTACACGCTTTCCCTAGCTTTCGATCTTGGTTGCCCGCCGATTGTCTTTGACATTGGCGCTCCGGCAGAGCGCGTGCGGGCTCAAGGATTTGGACTTATTTTGCCATACGACCTAATCGATGACCTGAGAACTCTTAACGACCGAATACTGGAATTCTGCCTTTCGGAGTGCCGAGACGACGGCTGATTCGTCGGTGCGGCAGCCGCAAGACCGTTCCGATTCTCAGGCCCCCAGCAGCGGGCTCCAGGCCGGGTCGCTCGCGTAGCTCGGCGTCGGCACCTGGAACTCGGAACGGCCGAACACGTCCGTCATGTGGATATGCGAGCCGCCGCCGCCGCCGGGATCGCGGAAGAACATCAGGAACAGGCCGTTGGGCGCCCAGGTCGGACCCTCGTTGTGGAACCCCTCGGTGAGGATGCGCTCGCCCGAGCCGTCGGGCTTCATCACGCCGATGCCGAAGCCGCCCTTGCCCTGCTTGGTGAAGGCGATGTAGTCGCCCTTGGGCGACCAGACCGGCGTCGAGTATCGTCCGTCGCCAAACGAGATGCGCTGGGCGCCGCCGCCGTCCGCCGCCATCACGTAGATCTGCTGCGTGCCGCCGCGATCGGACTCGAAGACGATGCGCGACCCGTCCGGCGCGTAGGACGGCGAGGTGTCGATCGCCTGCGTATCGGTCAGCCGCGTCGTCTCCTTCGAGCCGAGGTTCATCGTGTAGAGGTTTGTCGACGCACCTTCCGAGAGCGACATGATGATCTTGCGGCCGCCCGGTCCGAAGCGCGGCGCGAAGGTCATGCCGGGGAAGTTGCCGACCGGCTCGCGCTGGCCGGTCTCGATGTTCATCAGGAGGACGCGCGGCTCCGCGCCGCCGAAGGCCATGTAGGTGATCTCCTGCGTGGTCGGCGAGAAGCGCGGCGTCACGACGAGGTCGTCGCCGCGCGTCAGGTAGCGCACGCCGGCACCGTCCTGGTCCATGATGGCGAGGCGCTTGCGGCGGCGCGTCGCCGGCCCGGACTCGTCGATGAAGACGATGCGCGTGTCGAAGAAGCCCTTCTCGCCCGTCGCCTGCGAGAAGACCGCGTCGGCCACGATATGCGCGACGCGGCGCAGGTTGTTGGCGTCGGTGACGTACTGCTCGCCGGTCACCTGCGCGCCGGACGCGACGTCCCACAGCCGGAACTGCGTCTGCAGGCGACCGTCGCCGGCGTTGGCGACGCGGCCCGTCAGCACGTACTGGGCGTTGAGATTGCGGAACGCGTCCATCGGCGGCGCCTGATCCGGGTTGCCGACGGACTGCGTCTCGCCGACCGGCGTCAGGAAGACGGAATGCTTGAAGTCGTTGAGGATCACCGAGGTGACCTTGTCGCCCGAGACGCCCTCGCCGACGAAGCTTGTGACGGCGATCGGGATCGGCTGGAAATCGCCGCGCTTGCGCACGGTGAGGTCCTGCGCCCGCGCCGGTCCGAGCGCGGCGCCGACGATCGGCGCCGCGGCGAGTGCGGCGATCATATGCGCCGCGGCGCGGCGGGTAGGAAGCAACGTCATCGCGTTTCGCCCCGATGCTGAGATGAGAGTGTTCGCGACGTCGACCGCGCGATTGGATGAATAGGCTCGTCGATCCTGATGGGGACCTATCGGCGCCGCGCGAGGCGCCGCCGCCGCGTCACGTCCTGTCCTTCAGGTCGAAGTTGATCGTGCGGTCGCGCCAGGCTTCGTAGTGCGGCTTCAGCCAGTCCGGGATCGGCAGCGGATTGCACTCGTTGACCGCGCGGATCGCGCTGTCGGCGAGCGACCGAAGATTGGCGTCGCTCGGCGGATTGATCAGCGCCGGCTTGGCGATCAGCGTCCCATCGGGCCCGAGACGCACCCTGACTTTCGGCACGTAGGACTGGGCGGCGCCGAGGCCGAAATAATGCCAGCAGCCGTTGTAATGGTCGATCAGCCAGCCATCGACCGACGCGGCCAAGGAGGGCGACATCTTGTCTGAATGCGCGGTCGGCGAGCCGAGCGAGGCGAGCTGGGTCAGCTGCTTGCCGGTCGAGCCCTTGTGCTGGGGCGCCTCGCGGTCGAGCAGGGCCGAGATCTTGCTCGGGTTGAAGTCGTCGCGCGGCTTCTCCTTCGCCTCGTCGCCGGAACGCGGCTTCTCCTCCGCCTTGGTCGGCTTCAGCTTGTCGAGAAGCCGCGCGACCATGTCCAGCGGCGTGGCCTTCGGCTCCGGCTTGGGCTCCGGTCGCTGGGGCGGCGGCGGCGGCGGCGGCGCGGGCGGCACGACCTTGGCGACCTTGACCGGCTTGGCGGCCGGCTTGGTCTCCTTCTTCGCGTCCTTGCGCTCGGCCTTCGGGCGCGGCGGCGGCTTTGGCGCGAGCGCCTCCGCGTCCTCCGGCGGCGGCTTCACCGGCTCGGGGCGCTGCGGCGGCTCAGGCGCCGCCTTGGGCGCCTCGGCCTTCTCGACAGGACGCTCGGGCGGCGAGGGAACATCCTTGGGCGGCGCTTCGGCCGTCTCGACCGGGCGTTCCGGCGGTGTCGGCACCACCGGCGGCGGGATGGGCGGCGGTGGCGGCGCGGGCGGCTGCGCGGCGACAGCCTCCGTCTTCTTGTCGTCGCGACCCGGATCGTCGTTGGCCTTTTCCGGCGCGGGCGGCGGCGGCGTGTCCTTCTTCGCCTCGGCGACAGGCGGCGTCGGATTGCGCTCCTCGAGTTCGGCGACCTTGTCGACGCGGCGCTGCGGCGTGGGCAGCTGCTTCTGCTTCTCCTCGCCGTTCATCACCTGGTTCATCTCGCTCGCGGTGACCATCTCGACGGCGATCGTCTCCGACGGCTCCTCGAAATGCGGTGGAAACGCGAAATTCACCAGCAGGAAGACAAGCAGCGACGCGTGCGCGCCCGCGGAGACGACGAGCCCGGGATTGTTCTTCCAGTGGGTCCGGAGCGTCGCCATGCGCCCTGCCTCAGCTCTCGCCCGTGAAGGCGCGCTCGCTCAAATCGCGCTTGCTCAAGTTTTGGCCGGCTCGGTCACCAGAGCGACCCGCTTGAAGCCGGCCGTCGTGATGATCGACATGACTTCGGCGACGCGTCCGTAGTTCACCTTGTCGGCGCCGCGCACGTAGATGCGTTCGTCCGTCCCGGCCTTGGCGACCTCCTTCAGCTTGTCGGCGAGCTGGTCCTGGGGCACCAGCTGATCGTTGATGTAGATGTCGCCCTTGGGATCGATGGCGACCGAGATCGGCTTCTGGTCCATGTTGAGGGCCGCCGCCTTGGTCTGCGGAAGGTCGATCGGCACGCCGGTGGCGAGCAGCGGCGCGGCGACCATGAAGATGATGAGGAGCACGAGCATGACGTCGATGAACGGCGTCATGTTGATATCGGCCATCGCCCGGTAGCGCGGCGATCCGCGCCGTCCGCGTCCCCCGCCGCCTCGTCTCGCCGCTACGCTACCCGACATGTGTTACCCCCGCTCCGCCTTCAGGCTGCCCGGTCGCGGACGCTGTGCTGATCGATCTGGCGCGAGAGGATGGCGGAGAACTCGTCCGCGAACCCTTCCATGCGCGCCTGCTTCTTGGCCACCTCGCCCTGCAGCTTGTTGTAGGCGACGAGCGCCGGTATGGCGGCGAAAAGCCCGAGCGCTGTGGCGAGAAGCGCCTCGGCGATGCCCGGCGCGACGACCGCGAGCGAGGTGTTCTTGCTGGCGGCGATCGAGCGAAACGAGGTCATGATGCCCCAGACCGTGCCGAACAGGCCGACGAACGGGCCGGCCGAAGCCACCGTGGCGAGAAACAGCAGGTTGGCCTCGAGCCGTTCGACCTCGCGGGAGATCGAAACATCGAGCACTTTGTCGATGCGCGCCTGCAGGCCCATGAAGGAGGAGCCGACGCTCTGGACCGAGCGCTTCCATTCGCGCATCGCGGCGACGAACAGGCTCGCCATGCCGGTCGCCGGGCGCGACGACAATGTGGTGTAGAGCTCCTCGAGCGACGTGCCGGACCAGAACACCTGCTCGAACTTGTCCATGGCGCGCTGCACGCGGGCGTACATGATCGACTTGTTGACGATGATCGCCCACGACCAGACCGACGCGCCCAGCAGCATCAGCATGACGAGCTTCACGAGCAGCGAGGCCTGCATGAACATGCCGAGCACGGTGACTTCCGCCGCCGGCGTGGCGGCCACCGGGGCGCTCGTCGCCGCCTGGTCCGCGATGGCATTGGCTACTTGGGCGAGAATCATCGCGTCTGGTCCTCAGAAATCACGCAACGCCCTCGGCGGCACGTAGACTTGATTGTCCTTGCGCGGGAATCGGTCATTTTGACGGCCTATCGCCTCATTCGACCGAGTTTGCCGCCCGTGGCCTTCGAGCGGACGAGTTAAGCCCCCCGCAACGTTAAGGCGGCGTTACCAAGGCGGCGAAGACGCCGCTCGCGCCCATGGCGGCGAAGACGCCGCTCGTTACCAAGGCGGCGAAGATGCCGCTCGCCACAACTGGCGCGCTCAATCGCCGCCCAGCACCATGTCGTCACGGTGGATCAGCTCGGCGCGGCCCGGCGCGCCCAGCACCCGCTCGATCTCGCTCGAGCGGCGGCCGATGATCAGCTCGGCCTTGTCGGAGGAATAGGCGACGAGGCCGCGGCCGATCTCCCCGGTCGCGGCGCGGATCAGCACGCAATCGCCGCGCTTGAACGCGCCCTCCAGGCGCCGCACGCCGGCCGGCAGCAGCGAATTGCCGGCCAGGATCGCGCGCGCCGCGCCGTCGTCGACCCAGAGCGTACCGCGCGGCTCGATCGACCCGGCGATCCATTTCTTGCGGGCGGTCACCGGATTGAGAGGCGAGAGGAACCAGGTGCAGATCCCGCCCTCGGCGAGGCGCTGGATCGGATGCTCGATGCGGCCGTCGGCGATCAGCATGGTCGTCCCGCCCGTCGTCGCGATCTTGCCGGCCTCGATCTTGGTGGACATGCCGCCGCGCGAAAGCATGGAGGCGGCGGCGCCGGCCATCGCCTCGATCTCGGCGGTGATGCGTGGCACGACCGGGATGAGCGTGGCGGCCGGGTCGAGCAGCGGCGGCGCGCTGTAGAGCCCCGCGACGTCGGAGAGCAGGATCAGGAGGTCCGCGCTCGCCATCGTCGCGACGCGGGCGGCGAGGCGGTCGTTGTCGCCGAAGCGGATCTCGGCGGTGGCGACGCTGTCGTTCTCGTTGAGCACCGGCACGGCCTTCATCGCCAGCAGGCGCCCGATGGTGGCGCGGGCGTTGAGGTAGCGGCGACGCTCCTCGGTGTCGCCGAAGGTCACCAGGATCTGTCCCGCCGTGAGGCCAACGGCGCCGAGCGCCTCGGCCCAGGTGCGCGCCAGCGCGATCTGGCCCACCGCCGCCGCCGCCTGGCTGTCCTCGAGCTTCAACGCGCCCGGCGGCAGCGCCAGCACGCCTCGCCCCAGCGCGATGGAGCCGGAGGAGACCACCATCACCTCGGCGCCACGCGCCTGCAGCGCGGCGATGTCGCGCGCCAGAGCGTGCAGCCACGAGCGGCGCACGCCGTCCGCGTCGACGAGGAGGGACGAGCCGACCTTGATGACGATGCGGCGGAAGTCGGCGAGGCGGGGCGGGGTGGGATCGGACGAAGGCATGGATGGTGTGTAGCGGAGCCACGCCGTCCTTGTCATTCGCGGGCCGTGCTTGCCATGCGCGGGCCGTGCTTGTCATGCGCGGGCCGTCCTTCTCAATCGAAGACGAAGTTCCGCCATGGCGCCTCAGATCATCGCGCCGGCGCTCACCAGGGCCGCCGCAAGGCCTCGAGCAGCGGGGCGATCGACTCGAGCAAGGCGTCGGGCGAGGCGGCCACGTCGCGATGCGCCCAGGACGCCTCGTACTCCGTCAGTTCGAGCCCGACCACATCGAGCGCGGCCAGCGCGACGCTGGCGGCTCGCAGGTCGGCCAGGGACAGGCCGCCCGGCACCCTGTACTCGCTCGGCACCAGGTCCGGCTCCAGCACGTCGCAGTCGATGTGGACGTAGACCGGGCGGCCGCGCACCGCCTCTGCCAGCCGCGCGGCGAAGTCGGCGCCCGGCGCGACGTGGGCGACACGGCCGGCGTCGATCAACGCCTGTTCCCCCGGGTCGATATCGCGCGTTCCCGCCAGAACGACATTGGCGAGCGCCAGGCCGGCGCCGAAGCCGGATTGCCATAGGCCGCACGCGCCTGCGACGACGAGGCCGCCGAGATAGCCGGTCGGCGTGTTCTCCGGGGTGTTCAGGTCGGCGTGCGCGTCGAACCAGACGAGGCACGCGTCGGGCCGGTGGCGGACCGGCACCGGCAGCGTCGCCAGCGAAGCGGCGCAGCGGCCCATGACGAGGATCGGCCGCGCGTTGCCCGCGAAACTCGCGTCGCACGCTCGCGCGAGCTGCTCGAGCCCCGGACGCGCGGCCTCGAGTTCGGCCGCCCAGTCGGCGCCGAGTGGTGGCAAGGGCACGCCGAGCGTCGTGGCCTCGACGCCGAGGTGGTCGGCCACGGCCGCGCCGAGGATCGCCGCGCCTGCCATCGCGCGCGCGTTGCGATCGCCGACGCGCCCCGCGAAGATCGTGAGGCGTATATCGGCGCGAGCTCCGGGCCCGCGCGCGCTCATGGTCGACATCTCGGCTCCCTCATCCTCGCACCGGCGCATCGTCCTCGCACCGGCGGATCGTGCTTGCACCGGCGGATCGTGCTCGCACCGGCGGATCGTGCTTGCACCGGCGGATCGTGACGCCGTTCCATGTCGAAGGCGAGACAGGGAGGCGACGGGCGCCCGCGTGACGCAAAGCTGTTGCAAGAAACCCGCGCGTTCCGCTACGATCGGCCCACGCGCCTCTAGCTCAGCTGGATAGAGTATCGGGCTTCGAACCCGAGGGTCGTAGGTTCGAATCCTACGGGGCGCGCCAGCGTCTGCCGCCGCTCCTACAGGATATACCGGCTCAGATCCGCGTCGCGCGCCAGATCGCCGATGTTGCGCTCGACGAAGGCGGCGTCGACCACGATCGTCTCGCCGGCGCGGTCGCTGGCCGTGAAGCTCACCTCGTCGAGCACGCGCTCCATCACCGTCTGCAGGCGGCGGGCGCCGATGTTCTCGACGCTGGAATTCACCTGGACCGCCACCTTCGCCAGCGCGTGCACCGCGTCCTCGCCGAAGCTCAGCGTCACGCCCTCGGTCAGCATCAGCGCCTCGTACTGCTTGATGAGGCAGGCCTCCGTCTCGGTGAGGATGCGGCGGAAGTCGTCCTCGTTGAGCGGCCGCAGCTCGACGCGGATCGGCAGGCGCCCCTGCAGCTCCGGCAGCAGGTCGGAGGGCTTGGAGACGTGGAAGGCGCCGGACGCGATGAACAGGATGTGGTCGGTCTTCACCGAGCCGTGCTTCGTCGAGACGGTGGTGCCTTCGATCAGCGGCAGCAGGTCGCGCTGCACGCCCTCGCGGGAGACGTCGGCGCCGCCGCGGTTCTCGCGGCCGCAGATCTTGTCGATCTCGTCGAGGAAGACGATGCCGTTGTTCTCGACCTCGTGGATGGCGTCGCGGACGATGGCGTCCTGGTCCATCAGCTTCTCGCTCTCCTCGGCGAGGAGCGGCTCGTGGGCGTCGCGCACCAATAGGCGGCGCGGCTTCGCCGGCTTGCCCATGCCCTTGCCGAAGATATCGCCGAGGTTGATCGCGCCGACGGAGGCGCCCGGCATGTTGGGCAGCTCGAACATCGGCATGCCGCCGCCCTGCTGCGCCAGCTCGATCTCGATCTCCTTGTCGTCGAGCTCGCCGGCGCGCAGCTTCCTGCGAAACGAGTCGCGCGTGGCGGGCGAGGAGTTCGCGCCGACGAGCGCGGTCACCACCCGCTCCTCGGCGGCGAGTTCGGCGCGGGCGGCGAGACCCTTGCGCTTCTCGGTCTTGACCATGGCGATCGCCGTCTCGACGAGGTCGCGGATGATCTGCTCGACGTCGCGGCCGACGTAGCCGACCTCGGTGAACTTGGTCGCCTCGACCTTGAGGAACGGCGCGTTGGCGAGCTTGGCCAGCCGGCGCGAGATCTCGGTCTTGCCGCAGCCGGTCGGGCCGATCATCAGGATGTTTTTCGGCAGGACCTCCTCGCGCATCGCGCCTTCGAGCTGGAGGCGACGCCAGCGGTTGCGCAGCGCGATGGCGACGGCGCGCTTGGCGTCGTTCTGGCCGACGATGAAGCGGTCGAGTTCGGAAACGATCTCGCGCGGAGAGAAATCGGTCATGCTGAGAAATCGGTCATGCTGAGCAATAGGTCATGCTGAGAGATGGGGTCATGTGGTGGAGGCGACCAAAGGGTGGGGCAGGCGGCGGGCGAGCGCTCGCGGTAGGCGGCGCAGCAGCGCGCGGCGCAGCGGCTGCCAGCCGGCGCTGACGAGCAGGATGAAGGCGCCGAGCGCCAGCAGGACCGTCGGCAGCAGCAGGCGCGTGCTGGAGAAGCCCAGCGTCTGGATTACCGTGCCGAAGGCGATGCCGGCGTAGATCAGGCCCGAGACGAGGATCGCGCGCCGGTCGACGACGACGGCGACGAGGCCGAGGATCAGGAACACCCAGAGGATGCCGAGCGCGGCGCCGAGCGTCAGCCTTCCGTCGAGCCCGTGCAGGAAGCCCTTGATCAACGGATGGACGATCAGCGGCGCGGCGAGGAGGTGCAGCCAGAAGGCGATGTCGGTGCGCCGCGTCAGCCGCTCGGGATCCGACATGTCGAAGCGCATCGCCAGCGCGAAGACGGCGAGCCCGCAGACGAGCAGCACGATGTCGATCGTGGTGCCGTCGAGACCGGGCATGGCGATGGCGGCGAGGCCGAGCGCGAGCAGGCACAGCGCGGCGGCGCCGGCGGCGATGGTGATGGGCACGCGAAAGCGGATGTAGTGCATCGCCGCCATCGCGACGGTGAAGATCGCGGCGACCGCGAGCGCGCCGGGGTTGTTCGTCGGCAGGAACCAGAGTCGCTCCGGCAGCGCGTGCGCCGGCGGCAGCAGTGACGTGGCGATCTGCAGTGCGAGGACGAAGATCGCGGCGACGAAGATCACCAGCAGCACGATGCTCGGCAGGGCCATGCGCCGCTTGCCGGTGAAGAACTCGGCGAGCAGCCAGGCCGATGCGGCGACGCCGGCGAACATCGGCGTCGAACCGGCGCCGGTGTCCATGATGAAGGCGAGCGCGCCGATGAACAGCACGATGCCGATCGAGACGAAGATGTCGGCAAAGCCGGTGATGAAGCGCAGCTTCTCGTCGTCGTCCGGCTCCATCGGCGCGCTCTCGCGCTCGATCGCCCGCAACGCCGCCGCCTGGTCCGGCGTGATCAGCGCGCGCTCCACGGCGACGCCGAGCGCGCGCTCGGAGATCGGGCGGCCGTGCTGTGACAGCCCGGCGGTCAACCGCCGACGCTTTCGACGATGACGTTGCCGTTGGTGTAGACGCAGATCTCGGCGGCGATGGCGAGCGAACGGCGCACGATCGTCTCCGGGTTCGGCTCGATGTCGAGCAGCGCGCGTCCCGCGGCCAGCGCGTAATTGCCGCCGGAGCCGATCGCCATGACGCTGCCGGCGCCGGCCGACTCGGGCTCCAGCACGTCGCCGGTGCCGGTCAGCACCAGGCCGACCTCGCGATCGGCGACGAGCATCATCGCCTCGAGCTTGCGCAGGTAGCGATCGGTGCGCCAATCCTTGGCGAGTTCGACGCAGGCGCGCATCAGCTGGCCGGGATATTGGTCGAGCTTGCCTTCCAGCCGCTCGAACAAGGTGAAGGCGTCGGCCGTCGCGCCGGCGAAGCCGCCGATCACCTCGCCCTTGGCGAGACGGCGCACCTTGCGCGCGTTGCCCTTGATGATCGTCTGGCCGATGGAGACCTGGCCGTCGCCGCCGATGACGGTGCGGCCGTCCTTGCGCACCATGATGATGGTGGTGCCGTGCCAGGTCGGGAACGCGGCGTTTGGGTCGGCCATCGGGATCTCGGGCGTTCGTACGGGCTCCATCTATGGAGCACCGATCGCCGGCGCAAGTTGCCGCCTGCCCCTCGAAGCCGCCCCGGAGCTTACCGCCCCCGAAAGCGACCGCCGCTTATGCCAGCGCCCGCCGGCGGCGCGCAAGCGCGGCTTGGAGGGACCAGGTGAGAGCGACGGCCGAGGTCGATCGCGGCGCCTACCTCGTCGAGGGACTCGGCCATTGCGGCGAGTGCCGAGAACGAGGCGCCGTCGACGACGCGACGTGTGGCGCCGTTCACCGAACGACGGGAAAGACCATCAGGCGGCGGTGCGCGCGATGGTCTTTTTTCGTGCCGCTTGCTAGAAGCCCGTGCAGTCCCTGGAGTGAGCTTCGAGCCATGCGCACCGCGATCGTCGCGCGCGAGACAAAGGAAACCGCGATCAAGGTCAGCGTCGACCTTGATGGGACGGGAGCCGGCGCGCGATCGACCGGCATCGGCTTTTTCGACCACATGCTCGACCAGCTCGCCCGCCACTCGCTGATCGACATGGCGATCGAGGCCAAGGGAGATCTTCACATCGACGACCATCACACGGTCGAGGATACCGGCATCGCGCTCGGCCAGGCGATCCGCGAGGCGTTGGGCGATCGTGCCGGCATCACCCGCTACGCCGATGTGCTGCTGCCGATGGACGAGACTCTGTCGCGCGCCGCCATCGACGTCTCGGGCCGGCCGTTCCTGGTGTTTCGCACGACGTTCCCGCGCGAGAAGATCGGCACGTTCGACACCGAACTGGTGCGCGAGTTCTTCCAGGCGCTGGCGATGAACGCCGGCCTCACCCTGCATATCGAAACGCTCTACGGCGCCAACGCGCACCATATCGCCGAATCGTGCTTCAAGGCCGTCGCGCGGGCGTTGAAGGTCGCGGTGTCGATCGATCCCCGGCAGGGCGGTGCCATCCCCTCGACCAAGGGCACGCTCTAGGATGGCCGTCTACGTCGTCCAGGCGGCCGGCGAGGCGCAAGCGGAGCTGCTCAGGGCACGTTTCATTCGCGAGGGTTTCTCCTGGCCGGCTTTCGTCTTCGCGCAGATCTGGCTGATCTATCATCGCCTGTGGCTGGCGCTCGCGGTGTGGATCCTGCTCGAGATCGCCTTTTTCCTGCTGGTCTTCCCGCATGTTTCCGGCGCGACGGCGACGGCGATCGACGCTTTGGCGCATCTTTTCATCGGATTCGAGGGCAATCGCCTGCGCCAGCGCAAAGGCGCGCGTCGCGCCGCGCTCACCGAGCTTGTCGAAGCCCGCGGTCGCGAGGAGGCCGAGGCGATCTTCTTCAGGCGGCACACGACGGACGGCGCGCTGCCGGAGACCGCCTTTTGAGGGTCGCGGTCGTCGATTATGGTGCCGGCAACCTGCATTCCGCGACGAAGGCGCTGGAGCGCGTCGCCCGCGAGGGAGACTTCGGCGCGACGATCCTCCAGACGAGCGATGCCGACACCGTCGCGCGGGCCGATCGCGTCGTCCTTCCGGGGGTCGGCGCCTTCGCCGATTGCCGGCGCGGCCTTGACGCCAAGTCCGGGATGGTGGCGGCGCTGAACGAGGCCGTGCACGCGCGCGGCCGTCCCTTCCTCGGCATCTGCGTCGGCATGCAGCTTCTCGCCACGCGCGGCCTCGAGAACGAGGTCTGCGCGGGTCTCGACTGGATCGCCGGCGACGTGGCGGCGATCACGCCCGACGATGCCGCGCTCAAGATCCCGCACATGGGCTGGAACACGCTCGACGTGCGACGCCCGCACGCCCTGCTCGCCGGCATACCCACCGGCGTGGACGGCTGGCATGCCTACTTCGTCCACTCCTACGGGTTTCGTCCCGAGCTGGCCGACGATGTCGTGGCGAACACCGAGTATGGCGGCGCGATCCCGGCGATCATCGGCCGAGGCACGATCGTCGGCACCCAGTTTCATCCCGAAAAGAGCCAGGCGCTTGGCCTCGCCCTCCTCGCCAATTTCCTCCGCTGGGCGCCGTAGCCCGCATGATCCTTTACCCCGCGATCGACCTCAAGGCCGGGCAATGCGTGCGCCTCAAGCTCGGCGACATGGCGCGGGCCACCGTCTTCAACGACGATCCGGCCGCGCAGGCGCTGAGCTTCGAGCGGCAGGGCTTCTCACATCTCCATGTCGTCGATCTCGACGGCGCCTTCGCCGGCAAGCCGATGAACGCCGAGGCGGTCGACGCCATCCTGGCGGCCGTTCGCATGCCCGTCCAACTCGGGGGCGGCATCCGCGACATGCGCACGCTCGAGGCCTGGCTCGCCAAGGGCGTGGCCCGCGCGATCATCGGCACGGCGGCGGTGCGCGACCCGGCCTTCGTGCGCGCCGCCGCCAGAGCCTACCCCGGCCAAGTGGCGGTGGGCATCGACGCGCGCGACGGGTTCGTCGCGGTCGAGGGTTGGGCGGAACGCTCGGACCTCGCCGCCGCGGAACTCGGCAAACGGTTCGAGGACGCCGGCGTCGCCGCGATCATCTACACCGAGATTTCGCGGGACGGCGTGCTCGCGGGGCTCGACATCGAGGGCACGCTCGCTTTGGCGAACGCCGTCTCGATCCCGGTCATCGCCTCTGGCGGCCTCGCCTCGATCGAAGACGTCGAACGGCTGCTGCGGCCCGATTGCGCGAAGCTCGACGGCGCGATCACCGGGCGCGCGCTCTATGACGGCCGGCTCGACGCGGCGGAGGCGCTCGCGCTGATCCGCGCGGCGGCCTGAGGCGCCATAACGCGGTCGCTTGACGGGTTTCGCTTGAAACGTCGCGGCGGGGCTTGCTAGGCGATGGACGTCGAACAGACGGTGACGCCATGCCCCGCCTCTTCACCGGCCTTGAAGTGCCGGCGAGTCTCGCGACCGAGCTTTCGCTGATGCGCGGAGGCCTCTCCGGCGCTCGCTGGATCGAGGCCGGGGATTATCACCTTACCCTGCGTTTCATCGGCGATATCGATTACGCGACAGCGCGCGACGTGCATTCCGTTCTCGAAAGCATCCGCCGGCGGCCGGTGGCGGTGACGTTGGATGGCTTGAACGCCTTCGGCGGCGCCAAGCCGCGCGCCATCGTGGCGACCGCCAAGCCGACCCAGGCTCTGCTCGAGCTCCAGGCGGAGCAGGAGCGGCTGGTCCGCCGTGTCGGTGTCGCGGCGGAGACCCGCAAGTTCACGCCGCACGTCACGTTGGCGCGGCTGCGGCAAGGATCGCCGCGGGCGGTCGCCGATTATCTCGCGATGCGCGGCTGGCTCGCCACCCGCACGTTCGAGGTCGACCATTTCACTCTGTTCTCGGCGCGGGAGTCCGTCGGCGGCGGGCCTTACGTGGCGGAGGCGACCTACCCCCTGAAATAGCCGGCGCACAAAGAACGGCGGGAGAGCATAAAAAAAGCGCCCCAACGAGGGGCGCTTTCAGAAGGTGGAAGCTGGCTTCAGAAGCCGACTTCGATATCCGCCGAGTCATAGCTCGTGACTTCCATGCCGACGCAGATTTCGGTGACGATCGGGGTGTTCCAGGTCATGTTCAGCTCCTGCCGTGTGAAAACGTGTCACGTGTAGATAGCGATTTTTGCTGGGAGCGGTATTGAGGAACTTCTTATTTTTTCTATGCCGTTCGGGGGAGACGGGACGCGCTGGATGGCGAGCGCGAGCGGGAAACGTGGGCCGTCTCCACGCACCGCTGCATGTTTTCTGGTGAATTCGCCCTGGGGAGACCTAGTTGGTCAATCTGCCGAGCGGGCCGGTGCGCCTGATGGCGGCGCGGCTCTCTTGAATGGCCATGGCGAGCAGGTAGGACAAGAACTTTTCCCCGAGCCCGTCCGCTCCCTCTTTCGCGACGGCGCAATGATCGATCAAGGCGACGAGTTTGTCGACGCGGCTCTTGTCGGCGGCCTTGATCCCAGCGGTCGATCCCGCGGACGCTCTCGGCTGTCTAGGCTTTTCGCCGGCTTGAGGCGCCGGTCGGGAGGCTCCACCTTCGTCACGCTTGGTCATGGTCTTCCCGGCATCAAGAACGACTGGTCGGCCCAGCCGATGCGATCACCGACGTGGCAATCCTGGAGGCGCAATGGATCATAAAACTCCGAGGAACAAGGACCACCTCACCTTTCGGACGGATTTCTTCGCCGACCCGTCGTCGGCGGCCGGATATGCCGCCTTGATGCGCGGCGTGTTCGAGCTCGATGTCGAGGCGCGCGCCGCCGCTGTCGGCCAGACGCCGGCTTGGATGCCGTTCGGCTATTTCGATCGGGAGGCCGGGTGCGCGGCCAGCGTCGAGGCCGCCGCGATGACCATGATGGCCGATTCGGCCAAGCTGCCGGTCACCGCCATCCGCCTTGCGGCGGTCGACCCCGACTGGCGCGGTCTCGGCTTGTTCCGCGATCTGATGCTTGCGGCGCTCGCCTGGTGCGAGGCGGCCGCGCCGGGACCAACGCTCCTCTACACGGCCGATCACGCGCTCTACACGCGCTTCGGCTTCCACCCTGTCTCCCAATTCAAGATGTCCGGGCCGGCGCCGGCCTCGATCGAGCGTCGGCCGTTTCGCGCCCTCGATCCGCGCGCGCCCGCCGACGGCGCGCTGATCCGCCGGCTTCTCGCGACGCGGGCGCCGGTGTCGACGCGGTGCGCCCTGATGGATGCCGCGTCGCTCTTCCTGACGAACGTCATGGACGCGGAGGATCTGCGTCTCGTTCACGTGCCGAGCCTTGATGCCATCATCGCCTACGAGGTCGATGAAGCCTCGCTCCTGCTCGTCGATGTCGTCGCGGCGACAATCCCGACGATGGCGCAGATCCTTTCGGCGCTCCCGCCACGCCCGCGCGTCACGACCCTGTTCCCCACCGATCGGCTCGACTGGACGGGCGAACCGGTAAGCGAGGACACCGGGCTGATGATCAGAGGCCTGTTGCCGGAGGCGATGCGGACGCCCATCATGCTGCCGCCGACGACGGAGTTCTGAGGTTGGATGGGCCCCGCGTCAAACGACATGGTCCGGCGCCAGCGCGCAGGCCGATTCGAGGCTCGTTTCGACCTGCATCGTCGCGTGGCCGATGCGATGCCGCTCCCGCAGTGTCGTGCAAGTCCCCATCAGAAAGGCGTCGCCCGGGTGACCGTCCGGCATCACGAGGTGGACCGTCATCGCGGTTTCGCTGGTGCTGACGGGCCAGATGTGCAGGTCGTGCAGCGCGGCGACACCCGGCAGGCCGGCGAGATAGGCTCTCACCTCAAGCTGGCGTATGTCGCGCGGCACGGCGGCAAGCGAAAGCGCCACCGCCTCGCGCAGCAGGCTCCACGTGCCGTAGATGATCGTCGCGTTGATGACGAGGCTGAGCAGCGGATCGATCCAGGTGTAGCCGGTCAGCTTGATGACGAGAGCGGCGACCACGACGCCGGCGGCGACGGCGGCGTCGGCGATCAGATGCGCGACGGCCGCCCGCACGTTGAGGTCGCCGTCGCCGCCCGGCGTCAGCAGCCAGGCGGAGGCGGCATTGACGACGATCGCGCCGGCGGCGACGACCATGATCATGCCGGCCGCCACCGGCTCTGGATGGAAGAAGCGCTGGATCGCCGCCCAGCTCAAGGCACCGGTCACGACCAGAAGGGTCGAGGCGTTGAAAAGCGCGGCGAGGATCGACGTGCCGCCCAGCCCGTAGGTGTAGCGCGCCGAAGGCGCCCGCTTGCCGAGCTGGGTCGCCGCGCAGGCGGCGCAGAGTCCCAAAACGTCAGAAAGGTTGTGGCCGGCATCGGCGATCAGTGCGACCGAGTGACCAAGCGCGCCGAAGACGACCTCGGCGACGACGATGAGCGCGTTGAGGCCGATCGCCACGGCGAACGCCGCTCCAAACGAGGCCGGCGCGTGGACGTGGCCGCCTAGACCATGGGAGTGCCCCGCATGGGCGTGGCTCGCATGGGCGTGGCTCGCATGGGCATGGCTCGCATGGGCATGGCCCGCATGGGAAAGGCCCGTTTCAGGGCGATCGTGATCGTCATGATGAGCGGCGTGCGGGCGGTCGTACAAACGTCATTTCTCCCAGCATCATGTTCGCGACGACGCTTCTAGGCTAGAACGCGGCCGATTGAACAGACGAGGCGCGAAGTGGTGCGAACGATCGACCTATGAATATAGCCGCCAGGCCGCCGGTCGGTCCCGAGAAGTTGTCGGCTTCCGCAGTCGCGCCGCTCCATGACGCGCCCGCGCCGAATGTCCGCGAGGCCGGTGCCTTCACGGTCGGCTCGACGCTGCGCCACGTCCTGGTGATGACGTCGGCCGGCTCCGTGGGCCTGGTCGCCGTTTTCGCCGTCGATCTGCTCACCTTGCTCTATATTTCCCGGCTGGGCGACACGAACCTTACGGCCGCGGTCGGCTACGCGTCGCAGATGATCTTCCTGCTGGTTTCGGTCAACATCGGCCTGTCGATCGCCATCGGCGCCCTGGTTTCGCGGGCGCTCGGCGCCGGCGAACGCGATCGCGCGCGCCGCGTCGCCGCTTCCGGACTCGTCTACGCGGCCGTCGTGTCCGGCACGCTGAGCCTCTCGGCGATGCCGTTCACGCACGAGATCCTCACCCTGTTCGGGGCGCGCGGCGAAGCGCTCGCCGTCGGATCGCTCTATCTTCGCCTGACGCTGCCGGCGACCATCTTCCTCGGGCTCGGCATGGCCTTCTCCAGCATCCTGCGCGGTGTCGGCGATGCCAGGCGGGCGATGTACGTCACCCTCGGCGGCGCCGTCGTGACCGCCTGCCTCGATCCGATCTTCATCTTCGGCCTGCATCTGGGGATCTACGGCGCGGCCATCGTGATGGTGGTGTCGCGGGCCAGCCTGCTGATCGTCGGCTGGCATGGTGCCGTCCGCGTCCACGACCTCGTCGAGCGGCCCAGCCTCGCCGCCCTGCGCGAGGACTTGCGACCGATAAGCCATATCGCCGGGCCGGCCGTCCTCACCAACATCGCGGCGCCGATCGCCAACATCTACGCGATGCACGTGTTCTCGCGCTTCGGGGATGCGGTCATCGCCGCCTTCGCGATCATGGACAGGGTGACACCCGTCGCCTTCGGCGTACTCTTCGCGCTCTCCGGTTCGGTCGGGCCGATCTTGGGCCAAAACTATGGCGCGCGCGCCTTCGGTCGCGTCAGAACGGTCCTCTCGGAATGCTACGGCCTCGCCGCCGCCTACGTCGTCGCGGTCACCGCGATCCTGTGGCTCGGCGCACCCCTGATCGTCCTGATCTTCGACGCCCGCGGCGAGACGGCCACGCTGCTCGGCTTCTTCTGCCATGCCAGCGGTTTCCTCTGGCTTTGCCTGGGCGGCGTCTTCGTCGCCAATGCCGCCTACAATAATCTCGGCTATCCGTTCCTCTCCGCCTTGTTCAACTGGGGACGCGCCACGCTCGGCACCGTTCCTTTCGTGACGTTCGGGGCGCTTCATTACGGCCCGCAGGGCGGATATGTTGGAATGATAGGCGGTGCCGCCCTATTTGGCGCGATGGCGGTCGCCACCTCGTATCTCGTCGTGGGCCGCATGGCCGAGCGCGCCGCATCGGGCGGGCCGGCCGCCGCCGTTTAGGAGGCATTCCCTTGTTCAATCTCTACCAGATCATTTCCGGCGCGCAGGGCGGCCAGGGCATCGACAATCTCGCGCAACGCTTCGGCTTGAGCCACGATCAGGCCGATAGCGCGATCAAGTCGCTCGTGCCGGCCCTCTCCACGGCGTTCACGACCAAGGCGATGCAGCCGGGCGGCATGCAGGAGCTCGCCGGCGCGATGACCGACAACCAGCACAAGCAGGCCTATGCGGATCCCAATGCCGCGCAGGATCAGCAGGTGCAGCAGAAGGGAGGCGCGGTCGCCGGCAGCGTCTTCGGCAACAACGCCATGGTCCAGCAGGTGCTGCGGCAAGCCTCCGCCTACACGCATATTCCCGTGTCCACCCTCGAGCAGATGCTTCCCGTGATCGTCTCCATGGTCATGGGCGGCGTGGCGACCGCCATGCACAACCAGGGCATGGGCGGCTGGCTCGGCCAGCTCGCCAACAGCGGCCTCGGCGGCATGTTCGGTCAGATGGGCGGCCAGGCCGGACAAGCCGGCAATCCTCAGGCGGGTCCGCAGGCCGGCGGCGGCCTTGGCGGCATGTTCGGCAGCATCCTGAGCAGCGTGCTGGGTGGCCAGACCGGCGGCGCGCCGTCCGGAGGCACTCAGCCGGGTTCGGCCGGCCCGCTCGGCTCCGGCATGCCGCCCGCCATGCAGGCGGGCATGGAGGCGTTGAGCAAGATGTTCCAGCCGGGCGTGCAGGCGCAAGGCGGGCAGCCGAGCGACCTCGGCGAGCAGATCAGCTCGATCCTCGGCGGCAAGCGGGCCTGAGGCCGAGCGTTACATCCTCTCATCCCTGGGCATCGGCGCTCCGATATCGCGCGCGTTTGCGCGCGGCCTTTTCTCCCCTTATGTAGCCGCATGCCGGCAGCTTGGCCGCCTCTCGCGCGAGAGCGGATGCGGAGCCACATAGCGATGAGAAGAACGAAAGCTCGACGATGGCGCGCGACGTGTCTGATGAAACGCCGATCACCGGGCGCGACGATCTCGTGGGTTGGCTCGCGGCGGGGTGCAAGCCGCCCGAGCGGCATCGCATCGGCACCGAACACGAGAAGATAGGCTTCTACACGGCCGACGACTCGCCCGTTCCCTACGAGGGCGCGCGCGGCGTCGGCGGCATCCGCAGGCTTCTCGACGAGATGGGGCTGAGCCTCGGCTGGACGCCGATCATCGACGGCGGCAACATCATCGGCCTCGCCGACGAGAGAACCGGCGGCGCGATTTCCATCGAGCCGGGCGGCCAGTTCGAGTTGTCCGGCGCGCCTCTGGATAGCGTCCACCAGACACGTGACGAGTTGGAGCAGCACTTCGCGGCCTTGAGGCCGCTCGCCGACCGGCTCGGCATCGCGTTCCTGTCGCTGGGCATGAGCCCGAAATGGACGCGCGAGCAGACGCCTGTCATGCCGAAAAGTCGCTACGCCATCATGGAGCGCTACATGCCGAAGGTCGGCACGCGCGGCCTAGACATGATGTTTCGCACGTCGACCGTCCAGGCGAACTACGATTTCGCCAGCGAGGCCGACATGGTCAAGAAGCTGCGCGTTTCGCTCGCCTTGCAGCCGCTGGCGACCGCGCTCTTCGCGAACTCGCCCTTCAAGGACGGAAGGCGAAACGGGTACCTCTCCGATCGCTCGATCGTTTGGCGCGACACCGACAACGAGCGCGCCGGAATGCTGCCTTTCGCTTTCGACGACGGCATGGGGTTCGAGCGCTACGTCGATTACGCGCTCGACGTGCCGATGTACTTCATCAAACGAGGCGAAACCTACATCGATGTCGCCGGCTCGAGCTTCCGTGGCCTTCTCGAAGGCAGGCACCCCTCGCGGCCGGGCGAGCGGGCGACGCTCTCCGACTGGGCGAATCATCTCTCGACGATCTTCCCGGAGGTTCGGCTGAAAACCTTCCTCGAAATGCGCGGCGCCGACGCCGGCCCGATGCCCTTCCTGCTCGCCTTGCCCGCGCTTTTCGCCGGTCTGCTCTACGCGCCGGCAGCGCTTGACGGTGCTTGGGACGTCGTCAAGAGCTGGTCGGCCGCCGATCGCGAGGCCTTGCGGGCCGACGCGCCGCGGCTGGGGCTGGACGCCATGGTCGGGAGCCGTCCGTTGCGCGAGATCGCGCGAGAGGTGCTCGCCTTGGCGCGTGCGGGGCTGGCGCGGCGGGCGCGAAAGAACACCGATGGCATGGACGAGGGGATATATCTCGACGTGCTCGACGCGGTCGTGGAGGGACAGTCCGAAGCCGAGCGCCTCGTCGCGTTGTTCGAAGGTCCGTGGGCCGGAAGCGTCGATCCGGCCTTCCGCGAATGCGTGTACTGACGCGGACCCTACTGGAACGGGCTGTAGGACTCGAGGCCGTCGCGGATGCGCAAGTGCGTCGAGTCGCCGGCGCCTGGTACCATGCCGAGGCCGTCGGTGCGCAACGCCGCGCTCGATGTCGTGCCGGTCGCCCAAGGATTGCTAGCGGCGTTGCGCGTTGCGCTTTCCACCCGGACATGAACCCGTCCGCAGGCGCCGTGACCCATGTCGATATAGCCCGGCCCGTACGTCGCGCAGCGCTCGGCGGCTTTGACGAGCGATCCCTCCAGAGAGTCGCCGGCCTTGCTGCCCGTCGCGATCGTCGACAACGAAACGCTCAAGGGCAAGATGCCGAGAAGGAGGGTCGAAGCGTAGTTCCGGGAAAGAATCATCGTGACCTTTTCGAAGGAGCTTCCAATGTCTTCTTGTTGCCGGACAATCGGGCGAGACCATGTCCGGCCATCGGTGTCAGCGCGACGTCGCGCGGATCGTCATGATCAAGCGCGGCGCCAATCGCCGGCGACAGCCTGAACGAGGGCGAGCGCGGCGACCGCCGCGGTATCCGCGCGCAGGATACGAGGACCAAGACCAAGCCGCACCACGTTGGGCAGAGCCAGCAGCGCTTCGCGCTCGCCAGGTTCGAAGCCGCCCTCCGGCCCGATCAGGATGGCGAGACGCTCGCCAATGTCGCGGAGGGCTTGAACGGGTGAGGGAAGGCTATCGGCGTCTTCGTCGCAAAACACCAGCGTGCGGTCGGCCGGCCAGGTCCGGATCGCGATGTCGAGTTCTTCCGGCTTGCGCACCTCGGGCAGGATGAGAATGCCGCATTGTTCCGCCGCCTCGACGGCATTGGCGCGCATGCGCTCCTCGTTCACGCGCTTGGCCTGCGTCCGCCGCGTGATGACCGGGCGCAGGGACGTCGCCCCCATCTCGACGGCCTTTTGGATCATATAGTCGAGCCGCGCGTGTTTGAGCGGAGCGAACAAGTAATGCAGGTCGTTGGAGAGCGTCTGCGGCCGCGCCTGCGTCAGCACGTTCAAGACGAGTTGCCTGCGACCCTCGGGCTGAACTCTCGCCCGCCACTCGCCGTCGCGCCCGTTGAAGACGAGCACGGTCCCGCCTTCAGAAAGCCTGAGTACGTTGCCAAGATAGTTTTGTTGGTTCCGGTCGAGTGCGAGCACGGTGCCGGCGGCGAGATCGGCATCGATGTAGAGCCGGGGGGCCGAGAAGTCGTAGGACGCCATGGCGCCGGGTTAACACGGGCGACAGGCCGACCGCGAAGCTTTTCGAGACGAGGATGCTGCGAAAGTGTCAGGCGTCGTTGGGAACTTCGCGCTTCTCAAGTCTTGCGGCCGTGATATTTGTCGCGTTCCGCAGGTTGTAGAGTGCGAGAGCAGGTTCAGAGTTCAAGAGGGGGCTTGTGTCCATGATTAAGCAACGCGTCGTGTCCAGGTTCGCCATCGTCTCCGCCGTTTTCGTCACCGCGACGATGACCGCCGACCTCGCCCGTGCTGGCGATTGCAATGCCGACATCGCGGGCCTTTCGCAGAAGCGCCAGGTCTTCATCGACAAGCTGAACGTGCTGGCCAAGGCCGCGAAGGGCAAGCTCGATCCCGTGGCCTCCTGTCCCACCCTGCGTGGTCTGGTGAAGACGGAGGGCGACCTCCTGAAGTATCTTGAGGCCAACAAGAACTGGTGCAACGTCCCGGAAGAGACGGTCACCGGCTTGCAGGCGGCGGACGCCAAATCGCAATCGTTCGCGACTCAGGCCTGCAATCTCGCGACGCAGGTGGCCAAGCAGAAACAGCAGGCCGCTTCCAGTTCGTCAGCCATCGGGCAGGAAGCCCAGAAGCTGCCGACAGGTCCGCTCTGAGCCGTCACTGCGCTCGTCTTTGACCCATGTGACGAGCCGGCGTTGTCGGCAACGGTTTGTCTTTGTGATCTTCCTTGGATCTGATTTCGTTAGATCCGATTTCACTCGCTCTGCTTTCATGGACCTGCCGTGACGATCGAAGGCGCGGGCGCCCTACCGGACGCGGTGGCCCGCCCGTGGGTGATGCGTATCGCGCCGCCGGCGTGGCATCCTTATCTGCAGTTGGCGCGCCTCGATCGGCCAATCGGCTTTTGGCTGCTGACGCTTCCGTGCTGGTGGTCGAGCCTGCTGGCGAGCCTGGCGGCGCGCCAAGCCCCAAATACATGGCATCTGCTGCTGTTCCTCGTCGGCGCGATCGTCATGCGAGGGTCTGGATCGACTTACAACGACATCGTCGACCGTGATCTTGACGCACGCGTCGAGCGCACGCGCCAACGTCCCGTCGCGTCCGGACGGGTGAGCGTCGGGGCGGCGAAACGCTTCCTCGTGGCGCAGGCGCTCCTCGGTTTTCTCGTCGTCATCCAGTTCAATCTTTTCACGATCCTCGTCGGCATCGGCTCGCTGGCGATCGTGGCGATCTATCCTTTCATGAAGCGTTTCACCTCATGGCCGCAGGTCGGGCTGGGCCTGGCCTTCGCCTGGGGCGGTCTCGTGGGATGGTCGGCCCAATTCGCCGCGCTTGCTCCGACGGCGCTGCTCGCCTACGCGGCGGCGGTTGCTTGGACGATCGGCTACGACACGATTTACGCCGTACAGGATGCGCGCGACGATCCCGCCGCCGGCATACAATCGACCGCCCGGCTTTTCGGCAGGCGAATCAAGCCAGCCGTCGGCGTGTTCTACGTCGCTTCCGTGGCGTTGCTGGAGGCGGCTGTGCTGGCCGCGGGCGCCGGTGGGCGGCCGTTCGCCCAGATCGGCGTCTTGGCCTTCGGGCTCCATCTTGCCTGGCAGGTCACGAGGCTTGACGCCGAGGACGCGCCAGCCGCTCTTCTGCTGTTTCGGTCCAACCGCGACAGCGGCCTCATCCTTGCCGCGGGACTTGCCCTTGCCGCCGTGTCGGGAGCGGCTTGAGCAAGTCACGCTTGCGAACTACGCGTTCACGCGGCCGATCGCTTCGCGCGGCCGGCTTTGGCGGGACGCGCCTCCACCGGCGCGGGCGCCTCAGTGACGGCTTCGGCGCTGCGCTGCTGACCCAGGCCGATGTCCTTCGCGAGCTTCGAGCGGATCGCCGAATAGGCCGGCGCGACCATCGGGTAATCGGCGGGCAGGCCCCATTTCTCACGATACTGGTCGGGCGTCAGGTTGTACGCGGTTCCGATATGGCGCTTGAGGGAGCGGAACTTCTTGCCGTCTTCGAGACAGATAATGTAGTCCGGCATGACCGACTTCTTGACCGGAACGGCGGGTTCGACCGGCTTGGCCGGCGGCGCCTCCTTTGTTTCGACCGAGGAAAGATTGCTGATCGAACTGTGAACAGAAGCGATCAACTCGGGTAGATCCGACATGCGGAGCGAATTGTTACTGACGTAAGCGGAGACGATGCTGACGATCAGGTCGAGGTTCGAGTTCGATGCGGCAGTGTCGGGGGGCGCTTGATGGTGTGCGGCGTCGTCCAAAAAAGTGGTCCTTCCGTGCGGTCGTGAGGGTTTGCTCGAACGATGCGTCGAGTGGAGCAGGGGGTGAAATGCGCGACTGCGGGAAAACGGTCGAAGTACGCCTCGATCCCAGCTAGACAGAAAGTCTATCGCATAGTGATGTTTCAGAAATCGCGATTTTGCAACATCAAAGTTTCGTGCTTGTTTGCTTTTCAACAAATACCGGTCGGAAGAAGCGGCAAGGCGTTACGGAGCCGCGATGCAGAAAGATGTCTCCTCATAGCTGACTACTTTAAAAGCTAACAAATCGCGCCTTTCGTTGAAGCGCTTCTTCTGTCGACCCGATCCCGGCGCCTTCCTTTCCGCGGCCCGACTCTTCCCGAAACTGCACCAACGGCGATCAATGGCGTGAAACCCGCACGATTACAGGGTAGTGAAGCAAAGACGGAACTAATCCGATTACCTGAAGGCCTCAAGGCGCCGCGTATCTGAGACGCACGGCTTTGGCGCATCGTACGCTCGCGTAAAAGGGAATCGTACGCTCGCGTAAAAAGCAGCCGCGCATTCTGCTGCGCCGTCGTTTTCGCTTCCGTAGGGACGTCGTGATCTACAGCAAGCCGGTGCGCACGCGGTCGAGGTCGTCGACGAACGCCTGGAGCCGACCCGTCAACGTTTCGAGGAGGCGTGCCGCGCTGTCGGGATATTCCGAGAGCACACGCCGGAAAAGCGCGCGCGAGATCCGCAATACACTCGATGGCTCAAGCGCGATCGCCGTGCCGTGGCATGTCGTCTCGGTGATCAAGGCGGTATCGCCGATCAGGGCGGGCGGCCTGAGGATCAAGGCGGGTGCGCGGCCGCTCTCCAGAGCGATCGAGCCGCTGAAGACGACATAGCCGCCGTCGGACTCGTCGCCGTAGCGAAACAGCACGTCGCCCTTGCGCAAGATGCGGGTCTCCCCGGAGAATGCGATCAGCCGCAAACCTTCGGGATCGAGGTCGCTGAGCGTCGGATTGCGCGCGAGATTGCGAACGTCGTCCTGGAGCGCCACGCTCAGGGCACGAGCTTGTAGCCGCCAGCCTCGGTCACGAGGAGGACGGCTTTCGCGGGATCGATCTCGATCTTCTGACGCAGCCGGTAGATGTGCGTCTCGAGCGTGTGAGTCGTGACAGCGGCGTTGTAGCCCCAAACCTCCTTCAGCAGCACGTCGCGGGACACGACGTCCCGGCCGGCGCGATAGAGGAAACGCAGGATCGCCGTCTCCTTCTCGGTAAGCCTCAGCTTGGAGCCGCTGTCGCCGACGAGCTGCTTCGATCCCGGCTGGAACGTGTAGGGACCGATGCGAAAGCTCGCGTCGTCGCTGGTTTCGTGCTGGCGCAGATGTGCGCGCATGCGCGCCAGCAGCACCGCGAAGCGAAACGGCTTGGTGACGTAATCGTTGGCGCCCGATTCGAGGCCGAGCACGGTGTCGGCCTCGCTGTCGTGTCCGGTCAGCATGATGATCGGGTTCTTGAAGCCGCCCTCGCGCAGGTGCTTCACGGCCTCGCGGCCATCCATGTCGGGAAGGCCGACGTCCATCAGGACGAGGTCCGGACGCTCCTGCTTGGCGCGGGCGATCGCCTCCTGCGCCGTAGGGGTCTGTACGGGGTCGAACTCCTCGTAGAGCGCGAGCTGCTCGGCCAGAGCGGCGCGCAGATCATCGTCATCATCCGCTATGAGGATCTTGCGAACCTGCATCATGAAAGGTCTCTGGTCTCCGGCCGAGGCTATGCTTACAAGCCTGCTTACGAGGACGCGCCGGTGCGCGAGGACGGATCCTGGCTCACGGTGCTCAATTCGGCGACGCCGCGCAAGGGCATGCGCGACCGGGATAGCAAGTATGGCGGGTGGCAAGAAGCTCCATGGCGCACACATCAGGCGGATCGCGGCGACCCTGACGGTGCGTCCCGCCGCGCGTCTGCCGGGTCAAGGCGGTCCGCGCGGCCATGTCAAGGTAGGCCCGCTCACGCTTGCGTGTGCGCTCGGCCGCCGCGGTGTCACGCGCGACAAGCGGGAGGGCGATGGCGCGACACCTGCGGGTGCCATGAGGGTGCTTTTCGGATACTACCGGTCCGATCGGATGAGCCGGCCATTCTGTCGTGTGCCGCTGCATCCGGCGTCACGCGACCTCGGCTGGTGCGACGCGCCGCACTCGCCCCTGTACAACAGGCCGGCACCGCTGCCGATGCGCGAGCCGCACGAGCAGATGTGGCGCGGCGACAGCCTCTACGACATCGTCTTCGTGCTCGATTGGAACGTCAGGCCGCGCCGTGTCGGGCGCGGCAGCGCGATCTTCCTTCACTGCGCCAAGCCCGGCCTGCCGCCGACGCTCGGCTGCGTGGCGTTGCGGCCGGCCGACATGCGCCGCCTGCTGCCGCGTCTCGCCAAAGGCGCGAAGCTGGTGGTGCTGTAGGCCGCCTCTATCGCGCCCCGAAGATCGCGCTGCCGACCCGCACGTGCGTCGCGCCGAGCTGGATGGCGAGCTCGAAGTCTGAGCTCATGCCCATCGAGAGACCGGCGATGCCGTTGCGCGCCGCGATCTTGGCGAGCAGCGCGAAATGCGGCGACGCCTGATCGTCGACCGGCGGGATGCACATCAAGCCGGCGACTGCCAGCCCATGCTCGTCGCGGCACGAGGCGAGGAACGCGTCGGCCGCCTGCGGCAGCACGCCGGCTTTCTGCGGCTCGGCGCCGGTGTTGACCTGGACGTAGAGGTGCGGATGCCGCCCCACCTTCTGGATGGCCCGAGCCAGCGCGCCCGCGATCTTCGGCCGGTCCACCGTCTCGATCACGTCGAACAGCGACACCGCGTCTTCCGCCTTGTTCGACTGCAGCGGGCCGATGAGATGAAGGGCGACGTCGGCGTAGCGCTCGCGCAGGGCCGGCCATTTGCCCTGTGCCTCCTGAACCCGGTTCTCGCCGTAGACCCGCTCGCCCGCCTCGAGCACCGGCACGATCGCTTCGGCATCGAACGTCTTGGAGACGCAGACGAGCGTGACGGCGCCGGGATCGCGATCGCAATCGCGGGCGGCACGGGCGATGCGCACGCGCACCGTGTCGAGGCGCTCGATCGTCTCGCTTGCGGCGGTCACCGGCGAGGCTCGATCAGCCTCGGGTACCAGTGTTCAAACTTTTCTTGAATGGGGGCTTTGCTCCTGCCCTGGTATGAGCTGGCGATCTCTAGGAGCCGGTCCTGCCGCGCGTCGGCTCTACTCATGGTGTTTCCTCAAGGTGTCTCGCATGATGTCCCGCCGCCAAACGCTGTTGCCGCTTGCCGCGACCATCGCTTTGCCGACGGCGGCGGGAGCGGCGACGCCGACGAAGCCGCCTCTGGCCGTCCTGCCCGATCACTATGACGCGCCGCTCGGCATCGGTCTCGAGACGTGGCCCTATCCGGCCCCGATCCGATGGTCGCAATGCACGATCGCCGATCAAGCTCTCCGCATGGCCTATATGGTGATCGCCCCGAGCGCAAAATCGAACGGGCGAACGATCGTCCTGCTGCACGGCAAGAACTTCGATTCGTCGTACTGGGCTCGTCCGATCGGCGACCTCGCGGCAGCCGGTTTCCAGGTCGTCGTGCCCGACCAGATCGGCTTCAACAAATCCGCCAAGCCGGACATCGCCTATTCCTTCGACCTGCTTGCCGGCCTCACCTTGAACGTTCTCGGGGGGATGCAGATCGGCAAAGCCTCCTTCATCGGCCATTCCACCGGCGGCATGCTGGCCGTTCGGCTCGCGGCCGCTCACCCGGACAGGGTCGACAAGCTGATCCTCGAGGATCCGATCGGGCTGGTCGATTACCGCCGCTTCATCCCTGCGCAGACGACCGAGACTCTCGTCGCCGCCGAACGCCGCCAGACCGTCGCGAGCTACCGTGCCTTCGTCCGCAATTTCTTCCCTGTGCTGCCGGCGGCGGCGATGGAGCCCTTCGTCGAATGGCGGATGCGCGTCGCGCAGAGCGGCGAATACGAGCGCTTTTGCCGCGCGAGCGCCTTGACCTATCAGATGATCTATCGCGAGCCGCAGCGCGACCAATACCAGGATATACGCGCGCAAACCCTGATGATCGTCGGCGAGAGAGACACGTCGGCGCCGCTGAAGCATTACGCCTCGCCCGACATGGCGGCGAAGATGCCGTCGATCCCCGAGGCGGCGCCGGCAGCCGTCAGGGACCTGCGCAAAGGCAGCCTCGTCACTGTGCCCGACGTGGGCCACGTGCCCCATCTCGAGGCCCCCGAAGCCTTCCGCAAGGCGGCGCTCGACTTTCTGCTGGGCTGAGCGCTCAGCGATGGCGCGAGTCGGCGAGCTGCTTGGCGCGCGCCTCGCCCTGCCTTTCAAGCATCCACTGCGGGTATTCGGTCGCGAGCGCGCTGACCGTGCCGAGGCTCGCCAGTTCGTCGCTCGTCAGGACGATGTCGGACGCCGCGATGTTGTCTTCGAGCTGGTCGACCCTTTTGGCGCCGACGATGACGCTGGTCACCACCCGCTGATGCAGCAGCCAGGCGAGCGCGATCTGCGCGATCGACACTCCGCGCGTCTCCGCCATCGGCCGCATCGCGTCGATGCAATCGAAGGCGCGGCCCTTGTCGACGGGTGGGAAGTCGAAGGCGACGCGGCGCGAGCCCTGGTCGGACGCGGCCATGTCGCGCGTGTACTTGCCGCTGAGCAGGCCGCCCGACAGAGGGCTCCAGACCATCAGCCCGACTTTCTCGCTGAGCAGCATCGGCACGATCTCGCGCTCCAGCTCGCGCGTCGCGAGCGTGTAGTAGGCCTGCAGCGACTCGAAGCGTGCCAGCCCGTGTTTGTCGGCGATGCCGAGTGCCTTGACGATCTGCCAGGCCGCCCAGTTCGACGCGCCGACATAGCGTACGTGTCCGTGCTGCACGAGGATGTCGAGCGCGCGCACCGTCTCTTCGATTGGCGTCGCCAGGTCGAAGCCGTGCACCTGGTAGAGATCGATGTGATCGAGCTGCATGCGCCGCAGGCTCGCCTTGACGCCCTCGATGATATGCACGCGCGACAGGCCGCGGCCGTTGGCGCCCTTGCCCATCGTGCCGTAGACTTTGGTGGCGACGACGATCTCGTCACGCGGCACCTTCAGGTTGCGGATCGCCTGGCCGGTGATCTCCTCGGAGCGTCCGCCGGCGTAGACATCGGCCGTATCGAGGAAGTTGATGCCGGCCTCGAGCGCCCGACCGACGAGCTTATCCGCCTCGTCCTGCTGCAGGCTGCCGATCTTGCCCCACATGTCCCCGCCGCCGCCGAACGTCATGGTGCCGAGGCAGAGTTCGGAGACGAAGAGACCGGTGTGGCCGAGTTTGTTCATGCGCATGGTGGAAACGTCCCTCGGCCAAGGAAGGGCCGGTATCACCGCATTTAGTGCGGTCGCTCGCGGCTTCCACTTGCGACACGTCGAGCCGGCGCCTTATCGAGGGAGCGTCTTCGATTGCTGCGCGAACACGATGAGATCCCTGGGTGAGTAGAGGCCGACCTCAATGTCGCTATAGCACTCCTCGAGGACTGTTCCCGTTGCCCCTTCCGGTATCTGCCGCTCGCCGGATCCTACGATGTGCGTTGTTTCGACTTCGTAAGAGATCCGGCCGATCGGCACTTTCGTCAGGATCACTTTAGGCGGGATGACGCTGATGGCGGTGATGCGTTCGATGATCATGTTGGAGCCCGTATTGAGACGGCGCGAAGCCTGCACCAGCTCTCCTATGGTCATGGAAGAGGGCCGCAACCGCTCTCTGAGTCGAAGGTTTCCGCCAGCAGCAAGAGATCGATAAAACACGACGCTTTCAGCCGATCGACGCCTCGACGCGGCGTCCGGGTTGGACCTCAGGCGGCGGTCTGCGACGCGCCATCTAAGCGGTTCAAAGGACGAGAAGCCGAACACTGAAGCGGACATGCGCCGTTGATCTGAGACCGCCTCGCAAGTGAGCCCGCTCGAGCAAACGGACGTGGTCAACAGGCACCTGCCGTGGGTCCTCGCTTCGCTCTGACGACTTTCGATGCGCAATCGAACGACGACGGGACAGGATCGGACAGGATCGGACGGGATCGGCGGGAACCGCGCCGTGCATCCGCCGCTTCCCGACGCACCGCATCGCACGAGGCGTCAGACATTGCCTACGAACGCAAACGATAGCGCACCCGCGAACACCCGGCGCGACATGCTGATCGCGCCCTTCCTCCTGGCGGCGATGCCGCAACTGCTCGCGACGTCGCGCGCGCAGGCCGCACCCGATCCCACCAAGACGATCATCGTTCCGGGCAAGGACATCGATTTCAAGCCGGCGCTCGGCGCGCCGCCGCGCTCGGTCGAGGAGGCGCATCTCTTCTCGAAGAGCGCCGATCCGGGCATCTATTTGAACCTGACCAAGTGGTATCCGGGTTGGATGAGCGCCCCGCATTATTACGAAACCGACCGGCTCTGCGTGGTCGTGTCGGGGACGTGGTGGGTGACCAGCGGCGATGACTTCGATCCGACCTCGACTGTGCCGGTGCCGGCCGGCAGCTTCGTCCATCGCGTGGCGCGCACGAGCCATTACGACGGCGTGAAGGCCGGCGAAAAGGAGCCGGTCGTGATCGCGATCTGCGGCATCGGACCAATCACCTTTCACCCTGTCCATCCCTCGGAGCCGAAGGTGCGTAAAGTCTGATCGGTCGTTCCCCTCTCGGATGGGACTTGCGCGAGGAGGTCAGCTCGGGCTTGGTGCGTCTCGCGCTTCGCGCGATGGAGGAGATGCGTTCCCCGGTGGGGCGTCCGGACTTCAAATCCGGGAGGGGCCGCCAGGCGGTCTTTGGTGGGTTCGACTCCCACTCTCTTCCGCCACCAACCAGCGCATCCGGCCGGCAGGAGACTTTTTGAACGCCTCGCGGTCGATACCGTCGCGACGTGAGATCTTCGCCCTCCTTTGGGGCGCGCTCCTGATACCAGGCGCAAGCGCCGACGAGACGCCGCTCGCGGAGCGCCTGATCCGTTTCGAGCCGCCAGTCCCAACATCGGCGACGCAACTTCTCGACGGCGCCGGACGACCCGTCCGTTTCGGCGCTGACCACGCGACGATTGTCGCGCTTTGGGCGACATGGTGTCCGGCCTGTAGGACCGATCTCCCGCTGCTGGCGAAGCGCCTTCAAGCTTTCGCGCGGCGAGGTATCGATGTTGTCGCCATCAACGTCGACGATGCGCCGTTTGCAATCGTCCGACGGGAGGCCGCCTCTATCGAGACCGGCAGCATGCCCCTCTTTTACGATCGCGACGGCGACGCTCTTGCCGCGCCCTCGGGCGGCGGGGTGCGCTCGCCATACCAGAAGTTCGGCATGCCGATCACTTTCTTCCGTGGCCGCGGCGGCCTCGTCATCGGCTACGTGAAAGGCTCGATCGACTGGTCGAGCGAGGATCCCGGCGCGATCGCCGCTTGGCTGTGAGGGTGCCTGTCCAGGTGCGATTCCAGGTGCGATCGGCGGACTTGCCAAAATCTCGGCGATCTTCGATGAACCCCGTAAAGGAGACGCCGATGACCTCGATGACGTCCATCGCCGCCCGGCCACCCCGAAACCGGATCCCATCGGTCGACCGGCTGCTGTCGAGCCATGACGGCCGCGCGCTGATCGAACGCTACGGTCGATCCGCCGTCCTCCATGCCTTTCGCGAGGCCCTGTCGCAGATTCGTTCCGCCCCGATCGATGCCGCCCCGATCGATGCCGCCCCGATCGATGCCGTCCCGATCGATGCCGCCCCGATCGACGATGAGGCGGCCATTGCCGCGCGGGCGGCGCGCGCGCTCGAAAAGCTTTTCGCCCCATCGCTGCGGATCGTCTTCAACCTGACCGGCACCGTGCTGCATACAAACCTCGGTCGTGCGCTGCTGCCGCAAGAGGCGGCCGACGCGGTGGCGCGCGTCTTGACCCAGGCCAGCAATCTCGAATTCGACATCGAGACGGGCAAGCGGGGTGAGCGCGACGATCATGTCGAGTCGCTGATCTGCCGCATCACCGGCGCCGAGGCGGCGACCATCGTCAACAACAATGCCGCCGCCGTTCTGCTCGTCCTCTCGGCGCTGGCGCCGAAGAAGGAGGTGCTTGTCTCGCGCGGCGAGCTCGTCGAGATCGGCGGCGCGTTTCGCGTGCCCGACGTCATGGCGCGGGCCGGCTGCCGCATGGTCGAGGTCGGCACCACCAACCGCACGCACCTGCGCGATTATGCTGATGCCATCGGCCCGCGCACCGTCGCGGCGATGAAGGTCCATCAGTCGAATTACGAGATCAAGGGCTTCACAGCCGAGGTATCGGACGCCGATTTGGCCGCGCTCTGCCGCGACAGGGGCATCCTGATGCTCGACGATCTCGGCAGCGGCAATCTGATCGACTTCGCGACATACGGCCTGCCGCGCGAGCCGACTGTGATGGACGCGGTCAGGCACGCGGACGTCGTGACCTTCTCCGGCGACAAACTGCTCGGCGGCGTACAATGCGGCATCATCGCCGGCCGCAAGGATCTCATCGCCAAGATCCGCAGATATCCGCTCAAGCGGGCGCTTCGTGTCGACAAGATGACCTTCGCGGCTATGGAGGCGATCCTGCGCCTCTACCTTGAACCCGATCGCTTGGCGCAGCGCCTTCCCACCCTGCGGCTCCTCACCCGCACGCAAGCCGAGATTCGCGCCCAGGCCGAGCGCGTCGTCGCCGGCGTGGCGCACGCTTTCGCCGGGATCGCGAAGGTCGAGGTCGTGGATTGCGCCAGCCAGATCGGTAGCGGCGCGCTTCCCCTCGAGACCCTGCCGTCCGCGGCGATCGCGCTTTCGCCGCCTCTTCCCGGCAAGGGAGACGGCCGCTGGCTCAAGACGATCGCCGAACGCTTCCGCTGTTTGCCCGTACCGGTCATCGGGCGCGTGTCGAACGGCGCGTTCCTGTTGGATCTGCGCACGCTCGAAGACGAGAAGACTTTTCTCGATCAAATTGCTTCGATGATAGATCAATAATGGCTATTGCACGTCAGTGCCGCTGTTTTTAAGACAGTCGCATGACGCCGTATCAGCGGCCGGCCCGCCTGGATGCGGACCGCACAATGCGAGCAAGTATGGAAATGACACTCGACGACGTCGAAGTTCAGGATCCGCTCTGTCTCGATAATCAATTGTGCTTTTCTCTCTATTCCGCGGCACACGCGATCAAGAAGGCTTATCGTCCCCTTCTTGACGCTCTCGGGCTGACGTATCCGCAGTATCTGATCCTTCTCGCGCTTTGGGAGACGGATGGCCGCAACGTGTCCGAGATCGGCAAGACGCTGGCTCTGGACTCCGGAACGTTGACACCGGTCCTCAAACGCCTCGAGTCGTCGGGTCTGATCACGCGCACGCGCCGCCTGCGGGACGAGCGCGAAGTGGAGATCAGCCTGACCCCAGGCGGTCGGGCGCTCCGCGAAAGGGCGCTGGGCGTTCGCCGCGAGATTGTCCAACAGCTCAGGATGTCCGAGGCGGAGATCGCGGACCTTCGCACCGAACTCAACGCGTTGATCGCGACGTTGGCTGAAGCCGTGTGATCTCGGATGTTCGATGGTGAGCCTGGGCGGCTATTGAACAATGCTTGATCGCGTGATCCGCGTAGCCGGCTGTCACGATCCTTCGAGGTTTGTCTCGACAAGAATCGTGTCGTCCTCGAAGACGGCGGCGTGCCAGGCTCCGGCGGGAAAATGGAATATGCTGCCGGCGGCGAAAGGTTTGGCGCCCTCGGCGGTTTCAAGAACACCACGACCGGAGATCACCTGAACGAACTGCTCGAAGGAATGAGAGTGCCGGTCGGCTTTCGTGCCGGCCTTGAGGGCGATTTCGACGATCGCGGCGCCTCGTCCCTGAAGCCGCCGTTTCCTAACGGACGCGCTGGGGTTTTGGACCTCGAGATCGTCCCAATGCAGAAGCATGGGCATTTCGTCTGCTCCTTTAACTCTGTCGAACGTCGACATATCGCCCGCCCGAAACTTAAGGCGCCGCGCAACGTTCTATGCTGCAGTGCAACATGAACGTCGTGTCTTCCACGAAGCTACTCGCGGCATGGAGTGGTTGGGCGAGGCTTGGATGGATAGCTTTATCGGTGCCCCGCCATTTGGGGAAGAAGCAGCCTCTGGTCCGGGCGAACGCGAACCTATCATGCGATACGTGGAGGCCTTGGGTCGCAATCCAGGCAACCTGGGGATGGCGATCTGCACGCCGGCCACGCCGACAGGGCTTCGGCCCCTCGTGGTCGCCTTGCATGGCTGCACTCAGACCGCGCAAGGGTACGCGGCATCGTCCGGCTGGTCGCGACTGGCGCAGAGCGATGATTTTTTGCTGTTGCTGCCTGAGCAGAAGCGGGAAAACAACCAGCAGACCTGCTTCAGCTGGTTCGAGCCGGGCGATACCAGACGCGGCGAGGGCGAGGTCGCCTCCATACAAGCTATGATAAACACGGCCGTCGAGACCTTCGGCGCCGACCCCGAGCGCGTCTTCATCACGGGTTTGTCGGCTGGTGGTGCGATGGCCGGCGCGATGCTGGCGACATACCCCGAGATGTTCGCGGGCGGTGCGATTGTCGCCGGCCTGCCTTTCGGCACCGCCGCGACGATGGCGGAGGCGTTCGAGAGCATGTCGACCGGCAAGATCAAGGAGCCCGGCATCTGGGGCGATACCGTACGCGCCGCCTCGTCGCACGCGGGCGCCTGGCCGCGTGTCGCGATCTGGCACGGAACGGCTGACAGAATTGTCAAGCCGATCAACGCCGGCGAACTCGTGAAGCAGTGGACCGATCTTCACGGTGTCGCAAGCCAAACGCCTGGCGAGGACACCACGGGCGCCGTCACCCGGCGCGCCTGGCGCGACGCCTCCGGACGCGCGAGCGTCATCGAATATAGCGTGCGCGGCATGGGACATGGCGTTCCGATCGACGACAGCACGCCGCCGGCGCCCTTTTTCCTGCCGGCGGGGATCAACTCGAGCAAGCAGATCTGTCGGGACTGGGGATTGACGCGAGAGCTTCGCCCCAGCTCGCGTTCGCTGGTCGACATCGAGCGCTAGCCTCAGGCGCAAGGCGCATTCGACGGGCGCGCGCCGATCGCGAGCGTTCGTATGATGTTATAAGAAGCGATGCTCGAACTGCCTGATGCCCGGCGCGGCATGCCCGCCGCCGATCTGCCTCTCGCCGATCTGCCTCTCGCCGACGTGCTGCTTCCCGTGGCGGTCGACCAGGCCTACACCTACCTCGTCGGCGACATACCGGTCGCGCCAGGTGATTTCGTCGAGGTGCCACTCGGGTCTCGCGCGGCGATCGGCGTGGTCTGGTCGATCTCGTCGGGTCCAGCAAACGCCAAGCTCAAGACGATCGCGGCGCGCTGCGCGCTTCCGCCACTGTCGGGCAACCTGCGCGCCTTCATCGACTGGATCGCCCGCTGGACGCTCAGTCCCCGTGGCATGGTGCTGCGCATGTGCGTGCGGGCGCCTTTCGCCGCGCAACCTTCCACGGCGCGGCTCGGCGTGCGCGCGACCGGACGAGCGCCGATCAAACCTACCCCGACGCGCGAGAAAGTACTCACTATCGCCAATGAACGCGGCGTCGTCGGCAAGTCGGCGCTCGCCGCCGAGGCGTCCTGCTCGCTCGCCGTCGTCAATGCGCTGCTCGCCGACGGCGCCCTCGAGGTCGTGCCGTTGCCGCCGCATCCGGTCGCTCCAGCGGCGAAGCCGGATCATGTCGCGCCGAAGCTTTCCTCGCAGCAATCGCGCGCGGCCGAAGCGCTCGTGCGGGCGGTTCGTGGTCGGACCTTCGGCGTCACTCTTCTCGAAGGCGTGACGGGATCCGGCAAGACGGAGGTCTATTTCGAGGCGGTGGCGGCCGCTCTGCGGGCGGGGCGCCAGGCGCTGATCCTGTTGCCGGAGATCGCCCTCACGGCGCAGTTTCTCGATCGGTTCGCGGCGCGGTTCGGCACACGTCCAGCCGAGTGGCACTCGGCGATCGGGGTCAAGCGACGCAATCTCGTCTGGCACGCGGTCGCGACCGGTGAGACACGGGTCGTCGCCGGCGCCCGCTCCGCCTTGTTCCTGCCGTTCCAGGAGCTCGGCCTCATTGTCGTCGATGAGGAGCACGAGGCCGCCTACAAGCAGGAGGATGGGGTGACGTACCACGCCCGCGACATGGCTGTGGTGCGCGGGCGCATCGAGGGGGCGCCCGTCGTGCTCGCCTCCGCGACGCCGTCCATCGAAACGCAGGTCAACACCCGCCAGGGCCGCTACGCGCACCTCGAGCTTCCAAGCCGCTTCAACGAACGGCCTATGCCGCGCATCAGCGCGCTCGACCTCAAGCGCGATCCGCCGTCGCGCGGTCACTGGATCGCGCCTGGGCTCGAACGCGCCATGCGGGAGACGATCGCCAGGGGCGAGCAGGCGATGCTGTTCCTCAATCGACGCGGTTACGCGCCGCTGACGCTGTGCCGGAGCTGCGGACACCGGTTCCAATGCCCGAATTGCTCGGCCTGGCTCGTCGAGCATCGCTTCCGCCACGCCCTCGTCTGCCACCATTGCGGCCATCACGAGCGCCGGCCGCAGGTCTGCCCCGCCTGCGAGGCCGCGCATGCGCTGGTTCCGTGCGGCCCCGGCATCGAGCGGCTGGCCGAGGAGGTCGCCGAGCGATTTCCAGCGACGCGCGTCCTTGTGCTCTCCTCGGACTTCCCCGGTGGGACGGATCGGCTTCGCGACGAGCTCGATGCGGTGGCGGATGGATGCTGCGACATCATCATCGGCACGCAGCTCGTGGCGAAAGGCCACAACTTCCCCCTGCTCACCCTCGTCGGCGTCATCGATGCCGATATCGGCCTGTCGACGGGAGACCCGCGCGCGGCGGAGCGCACGTTTCAACTGCTGCAGCAGGTTACCGGCCGAGCGGGACGCTTCGAACGGCCGGGTCAAGCGATCCTGCAGACGTGGCAACCGGAGCACCCGGTCATCCGCGCTCTCCTGTCGGGCGAAGCCGAACGCTTCTACGCCGAGGAAACGCGCCAGCGCCAGCGTGCGGGTCTGCCGCCGTTCGGCCGGCTTGCCGCGATCGTCGTGTCAGGGTCCGACTTCGCCGGCACGCAGGCTCATGCGCGCGCGCTGGCCCAGGCCGCGTTCCGCATGCCACCCTCGGAGCGGTGGCGTCTCGCCGCGGCGGCCGGCATTCCCGCGCAAGACGAGATGGTCCTGCTCGGACCCGCGGAAGCGCCGATCGCGCTCGTCGCGGGGCGACATCGCTTCCGCCTTCTGGTCAAGGCACCACGTCGCGGCGATCTGCAGGGCTTTCTCCGCGCGCTATCCCTCGCCGCGCCGCCGCCGCGAGGCTCGATACGCGTCGCCTTCGATGTCGATCCGCAGACCTTTCTCTGAGCGAGGCCGCCCTTACGACTTCCCGTTAGCGGTCGCGGTCGCTTCCAGGTCCTTGATCGCCTCGAGCTCCTCGCGCGTCCGATGGACAAGCATTTCCGAGAGGTAGAGCAGCATCGGCGCGTTTGCCGCGCGAGCGCTTTCGCGCGCGTCGAGGGCCGATAGCAGCGTTTCGATGAGCAGGGTTTCTTTCTGCCGGAGATCCATCGTCATCTCGACTAGCGCCTTGTGGTCAGAACGTTTTTTGTTACCGTGAGGGGCGGAGGTCGACTCCGCCGCCGCTCAGGACGCGGATCGGATCGCTGGTCGCAAGCCGTCAAGGATTGTCCCTAAGCCATGAGCGACAGCTCGATGTCTTCCCTCACGCCGGACGCGAAAGGTCTTCTCAGCGGACAATATTGGGGGGAGCTGCGGATTTTCGCCGAGGTGGCGCGGGCACGCTCGTTCAACCGCGCGGCGGAGCGGCTCGGCATGAGTCAGCCGACGATCGCGCGTAAGGTGCGGCGCCTGCAAGACCTCATCGGCGCGCAGCTGTTCGTCTCGACCAAGCAAGGCGTAAAGCTGACCGTGACGGGCGAGGAGCTCGCCTCCGCCTTGCTGGTCCTCGATCAATCCTTGTTCTCGCTCGCCAGCGATCTCAAGGCGCGAGCAAACGACGCCGAGGGAGTGGTAAGCCTGAGCATCTCGGACGGTATGGCCGCGTTCTTCGCGGTACCGGCGATACCCGGTTTTTCCGCCCGCTACCCCAAGATCCAACTGCACTTGAAGGGCCTGGACAACCTCAAGGACCTTCGCGAGAACCAGACGGACATGATGCTCACCTTCAAACCGAGCGAGAGGTCCGACATCACCTGCCACGCGGTCGGATCGCTCAACCTGGTGCCCATCGTGAGCGCATCCTACATCGCCCGGCGCGGCCGGCCGACGCTGGACAACCTGGCCGAACACGTCTTCCTCCAATCGCACTTCTACCAGGGCGATTGGCCGATTTGGCGCGAGTGGCAGGCGCTCTGCGCGAAGGGGCAGATCGCGCATTATTGCGACAACACCTTCGCCTACGGCGTCATGGCGAACGAAGGGTTGGGCATCGCCCTGCTTGGCACCTACCTCATGCCGGCCAAGGCCGCGGTACCGCTTGGTCTTGGCGTTCGCGTGACACTGCCACTCTATGCGCTCGCCTTGACCGAACGCCTGGAATCGCCGCCCGTTCGCATCGTCTTCGACTGGCTCCGCGAGACGTTCAGTTCCGAGCAACCCTGGTTTCGGCACGACGGCGCGGCCACCGACATGCCTGCGGAACTGCCGGCCTTGGAGTTCATGATAGATCGCTGAGTCGCGCCGGGCGGCACACATGGCGGACTGGATCAAATGCTCGGATCCGACGTCGTGCGCGAAACGCTGCGTCATCGCTCATCCGCCATCGGCTCGTCCCAACGCCCCTCGGTGCGGTAGAGCACGGCGGCGCTCGTCTCGAGCGAGATGGCCTCGGGGTGTAGTTCGAGGTCTTTCCAAAGCTCGTAATAGGGCTCGTGACCCTCGAAATATGCCGGCTCCTTGTTTACGTCGCGGAAACCGAGAACGATCTTCCAGAGCCGCGCGTATTTCGCGCTCGCGTGCGTAATGATGCGCGTATAGCCCTTGCGCGCGCAATGATCGAAACCGAAGGCGCCGAAGGCCTTCAGCACCGCGACGCTGCGGTAGGCCTTGCGGAACGATGTCCGCTCGATCTTCGCGAAATCCTTGAACCAGCGAACGCGTGCCGTGCCGATCGGCGTCGCGCCGTCGTAGATCACGACGTGTGACGCGGTATAGTCATTGCCGTCGAACAGCCATTCGACGGTCGTGCCGTGCTCCTCCAGGAAGCAGATGCTGCGGATCGCGCTGGCGATCAGGAACTGTTGAGGGCTTGTAACAACCTCGAATCTGAGAGCGAGCGGAGCTTCGGTTCTTACAATCTCTGGTTGCATAAATGCAATCACCGGTCAGTCGCGGCAGCCGCGAGGTTTCGTTAACCAAACTTGCGGTCCTTCGGCGCTAGAATGGTAGCCGCGAAAAACTGACACCGTTGTTCATGGGCGTTGAACGGACCTGTTGTGGCCAAGCTCGATCACCTGTTCCAACGTCTCTGCCATGAAGCCGTGCTGGCGTGCGGGGCTGATCTGGCGGCGATCGAGCGATATGTATTTTCGCGCATCGATGGCATGGACGTCGCGGGTCGCGAGTCGATCAAGCGGGACCTTCATCGGGTCCTGGCGTTCCAGGCGCCAAGCCAGCCCGCAAGGCTGCACTGAGGATCAGCTGTAGGGATTGGTTTCCGCGATCGCGATCAACAGATCGAGGACGGCCTGCCGCACAAACCCTTCCTCGATCGCGATATAGGCCTGCAGAATCGCCAAGCCTTCGTCCGGCGATCGACTGTTCTTCCCCGCGATGATCCGATGGTTGGCGGGCACATTGCGGCCGGCGAGAGCGGCGGCGAGCACCGCCACGGTGTCTTCCGCGGCCGGTGAGGCTTCGAGAGCGTTAACGCTGTAGAGAGACATGTGATCGGCTGACTACGTCGGCGTACCCGAGGCGGATCGATAGCACTATTGCCCGCTTCCGCAAGCCCGCGACGCTGCAAGCCGCTCCTGTCAAGATTGCGCTGTAAAAGATCGCCAGCCTTCGGCGCGCAGCCGACAGGCCGGACAGGTGCCGCAGCCATGACCCCAGTCGTGGCGCTGTCCGCGCTCGCCGAGATAGCAGGTGTGTGTCTCTTCGACGATCAAGGCGAGCAGCGCGGCCCCGCCGAGGCTTTGCGCAAGGCGCCAAGTGTCGGCCTTGTCGATCCACATGAGCGGTGTCTCGACGACGAAGCGGCGCTCCATGCCGAGGTTCAGCGCCACCTGCATCGCCTTGATCGTGTCGTCGCGGCAATCGGGATAGCCGGAGAAATCCGTCTCGCACATGCCACCGACGATCGTTCGCAAACCGCGCCGATCCGCGAGCGCGGCAGCGAAGGTGAGAAACAGCAGGTTGCGCCCCGGCACGAAGGTGTTGGGCAAGCCCCTCGCATCCGTCTCGATCGCGATCTCTCGCGTCATCGCCGTATCGGCGATCTTGCCGAGCGCCGAAAGATCGATCGTGTGGTCGTCGCCGAGTCTCATGCCCCAGGCCGCGGACGTCTCCGCAAGGCCGGCGCGCAGAATCGGCCGCTGGTCGAGTTCGACGCGGTGGCGCTGGCCGTAGTCGAAGCCGACGGTCTCGACGCGCGCGTGGCGCTCCAGCGCCCAGGCGAGACAGGTCGTCGAGTCCTGGCCGCCCGAGAACAGGACGAGTGCGCCCTCGCGCGCGAGCGCGCTCAAGGATTGGCCCAGGCCCGCATCAGCAGGTTGGCGATCGCCAGTTTCGGCGGGCACACGAAGCCCTTGGGATGCTGCTTGGCGAGCATCAGCTTGGTCTCCTCTCGCGAGAACCAGCGGGCGTCTTCGAGCTCCACCGTATCTATGACAATGTCGCTCGACAGCGCTTCCGCCATGCAGCCCATCATCAGCGAGGATGGAAACGGCCACGGCTGCGAGGCGAAATAATCGACGCGGCCGACCTTGATGCCGGCCTCCTCCATGATCTCGCGCCGGACAGCGTCCTCGAGCGTCTCGCCGACTTCCGCGAACCCGGCGAGACAGGAGTACATGTTGGGGGGAAACCGCTCCTGACGGCCGAGCAGACAGCGATCGCCGTCCGTGACCAGCATGATGGCGACCGGCTCCAGGCGCGGGAAATGGTGGCGCTTGCAACTGTCGCATTCGCGCCGTGACCCCCCGACGGAGGCGTGGGTCGGCTGACCGCAGTTGGAACAGAAGCTGTTGTGCTTGTGCCAATAGAGCAGGCTCTTGGCCTGGCTCAACGCGCCGACGATGTCGGGCGTCACCAGGCCCTGCGTGGCGATCGTGCGCAGATCGATGAAAGAGAGATCCCCGCGGTCCTGCGCGTTGTCGTGCGAGGCCGCCTCGATCAGACGGGCGAAAATCGCCCGCTCGCCGTGGCAGCCGAGGAAGACCGTGTGCGAGGCATTGCCGAGCGCCTTCGCCTCCTCGAAGGTAAACAGCGCGTCGTGCGCGCCGCCGTCCGACTTCAGCGCGGGAATCTCGCCGGAGAGGATGATGCAACGCGTCGTCGCGGCCTTACGCAAATCGCGGACGAACGCCGCGTCCTCGCGCTGGTTCGACATGCGATCGAGCGTGTTGAGCGCGAAGCCGGTGGTTTGTGAGCGATCAAGCAAGGGCAAACTCCCGGCGCGTGGCGCCACAAAGGATCAGACGGATAAAGGCTGGGCACAGCGAGTCGTCGGCCGCGAGTGCTCGCCCATGTCGAGCAACGCGCGCTCAGACGCGTTCCAGCACCATCGATATACCCTGGCCTACGCCCACGCACATCGTACAGAGCGCATAGCGGGCTTGGCGATGATGCAGTTCCGCGGCGGCGGTAAGGGCGAGACGCGCGCCGCTCATGCCGAGCGGATGACCGAGCGCGATGGCGCCGCCATTCGCGTTGATGTGCTCGCCGTCGTCCGGTAGCCCGAGGGCGCGCAGCACCGCCAAGCCTTGCGCCGCGAAAGCCTCGTTCAACTCGATGACGTCCATGTCCTTGATGGCGAGCTTCGCGCGCGCCAGGGCTCGCCGCGTCGCCGGCACGGGGCCGATGCCCATCACGCGCGGGGCCACGCCGGCGGAGGCGGTGGCGAGGACGCGGGCGCGCGGCGTCAACCCATGGCGCTTCACAGCGGCATCCGACGCGACGATCAGGGCCGCCGCGCCGTCGTTGATGCCCGAGGCGTTGCCGGCCGTCACGGTGCCCTCCGGGCGGACGATCGGCTTCAACTTGGCCAGAGCTTCCATCGTCGTGGCGCGCGGATGCTCGTCCTTGTCGATGACAGTCGGTTCGCCTTTCTTCTGCGGAATGGTGACCGGCGTCATCTCCATGGCCAGGCGGCCGTTCGCCTGCGCGATCGCCGCGCGCGCCTGGCTGCGCAAGGCGAACGCGTCCTGGTCCGCCCGGCTGATCTGGTGGTCCATCGCCACGTTCTCTGCCGTCTCCGGCATGGAATCCGTGCCGAAATCGCTCTTCATCTTGGGATTGACGAAACGCCAGCCGATCGTCGTGTCGTAGAGGTCAGCGGCGCGCGAGAAGGCGCTCGTCGCCTTTCCCATGACGAAAGGCGCGCGGCTCATGCTCTCGACGCCGCCGGCGACGATTAGGTCCGCGTCGCCCGACTTGATGGCGGCGGCGGCACGCCCCACCGCGTCGAGCCCGGAGCCGCACAGCCGGTTGATGGTCGAGCCGGGCGCCGTCTCGCCGAGACCGGCGAGGAGAGCGGCCATTCGCGCGACGTTGCGGTTGTCCTCTCCGGCCTGGTTGGCGCAGCCGAGGATGACGTCGTCCAACATCGACCAGTCGATGCCGGGATTGCGCGCGATCAGCGCCTTGAGCGGAAGAGCCGCGAGATCGTCGGCCCGCACCGTCGAGAGCGCGCCGGCGTAGCGACCGATCGGCGTGCGGATTGCGTCGCAGAGATAGGCTTCGCTCATGCGCTTCTTCTCATGTCCTTCGGGCACCGCCCGATTTCGAGCTAGACCAGCCGCTTCAAATATTGACCATAGCCGGATTTGCCGTAGCGTTCGGCGGTCTTGAGCAGCATCGCCTTGTCGATGAATCCCTGATTGAACGCGATCTCCTCGATGCAGCACATCTTCAGGCCTTGCCGTCGTTCGAGGATCTCGACGAACTGTCCGGCTTCGGCGAGGCTGTCGTGGGTGCCGGTGTCGAGCCAGGCGAAGCCGCGGCCCATCATTTCGACATGCAGGTCCCCGCGCTCGAGATAAACGCGATTGATATCGGTGATCTCGAGTTCGCCGCGATGGGACGGCTTGATGGCGGCGGCGATGTCGAGCACGTCGTTGTCGTAGAAGTAGAGGCCTGTCACGGCGAGATTCGATTTCGGGTGCGCCGGCTTCTCCTCGATCGAGACGGCCCTGCCGGATGCGTCCATCTCGACGACGCCGTAGCGCTCCGGGTCGGCGACGACGTAGCCGAACACGGTCGCCCCCGTTTTGCGTCCGGTCGCGAAGCCGAGCAGCTCGGGCATGCCGTGCCCGTAGAAGATGTTATCGCCGAGCACCAAGGCGACGTTGTCGTGCCCGACGAAATCTCGACCGATGATGAAGGCTTCCGCCAGTCCGTTCGGTTCGCGCTGCACGGCGTAGTCGATTTTGATGCCAAGGGCCGAGCCGTCGCCAAGCAACTGCTTGAAGAGTGACTGATCGTGCGGTGTCGTGATGATCAGCACGTCCCGGATCCCGGCCGTCATAAGCAGCGCCAGTGGGTAGTAGATCATCGGCTTGTCGTAGACCGGCAGCAACTGCTTCGACGTGACGAGCGTCAGCGGGTAGAGCCGGGTGCCGGAGCCCCCCGCGAGTATGATCCCTTTCATCGTGCCCCTTCATGCGCGCACTATTGCCTCGCCCGCTTGTATCGAAGCGGGAGGACGCCTTCAATCGGGAGGGCTAGCGCCGCCCCGCCACCTGATCGCGCACCGGCCCCGGAACGATCCGCAGCGAGGCGATGCGGTTGCGCACCTTGCGCAAGACTTCGAAGCGGAACCGATGGAAGGTGAATACCTGGCCGCTTTCGGGGATCGCCCGCGCCTCGTGGATGACCAGGCCGGCGATGGTGGTCGCCTCGTCGTCGGGCAGATCCCAGGCCATGACCCGGTTGAGATCGCGGATGGGGACCGAGCCCTCCACCAGCACGGAGCCGTCGGTCTGCGGGCGGACTCCTTGCACGGCAAGGTCGTGCTCGTCCTTGATGTCGCCGACGATCTCCTCGATGATATCTTCCAGCGTCACGAGGCCCATCACGACGCCGTATTCGTCGACGACGAGCGCGAAATGAGTCTTGCGGCGGCGGAACGCCTGCAACTGGTCCTTCAGCGTGGTCGTCGCCGGGATGAACCAGGGCTCGACACCGACCTTGTCGATGTCGAGTTGCGCCATGTCGCCGCCTGATGCCGTCAGCGCGCGTACCAGATCCTTCGCGTGCAGCACGGCAACGATGTTGTCCGGCTCACCGCGCCAGAGGGGCAGCCGCGAATAGGGCGAGGCGACGACTTCGCGAACGAGATCGTTCGGCGCGAGGTCGGCATTGATCGCCGTCATCGAGGTTCGATGGACCATGATGTCGAGGACGGTGAGTTCCTCGAGGTCGAGCAGGCCGCCGAACATGTCGCGATCGTTGCGCTCGACGTTGCCTTCCTTGTGGAGCAGATCGACCGCGCTCTTGAGCTCCTCCGCGCCGGTCAGGATCGACTTCCTGGCGTCGGCATGGGTGCCGAACACCTTGAGCACGCCGCGGACGAGCACCTCGACGGCCATCAGCACCGGGCCGAAGATCGCCACGAATGGCGCGAGAATGCGCACGCACAGCAGCGCGACGCGATCGGCGTTGTTGATCGCCACCGTCTTGGGCAGCACTTCGGCGAAGACGAGCAGCAGCACCGTCATGATGGCGGTCGCCCAGACGGCGCCCTGCTCGCCGATGATCACCACAAGGACGCTCGTCATGAAGGCGGAAGAGCCGATGTTGACGAGCGTGTTGCCGAGCAGGGTGGTGCCGATGAGCCGCTCGCGCCGGCGCAGCAGGCGATTGACCAGGGCCGCGCGCTTGTCGCCGTTGCGCTCCAGCGCATGCATCCTGGCACGCGAGGCGCCGGTCAGCGCCGTCTCGGAGGCGGCGAAGAAGGCGGACATGACGATGCAGAAGAAAATGATCGCGGCGGCCACCCAGATGTCGACGGGCAGGGCGGCCGGCTTCACGGCCTGCATGGTCTCGCCTTCGGTGAGGGTGCCTGATCCGCGATCCTTGGACCTGGCGCGATCTCCAGACTTGGCGCGATCTCCAGACCTGGCGCGATCTCCAGACCTGGCGCGATCTCCAGACCTGGGCTCTCGTTGGAAGAGGACGCTGCTTCAGGGCGCGGCATGGCTCAGCCCTCCGTCCTCTCGACCTGCAGCTCTTCTTCCAGGAATGCGAGCACCTCGTCGGCTGCGACACCTTTGGCAATGAAGGCGCGACCGATGCCCCTTGCCAGGATGAAGGTCAGGGCGCCGCGTTCGACCTTCTTGTCCTGCCGCATCGCGTCGAGCATCGCCTCGGGGGAGGCATCGAAGCCGGTAATGGCCGTGGCATGGATCGGCAGGCCGGCCGCCGCGAGATGAGCCTCGACCCGCTGGACATCCGCCGGGCCGCAGAGCCCGAGCCGATGGGAGAAGCGGAACGCGGTGGCGATCCCGATGGCGACACCTTCGCCGTGGACCAATCGCTTCCCGTCGTAGTCGGTGAGCCGTTCCAAGGCGTGGCCGAAGGTGTGGCCGAGGTTCAGCAAGGCGCGCTCGCCCGCCTCGTGCTCGTCGCGCACCACGACGGCAGCCTTGGCCGCGCAGCTACGGGCGACCGCCTCGGCTCTCGCCGGACCGCCGGTGAAGATCTCCTCGCGATGAAGATCGAGCCAATCGAAGAAGGGGGCGTCGCCGAGCAGCCCGTACTTGACGACTTCCGCGTAGCCGGCCGCGAACTCGCGCGCCGGAAGGGTCTGCAGCACATCCGCGTCGGCAATCACCATCGCCGGCTGGTGGAACGCGCCGACGAGGTTCTTGCCCTGTTTGGAGTTGATGCCGGTCTTGCCGCCGACCGAGGAATCGACCTGGGCGAGAAGCGATGTCGGGATCTGGACAAGCCGCATGCCGCGCCGAACGCTGGCGGCGGCGAAGCCGGCGAGGTCCCCGACGACGCCGCCGCCGAAGGCGAGGACGAGATCGCCACGCTCCAGCCGCGCCGCGAGAATGGCTTCGCACACCGTTTCGAAGACGTCGTATGACTTAGACGCCTCGCCGGGACGAACGACGACGCTGGCGTAGCGTATCCCGGCCCGCTCGAGGCTCGCCGCGAGGGTCTTCAGGTGGTGCGCGGCGACATTGTCGTCGGTGACGATCACGCAGGCCGAGCCGGGCGCCATCCTCGCGATGGTCTCGCCGGCGTCGCTCAAAAGGCCGGCTCCGATGAGAATGTCGTAGGCTCGCCCCGGCAGGTCGACGGGCACGCGGTGTGCCGCCGCGACCGCGGGTGGCGGAGCGGCTTGGAGAGATGCGGGCTGCAGGGCGGGCTTCGGGACGTCCGGCGAGAAGCGAAGGTGGAACTCGCACGCCGCGATCGCGTCATCGACGACCGTGTCGTGTGGACCGTCGCGCGAGATCACCGTAATATCGGCACGACCGTAGATCGTGTAGCGCTGCTCCATCAGGGCGCGCAACGTACCTTCGGGGTCGGCGGTCTTGAGGAGCGGGCGGTGCGATCGGCGTCGAACGCGGCGCCAAAGGACCTCGAGTTCGGCTTTGAGCCAAATCGACAGGGCGCCGGCGTTGATGCGCGCGCGGGTCTGATCATTGATGAAGGCGCCGCCGCCGGTGGCGATGACCCGGGGACCTCCGCTCAGCAGGCGGCTCATGACGCGCCGCTCACCGTCGCGGAAATAGGCCTCCCCGTGTTTCTCGAAGATCTCGGCGATCGACATCTGCGCCGACCACTCGATCTCCGTGTCGGCGTCGACGAAGTCGAGGCCGAGACGGCGCGCCAAGCAACGGCCCGTCGATGTCTTGCCACAGCCCATCAGGCCGACGAGCACGATGGGACGGCCGCCCAAGGCCTGCACGATCGCCGCCGCCCGCCGATCTCGGTGGCGCGCGGCATCTGTGTCCTCCAGAAGGGGTGCGCTTCCGCTCATGCCACCGGTCTAGCATAGGACAGGCCGTTTGGAATGGCTGTTCCGTAAAGCGCGATCTTGCTCGAGGATCGGGTATCGATCCTCGGCAGGGCCTCTTCAGAAGCGCTTCGTTGCTTATGGAGGGGATAAAGCCTATGGCACCGATCGGAATCCTATCAGGTTGATGAGCGGTGCGCCCAACTCCAAACACGGACCGTCGGACCGGCTCGATACTGAACGGCTTCCCGAAGCGGTTCCTCGAACGTTTGCGAGGCGACAAGGCTGTCGCTCTGTCTACACCTGACGATCAAACGCATTTCTCGGTCAACGAAGCGCACGTGAGCTCCTTGCCGAGCCAGCAAAACGCGATCGATCTCGTCGAGAGCTGGACCTCCGCTTTTCCTCCTCAATTCGGCTTACATGCTGGTTCCGTCCCGCTTTACCTTGATGGCTCCGTGACTTGGGGCATTGAGGTGCTCGGCGGTGTCGCTGACCAACGGATCTTGGAACTCGGCTCTCTTGAGGGCAGTCATACCTACATGCTGGAGCAAGCCGGGGCTCGCAGCGTCCTCGGCGTCGAGGCGAACAAGAAGAATTATCTTAAGTGCCTCATCGCCAAGGAGATCTTCGATCTAAAGCGATCGCGGTTCGTCCTAGGCGACTTCAGCAAATATCTTTCGTCGTCGACAGAGATCTTCGATGTCATCTGGGCCGCGGGGGTCCTCTATCACATGGAAGACCCTGTCGAGTTGATTCGTCTCATCTCCGAGCATACCGAAAAGCTATACATGTATACGCACTATATCGACGATGAAGCTTTGGAAAAGGAATGGACAAACAAGATTGTCGAGCGTCGAGTTATCGTTAGAGGGGCAAGAGAGTACGAATATTTCTACCGCCTTTATGGTGGGGTGGAAAAAACCACGATCTTTACGGGCGGCGTCTACTCCGGCTCCGTGTGGATGCGTAAGCACGCCATCATGGACGCCTTGGACGCTTACGGGTTCACCAAGATCGTCGTTCAAGTTGACGTACCCCACCACCCTAACGGCCCCGCCATGGTGCTTGCCGCCATGAAGGCTTGATCCAACGTTCTAAGGAAGCGACCTTGCGCACTCGCTTGCGGAGCGCGAGAGGGCCGGTGATAACCGTGCGATGGACGCTTTGAAGGTCATCGAGGATAGCGCTTACGACCTAGATGACGTGATGAACGCGCTCGGGCGTCAAGCACGCGGCGCCGCGCGATCGCTGTCCCTCGCCTCCGACGCCGCCCGCTCCCACGCCCTCACGGTCGCCGCTCAGACGATACGCGAGCGCGCGAACGCGATCGCCGCCGCCAACGATCGTGATGTCGCCGAGGCCACCGCGCGGGGCACGGCGCCGGCCTTCCTCGACAGGCTGGTTCTCGACAGCGCGCGCATCGAGAGCATGGCGGCTGGTCTTGACGTGATTGCGGCCCTTCCCGATCCAGTCGGGCGCATAGAGGCCTCGTATCAGCGTCCCAACGGTCTCGTCATCGAACGGGTGTCGGTCCCTCTCGGCGTCATCGGCATCATCTACGAGAGCCGGCCAGCGGTCACCGCGGATGCGGGCGCGCTCTGCCTCAAGGCCGGCAATGCCGCGATCCTGCGCGGCGGGTCGGAGAGCTTCCATTCCTCGAGCCTCATCCACGAATGCCTCGTGGCGGGGCTGCGTGCGGCGGCCCTGCCGGAGGCCGCCATCACGCTGGTCCCGCTTCGCGACAGGGCCGCGGTCGGCGCCATGCTGCGCGGGCTCGACGGCGCCATCGATGTCATCGTCCCGCGCGGCGGCGCGAGCCTCGTCGCCCGCGTCCAGGCGGAGGCGCGCGTGCCCGTCTTCGCTCATCTCGCCGGCGTCAACCATATCTTCGTGGAGCGCTCGGCCGATCGCGAGAAGGCGCTCGCCATCGTCCGTAACTCGAAGCTCCGTCGTACCGGCATCTGCGGCGCCGCGGAGACGCTTCTGATCGACGAGAACTCGCCGCTGCACCGCGACCTTGTCGTCACGATGATCGAGGCGGGCTGCGAGATCCGCGGCGATAGCCCCACCCGCGCGCTCGACGCGCGGGTCGTGCCGGCGTCGGAGCAGGACTGGGGGACCGAATACCTCGACGCGATCCTGTCGGTACGACTGGTGGCTGGGCTCGACGAGGCTATCGCCCACATCGAGCGCTGCGGCTCGGCTCACACCGATTGTATCGTCACCGAAGACCAGGCGGTCGCCGCTCGCTTCCTGCGGGAGGTCGATAGCGCCATCGTCATGCACAATGCCTCGACGCAATTCGCCGACGGCGGGGAATTCGGCTTCGGCGGCGAGATCGGCATCGCCACCGGCCGGCTGCATGCGAGAGGCCCGGTCGGCACCGAGCAATTGACGACTTTCAAGTACAAAGTGCACGGCGATGGACAGGTCAGGCCTTGATCTCGAAGGGGTTCGCCGGCCTGCCGCCCGTCGCGCGGGGTCAGAGGATCGGTCTTTTCGGCGGCAGTTTCAACCCGCCGCATGACGGCCACCGCGCGGCCAGTCTGCTCGCGCTTCATCGGCTGAGGCTGGACTGGGTCTGGTGGCTGATCTCGCCCGGCAACCCGCTCAAGGACACCCGAAATCTTCCGCCCATCGCCGAGCGGATCGAGATCGCGCGGCGGCTCGCCGCTCATCCTCGCGTCGTGGTGACGGGCTTCGAGCAGACGCTCGGTTCGCCATTCACCTGCGATACGGTGGCGGCGTTGGCGCGGCGCTGCCGCGGCGTCCATTTCGTCTGGCTCATGGGCGCCGATTCCTTCGAGACCTTTCATCGATGGAAGAACTGGCGGCTTATCTCCGACACGCTGCCGCTGGGTATCATCGACCGGCCCGGATCGACGTTGCATGCCGCGCAGGCGCGGGCGGCGGCGACACTCCAATCCGCACGACTGAACGAGGCCGACGCGGCGCTACTGCCAACGGCCGTGCCGCCGGCTTACGTCTTCCTGCACGGCAGACGATCGAGCCTGTCGTCGACGCAGTTGCGGGAGCAGGGTTGGCCCTGATCGCTGGTTTACAGGGCTCTACCACCAGCCCTTGAACTTGAACCAGGCCGCCGGGATGATCGCGCTGCAGGCGATCAGCGTCAGCGCGTAGGCGTAACCGTGAGACCATTCGTATTCCGGAATGGTCTTGAAGTTCATTCCATACATCGAGGCGAAGAAGGTCGGAGGTATGCCCACGACAGAGACGACCGTCAGTACCCTGAAAATATTGTTCTGCTCGATGTTGGCGAAGCCGAGCAGCGTATCCAGCAGGAATTGCGTTCTGTTGGTGAGGTGTTCCTTAAAATCGTTGAGAGACTTGGCATCCTGGCCGATCGTCTCGAGCAGCGTCTTGGAGTCGCTGATCAAGAGGATCGCGCCCTTCCTCGCGAGGAATTGCGTGATGCGGCTGACGCCCAGCAGACTCTCGCTGGCTTTCGACACGAGGTCGCCGTTGCGGCCGACGGCTTGAAGCGTCTGTCGTAGTTGCGCGGTGGCATCCTGCGGGCGGCGTTCGCCCGTCGTCAATTGTCGGCTGGCGAAGATGTCTCGCGAGATCGCGTCAAGGACCGTACCGACGCCTTCGAGCACGTCGGCGAGATCGTCGACGATGATCTCGAGTAGCGAGATCGCGGCGCCAATGCCGCCGGGCGGCAGATCCCCCTTGTCATCGATGCGCTGCGTGAGGTTCGTGAAGGACGGAAGACGTGCGAACCGGATCGTTAGAAGCTTATCCGACGAGAGTACGAGACCGACCGGCGTGCTCACGGGATAGCCGGTCTCGTCCTTGAGCATGGCGGGAAGGCTCATGATCAACGTTTCGCCCTCCGTCGCCAAACGTGAGGAGGTCTCCACTTCCTCGAGATCCTGCCGTGAGGGCACCCGCACACCCATAGTGTGCGCAAGGAGGGCCATATCCTGTTCGGTCGGTTCGAACGCATCGATCCAGGTGATTGAAGCCGGAAACGCCACGTCCGGATCCACGATGATCGTGCCCTTGATCCCGCAACCATAGAACGTCAGCATCGGCGAGCCCTGATTTTGAAACCGAACGAGTGGGCGGAATCGCGCGCGGAACAGAACTTTCGGCCTCGCGTTACTCCGCAGCTTGGTGATGTAAACGTTTGGGGTCGGGGCGAGAAGATGACATCGGATGATATAAAAGGCACCGCGAACGATGTAATGTCCGAAGCCGACAAAACCGCGAAGACTCTGAAGGGCAAAACCACTCAGCGTGCTTCCACCCTCGGAGATCAACTCCAGGATCACGCTTCGGCGGCCAGCGACGCCGCCGCTGGCGTGTACACCGCCGCTGCCGATAAGATCGCTGAGCCTTTGGGGCAATTTTCTGGGAGCGCGTCAGATGCGCTGGATGTCGGGCATAGCGCCATTGCGTCCGGATCTGAGCAACTTGTCCGTCAGGTGGCAAAGCAACCGATCGAAGCATTGCTTCTCGCGGGAGCCATCGGCTACCTGGTTGGATGGGCGGTAAGCAGAAGCTGATTGTCGGTGACGTGCACATTATAGAGTGCGTTATCCGCACTACGATAGGGATTAGCTGTTAATATGACGGAGGGTAGATTATGACCCGAGCGGTCTGTTCAAGCATTGAACTTCAAGGTATTTGCCTTCGTTCATTGAAGCGATGCGAAGGATTTGAACATGTCAGCGAAATCTTGATCCAGCCGCGCGAGTCGCTGCAGGGCGGGACCAATTGGACGCTGGCCGCGGTACGACCTCGTGTCCATAATAATGTCTTGCGTGCCGCTCGAAGCACGATCGAGATGCTGCAGACGTCCTATGAACTCACCGCCAACGACGTCTCCGCGCGCCCCGCCCGCCGCATAGGGCATTAGCGTTCTCCCCGCATTCGGAATGAACGTAACAATTCGTTATAAGACGAACGGTGCCGACTCTTGCTCAATGTTGCGGCTCGCCTCATACGGCGAACGCAACGAGTTGGAGATTCCTTGTTACGCTCGCGCATCCTCGGTACCGGAAGCTACACCCCCGATCGGATCCTGAAGAACGCCGACCTCGAATCGATGGTCGCCACGAGCGACGAGTGGATCTTCCAACGGACGGGCATCCGAGAACGTCATATCGCGGCAGACGGTCAGGTCACGTCGGATATGGCGCTCCTGGCTTCTCGCAGCGCCTTGGCTCAAGCAAACATCGATCCAGCCGACCTCGACGCGATCATCGTCGCGACGATCTCCGCCGATATGCCGATGCCCTCATGCGCTGTCTTCTTACAGGCGAAACTGGGAGCGAAGAAAGCCTTTGCGTTCGACGTATCCGCCGCCTGCGCGGGATCGCTCTACGGGCTGACGATTGCCGACCAGTTCATCCGCAACGGCGCAGCCAAACGAATCCTGGTCGTCGGCGCGGAACTCCTCAGCCGTCTTGTCGACTGGAACGATCGCGCGACATGCGTCCTTTTCGGCGACGCGGCCGGTGCGTTGGTCGTCGGACCCTGCAGCGACAGCGATCGCGGACTTCTGTCCACCCATTTGCATTCCGATGGCGGCGGCGCCGACATGCTCTCCATCAGGGGCGGTGGAAGTCGGCATCCGGCATCATCGGCAATGATCGACGAGGGCCTGCACAAGATCGCCATGAAGGGCCGAGACGTCTACAGGTTCGCGGTCCAGGTTCTTCCAGACGCGCTGATCGAAGCGTTCGAGGCGAACAACGTCACGGCGGATCAGATCGACCATGTCGTGACCCACCAGGCCAACATTCGCATCGTCGAAGCCGTGCTCGACCGCGTCGGCATCCCGATGGAGCGCTGCTGGACCAACCTCGAGCGCTACGGCAATACCTCGAGCGCTTCGCTCCCGCTTTCCCTTGACGAGGCCAATCGCGCGGGACGCCTGAAGGAAGGCGATCTTATCGCGATGATGGCGATCGGAGCCGGCATGGCATGGGGGAGCGCGCTGATGCGCTGGTAGGCGCAAGAGGGTCGTAAGCAGGATTGTCTTTCGACATACTCGGCTGGTAAGCTTCAGAGATGCCGGGGGTGATGATGGAGCCAGGTTCAAAGAACGCGGCAAATAAGGAGAGGTCGGGCGCCGCTCGAGCGACGGCGCCACGCGTGCCACAAGACTCGCATTCGCCGCACGAGGCGAGCCCCGGCGCGGGTGCGCATGCCGCGCGCCATCTCATCAACGAAGAGGCCACACCAGGCGCCGGGGCTTTGCCGAGCCACGCACATGCCTCCGGCAGGGAAGTCGATGGCGGCGCGGGCTGAACTGGTCGGCCAAGGTGACGCGTGCGGATCTCAGGCGCGGCCGACTTGCGGTCGCTGACCGGAAGAGGGCTTCGGGCACACTCGCATTCTTGTTCGCGCTTGGAAACGCGCGGCGACGAGCCTCTAGGAAAGAGACTTAGCTCAGGCCCTGAGAGGCCTTCTGGAATTTCGCGTTCAGGCTCGTGCCGATTTGTGTGGCCCCTACGACGATCACGATCGATACGAAGCCGCCGATCAGGGCGTATTCAATAGCTGTTGCTCCGCTATGATCGCGCCAGAAGCGTCGAAAGAATGACATGGGCTACCTCGTTCATCGAACCTAGCGCCTGTCGCCTTTCGATAGTGTTACGCACTCAGACAGAACATGGTCGTCGATCGATGCCGGCGGTTCGGCCACTCGATCTGTGGCCCCTGGCCGCTTGCCTTGACCATTGAAGCCTGCTTACGGTCCCGCTGTCCTGCGGAGACGACAATGCGCGCGGCCCTTCTTTTCTCGACCATCCTTCTCGGCTTTCTCGCCATCCTACCGGACGCCTCGGCGGCGACGTGCCGTGATCCGGCCGGCTTTCCGGCCTGGCTTGCCAAGATCAAGCAGGAGGCGGTCGCCCAGGGCATATCGGCCAGAGCTGTCGACGAAGGGCTCGACGGCGTCGCCTTCGACCAGAACGTGGTGCGCCACGATCACGGCCAGGGCGTGTTCCGCCAGAGCTTCGAGCAATTCTCGCAGCGCATGGTGCCGCCGCGTCTCGGTCGCGCCAAGGCGCTCGAGAAACGCTACGCGCCGGTCTTCGCCTCGATCGAGCAGCGGTACGGCGTCTCGCCGCCGGTGCTCCTGGCGATCTGGGGGCTGGAGACGGATTTCGGCGCGGTGAGCGGCACGTTCCCGACCATCCGCTCGATCGCGACGCTGGCCTACGACTGCCGCCGGTCGGATATGTTCAAGGCCGAGCTCTTTGATGCGCTGCGCATGGTGCAGCGCGGCGCCGCCTCTCCCGCCTCGCACGGCGCCTGGGCGGGCGAGATCGGCCAGACCCAGTTCATGCCCTCGACCTACATCAAGTCGGCCGTGAGTTACGGCGGCGGCGGAACGCCGGACCTCAACCGCAACGTGCCCGACGTGCTCGCCTCGACGGCGCATTTCCTCCAGCAGCACGGCTGGCAACGCGGCGCCGGCTGGGCGCCCGGCCAGCCGAACTTCGCCGCCATCCAGGAGTGGAACAAGTCGTCGGTCTACTCGCGCACGATCGCCTATTTCGCCACTCGCCTCGCCGGCGGCTCCGAGGGCGGCTTTGGCGGTGGCGACGACGCGCCGGCCCCGCGCCAGACGCGCCGCCAGCGCCGCGACGACATGGACCTCGACCAGGGCGGCGGCCGGCAGCGGCCCGACGTTCTCGACGAGCAATAGTCGTCCTCGTCGTTGGGGTCGCGTGGACCTAAGACGCGCGCGACCAATCGAGATCCGCTTCAAGCTCCGGCAGCAGCACCACGCTCTCCTGCTCGTTGGGGTCGGTTCGCGCGATGATGGCGACGACGGGTTCGCTGTCGCTTCTGTTGTAGGGCAGATGCGGCACGTCGGCGGCGATGTAGACGAAGTCGCCCGCGCCGGCGATGACGTGGTGTTCGAGCCGCTCGCCCCAGAAGCATCCGGAGATGCCGCTGAGCACGTGGATGGCGGTCTCGTGCGCCTCGTGTTTGTGGGCGTAGGAGCGCTCGCCCGGCGGGATCGTCAGGATCTGCATGTGCAAGGCGCGCGACCCGACCTTTTCCGCCGAGATCGCCGGACGATAGATGTGCCCCTGCTTGCCGCGGAACGGCGCGCCCTCCCGCAGGACCTGAAGGCCGGCTTGAGCGGGGTTTGGTGCTTGATCGCTCATGGTGCTCTTCGAAGCTGCTCTAACGGTTGGCCGCTGTCGCGTCGAGCGACCTGTAGCAAGGCACAATGGGTTCGCGAAAATCCGCATTGCTATGGGTCTTCGGCAAACAGGGTCCAGGACCATCGATTGCGTGAAGCGCACTCATCGCGGGCCTCGCGCTCACTCTCGCCGGCCTCCCCCCTCAGCCAAGGGAGCGTGACGCCGCGGGGCTTCGAGACGCCAGGCCTGCCCGATCTCGGCACCGCGGGGAGGACGCCGACCCTTCATCGGCAACAAGACCGCCATTGAGGTCGGCGCGCATGGCCGCCGACCGCGCGTCCGTCGGAGCCAGAACTCGCGGAACGCTCTCAGGCTTTACGAATGAGCTTCAGCGCCTCGGCCGTCGACAGGCGCCGGTAGCGGATACCGCGATGGCGCGTCGTGTAGGATGTGCGCCCGCGCCGCTCGTTGACGGCGAGCGCCACCATGATGACGACCCATATGACGAGATTGGCGAGGGCGAACGCTTCCGCGGAGATCATCGTGCGACAATCGTCCCGCGCAAGGCGCCCCGCAAGCTCGCGTTTCGTCGCGCTTTCTGTTCGAGCTCGGGGGTGCGGCTTCGACCGCGTCGAAGGCTTGGTTGCGGCGGTCTAAACGCCTCCCTGTCAGAGCGGCGGCGGAGCTTTATAGTTTATTCAAGACTTGGATGCATGGTCTTGCGTTATGAAGGGCCTGAGCAACTTCCATCGTGACGAACGCGGCGCGACCGCCGTGGAGTTTGCGCTTGTCTCGACTGCGCTGATCCTATCGATTCTTTTCATAATGACGGTGGGCGTCTATCTCTACCTAAACCAGGCTTTGGATTACGCGACCTCAAAGGCGGCGCGACAGATCATGATCGGGGCCGCCCAGACGGCCGCCGTTCCGCAAAGCGCATTCGCCTCCACCTACGTCTGTCCGTATCTGCCGGCGGCAATTCCCTGTGGCAACGTTCTCGTCAACATTCAAAGCGCGACCGAAGCAGCGCAACCCGGCGGTTACTACGTCTTCGTGACTTCCAATCAGAGCGGTCTGATCGTCCCGACGCTTTCAACCGCGGCGATGAACTACTCGCTGGGAGCGCAAGGATCGTACGAGTACTTGCAGGTGCTTTTCCCACTTACCTTCTTGCCTGGATTTGTAACAAATATTCTGAGTAATGGAGTAGTTTATAACGGCTCTCCAGCCATCTTACTTGTCTCAACAGCGGCCTTCCGCAACGAGCAATACTGATGCGCCACGAAGCGGCGATGAAGTCGATGAACTCTAATCAGCTCCTAAAACGATTTCTGGTAACGACGCGGGCGAGTTCCGCTGTCGAGTTCGCCTTGATCTTTCCTAGCCTGCTGATCTTAATGCTCATGGGCATTCAGGTGGTCACCTACGTCAACGCCGCACGGAAGGTCGAGCTTCTGGCTGCGTCGATCAGCGAAATGATCTCTCAGGCCGCACCTCCGTCTTCCTCCACCACGGTAGCGACCGTGAACGCGGCTGATCTTCATTTCAGCTACGATGCAGGACTGGTGATCTTTCCTTTTCTCATGAAGGACGCGGCGAGGCAAAACATCTTATGGTTTCAGGACATCAACATTGATTACGCGAGCGTCAAATTCACGGCCATTCCTGGTGCGAATTGCTCAAGCAAGCCCGACCTGAGCACGTGCTACGTCGCGAACGTCGTCTGGACGAGTTCTGGCACGAATGGGTCGAATTATCGTCCTTGCGTCATCCCGCAACTGGCTGCGTCGAACACGTCTCCGCCAAATAACACCACGCTTCCCGCTGGCATCTTTGGACCAAATTCGATCATCGTCGTCGATGTCGTCTTCACGTTCACGCCGACATTCGGATCGCGATATCTGCCGGCCATGAGGATCGCGCGCTCGACCTACGTCAAGCCGCGATACGCGACGCTGATCAGCTATACAGCCAGCAACGACGGGATCGCTCAATTATGTCCATAATTTCTGCATACGGGTCGAAACTCCGATCCGCCTTTTCGCAGTTCGCGCCTGCGAATAGCGGAAACGTCGCCATCGTCTTCGGCTTCAGTCTCATCCCCCTCGTAGGGCTTGTTGGCGTGGGCGTCGACTATGGGGTCGCGCTGACCGACAAAAGCAAGCTCGACAACGCCTCGGACGCGGCGGCGCTGGCGGCTGTCGCGACCGCGAAGGCCTACGTGGCGGCCAACCCGAATGATACCAATCTCACCAACGATGCCATTACGGCGGGTTTGGCTCAAGCCGCAAGCACCTTCGTTGTCAACGCGGGCAACGTGCCGTTCGCGCAGATTCCCGTTGTACAAACCGCTTCTACGGCGGCTCCGACGCCGTTGGCCTGCCTGACGGGCAACGCGTGCGTTTATCTTAGCAGAACCAACCAGACCTTCACGTCGACGACCACGTATTTGACGACGACGCAAAATCATTTTGGCCAAATATTCGGTTCACCGACCATAAAGGTGACGGGTACCTCCGTGGCATCGGCAGATATTCCAAGTTATCTCGATTTTTACCTGCTCATCGACGTGTCCGGCTCCATGGGGCTGCCGGCGACGACGAACGGCCAAAACGCGCTCGCCGCTATCAATTTCGACAATTACAGCGCATATCAGCAAGGCTGTCAGTTCGCCTGCCATTTCCCCGGCTACACCGGATTTACTCTAGCCATGAACACCAAGGATCCCGACAGCGGCAATAATGGCATTCTGCTGCGATCCGGTTCAGTTAACAACGCGGTCTGCGCTTTCTTGACCAAGACGGCCGCCCCGGCGGTCGCCAATCAATACCGCGTGGGGATCTATCCTTTCGTTACCATGATGACAAACCAGTTCGCTCCGCTAAGTAGCAATTACACAGGCCTGTTTACGGCTATGCAGTGCGTCACCAACGCTCCGTCAAGCTATCAACCGCATGCCCTAGACAACCTGCTGGATACAGGAACGACGCAATATCCCGCGAATTTGAGTATGACTACCGGCACGGGAAGCGGCGGCACCAATCTTGGCACGAGTGCAGTAGATACCAACTCTATCTTCTTGCAAGCCCAAACAGAAGTGGCCGCGTATACGAGTGCGTCGTCGCTGAAAGACGGCTCATCCGGAGTGAATTCCAAGCCATTCGTCTTCCTCATAACAGACGGCATGGAAAATCCACAGCACTACGCCACAAATAGAAACAACCCGTACTACTATTTAGGTGGTAGCTTCGATGGACTACGCTATCCGACCGCAATGACGCCCAGTCAATGCACGGCTCTTAAGAATGCGGGAGTAACAATCTCGATCCTTTACATTCCCTACGTAAAGCTAATCTATAAATCCGATCCGTATAACGAAAATCTTGCAGCCAACAACGCCATTTCTAATTTGCCGACCAATTTGCAACAATGCTCCGGAAGCAAAGATTCTACGGCCAACTTCTTCTACACCGCCAACTCGCCGACGGACGTGACCGCATCCCTGAACTCAATGTTCAACCAGGCTGTTCAGGTCGCTCACCTTCAAAAGTGAGCTGCTTGGCGGTGGCAACGCTGATCACGCCGCCTTGCGCTTCGGCGTGATCAGCTTGCGATTGATCAGAGTCTCGGCGATCTGCACGGCGTTCAGCGCCGCGCCCTTGCGCAGGTTGTCGGCGACGCACCACAGCACCAGCCCGCTGTCGACGGTCGGGTCCTCGCGGATGCGCGAGATATAGGTCGCGTCCTCGCCGGCGGCCTCGTGCGGCGTGATGTAGCCGCCCTTCTCGCGCTTGTCGACGACGAGGCAGCCCGGCGCCTCGCGGAGGATGTCGCGCGCCTCGTCGGCCGAGATCGGCCGCTCGAACTCGATGTTGACCGCCTCGGAATGGCCGATGAAGACCGGCACGCGCACGCAGGTGGCGACCACCTTGATCTTGGGGTCGAGGATCTTCTTCGTCTCCACGACCATCTTCCACTCCTCCTTGGTGAAGCCGTCCTCCATGAAGGCGTCGATCTCGGGAATGACGTTGAAGGCGATGCGCTTGGGGAACTTGCCGGTCGACACGGGGTCGGAGACGAAGATCGCGCGGGTCTGCGCGAAGAGCTCGTCCATCGCCTCCTTGCCGGCGCCGGAGACCGACTGGTAGGTCGACACCACGACGCGGGTGATCTTCGCGTGGTCGTGCAGCGGCTTCAGCGCCACCACGAGTTGCGCCGTCGAGCAGTTCGGGTTGGCGATGATGTTCTTCTTGGCGAAACCCTCGAGCGCGTGCGCGTTGACCTCGGGCACCACCAGCGGAACGTCAGGGTCCATCCGCCAGACGGAGGAATTGTCGATCACGATGGTGCCGGACGCGGCGATCCTCGGCGACCATTCCTTCGACACCGCGCCGCCGGCCGACATCAGGCAGATGTCCGTGCCGGCGAAGTCGTAGGTGTCGAGCACCTTGCACTTCAGCGTCTTGTCGCCGAACGACACCTCGGTGTTGATCGAGCGCGGCGAGGCCAGCGCGACGACCTCGTCGGCCGGAAAACGGCGCTCGGCGAGGATATCGAGCATCTCGCGGCCCACGTTGCCCGTGGCGCCGACGACGGCGACCTTGAAACCCATCGGACCTGATCTCCAGAGAGACGGGCGGCTTCGCGCGTTGGCGGCACCGGGCCCGTCGTAAATCTTGCGTTGACGCTGTCGTGATGTCCTAGCGCGCCGATAACGATCGACTCAAGTCGTTATGCTCAAGATGCCGGAGATCGGCCCCGCGTCGGGGTCATCGCATGGGGCAACGATGAGCGACGCGACATTCGGTGGCTGGCGGGAGAGCGCCAGGCCTGTCGGCGAGGGCAAGGGCGCGCGGCGAGCCCGCGGGAGGACGCTGTCGATCGCCTCCGTCGCGCTCGTCGCGGCGCTCATTGTGGGGATCGGTGCGATGCCGCCGCCGCGCGCGATCGATGCCGAGATCAAGGCGCCGCCTCCACCCAAGTGGCTCGCCATTCCCAAGCCGGTCCAAGTCTTCAGCCTTGAGGCACCGGAGCTCGCCAATCTGCCGGTCGCCTACTCGGCGCGCCGTCTTAGCGACGGCAACGGGCGCGACGATGTCCTCGCGTTCGGATCGCTCGCGGACGGCCGGCTCGGCCTGCGGCTACGTGTTTCTCGAGCCCAGCGGCAAGCGCCGCCGCCTCCGCTCTATGCCGCGCTCGCCAGACAGGCCGCCGACGTGGGGCTCTCGATCGATCACAGCGGCCTGCCGGACGTCATGCCGACGCGATTCGGACGTTTCGAGATCGTCAGGATCGCCTTGACCGGCGGCCGCGTGGCGACGCCGCTTTCGGTTCGCACGACGACGCCATGCAGCGGCTTTCGCCTGGTCAACGACGAGCCTGGCTTCATCATCACGGGTCTCGCGTGCGGGGCGACCGACGCCGTGCCAAGCGCGACGCTATCGTGCCTCATCGATCGCCTTGATCTCGCTTCGGGCGGCGACGACAGGCGTCTGATCGAATTCTTTGCCGCATCCGAGTTGAAGCGAAACAGCGCGTGCACCGGTGCGCGACTTGCGCCCGACACGCTTCACGCCAAGTGGCTCGACGACAAGCCAGCCACACCGCGTAAAACTTTGCGGCATCATTAAGGATTTCCTCCCGCGAATATGCGAGGGTGAACCAAAGCAGAGCCGGCGACGTTGTGCTTTCGATCTGGGGGATCTTTACAATGCGCAATCTGATTGCTTCCGCTGCGGTAGCGGCCGTCTGCATCTCCGGCTATGCCGGCGACGCCTCCGCCAAGATCCGCAAGCATCGCGTCGTCCCGGTCACGGATGCCGGACTTTCCGACTCGATCCCGCTCACCGTCAATCGGCGGAGCTGGCTTGATCCGGGCCCCGTGTCGTCTGTCGACAAGGGCCCGAGCTACATCGCCGCCACGACGCAGTTCAGCCGCGACCAAGAACAGATCATCAATCCCGACAAGTTCGGAAACGATGTTCTTCCAGGGTCAACCCTATGTGCCTGGGCGCTCCGTGTCCGTCATCGATTTCTCGACGACACCCGCTGGTCACGTGAGGGTCGACGACACGCTCGGTTATCAGAATTACTACTTCAATCCGACGCCTTCGGATCTTCCGCGCCAGGCCGCGGCGATTCCGGTGTTTCCGACCGACTCGGTGTCGCCGACCGAGTAGTCCTGTTACGATTGTAAGGGGTGAGGAAGGCAGGGCGTCATGAGGCGCCCTGTTTGCTATGACATCACTCGGCTTCTCACCCGGATCGCGAATGCGACGCCGAACGGGATCGACAGGGTCGATCACGCCCTAGCGCGACACTTCCTCGGCGGCGATCCTCATAGAAGCTTCGGCTCGTCCGCGACTGGCGTCGGGGCGCGACTGCTGAAGGGCAAAGCCGCGGCCGAAGCCGTGGATGCGATCGCCGCTCACTGGGGAGAGGCCGACGGTGACGACGCCGTTCGCGCCGACCCTGTCCGCGCCGACCCTGTCTATGAACGTGTGGTGGCTTGGCTTGCTGGTACCAAGCCGCCATCTTTAACAGCCGCGCGCCGGGATCGGAGACGTCCCATCAACCCCGGCGGCGTCATCGCGTGGGTTGGTCGGCACGGCCTGCCGCTGACGAAAGCATCGGGGACCTTGCCGCCGCGCAGCGCTTACATAAACGCCAGCCAATTTCCGCTTTGGGTCGCCTCGTCGTTCGAATGGTTGGAGCGCAGGCGCGACATCAGCGCCCTCTTCTTCATTCACGACCTTCTTCCCGTCCTAATGCCGGAATATTTCCGCAAGGCCGAGTTCGAGCGCCATCAAAAACGCCTAAGCAATTTCGCGCGTTTCGGCAGTGCCGCCATCGTCACAACGAAGACGGTTGCGGCGGACCTGACCGCTCACATGGCCGCGCTCGGTCGCCACGATCTGCCGATCTTCCAGGCGCCGACGCCGATCGCGGCGACCTTCACCGCCCCGCGCAGTGTCGATCCGCGGCTTGGCGACATCCCGTTCTTCTTGTTCTGCTCGACGATTGAGCCGCGCAAGAACCATCTGATGATCCTCTGGGTCTGGCGCGCGCTCGTCGCACGTCTTGGCAAGGCCGCGCCCAAGCTCGTTCTCGTCGGCGCGCGAGGATGGCACTACGACGCGATTATCGATCTGATCGAGCGTAGCCCCGCTCTTCGCGAGAGCGTCATCGAGGTCGGCGGTCTGTCAACCCCCGGCCTCAAGCGCCTGATCGACAACGCCCGCGCCGTCCTGATGCCGACCTTCGGCGAGGGCTACGGTCTCCCGGTTCACGAGGCGCTCGCCGCTGGCGCCCCTGTTATCGCGTCCGACGTCCCGGTGTTCCGGGAAATCGAGGCGGACAAGTTGACGTTGATTTCTCCACTCGATGGCGAGGCCTGGCTCGAGACGATCGCGGCGCTTGCCGCGGTGGATCGTGCCGGAAGCGGCGATCCGCTGCGGCCGGAGGGATGGTCGCGTTATTTCGACGGGCTCGAGGCGTTCATCGACGCGCTTTGAGCATCCGGCTTGGCTCCGCTGCGCGCCGGGTCGCGCAACTCACGCACGCCGATGGCCACCTTGATCAAGAAGATGAGCGTGAACATGGTGCCGGCGAAGAGGAGAACGCCATCGTACGGCGAGAAGAACACCTCGCCGATCGTCGCGCCGACATGGCCGGCGAAAAACATCCATGTGTTGATCGCTATCAGGCAGATGCGGAGCTCCGTTGGACCGAAGCCAAGGAACGAAAGCTGGAAGACACCTGAGAGATGATTGTTGATGAAGACGTACATACACAACAAGTAGTAGCCGAGCAGCGCGAAGAGGGCGACATCCATCCGGATGTTCGGGGTAAACCCGATACCGCCCATGATCATCAAATTGGTGATCGCGTCCACGGTATGGTCGAGAAAATAGCCGTAGATCGGCCGCTCGATCTGCCTGTGACGCGCGAGACTTCCGTCGAGCGAGTCGCCGAACCAGTGTATGAAGATGCCGAGCGAGGCGAGCCAAAGGAACCAGGGGTCGTAGCGGCTGGCGATGTAGCTCGCCAACGCCAAGACGGCGCCAGACACGCCCAGCACCGTCAGGCCATCGGGCGTCACTCCCGCCGGCAGCTTCGCGCAAAGCCACGTCAGGAGCTGACGCTCGCGCAACGCCACGACATTGGTCTGAATACGCGTCACCCGAAAGCGACCCTGCTGCGCCTTCGCACCTACCATTTCCAGTCTCCTTCGCCCGCAGCAACACGCGTGGCAGGCCGTCACGCGACCGCGAACGCGCCGGCTTCGATTGTGGCAGGTGCATCAATGGCCGAGGCCCTAAGGCGACGATCGAGGCGATCTCCAAAAGATTAAACCTGATCGACGAACCTTTCCCAGCACTTCGCCGCCGCATCGGCGCAGGCCGGACGCGCTTCGTCAACTGACGCCTTGGCCAGAACCTTGCGTTACCGCATGTCATGCGAACACTTGCCGGGTGTTGCCCAAAAGTCATGGTTGACGGTGGATTGTTTCGCTACGGTGTCCAAGACATGAGCCAAACGCGTTTGCTTTCGCCCGGTCGGCCCGTCTTGGGTTGGGATTGGCGGCGCGTCTCGAGTTGCTCGCATCGGTACGGTTTATCAGAGTGGGGAAGCAAGGTCGCATGAAGCGAAACACAGCTGGCCTTGAACAAGATAGCCGAGGCGCTCTGCAAGATATTGTCGCCCGGCGGATGGACGCCGAACGCAAGATCGTACGGACCAAGCCGGAGCGTGAACCCAGCCCTTTCAGCCAAAGCACGGATTTCTCGACCCTGCCCGGCATGCAGGAACTGAAGCTGCAACGCTCCGCCGCCGACGTCATCGGTCTCACAAATCCATATTTTCGAGTCCACGAAGCCCGCGCCGGCGCGACGACAAGGATCGGTGGAAATCTCTACACGAATTTCTCGTCGTATGATTACCTCGGCTTGAATGGTCATGCGGAGGTGCAGGCGGCGGCCCGCGCGGCGATTTCCGACTATGGTTCGTCGTGCTCGGCGAGCCGGCTCGTCGCCGGCGAGCGACCCATCCATCGCGAACTCGAACGCGCGATAGCGGCCCACTACAAGCAGGAAGACGCGATCGTACTGGTCAGCGGCCACGGCACCAACGTGACCGCGATCAGCGCGCTTCTCGGGCAGAAGGATCTGGTGATCCATGACACTCTGGCGCACAACAGCATCGTTCTCGGCGCCACTCTGTCGGGCGCGACGCGACGCTCTTTCCCGCACAATGACGTCGAGGCGCTCGATCGCATTCTAAGCTCGTGCCGCGCCCAGTACGAGCGCGTCTTGATCGTCGCCGAAGGTCTCTACAGCATGGATGGCGACTGCGCCGACCTGGCCGCGCTGGTCGAGATCAAGCGCCGCCATGGCGCCTGGCTCATGGTCGACGAGGCGCACGGCCTCGGCGTGCTCGGTGACAAGGGCAATGGTGCGTTCGAGCTCTTCGGCATCGCCCCCGGCGACGTCGATATCTGGATGGGCACGCTGTCGAAGACCTTGTCGAGCTGCGGCGGCTACATCGCCGGCTGCCAGATGCTGGTCGAGTATCTGAAATGCATGTCCGGGGGCTTCGTCTACAGCGTCGGCTTGCCGCCGCCGATGGCCGCCGCCGCTCTCGCCTCCCTGAAGATCATGCACCGCGAGCCCGAGCGCGTGGCGAGGCTGCGGCGTAACGCCGGCCTGTTCTGGACCCAGGCCAAGTCACGCAAGCTGGATGTCGGCTCCAGCGAGGGGCACGCGATCGTGCCCATCGTCATCCACTCTTCGCTCGCGGCGGTGACGCTGAGCCAGACGTTGTTCGAACGCGGCATCAACGTGCAGCCCATCATCCATCCCGCCGTGCCCGAGCGTAACGCCAGGCTCAGGTTCTTCCTTTCCGCGGAACATTCGCCCGAGCAGATAACGTCGACGGTCCAGACGATCGCGGATTGCCTCGGCAAGGCCGGGACCGTCGTGCCGGGCTTCACGCTCACGACCTGATCTCCCGAGATTGTCGCGCCTTTCGCGAGCGGAGACACGCGCGCGCTACCGGTCACGGACCGCGCTCGATCCCGTCACGCTTGACAAAGCGCGCGCCCGCGGCGGAAAGCTTGGCCAACCATCGTCCGGCGTAGCGCTCGAGCCGGCTTGAAAAGGCCTACCATGCGCTTGAAACGACCTCTATCGACCCTCGCGGCGGAACGACGGCCGGTTCCCCACAGCGCCTCGAGCGACATCGCCATCATCGGTCGCTCGTGCCGGCTGCCTGGCGCGCCGTCGGTCGCTGCCTTCTGGGCGCTCCTGGCGGCGGGTCGATGTGCGGTGACGCAGGTTCCAGCCGATCGCTGGTCCATGGACAGAATGATCCATCCGCGTGGTTCGGAACGTGGCAAGAGCTACACGTGGGCGGCCGGCGCGCTCGACGACATCTGGGCCTTCGACCCGGCTGCCTTTGGTCTGTCGCCGCGCGAGGCAGAGCAGATGGATCCGCAGCAGCGTCTGCTGCTGGAGCTGACGTGGGAAGCCTTCGAGGACGCCGGCATACGGCCCTCCAAGATCGCCGGCAGCGATACGGGCGTGTTTGTCGGTGCCTCCGCGCTCGACCATGCCAATCTTCGCATTCTCGATATCGCCGCCGCGGACGCCTACATGATGACAGGCAACACGCTGTCGGTGATCTCCAACCGCATCTCCTACATCTTCGATTTGCACGGACCGAGTTTCACGGTCGATACCGCCTGTTCGTCGGCGCTCGTCGCGCTGAACGAGGCGATCGTCAGCCTGCGAAGCGGCCGGGTGGACACCGCGATCGTCGCCGGGGTGAACATCCTTGCGACACCTCATAGCTTCATCGGCTTTTCACAGGCCGCCATGCTGTCACGGCGCGGGCTATGCCAGGCCTTCTCGAAGAATGCCGACGGCTACGTGCGCTCGGAAGGGGGCGTCGTCCTTGTCCTGCGCACGCGGGAGGCGGCCGAGCGCAACGGCGATGCCGTGCACGCCTACATCGCCGGATCGGACGTCAATTCGGACGGGCGGACCAACGGCATCTCCTTGCCGTCCCAGATCTATCAGGCGCGTCTGCTCGAGAAACTCTACATCGAGCAAGGTATCGATCTCGACTCGCTCGCATTCGTCGAGGCGCATGGTACCGGCACGCCGGTGGGCGATCCGATCGAGGCGAACGCCATCGGAGAGACGCTCGCCAAGCCGCGCGGCGAGCCTCTACTGATGGGCTCGGTCAAAACCAATATTGGCCACATGGAGGCGGCGTCGGGCCTTGGCGGCGTGCTGAAGACGATGCTGGCGCTGGAGCACGACCAGCTTCCGGCCTCGCTGCACAGCGAGGAGCTCAATCCCCACATCGATTTCGCGGCGCTCAACCTCACCGTGCCGCGGGCATTGACGCCATTGCCGCGGGTGATCGGCAAGCGGCGCCTGGCCGGCGTCAATTCCTTCGGTTTCGGCGGCACGAATGCTCACGTGATCATCGCCGACGTCCCAAGGCCGATCCCGGTTCCGATCGACCGGCCGCCGGCTTACCTCGTGTTGTCCGCCCACAGCCGCGGCGCGCTCGGCGCGCTGGTTGCCGACTACGCGGCCCGGCTCGAGCACGCCGACGAAGACGCGCTCGCGCCGCTTCTCGCGGCGACCGCCCACCGCCGCGATCAGCTTCCGCACAGGGTCGCCGTGCCGGCCGGTTCCCGAGCCGATCTCGCCGCCTTGCTCGACAAGCTGTGTGACGAGGAACAGGACGTTGTCGGCGCCGCGCGCGGCACGGCGATCGAGCGCAATGCGCCCGTGGCGTTCGTCTTCTCTGGCAATGGCAGCCAGTTCGTCGGCATGGGTTTGTCCGCCTATCAGCGCAACGCCACGTTTCGCGATCGGCTCGACGCGATCTCGCGTGATTTCGCCACTCTTGCCGGGTGGTCGATCGTCGACACTTTGCACGCGGACGACCTTGCGGCGAAACTCGAACTCACCCAGGTCTCGCAGCCTCTCCTGTTCGCGATCCAATCGGCGGCCTGTCACGCGTTGCGCGCCTGCGGTCTTGAGCCCTCCTTCGTGCTCGGCCATAGCGTGGGCGAGGTCGCGGCGGCTGAAGCCGCTGGCATCCTCGACAGCGCCAACGCGTTGAAGACGATCTTCTCGCGCAGCCTGCATCAGGAGCTGACCTTCGGACAGGGCGGTATGGCCGTCGTTATCGGCGCGCGGGAGATCGTCGAGGCGATCCTTTCCGAGCTGCCGAGCCTCGAGATCGCCGCCTACAATTCGCCCCGCGCCTTCACCGTCTCCGGCCGCAAGGAGGACATCGCGCGATTGTCGGATGTGGCCCGGCGCCATAAGGCGCGTATCCGCAAGCTCGATCTGGAGTACCCGTTCCATAGCGCGCTGATGGCGCCCGTCGAGCGTCCGCTGCTGCGGAGCCTCTCCGATCTCAAGCGCGGCCCATCGACGAAGGCGACCTTCGTTTCGACCGTCACCGGCGCCGTGATGGACCAGCCCGACCTTGATGGCATGTACTGGTGGCGAAACGTCCGCGAGCCGGTGCGTTTCTCGGATGGGATTGCCGCCGCCGTAGCAGCCGGCGCACGCATCTTCGTCGAGATCGGTCCGAGCGCGACGCTGCTGTCGCATGTCAACGATACGATCGACGAGCGCACGGCGACGATCGCCACGCTGGCGGCGCTCGAGAAGCGCGACAAGGGCGTCGACCCGATCGCGGCCGCCGTGGCGAACGCGATCGTCAGGGGCGCCAAAGTCGAAGAGCTGATCGCCTATGGCTCGCGTCCGGCCGCCTCGGTCGCCGTCGACCTGCCGCATTATCCCTGGCAGCGGAAGACCTACCGTCTGACGGAAACGGTCGAATCGCCGGCTCTGATCCGCTCCACGAAGTGGCATCCCCTGATCGGATCGCGCTTTGGATCCGACCGCCTCGAATGGCACTCGAGCCTCGATACCACGCTCTATCCTTCGCTGGCCGACCATTGCGTGGACGGCCGCGCGATCCTGCCCGGCGCCGCCTTCGCCGAGATGGCGCTGGCTGTCGCGCGCGACTGGCTCGGCTCCGAAACGGCGACGATCGCCGACCTCGAGATCACGAGCCCGATGCAGCTGACGCCGGACACTTCGCGCGAAGTCGTCTGCCGCTTGTCGCCGCTCGTCAGCCATCTCGAGATCGTCAGCCGCCCGCGGCTCGGCCAAAGTCCGTGGCAGACGCATGCGACGGCGAAGATCCTGCGCGACTCCACCGTCGGCATTCTTCCCGAGGCGGAGGATCACGCACCCCTGTCGCCCTCGCATCCGGTGACCGGCGCCGAGATCTACGCGATGGCGGAGCGGGCGGGCCTGCAGTACGGGCCGACCTTCCAGAAGCTCGCGACGGCGGCCGCCGTGCGGCCGGACCGTATCGTGCTGGAGCTCACCAAGGAGGCGGCGGACCCGGCCTTCGGCGTCGATCCAGCGCGCATGGACGCCTGTTTCCACGCGCTCGTGCTGATCTTCTCCAGCCTGCGTGACGCGGTTCACGGCACCGCCTACATCCCGGTCCGTTTCGGCGAGATCATGCTCCGCAAGCCGGGCATGACGTTCACGAAAGCCCGCATCGACGTGCTGCGCCGCGACGATCGCATCATCATCGCCAACTTCCTGCTGACGGACGACACGGGCGAGATCGTCGTCTTCATGCGCGACGCGCGTTTCCAGGCGATCAGGACATCGCGCGCCGCCGACGGCACCAGGCAGATGATCCATCAGACATCGGTGCTGGCGAGCGAACCCACGGCCGCGCGCAATGAGCGTCAGCTGTCCCTGGCGACGCTTCGGTACGGTGCCGGCCACGCCGCCGCGTCACAGTCGATGAGCGAGGATTTCGTCCTGCTCGAAGGCTGGGCGACGGCGATCGCCTTGCAAACCGCGCGCGATCTCGCGACGGCCAACTTCATCGATGCGGATGCGCTCGTCGCCAGCGGCCGTCTGCCGGCGCGGGTCAAGCCATGGCTTGACGGCGTCCTCATCTCGCTCGATCGGTCGGGGCTCTGCCACAAGGACAGGCTCGGCCGGCATATCGACCCCGAGGTCGATCTGCCCGATCCCGACGAGATCCTACGCACGATCGCGCACGAGCACCAAAGCCTGTCGGCCGAACTGCTGGCCGCCGCAAGCGCCATGACCGCGATTCAGGCGATTGTCGCCGGACAGGGGAGTACGGTCGCGCGCCCGCTCTCGGCCAAGGTCGTCGATGGCTTCGAACTCGGCTCGATCGGCGCCCACGGCGCGGCTTTACACCTGATCAAGATTCTACGCGCCTCGATCGCGTCCTGGCCGAAGGATCGCGCGATGCGCGTCCTGCAGGTCGGCTTCGGGCCGCTGTCCAGTCTGGCGCTCTCTCTCGCCGACGAAAGCCAGGCGCGGTTGACGATCTTCGATCCCGATCGGCGACGCCTGGAGCGCGCCCGGATGGCTTTCGCCGATCGCGGCGACCTCGACTTCATCGACAAACAGGAGGATCTGCCGACTGGCGGCTTCGATTTTATCATCGCCGCCAACGGACTTTACCGCCACCGCCGCAGGACTGGTTTCTGGGCCGGCCTGCGTCGCGCGATGGGTCGCGGCGCGATCTTCGCCGCCATCGAGCCGATGCCTTCTTTCTTCCGCGATCTCGTTCTCGGGCTCGACGCCTGTTTCGACGACAGCGAAAGCATGTTCGACGGGAAATCCGTGACCGAGGCGGACTGGCTGGAGACGATGCAGAGCCTGGGCCTCGATGACGCGCAAGTGACGACCGTGGAGACGCCAGCCGGCGAGGCTCTACTCATGACGGCGGAGGTCGATACCGACCGACGCCGTTGGAGCGGCACCGGAACGGCCATCATCGTCGGCGATGGGGACGCGCGTGGGACGCAGACCACCTCGGCCTTCGCCACGCTCCTCGCGTCATCCGGTCTTCACGTCTCGATCGTCCTCGACTCGGAACTGGACGCCGACCACTTGGTGGAAACGCCGGCTCTCGTCGCTTTCTTCACGCGCGACCAGGATCCGCACGTGTCGCCGGCCAAAAGCCTGATCGATCAGTGCATGCGTTTGAAGCGCCTTGTCGATTGCATCGGCCGGCGGGCGACGACGCTGTGGCTCGTCACCTCGGGTGCCACCTCTTCGGACGGCGGCACGGACAATGACGCCGCCGCCGGTTTCTGGGCCTTCTCGCGCACGCTCGCCAACGAGATCACCACCCTCGACATCCGACGGGTGGATGTCGCCGACGGCATGCGGCCGGACATGCTGGCCGAACGGCTTCGCGACCTCGTCCTGTCGCAGACGGACGAGACTGAGATCATCCTGCAGCAAGCGGGCACGCGGGTCGTGCGCTTCGAGACCGGACCATCGCAGGACCGCGGCCAAACGGGCCGTGCGGAATCGGCGCGCCTGCGGCGCGGCGATGGTGCCGGCATCGATCGGTTGCACTGGGACGCGGCCGCTCGGCAGGCGCCGGGACCGGCCGACGTCGAGATCAAGGTCGAGGCGATCGGCCTGAATTTTCGAGACGTGATGTTCGGCCTGGGTCTGCTGCCGGAGGAGATCCTCGAACACGGTTTCGCCGGTCCGACGCTCGGGCTCGAGTGCGCCGGACGCATCGAGCGTGTCGGCTCGGCGGTCAAGTCGATAAAGCCGGGCGACAGGGTCATGGCGTTCGCCAAGAACGCCTTCTCCACGCATGTGACGACTCCCGCCGTCGTCGTGACGCCCATACCCGGCGATCTGTCGATGGAAGCAGCCGCGACGATCCCCGTGGCCTTCCTGACCGCCTATCACGCGCTGATGATTTGCGCCCGGCTCAAGCCCAACGAGTGGGTGCTGATCCACGGCGGCGCGGGTGGCGTCGGCTTGGCGGCCATCCAGATCGCGCGCTGGCGCGGCGCGCGCATCATCGCCACCGCCGGCTCGCCGGAACGCCGGTGCCTGCTTGCCTCGCTCGGCGCCGAACATGTCTTCGACAGCCGCTCGGGCGCCTTCGCGGAGGATGTGCGCCGCGTGACCGGCGAGGGTGTCGCCGTCGTCCTGAACAGCCTCTCGGGCGAGGCCATGGAGCGTTCGATCGGTATCCTGCGCCCGTTCGGCCGTTTCGTCGAACTCGGCAAGCGAGACTACGTCGCCAATACGCATATCGGGCTACGCCCGTTTCGTCGAAACCTGAGCTATTTCGGCGTCGATCTCGACCAGTTGCTGATCGACGAGCCGGCGACGGCCAAGCTCCTGATGCGTTCGGTCATACGGCTGTTCGAGAGTGGCGCCCTGGCGCCGTTGCCCTACCGAGCCTTCGATGCGGGCGAGACCGTCGAGGCCTTCCGGATGATGCAAGCCTCCGGACATATCGGCAAGCTCGTGGTGCGCCCCCCGCAATTGTCCGAAATCGTCGTGCGTCAGCGGCGCGGCTTCCAAGTCTCGGCCGACAAGCTCCACCTCATCACCGGCGGTTTCGGCGGCTTCGGACTTGAGACGGCACGTTGGCTGGCGGCGAAAGGCGCGCGCAACATCCTTCTCGTCGGGCGCAGCGGCGCCGCGAGCACGGCCGCGCGGGAGGCTTTGGCCTCGCTCGCCGCACAAGGCGTCCGCGTCCGGGCGGAGGCGATCGACGTCGGTGACAAGGCCGCCGTGCAGCGTCTGTTCGCACGCTTCGGCAAGGACCTACCCGTGCTCGGCGGAGTCATTCACGCCGCGATGGTGCTGGACGATTCGATGATTGCCAATCTGACCGTCGAAAAGGCCGAGCGCGTCTTCCGCCCCAAGGTCGCGGGTGCCGATAACCTCCACCAGCTGACCCGTGACCTGAGGCTGGACTACTTTATACTCTACTCCTCGGCCACGACGCTGATCGGCAACCCCGGACAGGGCGTCTACGTCGCGGCTAACGCCTACCTCGAAGGCTTGGCCCGGCGTCGCCGCCGCGCGGGCCTCCCAGCGCTCGCTGTCGCCTGGGGCGCCATCGACGACGTCGGCGTGCTGGCGCGATCCGACGCGACGCGCGAGGCGCTCGCCAATCGCGTCGGCATCAAGGGCATGAGCGCGCAGGACGCGTTGCGGCTGATGAACGAGGCGCTCAGCGTTCCCTCGACGAGGGTCGAGGATGCCGTCATCGCCATCGCGCCGATCAATTGGTCGGCCGCGCGCGCGCATCTCGCGATCCTCAAGGCTCCCGCCTACCGCAGGCTCGCCAGCCAGGACGAGGCGATCGCCAGCGAGGCCGACAAGATCGATATCGCCGCGCTGATCGCAACGAGCAGCGTCGAGGAAGCGCGCAAGACGATCGCCGGCCTTATCGTCGAGGAGATCGCCCGCGTGCTTCGCCTTCCGCGCGAGGATGTCGCGCGCACGTCGCCGCTCTCGGAGATCGGGCTCGACTCGTTGATGGCTGTCGAACTCGCGCTGGGGCTGGAGGAACGCTTCACGCTCAACGCGCCGCTCTCGACCACGGCGAGCAGCTTCACGGTCAATGAACTGGCCGATCATGTCATCGGCCTGGCCACGGGTTCGCTGAGCGAGGACGAGGCCATCACCCGAACGATGGTCGAGCGTCATCTCGGCGCGAAGGCGGCGGCAGATCTCGGCGATCGCGTCGAACTGGTCACGGCGAAAAGCCAGACGATGAAGGGTATTCTGCAATGAGCGACCGCGGGCAGGCCTTCGGCTCGCGCTGCCGCGTCGAAGACGCTGGCATCGTCTGGACGCGATGGTCGTGAGCTTGCTCGGATTATACCGCCGGGTGGTCCGCTCTCAACGCGCCGCCATGTAGACCGCCGCCACCGAGTCCTCGTGGATCTTCCTCCAGCCTGGCATCCGGTCGAAATGGACCGCGTCGTCCGAACGCGTCCGAACAAGCGCCCAAGTCACGAAATAGCGATGCAGCAGAGCGGCGAAGGCGATATCGTCCTTGGCTTCTACGGCCTTGCTGAGCGCCGGCAGGAAGTCGCCGAGGAACAGCTGATCCGTGCGGCCGTCGACGAAGGTTTCGACGCCATGCGCGATCAGGTAACCGCCGAAATCGTAGTCGTTGTAAACCGGCCCGGCGACTTTCGCCGCGAGAGCGGCCTGGAAGGCGGCGTCCGGCGTCATGTTCGCCGCAGGGCCTGGGCGGATGACGGATATGGTTGCCACCGCGACCGCCAGCAGCGCCGCCGCGATGCCCCAGAGAGCGCGCGGCGCCGCGACGTCCGGATCGGCCGCCAGACCTCGGCAGCGCGCGATTGCACGCGCCGAAAGGATCGGCGCGATCACGGCGAACAGACTGATGAAGCGGGCGTGCCTGATCATCAGATAGGCGAGCAGCATCGTCGCGACGATACGAAAGAGGTTCGCTCGCGGCTCGCGGCTCAGGATAGCGAGCACTAGGGCGAGCAGCGCGAGCGCCGTGCACCCGGTCATATCCAGCGTGAGCGGCTGCCATTCGGCGACGTAGCGCAAGGTCGCCGCGTTGCCGGACATCTGCAGTGGTACGAGGATGACGCGCCAGCCGTAGGGCGAGAGCGTCGTCGCGGCGAGCGAGGCCGCCAGAAAGAGACTCCACTGCCACAGCCGTCGGATGCGCGATCCGACCGGCGCGGCAAGCACGCCTTCGCCAGCCAGGACACCCGCCATCATCAAGCCCAGCGGGAAGCTCGCGTGCATGTTGGCCCAGACCGCCATCAGCAAGGCGAGCGGCAGGGTCGGCGCCTTCTCCTTCTCGCGCGCGGCAACCAGCGCCATCATCCAGAGGACGATGACCGGCAGGACGAGGATGTGCGGGCGCGCGAGGAAGTGCGGGGCGGCCAGCATGATTCCGATGAGCGTAAGCCCGAGCGCGATCGTCGAGCGAACGCGGCGCCGCAGCCATGCGTGGAGCATGGCGAAGGAGCATGCGATCGCCAGCGCCGCGAGAACCACGACGCCGCGCCAGCCCGCGGCCTGGTAGGCCGCGAACAGGATCAGCTGCGATGCCCATTCCTTGGCGATCCAGGGCGCGCCCCGGAACGTGTGCGAAAAAACGTCCGTCGACGGCACGTGGCCGGCAGCCCAGATCCAGCGGCCGACCGCGATGTGCCATTGCGTATCGGGATCGTTGAGGAGCGCCGACGTCGCGATCAGGCCGATGAAGAGAGCCAGCAGTACGATCGCGCTCGCCGCCGCGCCGCTTTCGACGCCCGAGGCGCGGCGGACAGGCGTCGCCGCGACGCTGGACAGAAGGGCCGCCGTCCTCACGCGATCTTTCTGTCGGACGGATCGAACTCGGCCGGTCGGACCGGCGAGATGCTGGTGGCGTTCGGAAAGCCGACGGCGCGACCGACCACGTACAAGGGGCGGTGCTTCACCTCGGTATGGATGCGCCCGACGTAGACGCCGACAATACCGGTCATGAGGAGATTGATGCCGGCGAGAAAGGAGACGAGCGTGATCGTCGAGGCCCAGCCGGACACGAGGTTGGCGCCGAAGGCGGCCATGAGCGTCGCGTAAGTGCCATAGAGGAGAGCGCTCAGCGACACGAGCGTGCCGCTCCAGAGGGCGAGCCGCAGCGGCACGTCGGAAAACCCGATGATTCCATCGAAGGCGAGCTTGAGCATGCGCCTCCAGCTGTACTTCGTCTTGCCGGCGCCGCGGGAGAGCCGATGGAACGGCACCGCGGTCTGCGAGAACCCCATCCAGCCGAACATGCCGCGTACGAAACGGTCCCGCTCCGGCATGGAGCGGAACGCGTCGACGGCCTTGCGGTCGACCAGCCGGAAGTCGCCGACGTTGGCGGGGATGTCGACGTGGGTCAGCGAACGGATGAGCTTGTAGAACAGCGATGCCGTCCAAAGCTTCAGGCGCGATTCGCCGTCTCGGCCGACACGCAGCGCGTAGACGATCTCGAAGCCCTCCCGCCACTTCGCGGCGAGGTCGAGGACGACTTCCGGTGGATCCTGCAGGTCGGCGTCCATCACGATGACGGCGTCGCCGGTCGCGCGGTCCATGCCGGCCGAGATCGCGACCTGATGTCCGAAATTGCGCGATAGCGCGAGATAGCGATAGCGCGGATCGTCTCTGGCGCGTCCGGCGGCGACGATGCCCGTGGTGTCGCTGCTACCATCGTCCACGAGGATGATTTCGGCGGGGCCGTCGAGGGCGATCAGGAGCCGGTCCAGCCGGTGCAGGAGGATCGGCAAAACCGCCTCCTCGTTGAACAGCGGGATGACGAGGCTGTAGACGGGATTGGGCGCGCCAAGCACGTGCATCGTTGAGGCCTCGACCGGAAGCAAGGGGCTTCGAGGATCGGATAGTTACCGGTCAAGGTTAATGATCGGTTAGAGCCGTCCGCCGGGCTTTCTGGAGAACTTCCGCCGAACTGCGCATTGCGCCTGCGCAAAGGGCGGATAAGCTACCATATGTACTGGCGTTGTGGGGGCTGCGTCATGGCCGGCATTTTCGACTTGAAACTCGGTGCGTTCGACAGCACGGAAGCCGCGCTGCTTTTCGAGGCGTATGTCATCGCGCTGCATGGCTTGCGCGCGACGCATAGCCTGGACCCGCTCGTCGGCAATCGTCTGGCGCGATCGATCGTCAAGGTCGTGCGCACGGAGCCGGACTGCCTTAAGAATGACGGAAGCATTGATCCGGCCCGTCTCGCGCAGCAGGCCATCCTGCGCATGCTTCAGATGAATGCGCCGAAGGTCGGTCTCGAGTCAGTGCGGGAGAACGCGAGACCCGCGTTCTATGATCGCGCGCGTGCGCCGGAGAGGACACCTCCCGAGACCAGGGTGGCGGCGGCGGCCGACAGCGCGGCCAAGGTCATGTTCAAGCTCTTCGAGCGCACACCCTTCGCCAAGCTCTAAGCCGACGCTAGAAATGCGTGCGGCTGCGCAGCGCGGCCGAAAGCGTACCCTCGTCGAGGTAGTCGAGTTCTCCGCCGACAGGGACGCCGTGGGCGAGGCGCGTGGTCTTGACACCAAGATGAGCGATCATGTCGGTGATGTAGTGCGCGGTCGTCTGGCCGTCGACGGTGGCGTTGACGGCCAGGATCACCTCGGTGGCGCCACTTTCCATGACGCGGCCGACCAGCGTACCGAGATTGAGGTCGCTCGGCCCGATGCCGTCGAGCGGGGACAGCGTGCCGCCGAGCACGTGATAGCGCGCCCGCAGCGCGGCGGCACGCTCCAGGGCCCAGAGATCGGCGACCGTCTCGACGACGATGAGGATCTGCGTGTCGCGGCGCGGATCGCCGCAAATGCTGCACGGATCGAGCGTGTCGATGTTGCCGCATGCCGAGCAGGTCTTGATGGTGGCACGGGCGTTGGCCATCGCGTCGGCGAGTGGACCGAGCAGTTCCTCTCGCTTGCGCACGAGGTGCAGCGCCGCCCGCCGTGCGGAGCGTGGGCCCAGACCGGGTAGTCTGGCGAGCAATTGAATCAGCCGCTCGATCTCGGGACCGGCGACGCGTTCAGCCATGACGCGAGATCATCAGAACGGCAGCTTCATTCCGGGCGGCAGCGGCAATCCGGCGGTCACGTCGCGCATCTTCTCTTCGGTGAGTTGCTCGGCTTTCTTGCGGGCATCCTCGTGCGCGGTGACGATGAGGTCCTCCAGGATCTCACGCTCCTCGGGCTTCATGAGGCTATCGTCGATCGTGATCCCCTTCATCGCGCCCTTGGCGCTGAGGGTCACGCCGACCAGCCCTCCGCCCGCGACACCACGCACCTCGAGTTGCTCGAGCGCCGCCTGCGCCTCGGCCATCTTGGCCTGCATCGCCTGCGCCTGCTTCATGATCCCCATCAGGTCTTTCACGCGAGTGTCCTTTCGCCGAGTTGTCGTCACGCGCCGCGAGTCGCGGCTTAACACCCGGCTCGGATTTTCGGACGCGGGACCTCTCGCGTGAACGAGTGAGCCGATCCTAGCTCAGTCTCGCGCAGACTATAAGCCTGGGCTCGAAGGCGAATCTACAGATCGTCCTCGGTGAAGATCATATCCTCGAAGGCGATGTCCTCGCCGCCGTCGTCGACAGGTTCGGCCGTCAGCGCCAGGCCGGGGTCCGGCAGTGCCTCGGGCGCCGTGTCGGGCTGACGGACGGCGATGATCCTCGCACCGGGAAACGTCTCGAGCACGCTGCGGATCAACGGGTCGGTCTCGATGCCGGAGCGTGCCTCCGCCGCGCGGGCCTGCGCCTGTTCCGCCAGGCTGGGCGCGCCGGGGTCGCGCGCGAGGGCGACGATCCAACGCGCGCCGGTCCATTCCTGCAGCTTGCGCATGAGGTTCTGCGGCAGCGCCTGCGAGGCGCCCGCCGCGAGCGAGAACTCGATCGAGCCCTCGTCGAAGCGCACGAGATGGACGTCGCGCTCCAAAGCGGTCTTGAGCTGGATATCACGCTTCTCGGCGGCAAGGGCGACGACGTCCTCGAGACGATGAAGCCGCACCGCCATTCGCGGCGGCGGCTCCGGCGCCGTCATCGCTGGAGCAGGGGCTTGGCTCGTCGAGGATACGAAAGCCAGCGCGGCTCGGCGCCCGCCATTGGATCCCCCGCCGCCGCCTTGTGGCGTCTGACGAGGCGGCGCGGCCACGGAGGGGGTCGCGTCCGACAGCTTGCGCAAGACCTCGTCGGGCGGTGGCAGATCGGCGGCATAGGCGAGCCGCACCAGCACCATGTCGGCGGCGGCGAGCGGACGCGGCGAATCCTTGACCTCGCCGAGCCCCTTGAGCAGCAGCTGCCAGGCGCGGGTGAGAACGCCCATCGAAAGGCTCTTGGCGAACAATTTACCGCGCACCCGCTCTTCCGGCGAGGCGCCGGGATCGTCGGCGGCCTCCGGCACCAGCTTCAACCGGGTGACGAAATGGACGAAGTCGGCGAGATCGACGAGGATTTGTCCCGGCTCACCTCCGGTATCGTGCAGCTCCTTCAGCGTGCCGAGTGCCGCGGCCATGTCGCCTTTCATCGTCTGTTCGAACAGATCGATCACGCGGCTCCGGTCGGCAAGACCGAGCATGGCGCGCAACGTCGCCGCGTCGAGCGTCCGCAAGGTTCCTGAAGGGCTCGTGCCGGCGCCGAGCGCGATCGCCTGATCGAGCAGCGAGAGCGCGTCGCGCACGGAGCCCTCGGCGGCGCGGGCGATGACGGCGAGCGCCTCCTGCTCGACCGACACGCCCTCCTTGGCGCAGATGCGGGCGAGATGGGCCACCATGACCTGCGGCTCGATGCGGCGCAGGTCGAAGCGTTGGGTGCGCGAGCGCACGGTGACCGGCACCTTCTCGATCTCGGTCGTCGCGAAAAGGAATTTCACATGGTCGGGCGGCTCTTCCAGCGTCTTCAGCAGGCCGTTGAAGGCCTGTTTCGACAGCATGTGCACCTCGTCGATGATGTAGATCTTCGTGCGCGCCATCACCGGGCGATAGCGCGCGGAATCGATGATCTCGCGCACGTCATCGATGCCGGTGTGTGACGCCGCGTCCATCTCGATCACGTCGACGTGGCGGCTCTCGATGATCGCCTGGCAATGGGCGCCGAGCTCCGGCATGAGGATCGTCGGCTTGGTCACGGCCGCCCGATCGCCCAGGAGCGGCAGCTCGTAGTTGAACGCCCGCGCGAGGATGCGGGCGGTCGTCGTCTTGCCGACGCCGCGCACGCCGGTCAGCATGTAGGCTTGGTGGATGCGATCGAGGTCGAAGGCGTTCGACAGCGTGCGGACCATCGCCTCCTGGCCGATCAGGTCCGCGAACGAGTTCGGGCGGTACTTGCGTGCCAGCACGCGGTAGGGCTCGGCCTTCGCCGGGAGCTTGTCGGCCTGGTCGGCGAAGAGCTTGCCCAGGCCTTCGGAAGGGCCGGTCTCGTCGGGGAAGACGCCGTCGTTCATGCCGGACCCTGTGCCCGATCGTCGATGATGGTCAAGCCCACCGCCGCCAGGGTCAACGCTCGCCGGTCATGCCTCTGACGAAGATCCGCACGGCTTCTGAGGTCCGATGCTCGATCGTGTCTGGATCGAGAGGTACGCCATACATCTACAGCCGCGCCACGCGCCCGAGCACGATCGAGACGAAAAGATCGGCGAGGAGCGGAAGGTCGTTCGAGAGGAACGCGTGATCGCGCGCCAGATGGGCGAGCACGGTCTCCACGAGCCTCTGCTGTCGTCCGATCCTTTTCGAAGAAAGCACGGCGCCGAGCCGATAGGAAAGGAGCGTTGGCTTGAGACAAGGACCGGTGAGGATAAGGTGGGAGGTTGGACGGAAACCCGCCCGGTCTCGTTAGGGCTGCTTCCTTCCGGACCTGACCCGGTTGGCGAGTGGAACGTCCACCGCCAACCTCCCACCGTCTGTTTGGACCAGGATTGCGGAACGCGCAAGATCGCAAGACCTTTGCCGCTGACGCTCTGCGACACCGCCGCGTCTGGCTTCAAGCCCCGACGGGTGCTGATGATTTTCGGCGCTCCACCGCGCGAAAGCCCCTTCTTGGTACGCCATGACCCTCGCTCACGCTGAAGCCGCCGACATCTTCCCGCCCACGCGCGCCGAGGCTCTGCGCCGGCTGGCCGATTTCCTGCCGCGCGCGGGCCGCGCCTATGCCGCCGACCGCAACGCCGATCTCGGACCCGGACCTCGGGCAAACGTCTCGAATCTCTCGCCCTATCTGCGCTACCGCATGGTCACCGAACGCGAGGTCGTCGCCGCCGTGCTCGAGCGGCACGGGCTTGGCGCCGCGCAGAAGTTCATCCAGGAAGTCTGCTGGCGCACCTATTGGAAAGGCTGGCTCGAGACGCGGCCCGGGATCTGGACCCGTTTTCAGGCCGAACGCGATGTGGCGCGCGCGGAAATGAGCGGCGGCCTCGCCAAGGCGTTGCGGGTGGCGGAAGCGGGCGCGACCGGCATCGAGGGCTTCGACGATTGGGCGCGCGAGCTCGTCGAGACCGGTTACATGCACAATCACGCGCGGATGTGGTTCGCCTCGATCTGGATCTTCACGTTGCGGCTCCCCTGGACGCTCGGCGCCGACTTCTTCCTGCGCCACCTCGTCGATGCCGATCCCGCCTCCAACACGCTGTCGTGGCGTTGGGTGGCCGGGCTGCAGACGAGAGGCAAGACCTATCTCGCCAGCGCCGACAACATCGCCCGCTATACCGGGGGCCGCTTCGCACCGAGAGGTCTGTCGCGCACGGCCGTGCCACTGGGCGAGGAGCCCTTGCCGCCCGCTCGCCCGCTCGCGCCGTTACCTAACGGACGCCCGGAGAAGCCGGCTTTGCTGCTGCTCACCGGCGAGGATCTCGATCCGGCCAGCCTTTTCGCCGCGGACTCAGGCATCTGCGGCCTGATCGGCTTGCGCGGTGCCGAAGGCTGGCCTTGGGGCGCGCGCGCTCGCGGGTTCGTCGACGCCGCCTTGGCGGATGCAATGCTTCGCGCCGAACGGCATTTCGGCTGCGCCGGCGCTCTTCTGGAGCGGCCCGACCCGTTGGCGATCATCGCGGCCGCGAAGTCGGCCGGCGCGCACGAGATCATCACGCCCTACGCACCAGTCGGCCCGGTGGCGGATGTCCTGGCCGATCTCTCGCCAGCGCTCGAAGCCGCCGGCCTGGCGTTGGTGCGCCGGCGACGCGCATGGGACGAGCACTTCTGGCCGCACGCCAGCAAAGGCTATTTCGCGCTACGTGAACAGATCCCGGCGACGCTCTCGGCCGAAGGATTGTGCGCGTGAACGGTGACCATGAATGCTCAAAAGGTCTACTCAACCAGCAGCCTCACCTAAGGTAAGTATAGAGATGACATTCCGACTTTAATTACTTGTACAAGATTTCCCCCTATCTATGAAGAATGATCGAGCTCGACCTGGAGAACACGAGGACCATGCCGGACGGCGCAAGCCGACGCGAAGCGGACGAGAGATCTTTCGCCCAGATGGTCATCCCCCACTTTCAGCCGATCTACGACATGCACGAAGGCCGTGTGGTCGGCTTCGAGGCTTTGGCGAGGCTCGATACCGGCGCCGGTCTTCTTGCGCCAGCGCAGTTCCTGCATCTGCTGGATACCGACGGGCTGCTCAGGCTGTTCTGCGCGATGCTGGCGAAAAGCATTGCTGTCATGCAGGGCCTAGAGCCGTTTGCGGACCGGCTTTATGTCGCCATCAACGTGGATGCCTCGATCGTCCTGCGAGACGACTTCCTCGAACTCGTCCGCTTCATCGTCTTCGACCGCGCGTTCGAGCCCGGACGTCTCGTCATCGAGATCCTCGAGGGCGAGGCGATCGTCAGCACGCAGGCCATGTCGAACGCGATCCTCCGCCTGAAGGCACTCGGCATCTCGGTCGCGCTCGATGATGTCGGCAGCGCCTATGCCTCCTTGAGCAACCTCAAGGATCTGCCGGTCGATATCTTCAAGCTCGACCAGACCTTCTCGCGCATGTTGTCGAGCCGGCCGGAAGACCTGCAGTTTATCTCCAGCATGATCGGTCTCGCGCGCGGCTTGAACCGGAAGCTGGTGGTCGAAGGCGCCGAGACGCCGGAGATCGTCGAGGCGCTGCGTATCATCGGCGTGGAGTACGCCCAAGGCTATGCGCTCGCGCGCCCCATGGTCGGCGCGGCGGTTCGCGGCTGGCTTCAGACCTCCTCGATCGAGAAAGCGGAATCGACGCCGCACACGCTTCTCGGCGTCTACGCCGCACACCTCGGCATCGCCGAGGCGTGCCGGGTCCTCGCAAACCAGCCGCTTCGCTTGAGATGGCATGACAACGCCATCGATCCGCACCGTTGCATCGTCGGGAAGTACCTCGATCGCCATGGGCTGCACGAGACAGCCTACGGTCACGCGCACAAGCGCTTCCACCGCGTGCTCGGCCTGACGCGGGAAGGGGGCACACAGGCCTGGGAGAAAGCGGCGGAAGAACTGCGGCAGGCGCTGTTGATCGCGCTGAGGAAAGACTTGGAGACCACCAGTACACGGGAGTGCGGCGGCGTGGTCGAGCGGCAAGCCGGATGACGACAAAGCCCGAAAAGTACGCGACCGCCGCGGCGAGCGCCCCCGGCCGGTCTGCCGACGATCTCGTCTTTCCGCCGTCGCGCGGGGCGAGACTAGCGGCGCGCCTGCGCGCGCTGGACAGAACAGCCCGGATCTTCGCCGGCATGATCGTTCTCAGCTTGGTGATCATTTGGCTTGTCTTCGCCATGGTCGTGAAAGCGTCCTACAGGGAGCATTGGGACGATACGTCCGCCTATGTCGAGAACGTCGCCGGCCTCCTCGCCGCCGACCTCGAGAGCAATTTCGAAGCCTACGACCTATCGCTGAAGGCGCTCGTTTCCAGCTTGTCCGACACCAGGCTCGACAGCCTGCCGCCTTCTCTGCGTCGTATGGCGATTTTCGATCACTTGGCCGCGCCGACGTTCGGCTCCATGGTGGTGATCGATAAGAATGGCATCATCATTGATGACTCGCGTGTCCCAGTGACCAAACACGTCGACGTGTCGGATCGCGAATATTTTCGCGTGCAACAGAGCGGCGAGGCAAACGGCCTCTACGTCAGTCATCCCTACAAGAGCCGGATCACGGGCGAGTACATGGTCGGCGTAAGCCGCCGCGTCGACAAGGCGGGGCGGTTCGACGGCGTCGCGCTCGGGACCTTGAATCTCGACTTCTTCAGGAGCCTGTTCGCCAAGGTCCATCTTCCGGAGGGCAGCACGATCGCGCTGCGCTACGACGACGGGAGCGTGCTTACGAGCGTTCCGAGCGGACTGCCGCCTCTCGATCGGACGCAGGTCTCGCGCGAGAGGGTCGCGCCTAACCGCTGGTTCGTCGCCAGTTGTTCGGATGGCGTCGAATGCCTCATGGTCGAGCACAAGATCGACGGTCTTCCGCTGTTCCAGACGGTCGGTCTGCCGTTGTCCGGCATCCTTTGGGATTTCCGCCAACGCGCTTTCGCCACCGCCATGGCCTTCCTTTTCCTCAGCGCCATTATCGCGACGTTGGGCATCATACTGGTCCGGGAGTTGTCGCGGCGCAACATGGCGGAGGCGGCACTTCGAAGGCTGGCCACGATCGATGGGCTTACCGGCTTGATCAACAAGCGCTGCTTCGATCAGCGCCTCGACCGCGAGATGAAGCGCGTCGCGCGGAGCCAGAAACCGCTGGCCCTGCTGATGATCGATGTCGATCACTTCAAGACGTTCAACGACACTTACGGGCACTCCGCGGGTGACGAGGCCCTGCGGATCGTCGCCGGCATCCTTGCTGGCGAACCGGTGCGCACATCCGATATCGTCGCGCGGGTCGGCGGCGAGGAGTTCGTGGTGTTGGCACCGGAAACGAACATCGCGGGCGCGGTCCGGCTCGCGGAGCGTATCCACGCGGCGATCCGTCAACGCCGCTTGCCTCACGCCGGTAGTCCGCTCGGCCTCGTGACGGTGAGCATCGGCGTCGCCTGCGCGACCGGCGCTTCGGACATGACGCCGCGTCTCCTGTTCGACCAGGCCGACGCTGCCCTCTATCGCGCCAAGCGTGGCGGTCGCAACAGGACGGAGGCGCGGCCGCTCAAGGAAGAAGGCGTCTTCGGTGATCCGGAGCGGCTGACCGCTTGAGGCGGGCGCTTCCAGGTCGGAAGGCTCAAGGCGCATGCCTGTCCACCTCGGCGAGCACCGCCTCGCCATACGCTTCCACCTTGGCGGGACCGATGCCGTGCAAGCGACCCAGGGCGAAGCTGTCGCGCGGCCGCGTTCGGGCGATCTCGCGCATGCTCTTGTCGGTCATGATGACGTAGGCCGGCACCTTCTTCTCGCGGGCGAGCCCCAGCCGCATCGCCTTCAAGGCCGCGAACAGACGCGCGTCGGCTGTCGAGAGGGCCTCGCCCTCGTCCTCCGCTGGTGCGATCCTCGAAGTAAGCGCGGGGCCCGTGTCATCGGCCATCGCGCCGAGCATCTTGCGCGCCGCGCGACCCTTGCGGGTCGGTGCCTCGGCGGCGACGAGAGCCAGCGGCGCGGCGCCCGTGAGCACGGCGCGGCCGGCCTGCGTCACCTGCCAGCGGCCGCCGTCTTCCTGATCCTGAACGACCAGCCCGGAGGCCTGGATCTGCCTGAAGATGCTCCGCCATTCCGCCGCGCTGAACTCGCCGCCGACCCCGAAGGTCGGCAGATCGTCGTGGCGGTGGCGGGCGATCGCCTCCGTGGTCTTGCCGATCAGCAAATTGGCGAGATGGCCGGGGAAGAAGCGGCCAGAGGTACGCAGCAGCGCCGACATCGCCTTCTGCGCGGCGATCACCCCGTCGAACATCGGATGCGCGCCATCGCAGATATCGCAGAAGCCGCAGGCCGGCCCCTGCTCGCCGAAGGCGGCGAGCAGGGTCTGGCGACGGCAGCGCGGGCTTTCGCACAGCGCCAGCAGGGCGTTCAGCCGCTGGCGCTCCATCGCCTTGCGGTCTGGCCCGGCGTCGGACAGCGCGATCTGCCGCTCCCGCAGCCGGATGTCGCCCTCGCCCCACAGCATCAGCGTATCGGAGCGCCGCCCGTCGCGACCGGCGCGGCCGATCTCCTGGTAGTAGCCCTCGACCGAGCCCGGCAGGTCCGCATGGCAGACGAACCGCACGTCCGGCTTGTCGATCCCCATCCCGAAGGCGATCGTCGCCACCACCACCACGCCCGGCGCGCGCAGGAACTCGTCCTGATGGGCGTTGCGCAGGTGCGCCTCCATACCGGCATGGTAGGGCAGCGCCCACACGCCATCGGCCTCGAGTTCGGCGGCAAGCTTCTCCACGCCCTTGCGCGAGGCGACGTAGACGATGCCGGCCGCGCCCTTGTGCTTGCGCACGAACGTCTTGATCTGCCCGACCGCGTCGCCTTTGCGGGCGATCGACAGATGCAGGTTCGGCCGGTCGAACGAGCGCACGAAGCGCTTGGGCGTCCGGCGAAACAGTTTGGCGACGATCTCGTCGCGGGTCGCCGGGTCGGCGCTGGCGGTCACGGCGATGATCTGCGGATCGCCGAGCGCGTCCGCCGCGTCGCGCAGCTCCATGTACTCGGGGCGGAAATCGTGGCCCCATTGCGAGACGCAATGGGCCTCGTCGATGGCGAGCCGGTCGCATCCGGCGGCGCGCAGCACGTCGAGCGTACCCGGCCGCAGCAGCCGCTCGGGCGAGACGTAGAGAAGCCTCAGGCCGCGCCGGCGCAGGGCCTGCTCCACATCGAACGCGTCAGCGCCCGTGTTGCCCGAGTGCAGCGCGCCGGCCGCCACCCCTTTGGCCTGGAGCTGGCCGACCTGGTCGCGCATCAGCGCGATGAGCGGCGACACCACCACCGTGAGCCGGCCGCGCACGACCGCGGGCAGCTGGTAGCAGAGCGATTTGCCGGCGCCGGTCGGCATGACGGCGAGCACGTCCTGGCCATCGAGCACGGCGTCGAGGATCTCGGCCTGGCCCGGCTTCAGCGTGGCGAAGCCGAACACCCGCCGCAGCGCGTCCAGCGCCTCGGGCGGAGGTTCGATAGTGCTGCCGAAGGTCTCAGGCACCAGTTTGCGCCTGCGCAAGCGCGCCCGGCAGCTCGCCCATGTCGGCGATCACCACCGCCGCGCCCGCCTCGCGCAATCGCGCGGCGTGGCCGGGATCGGTGTGGCTGCCGCCGGTGAAGCCGATGACCGGCATGCCCGCGCGCACCCCGGCAAGCACGCCCGTCACCGAGTCCTCGATCACCACGCAATCGGCCGGCGCGAATCCCATCGTCGCGGCGGCATGGAGGAACAGGTCCGGCGCCGGCTTGCCGTGCGCGACCTCCGTGCCGCTGAAGATATGCGCGCCGAAGAAGTCCTCGAGGCCGGTCAGCGCCAGGGTCAGCGCGACCCTCTCGCGGTCCGACGACGAGGCGACGCAGCGCGCGCCGTCGAGCCGCGCCAGCGCGCCCGCCACACCGCGCACCGGCCGCAGTTCGGCCCGCATCCGCTCCATCATGCGGGCGCGGGTGCGCTGACCCTCGCCGTCCGGCAGCCTGCGGCCGATGCGTGCCTCGATCGCCCGCATGATATCGGCATTGTGCATCCCCATGAAGGCTTCCTGACAGGCGAGCACGCTCATCGGCGTCCCGAGTTCGCCCATCATGTCGGAGAGGACGCTGAGCGAGATCAGTTCGGAATCGACGAGGACGCCGTCGCAGTCGAAGATGGTCAGGATCGGCAAGAGGGCCTCGGCATCTCGATAGAAGTTAGGTTCGCCGCGTCGATCGGCAGGACCAGGAGCCTACATCGGCGGCTTCGACCCGTCCGTTCCGACGACGATGGCGCCGGCGTCGAACGAGCCGTCCGCCGCCGGCTTGCCGTCGCGCACGAAGATCGTCGCGCCGCTCTTCAGGTCGGCCATCGTGCCGGGCGCGAAGGCGACGACCGGGGTGTTCGGTCGCACCTGGATCGTGCTCTGGCCGCCCTTGTAGTCGACGACGAGGTTCTGGCCGTCGTAGGCCTCGACCTTCTTGCCGACCGCGCCGTTGGTCATGCGGCTCTTCTTGCCGAGGTCCCAGCCGCGCTGGCCGTCGCCGGTCCCGCGCATCGCCTCGGTGAAGATGTGGACCTCCAGCGCATCCTGCTTGCCGTCCTCGCCGATGTTGGCGATGCCGACGTAGCTGCCGGGCTTGATGTCGGCCAGCGACGCCTTCTTGGTCGCGATGACCTTGGCGTCGGGCGCGAGATGGACGGTGTAGATCTCACCTTCCGCCGGCTTGATCATGAGGGTCGCGCCGTCAACCGAGGCGATCGTCCCGCGCAGGTGCGCCGGGGCCGGTTGCGCCAGCGCGGATGTCGCGAGCCCGGGCATCGAAACGGCGACGAGGAGGAGGAGAGCGGTGCGCTTGAGCATGCGGGGGTCCCGAGGTCGTTCGTCATGGTCGATAGCACGAAGCTCCCGCCCGGCGCCTGTTGCTCGGCCGGCAACACCGCGCGTTGAAAAGCACGTGTGGTTACATTTCAGCGTCATAAGCGTCATAGCGTCATAAGCGTCATGCGGCTCTAAGGTAGAAGTACCCTAGCAGGAACGGATGGCCTGGACAAGGCTCGGGCGTCGCAGGAATGTCGGTCGACGCCGCCGTCGCACACCATCTTCATTAAACATCGCCAATGCAAAACGATCGCGCGTGTCTAATCCTCTTGAACGAAGCTTGGCTTTGGTCATTAAGAGGATGTCCGAATTGAAAGGTTCTTTCTCTATGCTCAAGACAGCAATTCTATCAGTGGCACTCGTCGTCGCGGGAACGTCTTTCGCATCCGCTCAGACGTATCATCGCATGCATCGCCACAGCCACTTCAAGCGCTTCGCGCGCACGAACGGTGTCCTGGCCAATGGCCGCTGCGACGGCATCTCCTACGGCACCGGCTCGCGGCGCTGCGGCTCGGCCACCGGCGGACCGTCCGGCGGTGGAACGCAAAAGAACTGAACACGATCACAGCGCGACTTAAGGTCCGGCTCGCGCCGGATCTTTTCAGTCGAGCAGCATCCGCTTCAACAGTTCGACCTCGTCGCTGAGGCTTCGGTCGCTGCCGGTCAGACCCTCGATCTTGCGGACGGCGTGAAGCACCGTCGTATGATCGCGGCCACCGAAGCGCCGGCCGATCTCGGGCAGGCTGCGCAAAGTCAGCACCTTCGAGAGATACATCGCGATCTGTCGCGGTCGCACGACATTGGCGGTCCGCCGCGAGGAGAGGATGTCGGCGCGGCTGACGTTGTAGTGCGTGGCGACGAGCTTCTGGATGTCCTCGATCTTCACGCGCTTGGGCTCCCGCGTCCGTACCAGATCGCGGATCGCCAGTTCCGCCGTCTCGACCGTGATCGCCGTCTGCGTCAAGGAGGCGTGCGCCATCAAGCGGTTGATGGCCCCATCGAGGTCGCGGCCGTTCGTCTCGATCACCGAGGCGACGTAGGCGATCACCGCCGGCGGCACGTCGAATCCGGGCACGTTGCTCCGCGCCACCGCGATGCGCGACTCCAGCATCTTGACGCGGAGGGCTTCGTCGAGCGCGCCGATCTCGACGCACAGGCCGCCCGACAGGCGCGAGCGCACGCGCTCCTCCAGGCTCTCGAGGTCGGACGGCGGGCGGTCGGCGGCGATGATGATCTGCTTGCGCGCGTCGATCAGGGCGTTGATGGTGTGGCAGAATTCCTGCTGGATCGACTTGCCCTGCAGGAACTGCACGTCGTCGATCACCAGCACGTCGATGCCGCGCAGCCGTTCCTTGAAGGCCAGCGACGTCTGCGCCTTGAGCGCGAGCACGAAGCCGTACATGAATTTCTCGGCCGTAAGATAGATCACGCGCCGCTTCATCGCCGTCACGGCATGGGCGACGGCCTGCAAAAGGTGCGTCTTGCCGAGACCGACCGCGGCGTGGATGTAGAGCGGGTTGTAGATCAGCGGTTCGTCGGACCCGGCGGACGCGATGCGTTGCGCCGCGGCGTGCGCCAGCTGGTTCGAGCGGCCCACGTGGAAGGTGTCGAAGCTCATGCGCCGGTCGAGCGGGGATCCGTTGAAGGGGTCGGCGTCGGTGTCGCGCACCGGCGCCTTGGTCCGCTCGCTGCCGTGGTTGTCCCCGGCGACGATCGGCGCGCCATCGAAGCGCACCACGCGCTCGTCGAGCACGACCGGCGTCCCCAGAACGCCCTCGAAGGCCTGCGGGCGACCGACGGGTTGGCGCGACGAGGAGCGTATGCCGATCGCCAGCGCTTTGACGTCGCCCGCCTCCGCGCCGATGACGGCGAGCATGCGGTCGAGATAGTGCGACTGGATCCAGCTCTTCAGGAACTTGGTCGGGACGCTGAGTTGGGCGACGCCGTTGGCGATGCGATCGAGCTCGAGGCGTCCGAACCAGGACGTGAAGACTTCCTCGCCGAGTTCCGCGCGCAAGCGCCGGCAGATGCGGTCCCAGACATCGTCTGTCTTCAAGTCCATCAGGGCCACGACTTTCTACTCCCGGTCTCGCCACTTCATCTCGTAGTATAGCGATAGTCTACGCGTCCGAGATCGCGGACGCGTGCTTCCTTGCGCCAGCGAGCGCGCGATCATCAGCTGATTTTGGACTGCGGTCGCGCCGTCGCTCCATCGCGCGACGACCCTCGACCATCCCGCGTAGTCCTACGGACAGCGGCAACAATCACGTCCGGCATTCGTCTTATGGAGCCTCATCGCATGCGTCGGGCGCCGTTGCATCGCTTTCCTTCTCCCCCACAAGTATAGTCACGCAGTCGACGCGACAATGCCGCGTCGGACGCCCTCGATTGAAGGGTCCATCACGATCAAGACGCAATGATCCGGCTCGTGTGCTGGACACGATCGCGGCCGCATCTATTTTATGAATGTATCCAGTGTCTGGCGCGCTAGGCTTGCGCCGAGCGGCGTGTCGTCTGTTCGCCAACGAACCTACCATCAAAGGACGATGGAGCAAGGTTCGTTTATAAACATGGCGTGACACTTGTGAGATCAGCGTCGTCACCGACTGCACAGTTTTCTGACTTGACGATCTTAAGCTCCTGATTCGCCAACCAACAATCTTTGAAACGGCTGACAGAAAATCGTTGTTGCGCTTAAGCAACAACAACCAAAGCCTTATGCGCGACTCTGTGGGCGGCTCGCCGCCTGGATCCCCGGATTGCTCCTTTGCTCGTAAACACCGGGAAGCGTTGGGAAATTTTTGACTGCTGGCAACGACCGCCTGCCGTAACGTCGGTCGGCGCGTGAGAGTCAGTCATGACACGGCAAACGAAAAAACGCCCGGCAAGCCGGGCGTTTTGAATGAACGGTATGGTCCGGCCGCTTAACTCGCGAGCGACCGCACCCGCTTCGTCAAGCGAGAGACTTTCCGCGACGCCGTATTCTTATGGACGATGCCCTTCTGGGCCGCGCGCATCATGAGCGGCGCCGCGACACCCAGCGCCTGCGAGGCCGCCGCCTGATCGCCGGAGGCAAGCGCCTCTTCCACCTTGCGCATGAATGTTCGCATCTGGCTGCGGCGCGACTTGTTGACGGCCGTGCGCCGCTCGATCTTGCGAACGGCTTTCTTGGCCGACGATGTATTCGCCATAGATGTCTCACAAATCCAGGAAGGAGGCGGCGCCCACGATCGCGCGAGTCTTCGACGCGATGCGCCGTCGGCAAGCCGACGTGGCCAGGGTGCTTATAGGCAACCCCGCGCCGCCGCGTCAAACAGTTTTGCACAGCGATGAGAGCCGTCACGCAACGAAAACGCGGCGGGCGGATTCGCGCATCGACGAATCGGCGCACCATGGGAGTGACAGGGTTTGGTGGAGACGCACGTGCATATCGTCGGACATGAGGCGGCCGAACCGGAGCCCGATCACGTGCATACGATCGATTTCTGGTTCTCGACCAAGCGACGCCTCTGGATCGTCGAGCGCCTGAACGGCGACGGACACCATGTCGGCGCGACGTACCAGACGCACGACGAGCACGATGCGAAAGCCTGTCTCGAGGACTGGCTTCGTGCCCATGCGGAAACACACCTCGTCGGCAGAAATTCCGCCGAGAAGAGACGCCGTTCCGCCGCGCCGCTCCGACGGCGTGCCGCCTAGGCGTTCGCCGACGTTAGGTGGAAAATCAGCGTCGCGAGCGGCGGCAGGACGACCGAAATCGACTGATCCTCGCCGTGCGCGGCGACGGCTTGCGTGTCGACCCCGCCGAGGTTGCCCATGTTCGTGCCGCCGTACGAGGCCGCGTCGGTGTTGACGATTTCCTTGTAGAAGCCGGCGCGCGGCACCCCGACCCTATAGTTGGTGCGCGGGAGAGGCGTGAAGTTCGCCACTGCCACAGCGATACCGCCGCTCGCGTCGAGGCGGGCAAAGGCGAACACGCTGTTGTCGGTGTCGCCGCCGACGAGCCACTGGAACCCGCTGGCGTCGCAATCGAGCTGGTGCAACGGCGATACCGCGGCATAGGCGTGGTTGAGATCGCGCACCAAGCTCTGGATGCCCTTGTGGTTGGGCCGATCGAGCAGGTGCCAATCCAGCGATGTGTTGTAGTTCCACTCCTTCTCCTGGGCGATCTCGCAGCCCATGAAGAGCAGCTTCTTGCCCGGATGCGCGTACATCCATCCGAGATAGGCGCGCAGATTGGCGAAGCGCTGCCATTCGTCGCCGGGCATGCGCGCCAGCAGCGAGCCCTTGCCGTGCACCACCTCGTCGTGGCTGATCGGCAGGATGAAGTTTTCGGAGAAGGCGTAGAGGAAGCCGAACGTCATGTCGTTGTGGTGATGGCGTCGATGCACCGGGTCGTGGCCGATATAGCGTAGCGAGTCGTGCATCCAGCCCATGTTCCACTTGAAGCCGAAGCCGAGGCCGCCATTGTAGGTCGGCTGGGACACGCCGGGCCACGATGTCGATTCCTCGGCGATGGTCATGACGCCCGGGGCCGCCTGATAGGCGACCTCGTTCATCTTGCGGAGGAAGGCGATCGCCTCGAGGTTCTCGTTGCCGCCGTATTGGTTGGGCACCCACTCGTTGGCCTTGCGCGAATAATCGAGGTAGAGCATCGAGGCCACGGCGTCGACGCGCAGACCGTCGAGATGATATTGGTCGAGCCAGAAGCGCGCGTTGGCGATGAGGAAGGCCTGCACCTCCTTGCGCCCGAAATTGTAGATGTACGTGCCCCAATCCTGGTGGAAACCCTGGCGCGGATCGGCATGCTCGTAGAGGTGGGTCGAATCGAAGCTCGCGAGGCCGTGCGCGTCGACGGGAAAATGCGCCGGCACCCAGTCGAGGATCAGTCCCAATCCAGCCTCGTGCGTCGCGTCGACGAAATAGGCGAAATCCTCGGCTGTCCCGAAACGGCTCGTCGGCGCGAAGAGCGACACGGGCTGGTAGCCCCATGAGCCGTCGTAGGGGAATTCGGTAATGGGCAGCATCTCGATGTGCGTGAAGCCCATGTCCTTGACATAGGGCACGAGCCGATCGGCCATCTCGCGATAGGTGAGCCGACGATCGCTCTCCTCCGGCACGCGAGCCCACGAGCCGAGATGGACCTCATAGATCGTGATCGGCTTGTTGCGGTCGTCGCCCAGCGCGCGCTTTGCCATCCAGGCATCGTCGCGCCACGCGTGGCGGGGCAGGCCGTGCGCGATCGACGCCGTCGCCGGCGGGTGTTCCGCCGCGAAGGCGACCGGGTCGGCCTTGAGCGGGACGCTCTCGCCGAGATGCCCCTTGATCTCGAACTTGTAGGCGCTCCCGAGCGCCAGATGGGGAATGAAGAGGTCCCAGACGCCGATGTGGCCGTGGTTGCGCATGGGGTGGCGGCGACCATCCCAATCGTTGAACGAGCCGACCACGCTCACGTTCGCGGCGCTGGGCGCCCAGACCACGAAGCGGATGCCGGGCTGCGTGCCGTGCGTGATCGGATGGGCGCCGAAGATGTAGTAGAAGACGGTATCGTTCGAATGGGAGATCGCCGCGATATCGTAATCCGCCAGCGCCGAGCCGAACGAGTAAGGGTCGAAGAAGACGTGGCCGAACCCGTTCTGGGTCACGCGCAGACGATAGCCCGGCCGGTCCTTGCTCTCCACGCGCGCGACGCGGAAGCCGGCCGGATGGACGGTCTCGAACGCGATCGCGTGGGCATCGTCGTCGTAGCCGATCAGCTCGACGTGCTCGCCCCAGGGTATGAACACGCGAACGTCCCATACGCCGGGCGCGACTTCATGCGGCCCGAGCACCGAGAACGGATCGCCGTGCGTCGCGGCGACGATCGCCGCGACCGCTCCGCCGTTGACCACTTCGCCGACCGGGCGCGCGCGCGTGTCGAGCGTCGTATCCGTGGAAACGGTCATGCATCCTCCGCAACATAATCAAGCAATGAGAGAACGCCCTCGATCGGGATATCGATCCAATCCGGCCTGTTTCCCGCCTCGTAATCGATCTCGTAGAACGCCTTCGACATCGTGTGGAGAAGCAGCAGGCGGCGCTGCGTCGCCTCGTCCTCGATCCAGATCGGGCTGTCGCGCGCGGCCTCGAGATAGGCGTCGATGAAGATCTCCGAGAACTGCGTCAGCTCCTTGTTGAAGCGCTGACTGATCTCCGGCAGGCGTTCGGCGGTGCGACGGCGCGCGGTCGCCACCGCGTAGGCGAAGCTGCGCAACATGCCGGCGACGTCGCGCAACGGCGACCCTTTGGCGCGACGCTCCGCGAGCGTGCGGGAGGGTTCGCCCTCGAAGTCGATGATCACCACGTCGTCCTTGACGACCAGGACCTGGCCGAGATGGTAGTCGCCATGGATGCGGGTCTTGATCGCGCCGACCGGCTCCACGGCGAAAGAGTCGATGAGCGCGTAGCAATCCTTGCGCTGCGCGAGCAGCCGATCGGCCAGGACGCGCGCGTTGTCGCTCGCCGCGCTGCCGAGGCTCTCGAGCCGACGGAACGCCTTGTCGGCCAGGGCGCGCGCGTCTCGCGCGGCTTCGCGCACGTCATCGAGCGTAAGCGGTTCGGCGGCGAAGGCCGCGTCGTCGTTGGGGGTTGCCAGCGCCTTGTGCATCTCCGCCGTTCGGTAGCCGAGACGGCGCATGTGCGGCATGTAGGCCTCGAAGCTCTCGGTCACGGAGGCATAGGTCGCTTCGCTGGCGAAGGCGATCTCGTCCATGATCCGCATCAGCACGTTCAGCGTCCAGCTCCAGGCGTCGCCCTGGTTGCGCACGAAGCGCTGCAGGACGGCGAGGGCCGTGACGATGCCGTCCGGGTCCACGTATTCGACGACGCCGAGCGTCGGCGGCGCGTTGCCGAAATGCGCGACGTCGGTGAGGAAACGGCCGATCTCGACCTCCGGATTGGCGCCCGGCTGGAGGCGCCGGTAAAGTTTGAGCGCCATCCGGTCGTCGAGGTTGATCGACGAATTGCTCTGCTCGGCGCCCATCCGGCGGATCGTATCGACGTCGACCGGCTCCTCCTGTTCGAGGAGGGGCGAGGGGACGAAGCGGATCTCGCCGCCGTTCTTGGTCGATAGCACGTGTGCGTCGCGCAGCGCGTGCAGCACCGCCGCGACGAAATCCGGCGAGGCGTCGGCATCGTAGAGCAGACCCATCGTGGCGCCGCGCCGCAGGCGAGAGACGGCGAACGGCAGCAAAGCCTCGTCGTCATCGGCGTCCCGCTTGGCGGCGAGCGGCATGAAATAGAGCTGCTGCCCATCGTCATCGACCGGTACCGAGACGATCGGCAGCACGTAGCCGACACGGTCGCGGGCGTTTTCCTGCAGCAGGGCGTAATCCTCGACGGTCACGCGCGCTAGCGCGGTACCCTTGTGCGCGAACCAGCGCCGCGTCCGCAGATAGCTCGGCGCGGCCGTGCGCTCGAAGGCGCTCAGCTCGCGTCCGGAGAAGATCGACTCGAGACGGCCTGTCGCCACCAGCGTGAACAGCTCCGGCAGATAGGGCGAGCTGTGCCTGGCGTCCTCGCCGACCCGTTCCATCTTGAACCAGTAGAAGCCGTAGGCGGGCAGCGTCAGCAGGTAGGGCAGCATGCCGACACGCGGGAACTTGGTGCCGGCCGTCAGCTCCGTCAGGCCGGTCCCCTCGAACTCCTGCAGGTCGAGCTCGACCGCCTGCGGCGCGTTCGAGACGTTGACCACGCAGAGGATCAGTTCCTCGTCGAGCTCGCGCAGGTAGGCGAGAACCTTGCGGTTGCTTGGATAGAGGAATTGCAAGGTCCCCCGTCCCATCGCCTTCATCGACTTGCGCACGATGATCATGCGTCGCAGCCAGTTCAGCATCGACGTCGGGCTGGCGAGCTGCGCCTCGACGTTCACCGCGAGATAGCCGTAGATCGGGTCCTGGATGGTTGGCAGGAAAAGCTTTGCCGGATCCGCGCGGGAGAAGCCACCGTTGCGGTCGACCGACCATTGCATCGGCGTGCGCACGCCGTCGCGGTCGCCGAGATAGATGTTGTCGCCCATGCCGATCTCGTCGCCGTAGTAGATGCACGGCGTGCCGGGCATCGACAGCAGCAGGGAATTGAGCAGTTCGATCTTGCGGCGATCGTTGCCGAGCAGCGGCGCGAGGCGGCGACGGATCCCGAGATTGATGCGCGCGCGCTTGTCGGCGGCATAGAACTTCCAGAGATAGTCGCGCTCCTTGTCGGTGACCATCTCGAGGGTCATCTCGTCATGGTTGCGCAGGAAGATCGACCATTGGCAGCCCTCGGGGATCTCCGGGGTCTGGCGCATGATGTCGGTGATCGGGTGACGGTCCTCCTGCGCCAGCGCCATGTAGATGCGCGGCATGAGCGGGAAGTGGAACGCCATGTGGCATTCGTCGCCGTCGCCGAAATATTGCGCGGTCTCCTCCGGCCATTGGTTGGCCTCGGCGAGCAGCATGCGATCGGGGTAATCCTTGTCCACCGCGGCGCGGATCGCCTTCAGCACGTCATGCGTCTCGGTCAGGTTCTCGCAGTTCGTGCCCTCGCGCTCGCAGAGGTAGGGGATCGCGTCGAGGCGCAGGCCGTCGACGCCGAGGTCGAGCCAGTAGCGCATCGTGTCGAGCACGGCTTCGAGCACGCGCGGGTTGTCGAAGTTCAGGTCCGGCTGGTGCGAGTAGAAGCGATGCCAGTAGAAGGCCTGCGCGACCTCGTCCCAGGTCCAGTTGGACTTCTCGGTGTCGAGGAAGATGATGCGCGTCTCTTCGTATCTCTTTTCCGTATCGGACCAGACGTAGAAATTGCGCGCCGCGGAGCCGGGCTTGGCGTGGCGCGCTTTCTGGAACCACGGATGCTGGTCCGACGTGTGATTGATGACGAGCTCGGTGATGACGCGGATGCCCCGGTCATGCGCCGCCTTGACGAATTGTTTGAAGTCCTTCGGAACGCCGTAGGACGGATTGATGCCGCGATAGTCCGAGATGTCGTAGCCGTCATCGCGCAGGGGCGAGGGATAGAACGGCATCACCCAGATCGCGGTGGCGCCGAGATCCTTGATGTAATCGAGCTTGCGCGTGACCCCGACGAAGTCGCCCACTCCATCGTTGTTGGCATCGAAGAAGCTCTTGACGTGCAATTGATAGATGATCGCGTCGCGATACCATTGCGTGTCCGCACGATCGATCATCGGCCGCCTTTCCAATCCGCCGGGGCCGCGAGGCGCCAGATGACGGCGGAGCGCTCGTAGGGGTCGAGCGCGATCTGATGTGTCTTGCCATAGAGCGTGAAGCGATAGCCGCCGAGCAGATCCTCGACATCGACGGAGCCGTTGTCGGGCAATCCCCATTCCCAGAGCGGGATCTCGTAGGCGCATTCCTGCCGACGGGCCGGATCGAGGTTGACCAGAACGAAGACGCAGTTCGTCTTGTCCGGGCTCATCTTCGCGTAGGCGATGATGTTGTCGTTAGAGGCGTTCAGCGCGATGATGTTGCGGAAGTCGTGCAGGGCCGGATTGTCGCGGCGGATCGCGTTCAGCTGCCGGATGTAATCCTTGATGTTGCCGGGCCGGTCGTAGTCCCAGACCTTGATCTCGTACTTCTCGGAATCCTGGTATTCCTCGCGCCCGGGCAGGGCCGCGCCTCGCAGAGTTCGAAGCCGGAATAGACGCCCCAACTGCTCGACAGGGTCGCGGCGAGCGTGGCGCGCACGAGATGGCCGGCGCGCCCGCTCGTTTGCAGGTAAACGGGGTTGATGTCGGGCGTGTTGACGAAGAAGTTCGGCCGGTAATAGTCGCCCATCGCGCCGGCGAGCTCCGCCATGTAGAGCTCGATCTCCGCTTTCTCGTTACGCCAGGTGAAATAGGTGTAGGATTGTTGGAAGCCGATCTTGGCGAGCTGCTTCATCATGGCCGGGCGCGTGAACGCCTCGGCGAGGAAGATGACGTCGGGGTAGATCGCGTTGATCTCGGCGATGACCCAGCTCCAGAACGGGATGGGCTTGGTGTGCGGGTTGTCGATGCGCAGGATGCGCACGCCCTCGCGTGCCCAGAACAGCATGACATCGCGCAACTCTTCCCACAGCGACGGTAGCGACGCGCCGTAGAAGTTCACGTTGACGATGTCCTCATATTTCTTGGGCGGGTTTTCGGCGTACTGGATCGTGCCGTCCGGGCGCCAGATGAACCATTCCGGGTGTTCCTTGATCCAGGGATGATCGGGCGCGCACTGGATCGCGAAATCGAGCGCGAGTTCCAGCCCATGATCCCTCGCGGCGCTCACCAGGGCACGAAAATCCTCCAGCGTTCCGAGTTCGGGATGGATCGCGTCATGCCCGCCGTCCGCCGACCCGATCGCGTAGACGCTGCCGGGATCGGTCTCCGACGGCGTCAGCGTGTTGTTGCGCCCCTTGCGGTTCTTGCGGCCGATGGGGCTGATCGGCGGAAAGTACAGAACGTCGAAGCCGAGGTCGCGCACGTAGGGAAGGTGGCCGATCACGTCGCGAAACGTGCCGTGCCGCTCGACATTGTCGGTGATCGAGCGCGGGAAAAGCTCGTACCATGACGAGAAGACCGCCGCCTTGCGATCGACGATCAGCACGAGGTCGCGATCGTAGGTCGAGACCTGATGGCGCGGTCCGCACCGGCTCATCAGGAGCTTGGTGTCGCCATCGACGATCAGGTCGATCTGCGCTTCGGATCCCACCTCCGCCGCTTCGAGACGCGCCAGGAGCAGTTTTTGCTGCCTGATGTCGGTGCCACGCGGATCCGCCGCGGCGATGAGCGCGACGGCCTCGCCGGCCTCGACGACGAGCGGCACGCCGGCGGCGCGTTTCTTGACGATGCCGTCGAGCAGCGAGGCGAACGGGTCGCGCCACGCCTCGACCGTGTAGTGATGCCTGATATTGCGCCCCGGGGAGAACCGCGCGCGCCAGCGGTCGTTCGCGACGAACGACATCGCCGCCCGGTTCCAGTCGACCTGATCGTTGGGGCGCCAGAGCACGGCGCAGCCGATCTTCTCGTGGCCGTCGGTGAAGATGTCCGCCTCGACGGTCACCACGTCGCCGACGACGACCTTGACGGGATGACGGCCGCCGTCGAGTTCCGGCGTCAGCCGCTCGATGACCACGCGCCCGCCACCGATATCGCTTCGCGTTTCGCTTGGCGTGAAGTGCTTGGTTTCGACGTTCATGTCTTGGTCTTCCGCTTCCAGGGCCGACGGTCTGAGCTTCAGAGCCTGCGACTTGTCCGCTTTGTGTTTCTTGTGATCCGGCTTGCCCTTGTGCTTCGGCTTGCCTGACTTGTCGCTCATCCGGTCATCCTCAGAACCGCGAACGGCAGTGTCGCCAGGAGCGCGCCGATACCGGTCGAGCCGTTCGTCTCATGGCTTTGATCCTCGAAGATGCTTCGCCAGCGGCCCGCGGGAAGGTCGATCTTGGTGTTGGCCCAATAGCCTTGCCCGATCGGCATGACCGAGAAGGCGCTGCCTCTGCCCGACAATCGCGGCACGATGACGACAAGGGTTTGGCGTTCGTGACGTCGCGCGAACGCCACGACATTCGCCCATTTCTCGCCGGTCACGGTCAGCGGCGTGTAATCGGCGCTGGCGTAGAACAAAGCGTTGTCGCGCCGATCGCGAACGAGATCGGCCGCCAGGCGCAACTTGATGCCGCCGTCGCGCCAGTGCCTCAAGTGCTCGGCCAGGGGCCGATCCTGCGCGAGGATCGCGGTGCGCTCTTCGTAATCGACAGGCCGGCGATTGTCGGGATCGACCAACGAGAAATCCCAAAGGTTGGTGCCTTGATAGAAATCCGGCACCCCCGGCACGGTGCACTTGAGGACCGTGCGGCCCAAGGAGACGAGCATGCCGCGCCGCGCCAGGTCTTGCAGGACGGGCCTCAGGCGCTTGATGAAGGTCGAGCCGCCCTGGAGCAGCCTGTCGAGAAGGTCGATTGTCGCCTTCTCGTAGCTCTCGTTGGGCTCGATCCACTTGCTGTACCGCTTGGCCTCGCGCAGCGCCTTCGGCACGTAGGCGGCCAGGCGCGCGCGCAAGTCTGCGAGCGCGGCGGGATCGTCCTCGTCGAGGAGTTCGATCGGCCAGACGCCGAGGAGAGCCTGCAGGAACATGTATTGGTCGTTGGCGTCGGGTTCCGCCGCCTGCCCGACCTCGGCCTTCCACGCGGCGAGGGCTTGCGCCCAAAGATCGGGAACCTCCGACATCGCGAGAAGCCGCGCCCGCGCGTCCTCGCCCCGCTTGGTGTCGTGCGTCGCCGATGTGGTGAGAGCATGCGGCCAGAGATGCGCGCGCTCCTTGTTCTCGACGTGGAACTCGGCCGGCGAGATCCCGAAGCGGCTCGGTTCGCCGCCGACCTCGTTGAGCGCGAGGAAACGCGCGTAGCGATAGAAGAGCGTATCCTCGAGGCTCTTCGCCATGACCGGGCCGGTCAGCTGCTGGAAGCGGCCGCGGAAGCGGTTGACGAGTGCCGCGGACGCCCGGCCCGGCCGCCCGATCGGCAAGGTGCCGAGAAGGACGCTGCCGAGGAAATCGTGAACGCTGCGGTCGGGCAGGCTGCTGATGGCCTTGGCGTCGCGAAGCACATCCCCAAGAAGCGATCGGTCGGCGCTTTCCAGATGGTTTGGCGTCATATAGGTCCGGTAGACCGGGAAAGCGCAGATGACATCGCCCAAAGCGACACGGATCGCGTTGACACTATAGTCACGCGTCAAACGGTTGGCGTCGGCGATGCGCTTCATGTCGGACACGAGGCTTTCGAGCTCGCTGGAGAAGCTCTCGAGCAGGACCTGGCGCTTGGCGTCGAGAAGCGCGCCCTCGTAGCTTTGCGTGAAGCCGGTTGTCTCGCGATAGACCCGGTCGAAGGTCTTTTCGTGATCGCCGTCGACGAAGATCCCGTCGATGAGGTTCAGCATCTCGTAGCCGGTGGTGCCCGAGAGAGCCCACGGCCGCAAGGCCTCGCCCGGCTCGAGGATCTTTTCCGCGACGACGTAGAAGTTCGGGCCGATCGCCCGCTGCAGATCGGCCGCGTAGGCCCGCGGATCGGCGAGACCGTCGATATGATCGATCCGCAGACCTTGGATCAGGTCGCGGCGGACGAGATCGAAGATCAGACGATGGGCGCGCTCGAACACCTCGCTTTCCTCGATGCGGACACCCGCCAATCCATCGATGTCGAAGAAGCGACGGTAGTTCACATCGCTCGCCGCGACGCGCCAGAACGACAGGCGATAGGCCTGCTGTTCGAGGAGACGGTGCAGCGTGCCGAAGCTCTCGGCGATGCCCGGCGTCCCGTTGAAGACGCGGACCGCCTGTTCGATCGCCTCCGCGACAGCGTCCCGGCGCGCCAGGACGGCGAGGCGCCGCTTCAGCCGCTCGCAGGAGTCGACGATGTGATGGCGCCGATGCGCCGGTTCCTGCGCGAGCGCGCGCAGTTCCTCGGCGATGCGCAGAATGCCGTCGATGCCGTCGCCGCCCTCGACGCTGTCGACCGCGACCGCCCGATCGAGGATGTCTGGATAGGTCGACGGGCAGATCGGGAAACGATGCTCGTAGTGCGAGACGCTGAAACTGCCGTCCACTCGGTCGAACGAAAGTTTGAGGTCGCCCTTCTCGAGGATCTCGCCGTATTGCCCGCCGAGGAACGGCGCCACCAGCTTGTTGTGGGCGCCGAGGCGCTCCCAGTCGATGTCGTAGGTGTCGGCGAAGGGCGAGAGCTCGCCCCACTCGAGCACGGAGAGCCACCAGGGATTGTCGCCGCCGCCGACGCCCATGTGATTGGGCACGATGTCGAGCAGCAACGCCATGCCGTGCGTCTTGATCGCCGCCGCGAACGCCTCGAAGCCGGCGAGGCCGCCGAGCTCCGGGTTGATCATCGTCGGATCGACCGTGTCGTAGCCGTGGGTTGAGCCCGGACGCGCCTTCAGGATGGGTGACGCGTAGACGTGGCTGATGCCGAGCAGCTTGAGGTAAGGCAGGACCTCGGTGGCGTGCGCGAAGGTGAAACCCTTGTGGAACTGCAGGCGATAGGTGGCCGCCGGTGGCAGACAGACAGGCGGCGCCGGTGCGCCGAGAGCGCGTCCTTCGTCGAGCGTGATGGCGGCGGCGCGCGCGAGCGGTCCGCCCGGCGCGAGGATGCCGTCGATCGTCCGCGTCAGCTTGCGTCGCCAGTTGGGATGGCCGAGATCCGGCCCCGGCAGGTTCGCCTGGTTGGTATCCTCCAGCACGTCCTCGAGCTGGAGCGCGACGAGCATCGCCGGCGTCTTGGCGACATAGCGAAACGCTTCCTCGAAGGGCGGATCGAGCGGCAGGGCGTCGGACCCCTGGATCCCCGAATTGGCGAGCGCGCGCGAGAAGCCGGCGAGGTCGCGCACCCGGTCCTCGCGTTCCTTCGTCGCCTGCGCGGCCGTGTAGATGTCGAACTTCTCGCGAAGATCCGTGTCGAGGCCGCCCCACCAGCCGGCGAACGTCGGCAGATCGTGCGTGGCGATCGCCGCGAGCGCCTTGGCTGGATAGGAGGAGGGCGGCTTGAAGGCGCCATCGTGCTCGCGCTCGAACGTGAGGATGCGATAGCTCAGGATGTCCGAGCGCATGATCGCGTCGGAGAAACCCTCCGGCGCCGTGCCGAGATCCTCGGCGATCACCAGCGATCGCGCGCGATGACTTTCGATGCGCAGCACGGCGAGCATCGCCTCGAAGGGGTAGTTCAGGTACACGCCTTCGGTTGCCGGCAAACCATCCGGGACCACGTAGAGGCGCTGCAGCTGGAAGGCGTGGTCGATCCGGATCGCGCCGGCGTGACGCATGTTGCTCGACACCAGCGAGCGGAAGCCTTCCAGCCCCTGCTCCTCGAGCGTGCGCGGATTGAAAGGAGGGAGTCCCCAGTTCTGTCCGGAGGGGCCGAGAAGGTCGGGCGGGGCGCCGATCGCGAGGCCTGGCACGAACCAGTCGGGTCGCCCCCACAGCTCGGCGCCGCCGGGGTCGACGCCGACGGCGAGATCGCGATAGAGGCCGATCGGCATGCCCGCTTCGCGGGCACGAGCCTGTGCGTTCGCCAGCTGCGTATCGGCGAGCCACTGCAGCCAGGCGTGAAAGGCGACCTTCTGCGGGTTTTCCGCTCGGAACCGCCTTACCGCGTCGCCTTGCGCATCGCGATACGGCTCCGGCCAGTCGCCGATCCAATGCTTGTCGTTGTCGTGGAAATGCTCGAACAGCGCCTCGAACGTCGCGTGCTGTTCGAGCGGTTCGCCGCCATCCGCGCGAAACGCCGCGAAGGACGGGTCGGCGGCGTTGGCGAAGCGCGCCCACAACTTTCCGAGCACCGTCCGTTTGACCGCCCACGACGCCGCATGGTCGACGAGGGCTCCGGCGCGAAGCCGGTCGACTTGCGCGGCGGTATCGGGGTCGTTCAGGAAACGGGCGGCCGAACTCGTCTCGAAATCCGGGACCTGCGCGGGATCGATGAAGATCGGATCGATGAACAGGCGCGACGACGGCGAATAGGGCGAAATCTTCCCGCGATCGGCCGGGAAGAGCGTGTGGAGCGGCGACAGCCCGAGGAACGCGGCGCCGTAGCGACCCGCGCCCTCGCCGAGCGCCGCGACGTCTGAGAAATCGCCGATGCCGTAATTGCCAGTGGACCGCAGGCCGTAGACCTGCGCGGTGATGCCGAAGCCGCGTCGCCCCTTGCGCAAAGCGCTCGGCAGAAAGCAATGGTCCGGCGCGGCGATGATGGTCGAGCGCGACGTCTCGGCGCCGCGCGTCACGTGCAGGCCGTGGTAGCCGGCGGGAAGCGCGTCGAGCGCGATCTCCGCGCCGCGCCCGTCGCGGACGGTGCCGTCCTCGAGCGTCAGACGCCAGCTGACATCGCCGTCGCCGCGCGCGCGGATGTGCGTCAGGCGGTCGGCGCCGATCACGATGGTCGCCTCCACCATCGCCTTGGTCTTAGACTCGAGCGCGGCGAGGGTCCGCACGCGCGCGTTGTCGGAGGAGACGTCGTGACCGAGCGCCTTCAGCACGGCGGCGATCGCGTGCGGCGGTGAGTCGACGGGCGTGCCGTGCGCGCTTCGGAACCCACGCTCGAGACCGGCCAAGGCCGCGATCCGATGAAGGACGTCGTCACTCATGCGGCGTCACTTCTCATGAACATCCCTGTCCAGGGCGACAGCGCGTAGCCGTCACCTGAGGTCGGACTTTCGCTTTGCCACAAAACCTTCGCCCCGGCCGGCTTGACGCCCTTGATCGGCTCATCGCCGAAATTCGCGACGAGCGTCAAAACCGCCCCTTCGAAACGCCACGTCACCGCAAGGCCGGCTCTCGCCGGGTCGCTCGTATCGCGCGTCGACGAAGCCGCTATTCAGGATCGGGAGGATCGCTTCGCGCCGTATCGTGAGGAGATCGCGTGTCTCCTTCAGGATGCCCGCGAAGGGAGGCCGGTCCCTTTCCTCCCAATTGAGCCGCGATCTCTCGAAGGTCTCGACGGCGGTGGGATCCGGGACCACGTTGGCGGCATCCTCGCCGCCGAACGACTTGAAGCTTTCGAATTCCTTCGCGCGGCCCTTGCGGATCGCCGCTTCGAGCGCGCTGTCGTTCTCGAAATTGACGAAGAACTGGAACGGCGTGGTCGCGCCCCACTCGTCCCCCATGAAGATCATGGGAATTTGCGGCGAGAGCAGCAGGATCGCGCGCGCCAAACGAAGCTGGTTGGCCGCGGCGAGCGTCGTCAGGCGGTCGCCCTGCGCGCGGTTACCGATCTGGTCGTGGTTTTGAAGAAACGCCACGAAAGCCTGCGGCGGCAGACCCGTCGTCTTTTCCCCACGCTCGTGCTTGAGGTTGGGCGAATATTCGCCCTGGTAGGCGAAGCCTTCGGCGAGGCAGCGGCCGAGCCCTCCGACGGGGTCTGTGGCGAAGTCGCCGTAATAGCTCTCGTCCTCGCCCGTGAGCAGGACATGCCAGCAATGATGGATGTCGTCGTCCCATTGGGCGTCGTAGGCGATCACCTTGTGATCGCCGGTGCGGACCAGCCGGCTCGCCTCGTTCTTCTCGTTCTCCAAAACGAGATGAACATGGCGATCGGGAAAATGCTCGCGAACGCGGCTCGCGAGTTCGTCGAGGAAGTGAATGTCGCTGTCGTCGATGATCGCGTGGACGGCATCGAGACGCAGCCCGTCGATGTGGAATTCCGCGAGCCAGTATATGGCGTTTTGAATGAAGAACTCGCGCACCACCTCGCTCGCGCCCCCTGGCCCGTCGACGTTGATGGCGGCGCCCCATGGGGTCTCGTGGCGGTCCGTGAAGAAGGTCCCGGCGTAGCCGTGCAGGAAATTGCCCGACGGACCGAAGTGGTTGTAGACGACGTCGAGGAAGATCATCAGGCCCAGGCCATGCGCCGTATCGACGAGGTGCTTCAACTCGTCGGGCGTGCCGTAGGCGTTGTTGGGCGCGTACGGGAGGACGCCATCGTAGCCCCAGGTGCGCCGACCCGTGGTCTCGGCGATCGGCATCAGCTCGATGGCCGTGACGCCGGTCTCCTTCAAGGCCGGTAGTTTCGCCGCCAGCGCCGCGTAGGTTCCTTCCGGCGTCACGGTGCCGATGTGGGTCTCGTAGAGGACGACATCATTCCAGCGACGACCGCTCCAGCTCGCGTCGCCCCACGCGTAGGCGGCCGGATGCGTGACCGTGCTGCGTCGATCGGAGTCGTCGAGCTGGAAACGCGAGGCGGGATCGGGCACCAGATCATCGGCGCCATCGATCGCGTACCCGTAGCGGTCGCCGATCGCCGCGGCGGCGTCGGTCATCTTGTACCATCCCTGGCCGATCGCCGGCATCGCGACGCGCCGGCCCTCGACGACGAGATCCACGCGCTGGGCGGTGGGCGCCCAGAGGGCGAAACGGACGCCGTCCTTCGTGACTTCGGCGCCGAAAGGCATCGAATGTGTGCTTGGCATCCGTCCGTTTCTAAGGTCTGTGTTGCAGCAGTACGAAGGAACGCGAGCGAAGCGGAAAGGCTTCGCCAGGCGAGATACAATTTGCGTCTGCCTCGCACAGACCATCCTGCTTGGTCGAGTCGAACATCGGCTGGAACGTGCCGCAAGGGAAGGTTTGCGGCAATTTGAACGCGAGATCGATGTCGGACGAGTTGAACAGCAGCAGGATGCGCTCGCTCGGCGCGCCGTGATTGCCGATCTGCATGCCGAGGCCGCGGCGGTCGACTTGGCCCCAGTCGTCCCCCGCCATCTCGCGGCCGTCCGAGGCGAGCCAGAAGACATCCTTCAAGCCGGTGGCCTCGATGATGTGGCCGGTGAAGAATTCGAGCCGACGAAACACCTCGTGGCTCTTGCGCAGCGCGATGAGGTTGGAAACGTAGTCGACAAGGTGAGGATCGTCCTTGTCTTGCCAGTTCAACCAGCTCGTCTCGTTGTCCTGGCAATAGGCATTGTTGTTGCCGCGCTGGCTGCGGGACAGTTCGTCGCCCATCAGCAGCATCGGCGTGCCGATCGCCAGGATGGCCGTGGCGAGCAGGTTGCGCTTATGCCTGTTGCGCGCGGCGATGATGTCCTTGTCCCTGGTCGGCCCCTCGACGCCGTGATTGACCGAGTAGTTCGGCTCGTGCCCGTCCTTGTTGTTCTCGCCGTTGGCTAGGTTGTGGCGGTTGTTGTAGCTGACGACGTCCTGCAGCGTGAACCCGTCGTGCGAGGCGACGTATTGCACCGACGCCCACGGCTTGCGGCCGGAATGATTGAAGATGTCGCTGGATCCGGAGAGACGCGACGCCAGGCTGGGCATTTGGCCGAGGTCGCCCCGCCAGTAGGTGCGTATGCCGTCGCGGAAACGATCGTTCCAGTCGCCCCAGCCGGTCGGAAAGCCGCCGACCCTGTAGCCGCCGCTGCCGAGATCCCAGGGTTCGGAGATCAGCTTGACGCGCGACAGCACGGGATCCTGGCCGATCGCCTGGAGAAAGCCCGATCGCTCCGAAACGTCGAACGGCGAGCGGATCAGGGCCGAGGCGAGATCGAAGCGAAACCCGTCGACATGGTAGGATTCGACCCAGTGGCGCAGGCTGTCGAGCACGAGCTGGAGCACGCGAGGATGGGAGATATCGAGCGTGTTGCCACAGCCGGTGCAGTCCCAGAAGTAGCGCGGATTGTCGGGGACGAGCTTGTAGTATGATTTGTTGTCGATACCCCGGAAGGACAGCATCGGGCCGAGGTAATTGCCCTCGCAGGTGTGGTTGTAGACCACATCGAGGATCACCTCGATCCCGGCCGAGTGCAGCGCCTTGATCGCCGCCCGCAGGCCATAGGCGCCGTCCGCGCCGAAATAGCGTGGCTCGGGCGCGAAATAGCCGAGGGTCGAATAGCCCCAGTAGTTGCGCAGACCTTTCTCGACGAGGAAGCGGTCGTCGACGAACGCCTGGATCGGCAGCAGTTCGACGGCCGTCACGCCGATCTTGACGAGATGGTCGATGACCGCCGGATGGCCGAGCGCCGTGTAGGTGCCGCGCACCGGCCCGGGCAAGTCCGGGTGGAGTTCGGTGAAGCCCTTGACATGCGCCTCGTAGATGATCGTGTCGCGCCATGGCACGTTGGGCTTGCGGTCGTCGCCCCAGGTCTGCGCGGGATCCTCGACGATGGCCTTGACCATCATCGGGGCGCTGTCACGCCGGTCCTGCGCCAGATCCCCGCGCTGGGTGCCCATGCGGAAACCATGCAACGCGTCGTGCCAGCGTATGTGGCCGGAGATCTGACGGGCGTAGGGATCGAGCAGGAGCTTGTGGGGATTGAACCGATGCCCCGATCCCGGCTCGTAGGGTCCATGGACGCGGTAGCCGTAGAGTTGGCCGGGGCGCAAGCCGCGCACGTAGCAGTGCCAGATTTGGTTGGTGCAGCACGGCAAAATGTGGCGCTTGGTCTCGACGCGACCCTTGTCGTCGAACAGGCAGAGTTCGACGCGCGTCGCATGCGCCGAGAAGAGGGCGAAATTCACGCCCTGGCCATCCCAGGTCGCGCCAAGGGGCAGGGCCTGCCCTTCGCTGAGGTCGTGCATCGAGTGGATCAGCGTCCGATCGTCGATGTCCAGGCCGGCGCGGCGCGCCACGGTTCCTGCTCGGTCACGACAGGCGCGGCCGCCTCTGGCGCGCCGATCTGGATATCCGCCCCGGCTCCGCTCAGCTGAGCGAGGAAAGCCTTGCACCAATGGTCGACGTCGTTCGTTTCGATCGTGCTCATCATGGCCTCCCACCGCTCGCGACGCTCGCGCAGCGGCATTTCGAAGGCGCGTTGGATGGCGGACGCCGTCTCCTCGAGATTGTAGGGGTTCACGATAAGCGCGGTCTCGAGTTCGTGCACGGCGCCGGCGAAGCGCGAGAGGACGAGAACGCCCGGATCGTCGGGGTTCTGTGCCGCGACATATTCCTTGGCCACGAGGTTCATGCCGTCGCGCAACGGCGTGACAAGTCCGACTTTGGCAATCCGGTAGAGCCCGGCCAACGTCGTCCGGCTGATCGCCTTGTTGACGTAGCGGATCGGCGTCCAGTCGACGTCGCCCATCTTGCCGTTGACGTGGCCGACATGTTCGGCGATCTCGCGCTGCATCTCGGCATATTCGGGCACTTCCGAACGGGATTTAGGCGTCACCTGCAAAAGCGTGACGCGCGCCTTCATCGCCGCGCTCGATTTCTCCACGAAGGTGGCGAAGGCCTCGATCCGCTCGCGGATGCCCTTCGAGTAGTCGAGCCGGTCGACGCCGATGACCAGCGGATGGCCCTCGAGGCTTTGCAGCATTCGCCTGACGATCGGGTTCTTCTCGGCGACGCGCGCCTCGCCGGCGAAGGCCGACGTCTCGATGCTGATCGGGAAGGAGGACGCGCGGAACTTGCGACCGGACGCGCCGAGCCACTCACCCCCGAGCGACGTACCGATGCGCGCCCGCGTCACGCAGGCGCGGAAATTCTCCGCGTCCACCGGCGTCTGGAAGCCGATCAGATCGTAGGCGGTGAACGACTTGAGGATTCGATCGTAGGCCGGGATCGCCGCCGCCAAATCCGACGGCGGCCATGGAATATGATAGAAGAAGCCGATCTTGTTCACGAAACCGAGGTCGCGCAGGAAAGCGGCCATCGGGATGAAATGATAATCCTGGATCCAGATCACGTCGTCGGGCTTCAGCAGACGGGCGAGCCGCCGCGCGAATTGCTCGTTGACCCGGAAATAGGCGTTGACGTCGCGACGCGAGAGGTCGGCGAGATCGAGCCGATAATGACAGACTGGCCAGAGCACGCGATTGGCGAAGCCGTGATAATATTCGTCGATGTCGCGGCGGGAGAGGTCGGCGACCGCGTAGTCGACGTTGCCGGCTCGCTGTTCGTGCAGCGCCGGTTCGCTTTCGGTCGCCACCTTGCCCGACCAGCCGAACCAGAGGCCGCCCTGCGTCTCCAGGGCGGCGCCGAGCGCCACGGCGAGACCGCCAGCCGGCGGCGGACCGCCAGGGGTAGGCACCGGAACCCGATTGGAGACGACGACGAGGCGCCCCTTCTTGTTCGTCTTCTCGCTTGTCGGAGCGGTTATTGAGGCGGCGGTTTTCAAAGTGCCGAGGTTCACCATCGCCAGCCGTCGCCTTTCGCCTCGCTTTGGCCATCAACGCCCTGCCGAGACACTTTGTTGCGAAGCCGCTGCAAGGAATCAGCCAGCGCGTCGCGTTGAGCGCCCACAAGGATGGAGCGCGCGCGTATCAAACGACAGGTGCCCGCGCGGTCTCGTCGCGCGTCTCGTACACGGCCAGGCTGCCGATCAGGGCGACCGCGCAGCCAAGCGACGTGTCGGCCAGCCGGGCTAGGAACAGCGGCGCGACCAAGTCCGCGCGCGGCAGCGCCGTGTCGATGAGCACCAGCACCCAGGTCGACAGGATCGCGGTGCCCAGTCCGTAATTGCGCTCGTAGCCGAGCGGCCAGCAGAACGGTAGCGTGACGATAAGCAGAAGCAAGACCCTCTCGCGCGCCGCGAAAGGCGTGTTCCGGACGATGACGAACGCCAGGACGACACCGCATAGCGTGCCGAGGAATCTCTGGACCACCCTGACCGTGTTGGCGCGCCGGTCCGGCTGCATGACCAGCAAGGTCGTGACCGCGACCCAATAGGGCCGCAACTGACCCCAGAACATGCCGAGGGCGAGACCGGTGACCGCCGCCGCGCCGAAGATCACGCTGAAGCGGGGACCCGGATAGGCGACGGACGCGCGAACGTGGCGAATGTAAAGACCGCGGCGCCCGTGCCGGATATGATGATCGAGCAGCACCGTCGTGACCGCCACCGCGGTGGCGACGGAGACGGCGATCAGCGTGTCGAGCCGCGCGACCGGCAGGAAGGCGGCGATGATGAAGCAGACGATCGCGTAGCGCGGGATCGCCTCGACGCCCGGCGTCGTGCCGTGCACGAACCCGGCGAAAAGCGCCAAGGCGAAGGTCGTCAGGAGAACCAGCGCGTCGTTGCCGGCGACCAGGGCCCCTGTCGCGCCCGCCGCCGTCGAGAGCAGGGCGCCGAGGATCTGCACCCCGATCCGCGTCGCGAGCGGCGTCGCCCGATCGCTGAGGCAGAGGAAATTCGTGAAGACGGCGCAGACGATCGCCGCCTCCAGCTGGCCGGCCGCGAGGAAGATGAGGAAACCGACGTTGATCGCGGCGCCGCTTCGCAGCATCGCCGACCGCGGTACGGGGCTTCGGCGCAGGGCGGTGACGGATCGCAGGAAGGCGCCGGCGCGTGCGCGCGCGGGAAGTGCGGGGGTCATGGCCATCTTTTGAGCACGTCGCGCACCGCCTGACCAGCCGGCGAGCCGGCTCCGGCGAAGCGCTTTGTAACGCACTGTAATGCGAATTGAAGTTGCGTTAAGTGGTTGTTCAATCAAGAGTTCCTATACATCGCACCAGGCGCCGCCGCAGCCTGTGGAGCGCCGTGCTCTTCGTGCTCTTGTCCCCTCGACCTCAGGTGGTATGCCTCGGCACGACTATTTTTCGCCCGCGTCCGACATCCTCGCGCGGCGCGCTCGAACCAGAGACGGACAGCGTGCACAAACAAAAGAGCCTCGCCGATTATGCCGACAAGCGCTTGCGCCTCGCCGGCGGCGCTTATCTTGAAAAGCACAATCCCTTCTTCCTGCCCGTCGACAAGGCCCGTTCCGACGCGGAATCTCGCGGCGAGCGCTTCGTGTCCTTCGCCAATTACGACTATCTCGGGCTGAGCAATCACCCGGCGGTGAAGGCGTCCGCCGCCGACGCGCTCGACATGACCGGCCTGGGCGCGCTCGCCTCGCGCCTCGTCGGCGGCGAGCGCGCGAGCCACAAGGTGCTCGAACAGGCCCTCGCCTCCTTCGTCGGCGTCGAGGAGGTGATGACCCTCGTGTCGGGCTACCTCACCAACGTCACCGTGATCTCGCACATCATGGGCTCGCGCGACGTCATCTTCCTCGACGAGCTTTCCCACAACAGCATCATCTCGGGATGCAAGGCATCGCCCGCCGACGTGGTGTTCTTCAGGCACAACGACATCGATCACCTCGACGCCCTGCTGGGAGAGAAGCGCGCGCAATACAAGACGGCGCTGATCGTGTCCGAGAGCCTGTTCTCGATGGACGGCGACATCGTCGATCTGCCGCGCCTAATCGAACTCAAGAAGAAACATGCGACCTGGCTGTTGCTCGACGAGGCGCATTCGATCGGCGTGCTCGGCGAGGAAGGCCGGGGCCTGTGCGAATACACCGGGGTCGATCCCAACGAGATCGACCTCATCGTCGGAACCCTGTCCAAGAGCTTCGCGTCCTGCGGCGGCTTCGTCTGCGCGAAATCCGCCGTGATCAAGTGGTTTCGCCATACGCTGCCCGGCTTCGTCTATTCCGTCGGTCTGTCCCCGGTGATCAGCGCCGCCGCCCTCGCCGCCCTCGAGCTGACGCAGTCGGAGCCATGGCGCATCGAGCGGCTCCGTCACAACAGCGAGCTGTTCGTCGAAAGGGCCCGCGAGGCCGGCCTCGACACCGGCCCGGCGATCGGGCGCGGCGTCGTGCCGATCCTCTTCAGGGACAGCCTCGCGACGCTGGCCGCCTCGCGTTATCTCGAAGCCCACGGCTTCTACGTTCCCCCGATCATCCAGGTCGGCGTTCCGAAGGACCAGCCGCGCCTGCGCTTCTTCATGTCGGCGATGCATACCGAGGCCGACATTCGCGGCGTCATCGATTGCCTCGGCGCCTTCAACGCGCAGGATCGCGCGGTCGGCGCCCCCGGCCCGATGCCCGCGCCACTCTCGCGTCAGGACGCCTCGCGTCAGGAGGTCTTGCTTCAGGATGCGATGTTCCAGGACGCGATGAGCGCGGCCTCCTAAGGATGCGCCCGGCGTGAGCATCGAAATCGTCCCGGTCAAGGGGATCGGTCGTTTTCTGGCGTTCTGCCGGTTGCCGCGCTTGATCTACAAGGGCATGCACGGCTTCTCGCCGCCCCTCGACGCCGAGCGCTGGACCAATTTCGCGGCGAAGCTCAACCCGCACTTCAAGCTCGTCGAGTCGCAAGCGTGGCTGGCGCGCAGGGATGGCACGTATGTCGGGCGCGTCGCCGCGCAGCTTTACAAGGACGGCATCAAGCCGGTCGGCACCTCGCCGGCGCAATTCGGCGCGCTCGACGCCATCGACGACGAAGCCGTCGTCGCCGCGCTCATGAAGACGGTCGAGACCTGGCTCGCCCAGCGCGGGCAAGCGATGGTCGTCGGGCCGTTCTCGCCCTCCGTCAACGCCGAGGCCGGAATGCTGGTCGACGGGTTCGAGGCGATGCCGATGATCTTCATGCCCTGGACGCCGGCCTACCTGCCGGATCGGCTGGCGGACTGCGGCTACACCAAGGCGCGCGACCTGATCTCGTATCGCTACGCGGTGCGCCCGTCCGATCTCGAGGGCAAGGGCTCGATCATGGCTCGGCCCGAGTGGAAAGATCGCCTGAAGATCCGGACCTTGGATCTGAAGAACCTCAAGGACGAGGCCAAGATCATCGTCGAGATCTTCAACGATGCGTGGAGCAGCAATTGGGGTTTCGTGCCGTTCACGCTGGACGAGTTCCTCTCCGTCGCCGACGGCCTGAAATACGTGATGCCGGAGGACGGCGGCTTCATGGTGGAACTCGACGGCCAGGCGCAGGCCTTCGGCATCGTCCTGCCGAACCTGCACGAGATCCTCGCCGACCGGGACGGCAAGCTATGGCCGCTGGGCTTGCCGAAGATCGTCTCCCGCGTGCGTCATCACGAGTTCAAGTCCGGCCGGCTGGTGCTGTTCGGGGTTCGCAAGGCGCTCCAGCGCAAGGCCGTCGGCGGCGTCGTCACGCTCGCCTTCATCGAGGAACTCAAACGCCGCGGTCGCAACCATTCCATCGAGCATATTGAATTCGGCTGGGTCTTGGAGGACAACGCGGCGATGCGGCGTCCCATCGAGATGTCCGGTGCGCAGATCGACAAGGTCCACCGCGTCTACGAAAAGCAGATCGATGCCTGACCGGCGCCGCTCTTCACGCACTCTCGTCCAGGATGACCCATGACCCACGTCCTCGATCTCGGCCGCACCAGTCGGGTCAAGGAACAGGCCGCGTTCCGCCGCTCGTTCTTTCCGGCCGAACTGAAGCGTCCGCATCCGATCCGCCGCATGGCGATCCTCAAGGCGCACCCAGACGTGAAGGCGCTGATCGGCAGAGACCGCTGGACCGCCGCGGTCTGCCTCGCCGTCGTGCTCGGGCAGGTCGCGATGGCCGCCGCGCTCGGCCATCTCGGCCTCGGCTATTGGTGGGCGGCGCTGCTCGCTGGCTGGGGCATCGGCGCCTTCGCCAACCACGCGATGTTCGTCGTCATCCACGACGGCACGCACAACCTGGTGTTCAAGAACGTCGTCCTGAACAAGCTCGTCGTCATCCTCGCCGATCTGCCCAACACGGTGCCGACCGGCATGGGCTTTCGCTGCTATCACGTGAAGCATCATTCCCACCTCGGCGACTACGATTTCGACGCCGACCTGCCGAGCCGATGGGAGGCCGATCTCGTCGGCAACAGATGGTACATGAAGGCCGGCTGGCTGTTCTTCTTCGCCTTGTTCCAGCTTACCCGGCTCGAGCGCCTCAAGGGCACGGTGCCGATGAAGAACCGCTGGACGATCTACAACGGCGCGGCCGTCTTCGCCTTCGACGCCGCGATCGCCTACTTCTGCGGCCTCAACGGCCTTCTCTATCTGTTCGCCTCGTTCTGGTTCTCGGTCGGCCTGCACCCGCTCGGCGCGCGCTGGATCCAGGAGCATTTCACGCTCGATCCCGAGCAGGAGACCTTCGACTATTACGGGCCGCTCAATACGGTCGCCTTGAACATCGGCTACCACAACGAGCACCACGATTTCCCCGACATCCCGTGGCGCCGCCTGCCGAAGCTGCGCGCGGCCGCGCCGGAGTTCTACGACACGCTGAAGACCCACAAGTCGTGGACCAAGCTGTTCCTCACCTTCATCTTCGACCGGCGCTACACGCTCTACTCGCGCGTCGACCGCAGCCCCTCGACCATCGGCGCTCAGTCGTCGTAGGTTTTGGGCTGAGGAGCCCTCGTGGTTCGAGACGGCGCTCCGCGCCCCTTCGCCATGAGGTGACCGAGGAACGCTCCCTTCGATAGCCTCATGCTGGGGAGCGCCGCGGGCGCGTCTCGAACCACGAGGCGGTCCCTCCAGCTCCCGGCGCGACATACACTTGAAACTCTCCCTCGCGACCTGGAACATTAACTCCGTCCGCCTGCGCATCGGGCTGGTCGAGCGCCTGATCGAGGCGCACGCGCCGGATGTGGTGTGCCTCCAGGAGACCAAGTGCCGCGACGCCGACTTCCCGCTCGGCGCTTTCAAGCAGGCGGGCTACGCGCATATCGCGATCAACGGGCAGAAGGGCTACCACGGAGTCTGCATCGCCTCGCGACTGCCTTTCGCGCAGATCGAGCGGCGTGGCTTCTGCGGCAAGGCCGACGCGCGCCACATCGCCGTGACGCTGACGCCGAACGGCCGACCGGTCGTCGTGCATAATTTCTACGTGCCGGCCGGCGGCGACGAGCCCGACCCCGCGATCAACCCGAAGTTCGCGCACAAGCTCGGCTTCCTCGACGAGATGGCGGCGTGGATGCGCGAGGAGGGGATCGCCCGGCGCGACGCGATCCTCGTCGGCGACCTCAACGTCGCGCCGCTCGAGCAGGACGTCTGGAGCCACAAGGCGCTGCTGAAGGTCGTCAGCCACACGCCTGTCGAGGTCGAGAAGTTCACGGCCGTGCAAGGCGCCGGACCATGGGTCGACGTGCTGCGCCGCTACATTCCGGCGGACCGGAAATGCTACACGTGGTGGAGCTATCGCTCGCCCGACTGGGCGAAGGCCGACAAGGGCCGCCGGCTCGACCACATCTGGGTCAGCGAAGGTCTCGGCGACAATCTCGCCGGCATGACGATCCTCAAGGACGGGCGCGGCTGGGATCGCCCGTCCGACCACGTCCCGGTGATCGCCTATCTCGATCTCTGAGCCGGCTCCTCGACCAGCAGCCAGGAGAACAAGGCGAGGCCGGCCCCCGCTCCGGCGAACTGGGCAACGATGAACCAGGGCGCGGAGCCGGGCGCGATGCCGGCGAACGTGTTCGACAGGCTGCGGGCGATCGTCACCGCCGGATTGGCGAAGGACGTCGAGGCGGTGAACCAATAGGCCGAGGTGATGTAGAGCCCGACGGCGACGGGCGTGAACGCCGCCCGGAACTTCAGGCATCCGAGGATCGTCCCGATGAGGCCGAAGGCGGCGACGAACTCCGAGAACATTTGCGCTGGGCCGTCGCGAAGCTTCGTCGAAAGCTGGAAGACGGGCTCGGCGAACATCAGGTGGGCGACGTAGACGCCGGCCACCGCGCCGGCGACCTGCACGCCGGCATAGGCGAGGGCGAGCCGCGGCGCGATCTCGCGTCTCAGCGCAAAGGCCATCGTGACGGCGGGGTTGAAGTGCGCGCCCGAGAGCGGGCCGAAGATGGTGATGAGCACGACCAGCGCCGCGCCGGTCGACAGCGTGTTGCCGAGCAGCGCCAGCGCCACGGTACCGCCGGAGAGCCGCTCGCCCATGATGCCGGAGCCGACCACCACCGCCAGCAGCAGCGCCGTGCCGAGCGCCTCGCCGACGAGCCGGCGCGCGGTGCTGAACGGGTGCAGCGGCGGCTCGAGGCTGCCGCTTATCCCCTCGGCCTCCATGGCGCCCGACATGCTGGTCACTTTCGGCGGCTCAGCCGCAGCTGGCGCCGCCGAGGACGCAGAAGCGGGCGCAGTTCGGGTGATTGAGAGCCACCCGCGTCGGCGCGCCTGACAAGGTCTCGCCGAAATCGAAACGCGGATCGTAGGGCACCAAGGTGCAGGCGACGACGTGCGGTCGTGCGGCCCCTTTGCGCTTCACAATCATCCGGCTTGAGGCGCACATGATCCGCTCGGGATCGAGGCCCAGGATGCCCCAGCACGCCTCGGTGATCTCCGGCACGTCGGCGGCCGGGTCCATCTCGGGGAAGAGCACGAGGCGCCTCGGATCTTCCGCGTCGATCGCCACGCCCAGTTCGGCGAACAGCCCGGCATAGCCCGCGCGGGCGGCCGCGTCGGTCTCGCCCGCGAGGTGGCGGCCAGCGACGGCGATGGCGAAGCCGTGACGCGCGAGCCAGACGAGGCCGTCGCAAGCCGGGCGCCAGGTGCCGGACCCGCGTTCCGCTTCGTGAATCTCGCGCGTGTGGTGATCGAGGCTGACGCGCAGTTGCAGCCGCGCGCCGTGGCGGGCGCGCAGATCGAGCAGGGCCGCCTCGCGCAGGCGCATCGGGCGCATGGCGTTGGTGAGCACGAGCGCGTCGTGACCGCGCCCGAGCGCCTCTTCGAGCATGGCGACGAGCTCCTGGTTCAGGAACGGCTCGCCGCCGGTGAAGCCGATCGTCCTGGTCGGCAGGCCGGCCCTCTCGATCTCGTCGAGGTAGGCGCCGACCTCCCGCGCCGAGAGATAGACCAGCGCGTCGTTGCGCGGCGTACTCTCGACGTAGCAGTTCGCGCAGGCGAGATTGCACAGCGTGCCGGTGTTGAACCACAAGGTCTCCAGCGCTTGAAGATCGATGTGTGCGCGGCGCGATCCCTCGGCGGTGACGGCGGGATCCCTGAACTTCGCCGATGGCAGCGGCGGCGCGTCGGCGGTGACGAACGGCGATGTCGCGCGATCGGGCTTGAAGGCGGGCTTGGGCTGGCGCGCTGACATGGGCCGATTGTCTACCGGCTGGCCAAGCGGCGCAATCGGGCAAGTGCGCCCGCCCAGGCGCGGGCCGGTCGCGAGAAGACGTGCGCCTCGTAGGCGGCGAAGGCGACGGCCTTGGTGATCTCCGAGCGCGTCGGATAGGGCAGGGTGATGCCCGACAGCGCCCAGAGCGTCGGCTTGACGCGGGCGATCGCCAGGATCCACGGCGCGAGCAGCTCGCCGGCCCGCGCGCCGACGATCGCGGCGCCGACGAGGCGCCCGTCGCGACGGATCACCTTGCAGAAGCCGGTCGCGTCGCCGTCCGCCACCGCGCGATCGTTGTCGGCGAACGCCTCGCGCGAGACCTCGACGCGGCTGGCGCCGGCGCGCGCCTCGGCTTCGGTCTGGCCGACTTCGGCGAGCTCCGGGTCGGTGTAGGTCACGCGCGGCAGGGCGGCGTAGGTTACGGGGGCGGGTATGCCGAAGCCGAGCGCCGTCACCACTCGCGCGCCCTCGTAGCCGGCGGCATGCGTGAAGCGCGGGCCGGCGCGGCAATCGCCAATCGCGAAGATGCCGCGCGCGCTCGTGCGCAGGCGCCTGTCGACATGGATGCCATCGTCGCCGACCGTGACCCCGGCCGAGTCGAGGCCGAGATCGTCGACCCGCGCCGCGCGCCCGACGGCGACGAGGAGGTGACAGCCTTCGATCACGCGTCCATCGGCCAGGCGGAGGCGCGTCGCCCCGGCCCCGCCTTCGGCCCGCGCCACATCGGCGCCCTCCAGGATCTCGACGCCCTCGGCGCGCATCCGTGCCGCCACGAGTGCGGCGGCCTCCGGGTCGCTCTTCGCCAGCAGCCGGCCGTTCTCGATCAGCACGACCTCGGCGCCGAGGCGGCGGAACGCCTGCGCCATCTCGCAGCCGATCGGACCACCGCCGAGGATCAGCAGCCGGCGCGGCAGCTCGCCGAGCTCGAAGACCGTCTCGTTGGTGAGGAACGGGACGTCGGACAACCCTCCGATGGATGGCACGCGCGGCCGCGAGCCGGTGGCGATGACGATGCGCGGCGCGCTGAGGCGCCGTCCTTCGACGTCGAGCGTCCGCCGATCGATGAAACGCGCATGACCGCGCACGACCTCGACGCCCCAGGCGGCGAAGCGTTCGACCGAGTCGTGCGGGGCGATGGCGGCGATCGCGCCCTCGACATGGGCGCGCACGCCGGCCCAGTCGACGCGCGGCGCCTCGGCGTGGATGCCGAAGCGATGCGCGTCGCGCACGGCCTGCGCGTGCCGTGCCGCCGCGATCAGCGCCTTTGAGGGCACGCAGCCGGTGTTGAGGCATTCGCCGCCCATCCGGTTGGCCTCGATCAGCGCCACGGCGAGGCCGAGCCTGGCGAGGCCGCCGGCCGCCGTGAGGCCGGCCGAGCCGGCGCCGACCACGGCGATATCGTGCGTGTATGCGACGCGCCCCTCCCGTCGTCGGCTTCGGCAGCCGCCGATCCGTGCTAGAGGATTAGCCGATCCCGGAGGCGGAATGAACATCGAGAACAGCCGCGATTACTACGGCAATGTTTTGCAAGGCTCTTCCGATCTGCGCACCGACGCGTGCTGCACGCTGGAGACGCCATCGCCGGCGTTCAAGGCCGCGCTCGCCAACGTCCACCCCGATGTGAAGGCGCGCTATTACGGCTGCGGCCTCGTCGTGCCGGACCTCATCGCCGGCGCGCGCATCCTCGATCTCGGCTCGGGGTCGGGGCAGGACGCCTACATGCTGGCGCAGATGGTCGGCGCGGGCGGCGAAGTGGTTGGCGTCGATGCCACGCCCCAGCAGCTCGCCGTCGCCGAGGCACACCGCGCCTGGCACGCCGAGCGCTTCGGCTTCTCCAACGTCTCGTTCCGGGAAGGCGACATCGAGCGGCTCGACGCGCTCGGGCTCGAGACCGGCTCGTTCGACGTCATCGTCTCGAACTGCGTCATCAACCTCGTCGCCGACAAGGGCGCCGTGTTTCGTGCCGCGCATCGGCTGCTGAGGCCAGGCGGCGAGATGTACTTTTCCGACGTCTACGCGGACCGGCGCCTGCCGGCCGCGTGGAGGGCGGACCCGGTGCTGCACGGCGAATGTCTCGCCGGCGCGCTCTACTGGGGCGACTTCCGCGATCTCGCCAAGGCCTCCGGTTTCGCCGACCCGCGCCTCGTCAAGGACAGGCCGCTCGCCATCACCGACGAGACGATCGCCGCCAAGGTCGCGGGCACCTCGTTCTTCTCGGCGACGTGGCGGCTTTTCAAGCTCGAGGGGCTCGAGTCCGAGTGCGAGGATTACGGGCAGGCCGTCCGTTACAAGGGCGCCGCGGCGCTCGGCTTTCCTGTCCAGGGCGCCGACGTGTTCCAGCTCGACAAGCATCACGCCATCGAGGCCGGCCGCGTCTTCCCGGTCTGCGGCAACACCTGGCGCATGCTGGCCGACACCCGTTTCGCGCCGGCCTTCGAGTTCTACGGCGATTTCTCGCGTCATTACGGCATCTTCGCCGGCTGCGGCGGCGGCCTGCCGTTCGATGCGGCGTCGGCGACGGCGACAGCCTCGCCCTGCTGCTGATGCGGGCCGAGCGGCCGCTGGCGATAATGGTCACGGGCGCCGCCGGGCTGATCGGCGCCGAACTCTGCGGCGCTCTCGCCGAACGTGGTCAAGCGGTCGTCGGCCTGGTCCACCGGGCAACGACGCTTCTTCGCGGCGACGGCGTCGCGATCGAGACGCTCGACTACGAGGGCGGCGAACTCATGGCGGGGCGCGTCGCGAATGTGCGGGGTGATATCAGGCAAGCCGGTCTGGGGCTAAGCGCTGCCGCACGACCGCTCGCCGAACGGCTCGATCTCGTCGTCCACTGCGCCGCCGACACGACGTTGGCCGGGGCGGACGACCGCAGGATGGCGACGAACGTCGCCGGCACGCGCAACCTCCTCGATTGGCTCGCCGGCGCGAAGGCACCGCCGCGCCTCGTCCACGTCAGCACCGCCTACGTCTGCGGCGCCCGCTCCGGGCCGATCGACGAGGCCGCGCCGGGCGATGCCTTCCGCAATGGCTACGAGACCAGCAAGGCGGAGGCGGAGCATCTCGTGACCGCCTCCGGATTGGCGGTCGCGATCGCCCGTCCGTCGATCGTCGTCGGGCGCTGGGCGGACGGCGCGATCTCGCGCTTTTCCAACATTTACGGCCTGCTCAAGCTGGTGGGCGAGGGTCGCATCCGCGATCTGCCGGCCGCGGAGGGCGCGACGCTCGACCTCGTGCCGCTCGACCATGTGGTTGGCGGCCTCGTCGATATCGTCGAGCGGTTCGAGGCATCCGCCGGCCGCGCCTTTCACCTCGCCTCCGGCGATCCCGTGCCGTTGGCCGAGCTCTGCGGGTTCGAGTTCGCCGGCTTCCACGCGCCGCGCCTCGTCGCGCCGGTCGCTGAAGCATTGCCCGACGCCAAGGTTCGCCGCGACGGCGACTTCCTCTCGCTTTACGCGAGCTATCTCACTCGCGATCCCCGCTTCGCGACGCGCAACCTCGCGGCCCTGTCCGGCCGTGTTTGTCCGCCGACCGACGCGGCGTTCGTCAAGCGCTTGATCGACCATGCCAGCGCCGCCGGGTTCCTGCGCCGGGACCCGTCTCTCATGGCGGCTGCCGCCGTCACCTGACGTCGGGGTAGTGGCGCTCGATACGCTTGCGCAGGCCGAGGCCCCAGCGGGTGCCGACGTAGAGATAGATGAGGTTGGCCTTGAGGCCGCCCCAGGCGGCGACGCGGCGGTCCGAAGTGATCACCACCCGGTTGACGAGGCGGATGCGCCCGAGGCGGACCAGCCGCAGGCAGAGGTCGGCGTCCTCCATGACGGTCAGGCTCTCGTCGCAGCCGCCGACGGCGAGGAAGTCGGCGCGGCGGAAGAACATCGCGTGGTCGCCGAACAGCAGCCGCCCGCCCTTGAAGAAGAGGTGCGGCCGAAACAGCAGCGGCACGTACCAGGTCTTGAACCAATTGTGGAACGTGGTCCCCCAGCGGATCGTCTCCGCACCGCCGATCAGCGCCGTGAAGCCGGCGAGCGACACGGCGGGGTCGGCGAGCACGGACGCAACCACCGCCATCGCGTCGTCGGGCGGCAGCGTGTCGGCGTGCAGCACCATGACGAGGGGCGCCGTCGCCGCCGCCACGCCGTTGTTGATCTGCGCCGGTCGCCCGCGCGTCTCGTGCGTGATCACCCGGACTCCGGCGTCGCGCGCGATGGCGACGGTGCCGTCGGTACTGCCGCCATCGACGACGATGATCTCCGCCGGGGCGGGATCGAGGACGCAGAGCAGGCGCAACAGGCGCGGCAGCGTGTCGGCCTCGTTCAGCGCGGGAATGACGATGGCGACGCGCGCGCCGGCATTACTCATCGCGCGGGCTCCGCGCCCGTCGCGCGCCGGAGCATCGGGATCGATCGTCATCAGATCGGTCTTAGCGAGCCGGCGCGCGCGTGTCGCGCTTGACGTCGGCGGGCGGGGTCGACACTTCGACCCCATGGGCAGACATCATCGCGCGCGCCGCGCGTCGAGCTACGGCACTCTGGAGGTCGCGACGACGGCGGCGATGGTGCTGGGCGCGGCCGCCATCCTGCTCGCCGAGCGACGGCGACCGCTGCGCCGGCAAACGCAGAGCGAGCCGCGCCGCGAGATCGGCAATCTCGTGCTCGGCCTGTCGAGCGCGCTGGCGATCTCGATGGTCGAGACGCCGGTTGTCGAACGGCTGGCGCGGCGCGCCGAGACGACACGCTTCGGCCTGACACAGCGGCTGGCGCTGCCGGCCTGGGCGCGCGACGCGCTCGGCATCGTGCTGATGGATTACACCTTCTACATCTGGCACGTGCTCACCCACAAAGTGCCGGCGCTGTGGCGCTTCCATCTCGTCCACCACGTCGATCTCGACATGGACGCCACGACGGCGCTGCGCTTCCACGCCGTCGACATGGCGGTGTCGGCGCCGTGGCGGTGGGCACAGGTGGCGCTGATCGGGCTCTCGCCGCGTGGCGTCAGGCTGTGGCGCGCGTTCTTTTTCCTGTCGATCCTGTTCCATCATTCCAACCTGCGCCTGCCGGAACGCTGGGAGCGGCGGCTGGCGCTGGTGCTGACGACGCCGCGCATGCACGGCATCCATCATTCGGCCGTCGAGGATCAGACGGATTCCAACTGGTCGAGCGGCCTGAGTTTCTGGGACCGCCTCCACCGGACCTTCCGGCTGGATGTCGACCAGTCCGCCATCGCGATCGGGGTCGCGGGCTACCGCGAACCGGCGGAGGTCGCGCTCGGCCCGTCGCTCGCCCTGCCGTTCGTGCGCCAGCGCGATGCCTGGCGGCCGCCGGTCGAACGAACGATCAGCTGAGCGCGGGTTTGCCGTCGCGGGCTGCATCGCCTGCGACGCCGTCGCTCACGACGCCGTCTCTCGCGACGCCATCTCTCGCGACGCCATCTCTTGCAACGTCGTCGCGCGAAGGCCTCGTTATCTCGAGCGGAGGGAAGCCGACGATATCGTACGTCGAGGACGCGATGCCGATGCCGACCTCGTCGAAGGCCTCGATGATCTCGCGCGACATGGCGTCCTTGATGACGCGGATCTGGTGCGTGCCGACGACGAAGCGGACGGTGAGCTCGAGCCAATTGTCCGTGATGCGGTAGAAGACCCTCGGACGAAGATCCATCGGCTCGATGCCGAAGCGGTTCTTCATGTCGTCTTTCGCCTCTTGCGCCACGCTGTCGGGGCTGGCGGCATGGCGTTCGGTCGCGGCGAGAATGATGCGTTCGGCGGTCTTGCGATCGGCCTTGTAGGTGATCGGAATGACCATCTCCTCCCAGATGAAAGGGAAGTCGCGCGTATAGTTGAAGACCGGCTCGTCGAAGATCTTCGAGTTGGTGACGGTCACGATGCGGCCGGTGAACTGGCGGCTGCGCACCCACATCGACGCGTCGCCCGAGGCACCGCCCGGCTGGCCCATCTCCATGATCGTCGTCTGTATGAAGCCGAGGCGCATCACGTCGCCGCGCACGCCGCCCATCGAGATGCGCTCGCCGATCGTGAAGGTCGATCCGCGGAGAATGACGAAGTAGCCGGCAATGGAGGTGATGACCTGCTGGAGGGCGAAGGCGAGGCCGGCGGACAACAGGCCGAAGGCGGTGGCGAGGCGGGTCGGATCGTTGAACCATATCGACAGCAGGCCGAGGATCAGCACCAGCGCGGCGGTGAGGCTGACGCCCTGGCGCGTCCAGAACCTCGCCTGGATCGAGGCGTGATCGGTTCGCTTCAAAGCGAAGCCGACGAGCTTGCGCAAAAGCGCGCTGACGGCCAGGACAACGAGGATGAAGGCAAGCGACAGGAGAAGCTTGCGCCCGTTCTCCGCGTTGACGCCGACCCAATCGATACCGAGAAACGACAAAGTGCCTCCGCGACGTCCGACTGAAGTGCCCTCGTCAAGACGAGGTCGAGGCCGTGTCCTTTCTGCGAACGAAGCCTATTTTGCGGCGGCGCCCGGACATCGAGGCGAGCGACCGTCCGCGCGCGCCGACGCGACGTCGTGACGCTTGCCTGCCATCAGGTCCCGGCGCGCTGATAGACCTGCTTCACCGGGCCAGGACGACTTCGCGCATGACGATCTTCTTCACCGCCGACACCCATTTCAGCGACAGCCACATCATGCGCCAGCGCGATGCCCGCTTTGCGACGATCGGCGCGCATGACGAGACGCTGATCGCGAATTGGAACGAGACGGTAAGGCCCGACGACGAGATCTGGCACCTCGGCGATTTCGCCGGCGGCAGCCGCGCGCGCTGCCTCGAGGTGTTCTCGCGGCTCAACGGCGTCAAGCGGCTGGCCAGGGGCAATCACGACAGCAACCGCATCCTCGACCTGCCGTGGGCGGAGCCACCCGTCGACAGCGTCCGCCTCACCGTCCCGGACGCGGCGGGAGCGGAGGTCCGGCTCTTCCTGTCGCATTACGCGCATCGCGCCTGGCCCGGCCTCTGGCGTGGCACGCGCCACCTCTACGGTCACACGCACGCGCGGCTGGAGGATACGAGGCGATCCTGCGACGTCGGCGTGGATGCCTGGGACGATCGGCCCGTCAGCCTGGCGGCCATCCTCGCGCGCCAGGACGCGGCCGTCATCGTGCCAGAGGAACTTCAATCGGCCCTATCGTGAGGCCGTCGGCGCCTAGCGCGCCATCGGCAGCACCGTGCCGATCAGGATCGCCGCCCATTGCAGGCCCGCGCCGGCGACGACGTGGCCGTGCCAGATCGAGCGCGAGAACTGCAGGTGCTCTTTGACGTGGAACACCACGCCGAGCGTGTAGACGAGGCCGCCGCCGATCAGCAGCACGAGCGCGGGCGTGGGCAGGCCTTCGACGATCGGACGCATCGCGAAGACCACGATCCAGCTCAGCGTCAGGTAGAAGCCGATCCAAACGCGCTCGCGCAGGCTCGGCAGGAACAACTTGCCGAGCATGCCGATGCCGGCGATCGTCCAGACCGCGATGGTCATCCCCCAGGCCCAGGCGCCGGTGAGAACGTAGGTCGTGAACGGCGTGTAGGAGCCGGCGATCATCAGGAAAATGCCGGCATGGTCGAGGCGACGGAAGAACCAGCGGTAGCGCTCGATCGCGAAGTTGTAGGACAGCGAGAACGCCAGCATCAGCACCATGCCGGCGGCGTAGATGGCGATGGCAGCGATCCGGCGCGGCTCGTTGCCGGCCGACAGCGTGAGCAGCAGCACGCCGCCGATCACGGCGAACACCAGCCCGACGATGTGGATCACCAGGTCGGCCCGCTTGGCCGCCGCCGTCGGGTAGTGCGGTTTGTTCGTCAGCAGTACAGGTTCAGCCATGGCTCACCATGGCCCGGACTTCAGGCGATTTGTAGGTCGTCGAACGTCGCAGATAAGGTCAACGGCGCTTGGCGCGCGGCTGTGGGCCGAGCCGATCGAGTGCCGACCAGCCGAACCGCAGCAGCGGTTCGGCGTCGTTCGCCATCGCGACGAGGTCGTCGACGAGGGCGGCTCTGCCCATCGCGGCGCGCGACAGGTCGCGCCGGACGATCCAGGACTTCAGCTTCAGCGCCGCTTCGACGTCGGAAGGCGCCGTCTCGAAGCCTTTCGGCGGACGCACCAGCGCGTCCTCGCGGCCAAGCGCCAGCTTACGGCCGGCGAGGCGCTCCTCGACATCGCCCCAACCATCCGGCCTCTCGGCGAGCCAGACGCGCATCCCCTGCAGCGCCGGCGGCTCCGGACGGAAGAAGCCGGCGGCGCAGAACGAGCCGGCCGGGTCGAGGTGGACGTAGAGCACGCCCATCGCGTGCTTGGCGCCGTCGCGCGTCAGCACCGCGCCCGCATGCGTCTTGTAGGGCGCCTTGTTCTTGGAGAAGCGGACGTCGCGGTTGATGCGGAAGACGGATCGCCTCGGGTCGCCGCGCAACGGCGGTCCGTCCGCCGCGAGCCGGTCCGAGACGCCGGCGACGAGCGCGGCCAGCGGTTCCAGGACCGCGCGCTGGTAACGCGGCTTGTTGGCGGCGAACCACTCCCGATCCTGGTTGGCGGCGAGCTCCTCGAAGAAGGCGAACGCGTCCTTCGGGAAGCCCGCGAACGCGGGCGGCGGAAAATCCTCGTCCATGCTCCCCCCGGGGTTTTGCCAATTGAAGATCGCGCGCGGTTCGCGCATGTGTTGAATTCGGGCCTCCAAGGATCGGCGCGCATGATCACGAGATTGGCCATCGCCGGCTACAGGTCCTTCCGCGACGTCCGCATCGAGCTCGCGCGGCTCACCATCGTGACCGGCGCCAACGGCAGCGGCAAGTCCAGCCTCTATCGGTCGCTGCGGCTCCTCGCCGATGTCGCGCAGGGTCGCATCATACAGTCGCTCGCCGCCGAGGGCGGCCTTCCGTCGACGCTCTGGGCCGGCCCGGCGACGGTCGCGCGCGAGGTCAAGCGGGGCGTCCATCCAGTGCAGGGGCTGGCGCCCAAGACCCCCGTCGGCCTGAAGCTCGGGTTCTCGTCGGAGGATTACGGCTACGCCATCGATCTCGGCCTGCCTGAGCCTCTGCAGCTGCCGTCGATGTTCGAGCGCGACCCGATCATCAAGGCCGAAAGCCTATGGACGGGCGAGCGACTCGGACGCTCCAACGAATTCGCCAAGCGGCGCGGCCCCGCCGTACAGACGCGCGACGCCACCGGCGCCTGGCGCGCGGTCTTTTCCGCTATCGCGACCTTCGACAGCATGGTCACCCAGTGCAGCGATCCGCGCGAGGCCCCCGAGCTCCTGCTGTTGCGCGAGCGCATGCGCGACTGGCGCTTCTACGATCATTTTCGCACGGACGCCGATGCCCCGGCGCGCCGGCGGCAGATCGGCACGTACACGCCGGTGCTGGCGAGCGACGGCGCGGACCTCGCCGCCGCGGTTCAGACGATTCTCGAGATCGGCGACGCGGAGGCGCTGCACGCGACGATCAAGGATGCGTTTCCGGGCGCGCAGGTCTCGGTGACCTCGCTCGAGGGCAGCTTCGAACTCTCGATGCGGCAGCACGGTTTGCTGCGAGCGCTCCGGACGGCGGAACTGTCGGATGGCACCTTGCGCTACCTGCTGCTCGTCGCCGCGCTGCTCTCCCCGCGCCCGCCCGCCTTGATGGTGCTGAACGAGCCGGAGACCAGCCTGCATCCGGATCTTCTGGCGCCGCTCGGCCGCTTTATCGCGGCGGCCTCCACAAGATCGCAGGTGATCGTGGTATCGCACTCGGCGTCGCTGATCGCAGCCCTCGCCGCCGTGAAAGGCGCGCGCCGGATCGTTTTGGAAAAACAGTTCGGCGAGACGATCGTCGCCGAGCTTGAGGCGCCGCTTTGGACGTGGCCGTCGCGGTGACTCCACGCTCCTATCCCGCCGACAATTCCTTCAGACCGCGCCGGATCAAGGCGGGCGCTTCGGCGCCCTCGCCCAGCGCCTTCATCGAAGTGGCGACGGCGGCGGCGGCCTGCGGGCGGGCGTAGCCCAGGTTGATCAACGCGGAGATCGCGTCGTGCACGGCGGCGGGCGTGCCGCGCGCCGGCTCCTCGCCGGCGAGGCGCGCCGCCGTCGGATCGACCGAGCCCAGCGCCGGCATCTTGTCCTTCAGTTCCGCCGTGATGCGGGCGGCGAGGCGCGGGCCGACGCCGGGCGCCCTCGCGACCGCGGCCTTGTCCTGCAGGGCGATGGCGCTCGCCAGCTCGCCCACCGGCCCCATGCCGAGGATCGCCAGGGCCACCTTGGCGCCGACGCCTTGCACGTTCTGCAGCAGGCGGAACCAGTCGCGCTCGTCGTCGGAGAGGAAGCCGTAGAGGCGGATCGCGTCCTCGCGCACGTGCGTCTCGATCGACAGCGAGGCCGCCTCACCCGGTCGCGGCAGCGCCTGCAGGGTGCGCGACGAGCAGCCGACGAGATAGCCGACCCCGCCGACATCGAGGACGATCGAGTCGCCTGAATACGAATCGACGATGCCGCGCAGCTTGCCGATCATGGTGTTTCGCCGATCATGGTCTTTTGCCGATCACGGTGTTTTGCCAATCACGGTGGTTCGCCGATCATCGCGCGACGATCCTCGCGGCGAGATCCGACAGGCGCCGGCTGGCGACGCGGTGCTGCGCGTGAGTGATCGCCACCGCGAGAGCGTCGGCGGCGTCGGCGCTGGCGATCTCGCAGCGCGGCAGCAGCACCTTCACCATCATCGCCACCTGCGCCTTCTCCGCGTGACCGGCGCCGGTGACGGTCTTCTTGATGAGGTTCGCCGCATATTCCGCGACGGGAAGGCCGGCCAGCGCCGGCACGACGAGGGCGATACCTCGCGCCTGCCCGAGCTTCAGCGCCGATTGCGGGTCGCGGTTGACGAAGGTCTCCTCCACGGCCGCTTCGTGCGGCGCGTGCGCGGCGACGACCGCGGTGAGGCCTTCATGAAGGCCGCGCAGCCGCTCCGCGCTCGAGCGCGTCGCGTCGGAATGGATCGTGCCGCAGCCGATATAGGTCAGCCGCGAGCCGATGGCCTCGATGATTCCCCACCCCATGTTGCGGAGGCCGGGATCGATGCCGATGATGCGGATCGCGTCGGGAATGGTGCGAATCTCCGGCTGACTTCGCCGCAGATTAGAGCATCACGCGCGAGAGCGCAGCTTGATCAAGCCCGTTCTCTACCGTCGCACCGACCTTTGCGGCCGCAAGCGCGATACCGGGCGCGCCACCGGATCGCGCGCCCGAAAGGGTGTGCCTAACCGCCTGGTTGCGAGCCGCGGCGGGCGATGTCATGCGATGGTGATCGATCAGCGCTACGCTCGAACATCATGCTCACCTGGCTCCTTTGCTCGCTTGCCGCGTTTTTCCTCGTCACGCATCTCGCGACGCTGGCGATCGCCTTCGCGCGCTGCCGGCCGAGCGCCGCCTTGCGACGCGACGAGCTGGACCTTCCGCCAATCACGATCGTGCGTCCGCTCTGCGGCATCGAGACGTTCAGCCGGGAGACGCTCGAGGCATCGTTCGCGCTCGACTATCCGGTTTTCGAGCTGATCTTTTGCGTCGCGCGCGCGGACGACGCCGTCATCCCCTTGGTGCGCGCGGCCTTGGACGCCCATCCCTCGATCGCGGCGCGTCTGCTCGTCGGTAACGACGTCATATCGATCAACCCCAAGCTCAACAATATGGTGAAGGGCTGGCGCGTGGCGAAGCACGAGCGGCTCGTTTTCATCGACTCCAACGTGCTCGTGCCGCCAAACTTCATCCGTCGGCTGATCGCCACCTGGCGCTCCGATACAGGCGCGGTCTCGGCGCCGCCGGTCGGTTGCTGGCCTGAGGGGTTCGGCGCCCATGTCGAGTGCGCGTTCCTCAATACCTTCGAGGCGCGCTGGCAATATGCGGTCGACACGTTCGGCATGGGCTACGCTCAGGGCAAGACGCTGTTCTACCGCAAGTCCGATCTGGATCGGACGGGCATGCGCGAACTCGCCGCCGATCCGGCGGAGGATGCCGCGACGACCAAGATGGTGCGGCGCCTCGGCCTGCGCGTACGCCTCGCGCCGCCGTCGCCGCAGCCGCTCGGCGTCAGGCCGCTCGCCGAGGTCTGGGGTCGGCAATTGCGATGGGCGCGCCTGCGCCGCGCGACCTTTCCGGCGGAATTCCTGCCGGAGATCATCTCCGGCACTCTGGTGCCGACACTCGTGACCGCCGCCGCCGCTTACGCCCTCGGTCGGCCGGTCGCGGCGATCGTGCCGGCCTATCTCGCACTCTGGTACGCGGCCGAACTCGCGTTGGCGGCCGGGTGTGGCTGGGCGGTCGCCTGGCAGACCCTTCCGGCGATGCTGATGCGCGACGCCATGATGCCGCTCATCTGGGCCGGTGCCTTCACCGGCCGCTCCTTCACCTGGAAAGGCACGGCGATGCGAATGGAGGAGCCGCGCGGCCGCAAGGCGGCCGAACCGATCGTGCTGCGGCCGGAGGATGGCCTCTCCTGAGCATCGGCGATCGTGAGCATCGGCGATCGTGACGCGGAAAAATCACAAGCGCCGGAGGTTTCTCTCCGCGCGCGTTGGTGTATGGATCGTGGCGAAACGATCTTGATGGTGAAGGCATGGCGGTAGCGAAGACGTATCCCGGCGCGGCAGCCGGTCCCGAAGACCCGTCGAAACGCGATTTCCTGCTGATCGCCACGGCCGCGGTCGGCGGCGTCGGTGTGCTCGGCGCGGTCTGGCCGTTGATCGACCAGATGCAGCCCGATGCCGCGACGATCGCCGCCGGCGCGCCGCTCGACGTGGACATCGGCGCGATCGAGCCCGGCCAGCAGATCATCGTGAAATGGCGCGGCCACCCGATCTTCATCGTCAACCGGCAGGAGGAGGCGCTGAAGACGCTTCAGTCCTCGGCGATCGTCAACGTGTTGCGCGACGCCGATTCTTCGGTGAAGCAGCAGCCGGCCTATGCCGCCAATTGGCACCGCTCCATCAAGCCGGAGTACCTCGTCCTCGTCGGTGTCTGCACGCATCTCGGCTGCATTCCCGCCTACGACCCGCAGAAGGCGACCGTCACGCCGGACTGGCAGGGCGGCTATTTCTGCCCCTGTCACGGCTCGAAGTACGATCTCGCCGGCCGCGTCTTCTCGGGCGTGCCCGCGCCCTACAACCTGCCGGTCCCGCCCTACACGTTCATCAACGACAAGACGCTGCGGATCGGCGCCAATCCGAATGGCGACAATTTCCAGCTCGATGAGATCGTGCAGCTCTAGGCTGAAATCCTTCGCGGCGATCGGGCGGCGGTCGGCGGGGCGGCGGTCGGCAGGGCGGCGATCCTCGCGGCGATCTCGACGATCGTCCTCGCGAGTGGCGCGTCGGCGAGCGGCCTCGTTCCGATCGGCCGAGGCGGATTGACCGCGACGCCGACGTGCGGCCAGAACGACTATCTCGTCGACTCCGCCGGCGCGGCCGGCCCGATGACGGTGCAACTGCCCACGGGATGCCCGATCGGCTTCGATCTTCGCTTCGTCGTGCAGTCCGGCCACGCGATCACCATCCTTCCCGAAAGAGGCGGACATATCCTGTGGCAAGGCGCGTATGCGCCCTCCGTCACTCTCTCCGGCGAGGGCGACTCGACGGTACTCCAGGCGAACGGGTCGAACTACGTCCCCCTGGCCGGCCTGACGAACCCGAGCGCCGCTCCGGCGATCAGCCCGGGTGCGCGCGTCGCCGGTCTTCCCGGGATCGCGAGCGGGCAGCCGTACTTCGACGTGCGGGCGGCCTACACCGATGCCAGTGGAGCCCCACACAGGGGCGCCGTCGGCGATCAGGTGAGCGACGATCACGACGCGATCCAGCATTATATCGACGTCGCCTCGCCCTTGAACGGCCTGATCGTCTTTCCTCCCGGCAATTACTGCGTCTGGAGCGGCCTCATCATCAACGGTCCGGGCTTCGCGAAGCTTTGGGCACTCGCCGGCGCGGAACTTCAGGTTTGCGGACATCAAGTGTCGCCCCTGACCGTCAACGCGGCGTTCAGCGCGGTGAAGGGCCTGTTCATCGCCGGTCCCGGTTTTGGCGCGGGTGGCGCGATACCGCGCGACGACACGCTGACCGTCGGCCCGAAGTGCGTCAGTTGCGTCTTCGCGGACCTGTATTTGACCGGGGGACGGCACGCGCTGAGCAACGCCGCGCCCGACGACGTCTTCACGAACGTCACGGCGCAGGACGCCTATGGTTCGGCTGTCGCCTACGTCACGAACAGCGGCTACTTCATCCGCGACAAGTTCGATCAGGTCTGGATCGTCGTGATTCCCACGCCGGGCGGCGTCGCGGCGCACGCGGGCGCGGCATTCATCCCCCGGTTCGAGCCGCGACCCTGGCGCCCCGGTGCCGCGTACGACGTCGGCGACGTGGCGAGCCTGAACGGCTTCTACATACAGGCGGCTTGCCCCTACGCCGCGCGTGACGCGGGCGGCACGTACAGCCTGAACGGCTGCCTGACCGGCGCCGTCAAGGCCGTCGCCGCCGGCACCTCGGGTGCGTCCCCGCCGACGCTGGCGAACTACGAGACGCGGTTCTCGGATGGCACGGTGTCCTGGTACCTGCTCGCGCCGACGCTCTACTATGGGCAGCAGTTCGACACCGGTACATCCGTTCCCTATTCCTGGGGCGGCGACTACAGCGGGCCCTACACGGCCGGCATCGCTCTGACCAATACGCGCGGCGTCGCCAACGGCGGTCCGCAAGGCGTGGAGATCTACGCGCCCGACATCGGCCAGACCATGAGCGCGGGGATCCTTGCGCACGACGGCAACGATCTCAAGATCATCGGCGGCAATCTCGGCTTCTGCGTCAGCGCGGACTGCGTCGGCGGCCTCTGGACCACGGGCAACTGGGGTGGCGAAGCCTCGATGGCCGACACCATCATGTTCCAGAACCCGTTCGGCATCGTGCTGCAGAAGGGCGCCAACACGATCATCCACAACGTCCAGATCTATGGCGCCAACCGGCAGGCGATCTCCGTGCGCGGCGTGTCCGACTTCGTCATAACGGGCAGCATGCTCGGCCGTTCAGCCGGGTGGGGGTCGAACGCCTGCGCGGTGTCGGTCATCGGCGCCAGCGATCATTACATCATCAGCGACAACATCGTGGCGGGCGCGGGCCGCTGCGGCTCAGCCGGGTCCATCAGCGTCGAGAACGCGATGGGAGCGAACAGGACGGTCCGCGACAACGACTGACGGCTGTTCGTCCGGCGGCGGGGCGCCGCTCACATCCCGCGCTCGCGTAGGGCCTCCGAGATCGTCTCCAGCGTCGCCGGATCCTCGATGGTCGCCGGCATCGCGTAGCTGTCCTTGTCGGCGATCTTCTTCATCGTGCCGCGCAGGATCTTGCCGGAGCGGGTCTTCGGCAGCCGCTCGACGACGACCGCCGTCTTGAAGGAGGCCACAGGGCCGATCCTGTCGCGGATCAGCGCCACGGCGTCGCTCTCGATGTCCGGCGCGCTCTTGGTGACGCCGGTCTTCAAGACGAGGAAACCGCAGGGCACCTCGCCCTTGATCGCGTCGGCCACGCCGATCACGGCGCATTCGGCGACGTCCGGAAGCGAGGCCAGCACTTCCTCCATGCCGCCGGTGGAGAGTCTGTGCCCGGCGCAGTTGATGATGTCGTCGGTGCGCCCGAGCAGGAAGGCATGGCCATCCGCGTCGACGAAGCCGGCGTCCGACGTCTTGTAGAAGCCGGGAAACGCCTCGAGGTAGCTCGCGCGCATGCGATCGTCGCGTTCCCAGAGCGTCGGCAGGCAGCCTGGCGGCATCGGCAGCTTGATGACGAACGAGCCCATCGTGCCGGCCGGCACCGGCTTGCCGGCCTCGTCGACGACCTCGAGCAGGTAGCCCGGCATCGGCACCGTGGCGGAGCCGGGCTTCACCGGCAGCAGGCCGAGGCCGAGCGGATTGCCGGCGATGCACCAGCCGGTCTCCGTCTGCCACCAATGATCGATGACCGGCAGGCCGGAAAGCGCGCTCGCCCAGTCGACCGTCGCCGCGTCGGCCCGTTCGCCCGCCATGAAGATCGAGCGCAGGCTCGGCAGGTCGTAGGTCTTGAAGAAGGCGCCCTCGGGATCCTCCTTCTTGATCGCCCGCATGGCGGTCGGCGCGGTGAACAGCGAAACGACGTTCCAGTCGCGGCAGACGCGCCAGAACGCGCCGGCATCGGGCGTGCCGACCGGCTTGCCCTCATAGCAGATGCTGGTCGCGCCGATCAGCAGCGGCGCGTAGACGTTGTAGGAATGACCGACGACCCAGCCGACGTCCGAGGTGCACCAGAACACCTCGCCGGGCTCGACGCCGTACAAGGCGCCCATCGACCAGGCGAGTGCGACGAGGTAGCCGCCGGTGTCGCGCACCACGCCCTTGGGGACGCCCGTGGTACCTGAGGTGTAGAGGATGTAGAGCGGATCGGTCGCCGCCACCGTCACGCAGGCGGCGCGGCGGCCGTCCTCCTCCGCCTTGTCGACGAGTGCTTCCCAGTCGTGGTCGCGGCCCAGCACTATGTTCCATTCGACGGCGTTGCGCTGCCAGACCATCACCGTCGCGGGCTTGTGGCGGGCCATCTCGATCGCGCCCTCGATCAGCGGCTGGTAGGCGACGATGCGGCCGGGCTCGACGGCGTTGGACGCGGTGAGGATCAGCTTCGGCTTGGCGTCGTCGATGCGCGCCGCGAGCTCCTTCGAGGCGAAGCCGCCGAAGACCACGGAATGGATCGCCCCGATGCGCGCGCAGGCGAGCATCGCCACGTGCGCGCGCGGAATCATCGGCAGGTAGATGACGACGCGGTCGCCCTTCGTCACGCCGAAGTCGAGCAGGACCTGGGCGAGCGTCGACACCTCGAGCAACAGCTGGTCGTAGGTGATCGCCTTGCGGAAGTTGACCGCCGGCGAATCGTAGATGATCGCGCTCTGCGCGCCGCGTCCGGCCGCGACATGCCGGTCGACGCAATTGTGGCAGGCATTCAGGGAGGCGTCCGGGAACCAGCGGCCGTAGATCCCGGCCTCGGCGTCGAAGATCCTGGTCGGCGGCTCGATCCACTCGACCGCCCGCGCCGCCTCGCCCCAAAATCCCTCCGGGTCCCGCCGCCAGCGCGCGTAGACCTCGTGATACGTGCTCGCCATCTCGCGTTCCCCCGCCCGCCGCTCTGATGGCATCGGACGGCGCCAATCTGCCCATCCGCCGCGCGGCAGGCAAGGCGAATCGCCAGCCGCCTCAGCTGCCGATGTAGCGGCGCACCGCGGCATCGACGGCGCGACGCTGCTCGGGGGTCAGCTTGGTCATTTCACTGTCGAGCCATTCGTCCTTCAGACCCGCCGCGCGGGACAGGAGATGCCACTTCATGCCCTCGACGAGGTCCTTCCTGACGCCGCGACCGGTGACGTAGAGGCGCGCCGCGCGATCCTGCGCGACCGGGTTGCTGTGGCCGGCGGCCTTGATGAAGAAGCGCGCCGCGCCGGGCTCGTCCTTGGCCACCCCGAGGCCGTTGAAGAGCATGATCCCGTATTCGACCTGCGCCGCGATATTGTCGTTCTCGGCGGCCGCCCGCATCAGCGTCGCCGCCTTGCCCGCGTCCTGCGGGAGACCGGTGCCGTTGCGGACCATGATCGCGAGCGCGTACTGCGCCTCGGCGTAACCGAGATCGGCCGAGCGCTTGAAATAGGAGGCGGCGGTCTTGTCGTCGGGCGCGACACCGTTGTTCTGCAAGGCCATCACGCCGAGATAGAAGAGGGCGGCGGCGTTGTTGTCGGCGGCGGCTTGCAGGAACATCGCCTTGGCGGCCGCGCGATCCTGCGCGACGCCGTCACCGCGCATGCGCGCCATGCCGAGTTCGAACATCGCCTGCGGGTCGCCGTTTTCGGCGGCGAGCTTGAACCAGCGCGCCGCCTCCTCCTTGCTCGGCTTCACGCCGAGGCCCTGCTGGTACAATTCGCCCACAAGCGTCATGGCCGGCGCGTCGTGCGCGTTCTTGTCGACGCGCTTCATCGCCTCGCGCATGGCCGTGGTGTAGAAGCCACGCTGGTAGGCGCCGAAGGCGAGGTCGAGATCGGCGCGTGCCGGCGCCCCGGTCGCCGGGTCGGGCACATCCGTCGGCGACGGCAGGGATGGACGGTTCTCGTAGGCCGGCTGATCCGGCGTCCGCAGCGACGGCACGCCGAATTCGGACGGCGCGTTGGGGATCAGGCTTTCTTGCGCGCGCGCGGCGCGCGTGCCTGTCGCGAGTGCCGCCGCACCAATCATCAGGGCGAGCGGCGTGAGGCTGACGCGTCTCATTGCGCGACCTCCATTCTCGCGGCCTCGGCCAGCGTCCGCTCGGCCGATCGCACGATCGCGGCGACGGTACCCGGATCGTCCCACACCCCCTGGCATATCGCGACGAATTCGACGCCTGTCGCCGCCAGATCACCGACCAGGTCCGGCCGGTGCGCGTAGGCCACGCAGGGCACGTTGAAGATCTCCGCCCACCATGACGCGCGCTCGAGCACGGATTCCGCGCTTTCCGCGTCGTCGGGGCCGCCGAACATCACGTAATCGGTGCCGGACTCGCCCGCCATCATGGCCGCGTCGCGGCCGCCGAGCCCGCCGACGCCGACGATCTTCTTGGGTCGCAGGCTCGCGAGCGCCTCCGCCAAGGCGGGCCCAGCGCCGCCGACATGCACGCCGTCGGCCTCCGTGCGCGCGGCGAGACGATGATCGGCCGCCAGAAGCAGGGCCGCCCCACGTTCCTGCACGACTGGCGCGAGCGCCTTGACGATCGCCTTGGCGGCGCCGTCGTCGCGCGCGGCTGTCCGCAGCAGCACGCAGGCGACGTCGGCGGCACCGATCGCCGCCTCGAGCAACGGCCGGAAGGTCTCGGCGTCGCCGACAGGCGGCGTGATCAGGAAGAGGCGAGGCGCTTCTGTCATGCGTGCAACCCGGATGAGACGGCCATCGGACGCCGGAAATCCGGCGAAAGCGGGACTCTCACCCGTCGCTACGCGCGTTCACGAGGCGCGAAGCCCATCAGGCGTTCAACGCGCCGTGGCAGTGCTTGTACTTCTTGCCGGAGCCGCAGGGGCACGGCTCGTTGCGACCGACCCGACCCCAGGTCGAGGGATCGTCGGACCGGCGCGCCATCGTGTCGGTGTCGCCGCCGCCGAGCGCGTCCATGACCGTCGCGCCGTTGTGCGGCACGATGTCGTCCGAGGTGCCGAGGCGCTCCATCAGCTGGCGCAGATCGTCGTTGTGGCCGTTCATCGGCTCGAACTGCGAGGCCTGAAGCGGCGGGATCATCTGCGCCTCCGCCGGCTGCTCGAAGGCGATCTCGACCCGGTTCAGCTGCGAGACGGTCGTCTCGCGCAGCTGCGTGATCAGCTCGTCGAAGAGCTGGAAGGCCTCGCGCTTGTACTCGTTCAGCGGATCCTGCTGCGCGAGGCCGCGCCAGCCGATCACCTGGCGGAGATGGTCGAGCGTGACGAGATGCTCGCGCCAAAGCGTATCCAGCACCTGCAGCACGATCTGCTTCTCGACGTAGCGCATGACGTCGGGACCGTTCTTCTCGATGCGGCCCGTGTAGGCCGCGTCGGCGGCCTTGTGGAGGCGCTCGCGCATCTCCTCGTCGGAGATGCCCTCCTCCTTCTGCCAATCATGCAGCGGCAGGACGACGTTGAAGGCGCGCTCGACCTCCTCCGTCAGCGCGTCCATGTTCCAGGCCTCCGGATAGGCGTCGTGCGGGATGTGCCGGGCGACGATATCGTCGACGACACCACTTCGCATATCCTCGACCATCTCCTCGAGACTGTCGGAGCCCATCATCTCGCGGCGCTGCTCGAAGACGACCTTGCGCTGGTCGTTCATCACGTCATCGTATTTCAGGATGTTCTTGCGCATGTCGAAGTTGCGCGCCTCGACCTTCTGCTGCGCCTTCTCCAGAGCCTTGTTGATCCACGGATGGACGATCGCCTCGTCCTCCTTCAGGCCCAGCTTGACGAGCATGTTCTCCATGCGGTCCGAGCCGAAGATGCGCATCAGGTCGTCCTTGAGCGACAGGTAGAACTTCGATCGCCCCTCGTCGCCCTGGCGGCCGGCGCGGCCGCGTAGCTGGTTGTCGATGCGGCGGCTCTCGTGGCGCTCCGTGCCGATGATGTAGAGGCCGCCGGCGGTCTTGGCCTTGCCGCGGAAACTCGCCACCTCGGCGCGGATCGCCGCCTCGCGGGCGTCGCGCTCCGGTCCCGGCTCGACGTCCTTCAGCTCGTGCGCGACGCGCATCTCGACGTTGCCGCCGAGCTGGATGTCGGTGCCGCGTCCGGCCATGTTGGTGGCGACCGTGATCGCGCCGGGCACGCCGGCCTCGGCGACGATGATCGCCTCCTGTTCGTGGAAGCGGGCGTTCAGCACGGTGAAGAGCTTCGATGGCGTGCCGTCACGCGCCGCCTGGTAGAGCTTCTGCAGCGCGTCGGGCCGCGATGGATCGAGCAGCGTGTATCCCTGGCCGGCGAGGAAGTCGCCGAGCTGTTCCGATTTCTCGATCGAGGTCGTGCCGACGAGCATCGGCTGCATGTTGCCGTTGGCCTCCTCGATCTCGCGGACGATCGCCTTCAGCTTCTCGTCGTAGGAGCGGTAGACCTCGTCGTGCTCGTCCTTGCGGATGACGGGCATGTTGGTGGGGATCTCGACGACGTCGAGCTTGTAGATCTCGGCGAACTCGTCGGCCTCGGTGGCGGCGGTGCCGGTCATGCCCGACAGCTTCTTGTAGAGCCGAAAGTAGTTCTGGAAGGTGATCGAGGCCAGCGTGACGTTCTCGGGCTGCACGGAGACACCCTCCTTGGCCTCGAGCGCCTGGTGCAGGCCCTCGGAGAAACGACGCCCGGGCATCATGCGGCCGGTGAACTCGTCGATGATGACGAGTTCGTCGTTGCGCACGATGTAGTCCTTGTCGAGCTGGAACAGCTTGTGGGCCTTCAAGGCCTGGTTGACGTGATGCACCAGGGTGACGTTGTGCGCCTCGTAGAGCGATCCCTCGGTGAGGACGTCCATCTCGCGCAGCAGCTCCTCGATATGCTCGTTGCCGGCCTCGGTGAGGTTCGTCGTGCGCTGCTTCTCGTCGAGGTCGTAATCGGCGGCGACGAGGCGGGGGATGACCTTGTCGACGGCGTTGTAGAGTTCCGACTTGTCGTCCGACGGGCCGGAGATGATCAGCGGCGTGCGCGCCTCGTCGATGAGGATCGAGTCGACCTCGTCGACCACCGCGAAATTATGACCGCGCTGGGTCATCTGGTTCAGCTCGTACTTCATGTTGTCGCGAAGGTAATCGAAGCCGAACTCGTTGTTGGTCCCGTAGGTGACGTCGGCCGCGTAGCTCTGCGCACGCTCCGTGTCGTCGAGCCCGTGCACGATGACGCCGGTGGTGAGGCCGAGGAAATTGTAGACGCGGCCCATCTGTTCGGCGTCGCGGCGGGCGAGGTAGTCGTTCACGGTGACGACGTGGACGCCCTTGCCTTCGAGCGCGTTCAGATAGACGGCGAGCGTGGCCACGAGCGTCTTGCCCTCGCCGGTCCGCATCTCGGCGATGCCGCGCTCGTGCAGCACCATGCCGCCGATCAGCTGAACATCGAAATGGCGCTGGCCGAACACCCGCTTGGCCGCCTCGCGGACCGTGGCGAAGGCCGGGACCAAGATGTCGTCCAGCGTCTTGCCGGCGGCGAGCTGCTCGCGGAACATGAGCGTACGCGCGGCGAGTTCCGCGCTGGACAGCTTGACGATCTCGGGCTCGAGCGCGTTGATCGCGGCGACCTTCGGGCGGTAGCTCTTCAGCCGCCGGTCGTTCGACGACCCGAATATCTTCTTCGCGAGCTGACCCAACATCGATGAAACCTTTCCGGCACGCCATCATGTCGGCCGTGACGCGATTGCGCTCTATCCTACCGTGGAGATGGCGAGAAGCGGCGCTTTTTTAAAGCCCGAACCCTCAACCGCGCCGCGTGCCTCGAGGCGAAGCGCCGAGGAAACCACCGAAGACGGCCCTCAGGCCTGCGGGACGGGTCTGATGCGGTGCCGCAGAGATAGAAGTGGCGCTCCGCCTTGTCAATTTAGAGACAGCGCCGCGGCTATGCCCGCCAGCGGCGCGCCATGGCGACGAGATAGTCGCGGAAGACCTGGACGCGGGCGACGTTCTTCATCTCCTCGGCATAGACGAAGAACACCTCGAGTTCCGGCGTCACCGTCTGCGGCATCATCATGACGAGCTTGCTGTCGGGTTCGACGAGGTAGTCGGGCAGGGTCGCGATGCCGAGCCCGTCGACGACCGCCCGGTAGAGCGCCGGAATGTTGTTCACGACGAAGGCGGACGAGCGCGGGTTCTTGGCGCCGCGTTCGAGGTGGAGATGGGCGTTCAGATTGTCGAGATAGCTCGATCCGGCGATGCTGAGGCTCAGGAGCCGATGCTGGTCGAGGTCGTCGAGCGTTTGCGGCTGGCCGTGCTGGTTGATGTAATCGGGCGAGGCGTAGAGATGGTAGGCGATGGTGAACAGCCGCCGGCGTATGAGGTCGGGCTGCTCGGGCTCGCGCAGGCGGATCGCCACATCCGCCTCGCGCATGCCGAGATCGAGATCGTCGTCGGTCAGCAGGAGCTTCACCTTCACGTCGCGATAGGTGTCGAGGAAGTCCTTGAGGCGGGGCACGAGCCATCCGGTCCCGAAGCCGAGATTGGTGGTGATCCGCAGCTCGCCCTTCGGCCGCTCGCGGCTGTCGGTCAGGAGCGAACGCGTCGCGTCGAGCTTCAGGATCACCTCCTGGACGGTGCGAAACAATTCCTCGCCCTGCTCGGTGAGCATCAGTCCGCGCGCGTGCCGATGGAAGAGCGGCGTCGCCAGGTCTTTTTCGAGCGCGCTGACCTGACGACTGACGGCCGATTGGCTGAGGTTGAGCGCGTCACCCGCGTGCGTGAACGAGCCGGCCTCCGCCGCCGCGTGAAAGATGCGCAGCTTGTCCCAGTCCACTTCGTTTCCCCCGATCTATCTTTCGAGGCGAAAGCCGCGCTGATTTCAAGTGCGAAATCTCTGCTGGAAGCGAACCATCGAAAACGGCTTAGGTCCTACCCTACTCGGCGGCCGCGCGCGTGTCGATCTTGAGCGCCAGCCAGCGATCCGCTTCGAGCGCCGCCATGCAGCCCATGCCGGCGGCCGTCACAGCCTGTCGCCAGATGTCGTCGGTCACGTCGCCGGCGGCGAACACACCGGGAATGTTCGTCGCCGTGGAGTTCGTCGCCGTCTCGATATAGCCGTTGGCCTTCAGTTTGACCTGGCCGTGGAAAAGGTCGGTCGCCGGCTGATGGCCGATCGCCACGAAGACGCCGTGCGTCTCGACCTCCCTCAGCGCGCCGGTCCTGGTGCTCTTCAGCCTCACGCCGGTGACGCCGAGAGGGTCATGCGTGCCGAGGATCTCGTCGACCGCGTGATCCCAGATGACCTCGACGTTGGGCATCTTGAAGAGGCGCTCCCGGAGGATCCGCTCGGCCTTGAAGGCGTCGCGGCGGTGGACCACCGTCACGTGGCTGGCGAGCTGGCTGAGGTAGAGCGCCTCCTCGACGGCGGAATTGCCGCCGCCGACCACGACGACCTTCTTGCCGCGGTAGAAGAAGCCGTCGCACGTCGCGCAGGCCGAAACGCCGTAGCCCTGGAATGTCTCCTCCGAGGGGATGTTCAGCCATTTGGCCTTGGCGCCTGTGGCGATGATCAGCGTGTCGGCGGTGTAGACCTGGCCGCTATCGCCCTTCAGCACGAACGGCTGGCGCGAGAGGTCGGCCTCGACGATATGGTCCGAGACCATGATCGTCCCGACATGTTCGGCCTGCGCCTTCATCTGCTCCATGAGCCAAGGCCCCTGGATCGGATCGGCGAAGCCCGGGTAATTCTCGACGTCGGTCGTGATCATCAGCTGGCCGCCTGGCTCGAAGCCGGCGATCAGCATCGGCTTCAGCATGGCGCGCGCGGCGTAGACGGCGGCCGTGTAGCCGGCCGGCCCGGAGCCGACGATGATCAGGGGCGCGTGTCTGGCGGATTCGTTCTCGTTCATGGCCTCGCGCCTATCCGACGAACCGGCTGTACGGCGTCGACCGGCACCTCACGATATAAGCGCGACCGTGCCGAGCGATAAGGGCGGTCGCGGCATGTGATCTGGCGCCGTCGTGTTCGGACATCCATGCCGAACAAGGGCGCCACAAAAGGGCATGCGTCGGTCTGTTACCGTCGCATGCCCGGGGTCAACTCTGGTGCAACAGCCTGCCTAGCCCCGATGACGCATCATGCGATGGCCGCGGTGGTGCCGGCGCATCATCGGACGCTCCATGCCGGCGTAGACGAGGTTCAGGGCGCCGATGCCGGCGTTGATGTTGAGGCCGGAACTCGTCGTGGCGGCGAGCGGCTGCAGCGTGACGGAGTTGCTGCCGCCGCCCACCAGGACGTTGGCGCCGCCGCCGTTGCCGAGTGTGAGGCCGAAGCCGGGGCCGACGTAGGTGCCGCTGAGCGCGCCGGCTACGGGCGCGCTGTTGGCGTACACGTCGTAGGCAAGGGTGCCGCCGGTGATCTGGCCGATGTCGACGCCGAGGCGGCTGATCGAGCCGTTGTAGAGCTCTGTCGGGCCCGCCGCCGACTTGAAGGTGCAGGACACGTTGCGCTGCGAGACGACGATCACGCCCAGGCCGGCGGAGACGTTGCACTGGAGGACGCCGTTGTCGGCGCGCGCCGGGCTCGCGGCGAAGGCGGCGGCCATCATGGTGCCGGCGAAGATGGCGGCGACCTGGCCGTTCTTGAGGACGTTGAGGCGCATAGTGTTTGTCTCTCCTTGGAACTCGATGCAATTCGCGTAAAAGCCAATGCCCGGCCTCTAGTCAGTGAATTGCCGGCTTTTCGGTGGCAAACCTTTGGCGTTTACGCAAGGAATCTTTGGCGTGTCTTCGTGGCACCATTAGTTCGGCAGCTCACGTCGTTCGTCGGGGTGGGCATGATCGCCACCTCCGTTCACTACGCGATCCTGATCGCGCTGGTACAGATCGCCGGGGCGCAGCCGATCCCATCCGCCCTCTGCGGGTTCCTCGTCGGCGGCGTGTTCTCCTACGGCTTGAACCGGCGCCACACCTTCGGTAGCGAGCGGCCGCACGAGGAGGCGGCCTGGCGTTTCGCGCTCGTGGCGGGCGTCGCCTTTGTGCTCACATATTTTTTCATGGTGCTGATGGTGGGGCGCTGGCGGATGCCCTACCTGCCGGCGCAGATGATCACCACCGCGCTCGTGATGATCTGGACCTTCGCCGCGAATCGCCTGTGGACATTTCGCGGCGAGACGTGAGGGGATCGGCGCGAGCCGCCGTCAGGCCCTCAGCGAACGCCAGGCGACGAACCCGGCAAACGCCCCGAACAGTATCACGGTGACGATGCCGAGAAGCGGGCGCCCGGCGTTGACGAGGCAAAGCTGCGACGTCGCGCCGAAAGCGCCGCGATAGGCGCCGCAGAGGGCAAGGCCCAGCGCGTCGGCGATCCAACCGATGGTCCCGAACACGGCCTACGTCCTTTCGTCTCGCGGCGCCGGGCGACGCGGATGCGGCCGCGTCAAGGCCATTTCACCTCCGGCGGCAACGAGGAGAGAATCGACTCGACGTTACCCCCGGTCTTCAGGCCGAAGATCGTGCCACGGTCGTAGATGAGGTTGAACTCGACGTAGCGGCCGCGCCGCACCAGCTGCTCGTGCCGGTCGACGTCCGTCCACGGACGTTCGAAGTTGCGGCGGACGAGGTCGGGATAGATCGTCTTGAACGCGGCGCCGACCGCGCGGGTGAAGGCGAAGATCGGATCGAAACCCTGGCCGGAGCCAACCGGCTCGAGATAATCGTAGAAGATGCCGCCAATGCCGCGGGGTTCGTCGCGGTGCTTGAGGTGGAAGTATTCGTCGCACCATTCCTTGAAACGCGGATAGTCGGCGACGCCGGGATGCGTCGCGCAGGCGTCTTCCATCGCGCCATGGAAGAGCAGGGTGTCAGGATCGTCCTGCGTGCGTCGGCGGTCGAGCACCGGCGTCAGGTCGGCGCCGCCGCCGAACCAAGTCTTGCTGGTCGCGACGAAGCGCGTGTTCATGTGCACCGCCGGCACGTTCGGGTTCCACGGGTGCGCGATGACGGAGATGCCGGAGGCCCAGAAGCGCGGGTCGGCGGCGGCGCCGGGGATCTGCTTGGCGAACTCGGGCGCGAAGGTGCCGTAGACCGTCGAGGAATGGACGCCCGCCTTCTCGAAGACGCGGCCGGCGATCAGCCCCATGCGACCGCCGCCGCCGTCGGCGCCGTCGTGGTTGGAGCGACGCCAGGGCTTGGTCGTCGCCGTGCCGGGCGCGAGGTCGTCGCGGGCGAATGGCCCGGGCGCCTCCGCCTCGAGCGCCTCGAAGGCCGCGAGGATGTCCATCTGCAACTGCTCGAACCAGCCGCGGGCCGCCGCCTTCTGCGCATCGACCTCGGCATCCCGCCCTTCGGTGGTGTGGCTAGAGTTGGTCATGGAATGGCCCGGTCAGGTTTGATTGATCGTCGATCTGGCGGAGCGCTTCGCCGACGACCATTGCGGCGGCGACCGCGACGTTCAGCGAACGCGACGGCGGCCGGATCGGAACGACGATCCGGACGTCGGCAGCCTCGTGGACAATCTCCGGGACACCGGCCGATTCGCGACCGACGAGCAATATGTCGTCGGCGCGAAAGGCCAGGCCCGTATAGGCGAGGTCGGCCTTGGTGGAAAGCAGGACAAGGCGCCGCCTCGCGTCGCGGCGCCAGGCCTCGAAGGCGGTGAAGCTCGCGTGGCGGGTGATCGCCACCGCGTTCAGGTAGTCCATGCCGGCGCGGCGGAAATGCCGGTCGCCGACGGGAAAGCCCGCGGGCTCGATAATGGCGGCGTCCAATCCAAGGCAGGCGCACATCCGCAGCATCGTGCCGCAGTTTTGCGGGATGTCCGGCTGGTAGAGGGCCAAGGTGGGGCGGGTCGCGATCATGGGAGCCACGAGGAGCGCTCGTCCGAACGATGCAACGCGGTCTCGTTAACGACAGCCGCGACCAACCGGCTTGCCAGGCACAGCCTTTCGAACCCGAGGCGTTTCCATGTGTTTCTCCATCAGAGCGGAAGGATATACCATGAACAGCACGTTGAAGACTTTAGCCGTCGCGAGCGTCTCGGCCCTGACGCTCGGGGCGACACTCGTCGCCTCGGCCGCGCCTGCCGAGGCGTTCGGTCGTGGCGGTGTCCATCGCGGGTATGGTCGTGGTTTCAGTGGCGCGGGCGTGGGCCTGGGCGTGGCGGCGGGCGCGCTCGCCGCCGGCGCGGTCGCAAGCTCCTACTACTATCCCTACGATGGATACGGCTACGGGTACGGCTACGATCAGTCCTACCTCTATTCGCTGCCCTACGGCGCCGGCATCAACAACGCGCCGTATGTCTACGGCTACGGGTATTGAGCTAACGCCGCATGCCTCCGGGAAGCGCACGCCTCCCGAAAGCCCTGTCGCGAGACCGGGCTTTTTACGGCTCCGGCGATGAGGCGGGGCGCTCGCGCGATGATCCTCTCGGGGAAGGCAACGGCGCCTTAGAAGCGTGTCGTGAGGCTGGTCAGCCAGGCCGGCGAGGCCTGCACGAGATGCGTCTCCACCACCTTGTCGAAGCCCGACAGCATCAGTACGCCAAGGGCGACCAGCACCGCGCCCATGACCGGCTTGGTCGCCTTGCCAAGGGTGAGCAGCCTCGTCTTCCAGCGCATCAGCGCCTCGCGCGAGAGGAAACCGAGGATCATCAGCGGCACGCCCGCGCCGAACCCGTAAGCCAGCATCACCGCCGCGGCGAGCCCGAGATTCTTCGATTCGGCGGCAAGTCCGATGGCGGCGCCAAGCGTCGGGCCGCCGCAGGGACTCCATACCGCGCCGAGAAGCAGGCCGACACCGAATTGGCCGAGCAGCCCCGACGAGTTGAAGCCGCCGAACCGCTCCTGCGCGAAGGAGCCGACCGGGCCGGCGGCTGTCGCGAAGCGCATCTGCAGCACCGGCACCATGAGTACCACGCCGACGATGACGAGCAGCACGGCCGCCGCCTTCTGGAAGACGTCGGCGTCGATGCCCATGGCGAAGCCGATCGTCTGGACGAACATGCCGATGGCGGCGAAGGACAAGGCGACGCCGAGGCCGAGCGCGACGGGTCCCAGCCTATGCTCGGCCGCCGCCGCGCCGAGGACGATCGGCACGAGCGGCAGCACGCAGGGCGAGAGGATGGAGAGGAGACCGGCGAGGAAGGCGAAGGCGATCATGGTCTTTTCCTCATCGCTCCGCCCGCCGTGCGCGAGCCGCTCAGCTCGTCTTGGCGAACAGCTTCTCGATAGAGGCCTTGTCGGTGTCGCCGGTCGAGCGACCGACCTCGTCCTTGCCCTTGAAGGCGACGAAAGTACTCTGCGAGCGCACGTTGAAGGCGCGCAACGCCTGCTTCTGCTTGTCGAAGTCGACGTGGAGCAGCACCAGGTTCTTGAACTTCGGATCCTTGAGGATCGCCTGCACGAGCGGCTTCTGCGCGGCGCAGGTCGAGCACCATGTGGCCGTGACGTCGACGATGACCGGCTTGCCCGCTTCTTGCGCGGCCCTCATGGCCGCCGGCGAATACGGCATCTGCTCCGCCGCCTGTGCGAGGAGCGGCGCCGCGAGGCAGGCGATGGCGGCGATCGGGAAAAGGAGACGATGCATGAGGACTCCGGAGCTTGCGCGATGATCTCGCCTGTTACGACGCGAAGGTGGCGAAAGTTACGCCGCGCGGAAGGGGCGCCGGATCGCTCAATTGCGCTAGCGCCGCCGTTTGGCGAAGGCGGTGAAGGCGTCGATCACCAGCCGGTTCGCCGTCTCGCCGCCGACGCTGAGACGCAGGCAGGTGGGCAGGGCGTAGGCGCCGACCATGCGCAGGATCAGCCCGCGCGCCATCAGGAACGCGTCGGCTTCGCGCGCCTCCGCCTCGTCGCGCAGGTGGATCAGAACGAAGTTCGCCGCGCTCGTCGTGACCGGGAAGCCGAGCGCCCTGATCTCGCGCGTCAGCACCTGGCGCCAGTGCGTGTTATGCGCGACCGCTGCCTCGATGTGCGCGTCGTCCTCCACCGCCGCGATCCCCGCCCGCATGGCGGGATCGTTGACGTTGAAGGGACTGCGCACGCGGTTCATCGCGTCGCAGATGCCGGCCGGCGCGTAGCACCAGCCCAGCCGCAGGCTGGCGAGCCCGTAGATTTTCGAGAAGGTGCGGGTGACGACCACGTTCTCGCGCGCGCGCGCCAGGTCGAAGCCGGCGTCGTAATCGAGCGCCGTGGCGTATTCGGCATAGGCGGCGTCGAGCACCAGGATGACGTTGCCCGGCAGCGCGTCGGCGAGCCGCGTGATGTCGGCGCGCGGGACGTATGTGCCGGTCGGATTGTTGGGGTTGGCGATATAGACGATCCGCGTTCGCGGCGTCACGGCCGCGATGATCGCGTCGACGTCCACCGTGAAGTCGCGGTCCGGGACGACCACCGGCGTCGCGCCTGCCGCGAGCAGGGCCACGCGGTAGAGCAGGAAGCCGTGCGCGGTGTAGATGCCCTCGTCGCCGGGCTCGCAATAGATGTTGGCGAGCATGTAGAGCAGCTCGTCCGAGCCGGCGCCGCAGACGACGCGGGCCGGATCGAGATCGTGGCGCCGGCCGATCGCCGCGCGCAGTGGCGTCGCGTTGCCGTCGGGATAGGCTTCGAGCTTGTCGACCGCGGCATGGAACGCCGCCTTGGCGGCCGGCGAGGCGCCGAGCGGCGTCTCGTTGGAGGAGAGCTTGTGGATCGTACCCTCGTAACCCGGCGCCTTGCTCTTGCCTGGGACGTAGGGCTCGACCGCCATCACGCCGGCGTGGGCCCGCGGGCGCGTCGGAACCTTGGACGAGGAAGTCATAAGCGGGGCTTCGCTGGTGTGGTTTGTCGGGCGGCATCGACGTCGAAACGGGCGGCGTGCGAGCCGATGAATGTCACGCGCGGCTCGCTTCGACCGGGGAAGGCGGCGGCGATCATTTCGCGCGAGAAGCTCTCCGGCACGGCGGCGATCAGGCAGAGGCCCGCCGCCGTGGCGGTCCAGGCGACGATGTCGAGGGCGGCGTCCGTGTGCGGTCGGCCCGACGCGCCCGGCAGGTGCACGGCATGGAGCAGCACATCGTGCACCGCCGCCTCGCGGACCGGCTTGGCGATGACGTAGAGCGGCTCGCCTGCCGCGTGATCGGCCCGCTCGACGTACGGCAGCCGGGCGATGATCTTGGGCGCGTCCGGCGCGGTGAGATCGTTCCACCAGGCGCAGCTCGTATCCTCGACCCTGACGAGACCGAGATCGCCCACGCCCGCCGCGACGGCGGCGACCACGGCCCGCGATCCTTGATAGGTGAGGAGCGGGACGGTGAAGCCGAAGTGGAAGCGGCAGCTGTCGCGCACCCGCGTGTCGCCGCCGGAGACGTCGGCGTGAACGCTGTAGGGCGCCTGAACGTAGGTGAAGGTCGAGATGATGATGCGCCATATGCCCTCGACCGTGTCGAGCGGCAGGATGCCCTCGTGGCGCGAGACCAGGCGGCGCATCATGTCGGCCTCGCGCGCCGGCCGAAAGGCCGAACCGCCGCCCTCGCGTGTCTTCACCGCGATCAGCCGATCAATGATGTCGCCGCGCCGCATCAGCAGCTGGTGCAGCGCGTCGTCGATCGTGTCGATCTCCGCGCGCAGCGCGGGGAGGCTCAAGGCAGGCGTCAGGATGGGCTGATCGGCTTTGGTCATCGCTGGCTCGTCATCGCGCTTCCATAGCGGGGGCGCCCCGGCAAGGCAAAAGGAACGGCGCCCCGTCACTCTCTTGACGAAATTCTCCACGGCTCTCCATATCTGCGCTCATGTGTCTGTTGGAAGCCATGTGTTTGTCGAAAACCATGTGTTTGCCGAAAACCATGTGTTTGTCGAAAGTTATGTGTTTGTCGAAAGCCACGCGTCCATTCGAAGAGTGCCGAGGCGGCCGATGAACGTCATGCCGACCAAGGCGGCCAGCCAGCGCGAGGTCGAGCGCCCAAGTTCGCTGTGCGTGCAATTCGGCCCGAACAGCCCGCTCGCCATGGATGCCGGCGTCTCGCTCTCGCCGTTCACCGTCGCCTACCAGACCTACGGCACGCTCAACGCCGCCAAGTCGAACGCGATTCTCGTGTGCCACGCGCTGACCGGCGACCAGCATGTGGCCAACGCCAACCCGCTGACCGGCAAGCCCGGCTGGTGGACGAGCCTCGTCGGGCCGGGCAAGACGGTCGACACGAACCGCTACTTCGTCATCTGCTCGAACGTGCTCGGCGGCTGCATGGGCACCACCGGGCCGGCCTCGCTGAACCCGGCGACGGACCGGCCCTACGCGCTCGACCTGCCCATGGTGACGATCCGCGACATGGTCCGCGCGCAGGCCATGCTGATCGAACATCTCGGCATCGATACGCTGTTTTGCGTCGTCGGCGGGTCGATGGGCGGGATGCAGGTGCTGCAATGGGCGGCGAGCTATCCCGAGCGCGTCTTCTCCGCCATGCCGGTCGCGACGGCCGCCCGCCATTCCTCGCAGAACATCGCCTTCCACGAGGTTGGCCGCCAAGCCGTGATGGCCGACCCCGAATGGTGCAAGGGGCGCTATCTCGACGAAGGCAAATATCCCGGCAAGGGGCTCGCCGTGGCGCGCATGGCCGCGCATATCACCTATCTGTCCGAGCAGGCGCTGCAGCGCAAGTTCGGCCGCAAGCTGCAGGACGGCGACAAGCCGACCTTCTCCTTCGCGGCTGATTTCCAGATCGAGAACTACCTCCGCCATCAGGGCATGAGCTTCGTCGACCGCTTCGACGCCAACTCCTACCTCTACGTGACACGCGCCTGCGACTATTTCGATCTCGCGGCCGACTACGGCGGTCAGCTCGCGATGGCGTTCAAAGGATCGAAAACGCGTTTCTGCGTCGTCTCCTTCTCATCCGACTGGCTCTATCCGACCTCGGCCTCGCGGGCGATCGTGCATGCGCTGAACGCCGGCGGCGCGTCGGTGTCGTTCGTCGACATCGTCACCGATCGGGGCCACGACGCCTTCCTGATCGAGGATCCCGAGTTCAACGCCACGGCGCACGGCTTCCTCGAGGGCGCCGCCCGGGCACGCGGCCTGTCGCCGGCATGACCGCACGGCCTTGACCCAGACTTTCCCGCCCGGCGACAAGCGTGCCAGCCTGCGCCCGGACCTCTATGTCGTCGCCAAGATGCTGGAGCCACGCTCGCGCGTCCTCGACATCGGCTGCGGCGACGGCGCGCTGCTGCACTACCTCGCCGAGGACCACGGCGTCGACGCGCGCGGCATCGAACTCTCGCAGAAGGGCGTGAACCGCTGCGTCGCCAGCGGCCTCTCGGTGATCCAGGGGGACGCCGACACCGACCTCGCCGACTATCCCGACAACGCGTTCGACTTCGTGATCCTCTCGCAGACGCTGCAGGCTACCCGCAAGCCGCGCCAGGTGCTGGAGCACATGCTGCGCATCGGCAGGCACGCGGTCGTCTCCTTCCCGAACTTCGGCCACTGGAAGGTCCGCGGGCAGCTCCTGATCAAGGGCCGCATGCCGATCACCGACGCGCTCGCCTACAATTGGTACGATACGCCCAACATACATGCCTTCACGATCCGCGACTTCGTCACTCTGGTCGACATCTGCGAGGGCCGCATCGAGCGCTCCACGGCGCTCGACCAGAACGGCCGCTCCATCCAGGTCAAGGTACCCTGGTGGTTCTGGAACCTGTTCGGCGCGCAGGCGGTGTTCCTGCTCCGGCGAGGTTCTTGACGCTCTGGCGGCTTGATCGACCGCGGACTGGCGCCTCGGAAGGCCGGCCTCTCGAGCTTAGGGCGAGCTATCGCCCGATCCCGGCGATCGCCTCGGCGAAGTCCCGCGCGGCGAAAGGCTCCAGGTCCTCGGCCGTCTCGCCGACGCCGATGAAGTGGACCGGCAGCTTGTAGGCTTCGGTGATGGCGACCAGGATGCCGCCGCGCGCCGTCCCGTCGAGCTTGGTCATGACCAGCCCGGTGACGCCGGCGACCCTGCCGAAGATCTCGACCTGGCTCATCGCGTTCTGCCCCACCGTGGCATCGAGCACGAGAAGGACCGCGTGAGGTGCCAGCGCGTCGAGCTTGCGCATCACCTTGATGATCTTGGTAAGCTCGGCCATCAGCTCGGCGCGGTTCTGCAGCCGCCCGGCGGTGTCCATCAGGAGGATGTCGGCGCCCGACGCGCGCGCCGTCTCGATCGCCTCGTAGGCGAGGCCGGCGGCATCCGAGCCCTGCTCGCGGGCGATCACCTGGCAGCCGAAGCGCTCGCCCCAGATGCGCAGCTGGGCGATCGCCGCGGCGCGGAACGTGTCGCCCGCGGCGAGCGCGACCTGCCTGCCCTCGCCGGTGAACTTGGCGGCGAGCTTGCCGATCGTCGTGGTCTTGCCCGAGCCGTTGACGCCGACGACGAGAATCACGAAGGGCTTCGCCGCGGTCTGGCTGGGCGCGATACCCAAGGGTTTGGCATAGGGCGCGAGCACCCGCTCCACCTCGTCGGCGAGGATCGTCTTGACGTCGTCGGGCGAGACGTCGCGATCGTAGCGTCCCTTGCCGACGGCCTCGCAGATGCGCGTCGCCGTCGCCACGCCGAGGTCGGCGCGGATCAGCACGTCCTCGAGATCCTCGAGCATCGCCGCGTCGAGCTTGCGCTTGGTGAAGATGTCGGTGATGCCGAGACCGATCGACGAGGACGAGCGCGCGAGTCCGTCGCGCAGGCGCGACCACCAAGAGCGCCTCACCGCCTCCGGCGCGGCGGCGAGCGACGGTGCGACCGCCGCCTCGACAGGTTCGGCGGGCGCGGGCTCGGAAAGGGCGGGCTCCGCGATCGGTGGCGGCGCGATCGTTGGCGGCGCTATCGTTGGCGGCACCATCGGTGGCGGGGCGATCGCCTCGGAGATCGCGGGGTCTTCGGCCGCGTCCGCCGCCGGTTCGGGACGGCCCGGCAGTTGCGCGAGGGACTCGGCGCCAGCGATCCAATCGAGGGTCGGAGCGGTCTCGTTGATCGCTTGGACGGCAACCTCGAGGCCGGGGGACAGCGATGATCGCGCCGCGACTTCGCTGTCGGCTTTCTCGGCGGCCGTCTCGGCGACGGGCGCGTCCTCGTAGCCGAGAAAGACCCTGCGGAAGAAACCCGCCTTCTGTCGAGCGGGCGTTTCGCCCTTGTCGTCGTCGCTCAAGAACTGTCACCGATCCGGGCTTTACCGCGCCGCGATGGTGTCTATCCGGGATCGCGCCCGGCATAAACCCGTGGCGCGGCGCGGGGCGGGATCTCAGGCGGCCCTGATCCTCGCGATGGCGTCGAGGACCTCGTCGTTGAGGCTTCCGACCTGCTCGTTGAGGTCGGCGATGTCGATGAGCATGTCGGCGGCGGCGTCGCCGGTCTGCGCGGTGGCGCGGTCGACGTCGCCCATCGCCGCGTTGACGCGGCGCGAGGCCGCCATGGCGCCGCCGACCGAGTGGCCGATGCGGTCGGTCGCCTCGCCCTGCAGCACGACCGCCGCGCCAATCGAGGTCGAGATCGCGTCGATCGCCGCGACGCTGCCGCCGATCGCCGTCAGCGCCTCCGCCGCCTGCGTTGCCGTCGTCTGCATCGCCTTGATCTGCGCGCCGATCTCGTTGGTCGCGTCGGTCGTCTGCGAGGCCAGCGCCTTGACCTCCTGCGCCACCACCGCGAAACCGCGCCCCGCTTCGCCCGCGCGGGCCGCCTCGATCGTCGCGTTCAGCGCCAGCATGTTGGTGCGTTGCGCGATCGCCGTGATCATGTCGACGATCTCGCCGATGCGCGCGGCGCGCGTCGAGAGTTCGCCCGTCACCACGCCCGAGCGCCGCGCCTGGCCGGCCGCGGCGGCGGCGATGGTCTTGGCCTCGTCCATCTCCGTGGCGATGGCGTCGATCGAGCGCTGCAGGGCGCTCGCCGCCTGCTCCAGCACGCCGACGCTGCTGTCGGCGGCGCGCGAGGCCTCGGCGATGATCCGCGTCTTGTCGGTCGAGTCGAGCGCCGAGGCGGTCATGCCCTCGGCCCGCCTCATGATCCTGCGCGAGGTGGCATCGACGATCTCGGCGACGCTCTTGACCGTCCCGGCGAGATGGTCGGCGAGGCCGCGCAGCTCGGCGTGGCGGGTCGCGGCGAAGGCCCCTTCGCGCAGGCTCTCGGCCTGCTTGAGGCGGCCGACCTCGCGCTCGGTCGCCTGAAAGGCCGCCAACGTCTTGGCGATGGCGCCGATCTCGTCGGTGCGCCCCGTCTCCGGACAAACCAGGCCCGCGCCGCCATCGCTCAGGCCCGTGATGAACCCCTCGATGCGCCGAAGCGGCTTCGTCACAAGACCGCGTACCGCGATGAGGATACCGAACATCGTGGCGACCAGGAGACCCAGAACGATGAGAAGGGTGGAGAGCTGTTCGTGCGAAATGTCCGCCGCGAACGCACGGACCGGGATCTCGGTCACGATATACCAGGGCGCGGCGAGGTCGTTCACCGGCCGCCAGCTACGGAACAGCGGGCCGGCCCGCAATTCCATGCCGGTGGTCGTGGCCCTGCCATCTCGTAGGCGCGCCAGCTCGCGCGCCAGGTCCGGCCGCGCGACGTTCAGGGACTGTTCGAGCGTCTGCATGGCGCCAGACGTGACGATGATGCCCTCGTTCGAGACGAGCGTCACCCGCGCGCCTTCCGGCACAGGGATCGCCTTGATCGCGTCGACGAGCGGCGTCAGCGCCAGATCGATGCCGATGGCGCCGACCGTCTTGCTGTCGCTCGTGATCGGCTCGGAATACGAGACCACCGCGATCTTGCGGTCGTTGCTTTGGACGAAATACGGGGCGCTGAGATGCGCGACGCCGTTGTTCAACGGCGCCTGATAGAGCGCGTTGTCCTTGTCGTCGTAGTCGCGGACGTGGTCGAGCGCGATCTCGATGCCGTTTTGGTGCCAGTAGCTCAGGTAGCGGCCCGTCGCGTCTGATCCGGGATCGCCCACGTGGGCACTGTCGTGGCCGTCGAAAGCGTTGGGCTTCCAAGCCGTCCAGGCACCGAAACGATCGGAATCAGCTTCGAGCATCTGCTTGAGTAGGATGTCGGCGATGCGGCGATCGCGGACGTCGTGGTTCCAGAGCGTGACCAGGCTTTCGCCCGTCGTCGTCACCACACGCAGCGTCTGGTCGAACTGCGCCTTCACGCTCTCGACGATCGCGTCGGTCGCCGTATCGGCGAGCGCGCGCGCCTTCGAGTCCGCCGCCTCGCGGGCTTGCCGGAGGAAGATCATGATTGTCAAAGCCACCGTGACGGTCATGCAGACGGCGATGATGCCGCCGAGCTTGGCGGCCAGCTTGAGGCGCTGCCGAGACAATCTGCCGAAAAATCCGCTCGCGAGCCGAGGTCGATGGCTTGACGATGAATCACGCATATCAGGCCTTCTCGCGAAGGCGGTGCAATCGTGTGTTTGCACAGCCCTCTCCAGTTGGCGGCAATATGCTTAATTAAGGGTTCTAATTATCTGATCCTTGCCGGACCCAGCCGGCTAGGCGCCTCGTCGCTGTCGAATCGAACGAGAACGGATCGGGCGTTGGCGGGTAGCACATGCGGCAGCGAGGCGAAGGAAAGGGCGTGCCCGGCCGCTAAGACTTTCGCAGGCGCCTGCTCGGTCCATGACACCAGCGCCTCACCCGACGCGTCGCGGACTTCATAGGACAGCCGGGGCACCTGCTCGCGCGAGGTGACGAGGTTGCGGATCTGTCCAGTGATCGTGACCTGCGGCGAGGCGAGATCGAGACGCTCCGGTCTGACATCGGCGAAAGCGAGGCCGCGGATGTTCACCGGCAGCCCGATCGCGCGATAGAGGGCGGCCGCCCGCGGCATGCCGCGCACGATCCGCTCGCGCGTGCCTATCATCGTCATGGACAAAGCGAGGCAAGCTGTCGCGACGAAGGCGGGACGCAAGCGCTTGAGCAGGGCGGCCGTGATGGGTGGGGTCGAAGGTCGCGTGGCGTCGGCTCCGGCGCGCCGCGCCGTGCCGCTCGGCTCGATTTGGGAGGCGCGCCGCCCTGCCGCGTCGACGGGCCAGCGCGCGTCGCAGCGCGGACAGATGACGACGCGTCCGCCTTCGAGATCGGCGCCGTTCACATGATAGGATGTCGCGCAGACAGGGCAGTCGAGCAGCATGGGCTATGTTTCGAACGGAGATCACCGCTTCGGGCTCGGCGATGCTGTCACCGCTTGTTTAATGCGGCGTTAAGCATAACCGGCGGATTGAATCCGTGTCGGCATGGCGAGGCTCAAGCTTGATCAGTTTCGAAAACGTCGGCCTGCGCTACGACATGGGCGCCGAGATCCTGAAAGACATCAGCTTTCGTATCGAGCCGCAGTCGTTTCAGTTTCTCACCGGGCCGTCCGGCGCGGGCAAGACGACGCTGATGAAGCTGATCCTCTTCACCCTGAAGCCCACGCGCGGCATGATCAGCCTGTTCGGCCGCGACGCCGCCGCCCTCGACAAGGACGCGATCACCGCGCTGCGCCGGCGTATCGGCGTGGTGTTCCAGGATTTTCGGCTGCTCAGCCATCTCACCACCTACGAGAACGTGGCGCTTCCGCTGCGCGTGCAGGGTCGCGAGGAGGCCAGCTATCGCGGCGAGGTGATCGAACTGCTCGGCTGGGTCGGGCTCGGCGAGCGCATGCACGCGCTGCCGGCGGTGCTGTCGGGCGGCGAGAAGCAGAGGGCGGCGATCGCCCGTGCGCTGATCGTCCGGCCGGAACTGCTGCTCGCCGACGAGCCCACCGGCAACGTCGATCCCACTTTGGCCCGCCGTCTGCTGCGCCTCTTCATGGAACTTCACAAATCAGGTACATCGGTGGTCATCGCGACTCACGACCTCGCCCTGATGGACCAGTTCGACGGCGCCCGGCGCCTCGTGCTCGGCGACAGCAGGCTGCACATCTTCGAATGACGCTTACCGGAAGGCTGGGATGGCGACGCTGACGCGAGACGAGAGGCGCGCGAAAGCCCCCGGCGACGGGCCGCGCGCCGACAGGCCGATCGGCAAGGCTCCCGCGGGCAAGGGGGTGCCCCGCGGCGAGCCGGCCGGTCGCCCGCTCAAGCGCGACATGCCGCTCGTGCCCTCCGATTCCATTGCCGGACGGGCGCTCGTCACCGTCATCGCCATCATGACCTTTCTCGCGGCCCTGACCGCCGGCGTCGCCTTGCTGGTCGCCGACGCCTCCAGCGACTGGCAGGACGACGTCTCGCGCGAGATGACGATCCAGGTGCGGCCGACGCCGGGCGGCAACCTCGAGGCGGCAACCCAGCAGGCGGCGGCGATCGCGCGCACGACCGCCGGCATCGCCGCCGTCGACCCATACTCCGCGGCGGAGAGCGAGAAGCTGCTCCAGCCTTGGCTCGGCGCCGGGCTCGATCTCGACGATTTGCCGGTGCCGCGCCTCATCGTCGTCAAGCTGGACGCCGGCAAACGCGTCGACGCGCAATCCCTGCGACAGGCTTTGGAGAAGGTGCCGGGCGCCAGCCTCGACGATCACCGCGTCTGGCTGGCGCGCCTCGCCACCATGGCGCACGCGACAGTGGCGATCGGCGTGGCGATCTTCGCGCTGGTCCTGACCGCGATGCTGCTGGCGGTCGCTTTCGCGACCCGAGGCGCGATGGCCGGCAACAAGGACATCATCGAGATCCTCCATTTCGTCGGCGCGGCCGACAGTTTCATCTCGCGGCAGTTCCAGCGGCACTTCTTCCGGCTCGGCCTGCGCGGCGGCGCGATCGGGTGTGGCGTGGCCATCCTCTTCTTCCTGCTGGGCGGACGCGCGATCGCCCTGTGGCGCACCTCGGCCGGCGGCGAGCAGGTGGAGGCCCTGTTCGGCGGCTTCAGCCTGGGGCTGAAGGGCTACGGCGCGATCCTCGTGATCGCCGCCGCCATCGCGCTGCTGACGGGGGTCGTGTCGCGGACGATCGTCTACCGGCACTTGCGGCAGCTGATGTGAACGGAGCGGTCATCATGGTCTTACGCGTGGTCTCGATGGGCTTGGCTTCGGCGATCGGGTTCGCCTCGCCAGCCCGCGCCGATTTCGCCGCCTGCGTCGCCGGTCTGCGCGGCGCGGCGGAGGCGAAGGGCGTCTCGGCGCAGACCTTCGCCATGCTTACAGATGGGCTGCAGCCCAATCCTGACGTCATCAAGTCCGAGGCCTACCAGCCGGAGTTCAAGACGGCGATCTGGGACTATCTCGCCGGGCTCGTCGACGAGGAGCGCGTCGAGGACGGCCGGGCGGCGATGGCACGCTATGCCCAGGCGCTGGCCTCGGCCCAGCAACGCTTCGGCGTGCCGCCCTACGTGGTCGCCGCCGTCTGGGGCGTCGAATCGAACTTCGGCCGCAACTTCGGCAACAAGCCGGTCATCCAGTCGCTGGCGACGCTGACCTGCGCCGGTGGACGCCGCGCCGGCTACTATCGCGGCGAGTTGCTGTCGGCGATGAAGATCGTGCAATCGGGCGATATCGACCCGCGCGATTTCAACGGCTCCTGGGCCGGCGCCTTCGGCCACACGCAATTTATGCCCTCGACCTTCCTCGGCACGGCGGTTGACGGCGACGGCGACGCACGGCGCGATCTTGTCCACTCCGCGCCCGACGCGCTCGCCTCGACCGCCAACTTCCTGCGCAAGTCCGGCTGGCAGCAGGGCGTCGCCTGGGGCCACGAGGTCAGGGTGCCGGAAGGCTACAGCGGCCCTTCCGGCCGCACGAAGAAGCAGCCGATGTCGGCCTGGGCCGCGCGCGGCATCACCCGCATCGACGGCGGCGCCCTCGGCGAGGGCAGCGCCGGCCTCCTGCTGCCGGCGGGCCCGCATGGCCCGGCGTTCCTGGTGACGCGCAACTTCGACGCGATCTACGGCTACAACGCCGCCGAGAGCTACGCGCTGGCGATCGCGCTGCTGTCCGACCGCCTCGCCGGGCGCCCCGGCCTGCAAACGCCTTGGCCGGTCGCCGATCCCGGCCTCTCGCGCGTCGATCGGCGCGAGCTGCAGACGAAGCTCGTCGAGCGCGGCTACGATTTGCAGGGCAAGATCGACGGCGTGATCGGCGACAAGACGCGTGAGGCCATCGTCGACTTCGAATCGAAGAATGGCATGAGGCCGGACGGACGGGCCAGCGAGTCGGTCCTCGCCGCGCTGCGGCGTTAGGCCAAGCCTCACGAGCCGGGCGTTACGTTATTCCGCCGGGGCGCTCGCAACCTCCGGGCGGCGCAGGGCACGGGTCCGCAGCCGGCGCAGGAAGAGGTGCAGCCGATCGAGGTAGAGATAGATGACCGGTGTCGTGTAGAGCGTCAGCACCTGCGAGACGAGAAGGCCGCCGGCGATCGTGATGCCGAGCGGGCGGCGCAGGCCCGATCCCGGTCCGGAGGCGACGATGAGCGGCACGGCGCCGAGCAGCGCCGCCATCGTCGTCATCAGGATCGGCCGGAACCGCTCGACACAGGCCTCGTAGATCGCCTCGCGCGAAGAGAGCCCGCGCCGGCGCTCCGCATGCAGCGCGAAGTCGACGAGCATGATGCCGTTCTTCTTGACGATGCCGATCAGCAGCACGATTCCGATGATCGCGATCAGCGTCAGTTCGGTGCCCGTCACCTCGAGCGCGAGCAGCGCGCCGAGCGCCGCCGAGGGCAGCGTCGATATGATGGTGAGCGGATGCGCCAGGCTCTCGTAGAGCACGCCGAGCACGATATAGACGGAGACGAGCGCGGCATAGAGCAGGATCGCCTGCGAGCCCGAGCTCTGCTGGAAAAGTTTGGAGTCGCCCGAAAACGCGCCATGCAGCGTATCCGGCAGGCGCATGTCGGCGAAGGCGGCGAGCACCGCGTCGTTGGCATCCGCCTGGATCACTCCGGGCTTGAGATTGTAGCTGATCGTCACCTCGGGATACTGGCTCTCGTGGTTTACCGTGAGCGGTGCCGCGCCGATCTTGACCTTGGCCATCGACTGGAGCTGGATCTGGCCGGTCGCGCTCGGGATCACCGTCGCGCCGCCGCTGGTTGTGCCTTGCACCGCGGTCGTCGTGGTCGCGGCGCTGGCGGTGCCGCTCGTCGAACTCGTCTGCGTCGAGGTGCCGGTCGTCGCCGTCTGCGCCTGACCGTTGTTGGGGCTGTTGTTCAGTGCCGTTTGGACGCTGCCGCCGCTCAGGCTCGTCGAGTTCTGCAGGCTGAGGCCGGCTGGCACGTAAAGGTTGAGAAGGTCGCTGGGATCGCCCCTGTCGCTCGCCGGCGAATCGAGCACGACGCGATACTGGTTGCGCGGCGAGTAGATCGTCGAGATCTGCCGTTGCGAGAAACTGTTGTTCAGGCTGTTGTCGATGTTGGCCATCGTCGTGCCGAGGCGCGAGGCCGTCAGTCGATCGACTGCCAGGTTCGCCTGCAAACCGTTGGACTCGTGATCCGTCGAGACGTCGACGAGGCCGGGAATGCTCTTGATGCGATCGACGATCAACGGGTAATAGTGCGTCAGCTCGGGATAGTCGTTGTCGGTCAGGGTGAACTGGATCGATGCCTTGGCGTCGCGGCCGCCGAATTTGAGATCCTGCTGCGCGATCATGAAGGTGTTGATACCGACGACTTTGGCGAGCTTCTTGCGCAGCCTGTCGATGACCTTGTTGGTCGCCACGCCGCCGCGTTCGTTGACCGGGCGAAGCGAAATGTAAAGCTTGCCCTGATTGGACGAGACCGCACCTGGACCCGTGCCGGCCGAGCCGACCGTCGATCCCACGTTCTCGACGGCGGGGTCCGCCTCGATGATCTTCGAGACCTTGCGTTGCAGCGCGACCAGATCCTTGTAGGAAACGGACGGCGGCGCCTCGGTTGTCCCGGTGACGAGATCGGTCTCGTCCTCGGGAAAGAAGCCTTTGGGCACGACGGCGAAAAGGTAGATCGTCAGCCCGATCGTTGCGAAGAAGACGAGGATGGTGAGGAAGCTGTGGCGCAGCACCACCCGCAGCGTCGTCGCGTAGAAGTCGGCGAGCAGGGCGAGAATGCCTTCGACGAAACGATCGAAGATGTTGGGCTCGCGCGGCGGCTTGCCGCTGGTGAAGTTGGCGCAGATCATCGGCGTCAACGTCAGCGAGGCCACCGTCGAGATGATGATGGCGAAGGCCAGGGTGACGGAGAACTCACGGAAGAGCCGGCCGGGGATACCGCCGAGGAAAAGGAGCGGAATGAAGGCCGCCATCAGCGAGACCGAGATCGAGATGACGGTGAAGCCGATCTGGCGCGCGCCGGCGAGCGCCGCCTCCATCGGACCGAGACCCTCCTCGCGGTTCTTGTCGATGTTCTCGATCATGACGATCGCGTCGTCGACGACGAAGCCGACGGAGGTCGCCAGCGCCATCAGCGAGATGTTGTCGATCGAGAAGCCGACCGCGTACATGCAGGCGCAGGTGCCGGCGAGCGCGAGCGGCACGGTGATGCCGGCGGCCGCCGTGGGGGTCAGGCGCCGCAGGAACACGAAGACGACCATCATCACCAGCACGATCGTCGCCATGATCGTGTAGAGCATGTCCGACACGCTGGCGCGGATCGTCGTCGTCTTGTCGTTGAGGACGGAGATCTTGATCCCGCCGGGCAAGAACTTCTGCAGCTCGGGGATCAGCGCCCGCACGTGATCGACCGTGGTGATCACGTTGGCGTTGGCCTGTCTGCGGATCTGGATGAGCACCGCGGGCTTGTCGTTGAAGGTCGCCTCGGTGCGCGCGTTGCGGGTGGCATTCTCGACGCTCGCCACGTCGGCGAGGATGACGCTGGTCCCGTTGGGCTGCACCTTCACGACAAGATTGCGATAGTCCTCGACCGTCTTCAGCTGATCGTTGGTGGTGATCGCGCGCCCGTAGATCTGCCCATCAATCGAGCCGGTCGGGGACACGGCGTTGGCGTTGACGATGGCGACACGCACGTCGTCGACGTTGAGACCCATGGCGGAGAGCTTGGCCGGGTCCGAGCGCACGCGGACGGCCGGCTGGTCCGAGCCGGCGACGCTGACGTCTGAGATCCCGTCGATCTGCGAGATGCGCTGCAGCAGCACCGTGTCGGCGGCGTCGTAGACGGCGGCGGCCGACATCTGGTCCGAGGTCAGCGCGAGGATCAGCACCGGTATGGCGTTGGGATTGGCCTTGCGGAAGATCGGGACGTTGGGCAGCCCGGTCGGCAGGTCGGTCGCCGCCGCGTTCAGCGCCGCCTGCACGTCGCGCGCGGCGCCGTCGACGTTCCGCGTCAGATCGAACAAGGTGATGATGACCGAGTTGCCGAGCGAGCTGACGGAGGTGAGTTCGGTCACGCCGGCGATCTCGCCGACGCGGCGCTCGATCGGCGCGGCGACCGTCGAGGCCATGTTCTCCGGGCTTGCGCCCGGATATTGGCTGGAGATGAAGACGGCCGGAAAGTCGATCGATGGCAAGCTCGAGACCGGCAGGAGGTAGTAGGCCACCGCGCCGATGAGGAACACGCCGATCGACAGCAGGAACGTGCCGATCGGCCGCTTGATGAACAACGCCGAGACGTTGACGCCGCTGTCGTCCATGTCCTGGTTGAGGGAATGATCCTCCTTGCGGCGGTGCGGTTCCTCGGCGCTCATTCGGCCGCCTTCGGATGCTGGTACTCCTCCGGCATCTCGGCCGGCGGGTCCGCATGCTTGACGGTGCCGAAGAAGCGGAAGCGCAATTGCTCCATCGCCACGTAGATGACGGGCGTTGTGTAGAGCGTGATGAGCTGGCTCAAGAGCAGGCCGCCGACGATCGAGATGCCGAGCGGGTTGCGCAGTTCGGAGCCGGTGCCGGTGGCGAAGGCGAGCGGCAGCGCGCCGAACAGCGCGGCGAGCGTCGTCATCATGATCGGACGAAATCGCAGCAGGGATGCCTGCACGATGGCGTCGTGCGGAGTCATGCGTTCGGAGCGTTCCGCGTCGAGCGCGAAATCGATGATCATGATGGCGTTCTTCTTGACGATGCCCATCAGCAGGACGATGCCGATCAGCCCGATCAGCGACAGGTCCATCTTGAACGCCATCAAGGCCAGCAGCGCGCCGACGCCAGCGGACGGCAAAGTCGAGAGGATCGTGATCGGGTGGATCGCGCTCTCGTAGAGCACGCCGAGCACGATGTAGATGGTGATCGCCGCCGCGAGAATCAGGTAGGGCTCGTTGGCGAGGGAACTCGCGAATTCCGCCGCGTCGCCGGCATAGACGCCGGTGACCGTCTGCGGCATGCCGATGTCCTTGTTGGCCTGATCGATCGCCCGCACGGCGTCGCTCAGCGATTGGCCTGGCGCCAGGTTGAAGCTGATCGTCACCGCCGGGAACTGCTCGGTGTGCTGGACGGAAAGCGGTGCCGTGTCGTGTCGCAGCCCGGTGAACATCGACAGCGGCACCTGCGAGGCGACATCGGATGACACGTAGAGGTTCTTGAGCGAATTCGAGTCGGCGAGGTAGCGCGGCAGCGCCTCGAGGATGACGCGATACTGATTGGTCTGCGCGTAGATGGTCGAGACCTGGCGCTGCCCGAACGCGTCGTAGAGCGTATCGTTGACGTTCTGCACGGAGATGCCGAGCCGGCCGGCGAGTTGGCGGTCGATGTCGACGTAAAGGCGCATGCCGCCGTCTTGCGCCTCGGAGGCGACGTCGCGCATCACCGGCGACTGGCGCAGTGCGGCGACGAGCTTGTTCGACCATTCCGACACCTCGGAGGTCCGGGTGCCGTTCAGCGTATACTGGTACTGCGCGCGCGAGGATTGCGCGGTGATCTGGATGTCCTGGACGCTCTGGAAGGACACGCTGATCTTCGGCAGCGACGCGACCTTCTCCTGCAGCCGCTTGATGATCGCGGTGACGCCGTCGCGGCCTTTGGAGAGGGGCTTCAGAACGATGCTGAGGCGCCCGGAGTTCGGCGTGGCATTGACGGTGCCGACGCCCACGACGGAGGTGACGCCTTCCACCGCCGGGTCGGTGCGCAGCAGCGCCGAGACCTTCTGCTGCAGGCGCGACATCTCGTCGAAGGAGACCGAGGAATCCGCGTCGGTGACGGCGGAGATGAGGCCGGTATCCTGCGGCGGCAGGAAGCCCTTCGGGATCACGACGTAAAGGGCGATCGTCGCGGCGAGCGTGCCGGCGGTGACCAGCAGCATCAGCGTCTCGTGGCGCAACACCCATTCCAGGCTGCGGCGATAGCGTTCGCCGAGCGAGTCGCCGAGCCGGCTCAATCGGCTTGGCGGCTTCGACAAATCGACAGGCTTGTGACGCAGGAGCTGACCGCACATCATCGGCGTCAGTGTCAGCGACACGATCGCCGAGGCCACGACCGCGATCGTCAGGACCAGGGCGAACTCGCGGAACATGCGCCCGACGATGCCGGTCATGAAGAGCAGCGGGATGAACACCGCGATCAGCGAGACGGTCAGCGAAATGACCGTGAAGCCGATCTCGCGGGCGCCGTTCAGCGCCGCCTCGAGCGGCGCCTCGCCGAGCTCGAGGTGGCGAACGATGTTCTCGATCATGACGATGGCGTCGTCGACGACGAAGCCGGTGCCGATCGTCAGCGCCATCAGGGACAGATTGTCGAGGCTGAAGCCGAGGAAGTACATCACGCCGAATGTGGCGATCAGCGAGAGCGGAAGCGCCACGCCGGCGATGATCGTCGCGCGGATGGAGCGCAGGAAGATCAGCACGACGAGCACGACGAGGAAGACCGACAGGACCAGCGTGAACTGCACGTCGGCGATCGAGGCCTTGATCGTCCCGGTGCGATCGCTGACGATCGTCAGGCCGACCCCGGCGGGCAGCGACGTCTTCAGCTTGTCGAGTTCGGCGCGGATGCGCTGCACTGTCGCGACGACGTTGGCGCCGGGCTGGCGCTGCACGTCGATGATGACGGCAGGTTTGCCCTGGTACCATCCGGCGACATGAGCGTTCTCCAGTCCGTCGACCACGTTGGCCACGTCGCCGATGAGGACGGGCGCGGCGTTGCGATAGGTGATGACGACGTTCTTGTAGGATTCGGCGGTATCGAGCTGGTCGTTGGCGCCGATCGTGTAGGATTGCTGTTTGCCGTCGAGCGAGCCCTTGGCGCCAGCGACGTTGGCGTTGGAGATCGCGGTGCGCACGTCCTCCATGCCGACACCGTAGTCGGAGAGGCGCTGGAGATCGACCTGGATGCGCACCGCCGGTTTCAGGCCGCCGAGGATGCCGACATGGCCGACGCCGGAAAGTTCGGAAAGTCGCTGGCCGATCAGCGTATCGGCGAGGTCGGACATCTCGCGGATGGCGATCGTCGGCGAGGTCAGCGCCACCTCGATGACCGCGGTGTCGGCCGGGTTCACCTTGGAATAGACGGGCGGGTACGGCAGGTTCTTCGGCAGGGTCGAGGCGGCGGCGTTGATCGCCGCCTGCACGTCCTGCGCGGCGCCGTCGATATCGCGATTGAGCTCGAACTGCAGTGTCACCGACGATAGGCCGAACGCCGAGGACGACGTCATCGTCTGCAGCGACGGGATCTGCCCGAGCTGGCGCTCCAGCGGCGCGGTGACGAGTTCCGCCATCGTGTCGGGATTGGCGCCGGGCAGCTGCGTCGTCACCTGGATGGTCGGGAAGTCGACCTGCGGCAGCGCGGAGACAGCGAGATAATAGTAGCCGAGCAGTCCCCCCAGAAGTACGGCGATCGCGAGCAGGAAGGTCGCGACCGGCCGTGTGATGAAGAGGGCGGACACGTTCATTCCGTGGCGCTCTGCCGCCTCGGTTGGCCGCCGCGGTGATGCCCACCCCTGTTGGGCGGCGCACCGGCGGGAAGAGTGCCGGGCTCGCCGCCGGCAGGCTGCGCGGAACCCGCCGGCGTCACGCCCTGCTCGTGCAGGGCCGGCGCGGTCGACGCCGTGGCGCCCTTGTCGTCGCTCACGTCGACCTTGGCGCCATCGGTGAGCTTCTGGAAGCCGCTGGTGATGATCAGGTCGTCGGCCTTGAGGCCGGCCGACACGACGGCTTGGCTGTCGTCCTGCTGGCCGACCTTGATGTCGCGCATCACCGCCTTGCCATCGGCGACCGAGAACACGAAGGCTCCCTTCGGCCCGCGCTGAAGGGCGCCGACCGGTATGACGATCGCGTCGTGCAGCGTCTCGACGAGCAGGCGCACGTTGACGAAGATGCCCGGCCAGAGCTGCAGTTGCGGATTGGCGAAGTTCGCCTTCAGCTTCACCGTGCCGGTCGTCGCGTCGATCGTGTTGTTGACGACCGCGAGCGCGCCGTGATCGACGACCTTCACCCCGTTGGCATCGACGGCCTGGACGTCGAGGTTATTGAGCAGCGAGGCCTTGTTGATGCGCGGCAGCTCCTGCTGCGGCACGTTGAAGATCACGCTGATCGGCTGGATCTGCGACACCGTGACGATACCCGTCGTGTCGGTGGCGTGGATGAGGTTGCCGACATCGACGTTGCGGATGCCGGTGCGCCCGGCGATGGGCGAGGTGACGTCGGTGTAGCTCAGCGTCGTCTTGGCGCTGTCGATGATCGCCTGGTCGATCGCCACCTGGGCGACATCCTGGGCGACGACGGCGACCTGCGTGTCGTATTGCTGCTGCGTGCCGGCCTTGGTCTGGGCGAGCAGCTTGTAACGGTCGAGATCGCGCCGGGCGTTCAGCAGCGTCGCCTCGTCGAGCGCCTTCTTGGCGACATCCTGATCGAGTGTCGCCTGGTAGAGTCGCGGATCGATCTTGGCGATCAGGTCGCCGGCCTTGACGTCCTGGCCTTCGGTGAAATTGAGCTTGTTGAGGACGCCGTCGACCTGCGAGCGGATCAGGACGGAATTCAGCGCCTGCCCGGTGCCCACACCCTCGACGTAGACCGGAACGTCGGCCTTGCGCGCGTGGGCGACGACCACCGGGATCGGACCATCGGCGCCGCGATCGTGTTTATGCTTACCGCTCGCTTGCTGATCGCCGGCCGGGTGGCGGTTGAAAATCTTGTTGCGGACGGTGGGCGTGGCCACCGCCGCGATGACGATGATCACGGTGGCCCACGCGAGGATACGTCCCGAGCGCCTCATCGCCGAACACCCTTACCACGGATCATCAAAGCGAACGTCTCCATTGGGCGATCGGCAAAGGGGCCGGTCACGTGCCTCCTTTGACCCGCCCGGCATAGGCGCCGCCGAGAGCCTGGTACAGGGAGACGGCCTCCATGAGACGAAGGAGGCGAACCTGCACGAGGGTATCCTGCGTGGTGAATAATGTCTGCTCCGTTTGCAGCAAAGTCACGACGTCGAGAACGCCCTGCTCGAGTCGCTGTTTCGACAGGTCGTACGCGCGGCGGGACGCCACAAGGCTCTGCCTGGTCAATTCTTCTTGTTGTGCGTAGAGCTTCAGGGCGGTCAGTGCCTTGTCGACATCCGAGAAGGCGGTGATGACCGCCTTGCGATAGTTCGCCAGATCGGTGTCCTGCTGGCCCTTGACGAGATCGAACTCGCCCTGGAGCAGCCCGCCGTCGAAGATCGGCTGCGCGAGATTGCCGGCAATCGAGTAGAACGTCGAGGCCGGCGAGAACAATGTCTTGAGGGCGAGGCTCTCGAAACCGCCCTGCGCCGTTAAATTGATGGTCGGGAAAAAGGCCGCACGCGCGGCCACCAGGTTGGCGTGCGCGGAGCCGAGGGTCGCCTCGGCCATCTCGACGTCGGGGCGCAATGTCAGCACCTCCGAGGGGATGCCGGGCGCGATCGTCGGCACGAAGGCTTTCAGCACGGTGCTGCCGGTCACACGCACGCGCTCGGGCGGCGTCCCGAGCAGGATCGCCAGCGCGGCGATGTTCTGGTTGACCACCACCTCCAGCGGCGGAACCGACGCCTTGAGGTTGGCGACGAGCGCGGCCTGCTGCGCGACATCGAGATCGGTCGCGGTGCCGGCCGTCTGGCGCAGCTTGATCAGGCTCAAGATACCGTCGGAATCCTTGACGTCCTGCTTGGCGAAGGCGATGCGCTCGCGGTTCGCCACGATGGTCAGATAGGTCGTCGCCGTCGAGGCGAGCGACGTCAGCTGCACCGTCTGGCGGTTCCACCGGGTCGCCGTCGCCGCGTCCTGCGCGCTCTTGTAGAGGGCCCGGTTGCGGCCGAACAGATCGAGCTGATAGCTCGCGGCGAACGACGCGTTGAGGATTGTCGTCGGCGTGTTCGACGACGTGCCGAGCAGGGCGGAGGCTGAAGATCCGGTCGTCGTTGTCGTCGTGGTGCCGCCGGTGCCTGTCCCGGTGGCGCCCATCCCGGTCGTGCCGGTGCCCGTCGTTCCCGTGCCGCCTGTCGTCGTCATGCCGGTGCCGGTGCCGGTTACTGTGCCTGGTGTCCCCGGCCCCGTGCCGCTCGCGGTCATGCCCGTCGGCGAAGTGGTGGTCGTGGTCGATGTCGCGCTGCTGCCCGCGCTGGCGCTGGCGCTACTCGTCCCATTGAAGATCGCGCCCGACGACAGCGAGCGCGTGACGGTATCGCTGGCGCTGAGCGTCGGGAACAGAGCCGCGCCGGACTGTCGCGCCATGGCGTCGGCCTGCTCGACCTGGCCGATCGCCGCCGCGATATCGAGGTTCTCGACCTCCGTCTCCTCCATCAGCCGGGTTAGTTCGGGCGAGCGGAAGCTGGTCCACCAGTCGGTCGCATGGTCCCGCAACCCACCTTTCGAGCCGGCGTAGCGGTAGCTGCCGGGAACGTCGAGGGCGGGATCGGGCACGGTCGCGTCCGGCACGCAGCCGGCGAGCGCGACGGCCGCGAGCAGCACGCCGGCCATTGCGGGGCGCTTGCCGGCTCTGGCTCTTTGACGCGTGTCGCGCATGCCTCTCACGCCCGCGGCCATGCTGATCGGACCGACATCGCTCGAGCCGCCTCGATGAGTTGGCACGCGGAGAATGGGATGCACATTACTTCTAGGCTCATGCATCGTTTTCAGACGCGGCATAGCGGCCAAACCGTGGCCGGGCGCGGTCCCCCGCCGCTATCACGGCAGGCGTGGTTCCCATGCCACAGCGAGCGGGAAAGAGCCGCAGCGCGGGGCCGCTCTCACCCGTTTATAAGCTTTCTCTCAAGGCTTGGTGGACCGGAGTCGCGTCGTTTGGCAGGTATCCTGCGCCTGGTGCTGGGCGATCAAATTTCCGATACCCGGCTGTCCTCGCTACGCGATCTCGACGCCAAGCGCGACACCGTGCTGATGGCCGAGGTCCGCGACGAGACAGGCTACGTCCGTCATCACAAGCAGAAGATCGCGCTGATCTTCTCCGGCATGCGTGGCCTCGCGGCGCGGCTGCGGGCGAAGAAGGTCGAGGTTCGCTACGTCGGCTTCGAGGACGCGGGCAACACAGGCTCGCTCCTGGGCGAGGTGCGCCGCGCCTTGGCCGAGCGCGATTACGATAAAGTGATCGTCACCGCACCCGGCGAGTATCGCCTGATGTCGGAATTCGAGGCCTTCGCCGCCTCCTCGAACGTGCCCTTCGTCATCCGCGACGACGACCGCTACCTCTGCTCTTCGGTCGCGTTCGGCGCCTGGGCCGATGGGCGCAAGGAGCTGCGCATGGAGCTCTTCTACCGCGAGATGCGCAAGCGCACCGGCCTGCTGATGGACGCCGACGGCAAGCCGGAGGGCGGCGCCTGGAACTATGACAAGGAGAACCGCAAGGGGCCGCCGCGCAATCTGACGCCGCCTCTGCACCAATTCGTCGCGCAGAACCCGACGACGAAGCAGGCGATCGCCGATGTGGCGCGGCTCTTCCCGCAGCATTTCGGCTCGCTCGAGAGCTTCGGCTTCGCCACCACGCCGGACGAGGCGGAGATCATCGTCGCCGATTTCATCGGCAACATGCTGCCCGGCTTCGGCGACTACCAGGACGCGATGGTACGCGACGAGCCCTGGATGTGGCACGCGATCATCTCGGCGGCGATGAACCTTGGCCTCATCGATCCGCTCGACGTCTGCCGCCGTGCCGAGGCCGAGTATCGCGCCGGGCGCGCGCCGCTCAACGCCGTCGAGGGCTTCATCCGGCAGATCCTCGGCTGGCGCGAGTACATGCGCGGTGTCTACTGGCTGAAGATGCCGGCGTTCAAAGAGCTCAACGCGCTCGGCGCCGACCGCAAGCTGCCGTGGTTCTACTGGTCGGGCGAGACCGACATGGTCTGCGTGAAAGACACCGTCGCCACCACGCATGACAACGCCTACGCGCACCACATCCAGCGGCTGATGGTGACCGGCAATCTCGCCATGCTGATCGGTGTGCATCCCGACGAAATCAACGACTGGTACATGGTCGTCTACGCCGACGCCTACGAATGGGTCGAGCTCACCAACGTGCACGGCATGGCGACCTTCGCCGACGGCGGCATCATCGGCTCGAAGCCTTACGCGGCATCGGGCGCCTACATCAATCGGATGAGCAACTATTGCGGCCAGTGCCGCTACGACGTGAAGAAGAAGCTAGGCGCCGACGCCTGTCCCTTCAACGCGCTTTACTGGGACTTCATGATCCGCAATCAGAAGACGCTCGGCGGTAACATCCGCATGGCGATGCCCTACCGCAATCTCGATCGCATGACCCCGAACGATCGTGCCGCGGTGCAGGCCGAGGCGGAGCGGATCAAGACCGACTTCGGCGCGGTGAAGGTGTGAGGGCGGTATAGAATGACTATTGCTTCGATCTTAGTGGCTCAGTCCAGCGGCTGGCACGTCTGATCGAGCAGCCTGGCGATGTAGTCCTTGGCCGAAGGCGAGCCATGCCGGAAGCGTTCGCCGGTGGCGACGCGGACGGGTCCGCGCGGCAGCAGGATGACGCCGGACTCGAAGCTGCGCCATGAGCCGTCGCGCTCGTGCAGGAAGGCCGAGCAGCGCACGCCCTGCGCGGCAGCCGGCGCGCTGGTGCAGGCCATGAGCATCGCGGCGACGGCGAAGGATCTGTACGAGAGCGGCAAAACAAGACCTCCGATCGGGAGCGCGGGACGATCAGTCGAAAAGGCTTGATACGCTCTCTTCCTTGGCGGTGCGGGCGATCGCCTCGCCGATCAGCGGCGCGATCGAGATCACCCTGATGTTCTGGGCGACGCGCACCGCCTCGGTCGGCTGGATCGTGTCGGTGAGCACCAGCTCCTTGAGGCGAGACGAGGTGACCCTCGCCACCGCGTCGCCCGACAGCACCCCGTGCGAGATGTAGGCCGAGACCTCCTTGGCGCCCTCTTCGAGCAGCGCGTCGGCCGCGTTGCACAGCGTGCCGCCGGAATCGACGATGTCGTCGACCATGATGCACGAGCGGCCGCGCACGTCGCCGATGATGTTCATGACCTCGGACTCGCCGGCGCGCTCGCGGCGCTTGTCGACGATGGCGAGCGGCGCGTTGATGCGCTTGGCGAGCGCCCTGGCGCGCACCACGCCGCCGACATCGGGCGAGACGATTATCACGTCGGCGAGGTTCATGCGCTCCCGGATGTCGCGCACCAGGACCGGGGCGGAGAACAGATTGTCGGTCGGAATGTCGAAGAAGCCCTGGATCTGGCCGGCGTGCAGGTCGACGGTCAGCACCCGGTCGGCGCCGGCCTGGGTAATGCAATTGGCGATCAGCTTCGCCGAAATCGGTGTGCGGGGCCCCGCTTTCCGGTCCTGCCGGGCATAGCCGAAATAGGGGATGACGGCGGTGATTCGCCTCGCCGACGAGCGGCGGCAGGCGTCCGTCATGATGAGCAGTTCCATGAGATGGTCGTTGGCGGGGAACGAGGTGGACTGGATGATGAAGGCGTCCTGGCCGCGCACGTTCTCCTGGATCTCGACGAACACCTCCATGTCGGCGAAGCGCCGGACCTGGCACTTGGTGAGCGGAACGCCGAGGTAGGCGGCGATCGCCTCCGTCAGAGCGCGGTTGGAGTTGCCCGCCAGTATCTTCATAGTGTCACGCCGTTGACACGCGTCGTTCGCGCCGCCGCTCTTTAGCAGTGGTCCGCCCGTGGAACAACGTGAGCCGGCGCGAAGGCCGGATCACGGTGAAGACGTGCAACAGCCGATCTCACGGTCAGCGCTACTGGCGTGTCCAATTCTGCGAGCCGCAGATGCCGCCGCCTGGCACGCAGCCCGCCACGTTGAGCGAGGACGGCCCGCTGAGGGTAATCTTGCCGTTGTAGATCTGGCCGTCGTCGGCGTTGTAGGTCTCGCCCGACCATGAGTTCGGACCGCTCTGCTTCATGTTGAACATGACCTCGATGCCGATGATGTTGCGGCTCCGCTTCTTCGGGTCGGGATTGCGGTAGTCCTTGCCGGGTTGACCCTTCGCGACGAAACCGCAGTAGCCGCCGGGGCATTTGCTGATCCGCACGACGGCCGAATGATCCTCGACGACCCAATTGCCGGCGGGGCCATCGGCGGCGAGGGTTGGCCCTACGGCGGACATCATGAAGCCGGCTGCGGCGACGATGGAAGCGATCTTCATTTCAAATCCCTAGTGTAGCCGCGTGCCGCCCCACGCGTTTTGGTCAGATCGAGGCGGATGAAATTCCAACTAAGCGTCAGGTCCGTCCGGCTTGCGCAGAGGCGAGGTCGGACGGCTCTTCATGCCGTATAGCCGACCGGCCAATCAAAACGAAAGCGCGCGGCAGTCTAACGCGCCAACGATGCCCTTCGGTTCGTTATCACACACGATGTCTCTCGACATAGAGGCGCGGGCGATCTTTTCACGGCCGCGCGGTGCGCCTAAGTCTCAGCCATGGATCCGAGACACAGCGAGTCGCCAAGGTCGGGCGCGCCGGACGACGAGGAGCCCGCCGCGCGCGACCGGGGCGACGGGCGGCCAGGCGAGCAGGAGATCGACGAGGACGACGACGATCTCGAGACCTTCGTCCCGGAGCCGACCAGCGAGGACGAGGCGGCGCCCGCCTCGGTGAAGGCCGGCGCCGCGGCGATCCGCGGCCACTGGAAGCATGCGCCGAAGGGGCCCGGCGTCTATCGCATGATCGGCGCGGACGGCTCCGTCCTCTACGTCGGCAAGGCGAAGAGCGTGCGCAAGCGCATCGCCAGCTATATGCGGCCGGCCGGTCATACCAACCGGATCGCCAGGATGATCGCGCTGACGGTGTCGATGGTCTTCGTCTCGACCGCGACGGAGACCGAGGCGCTGCTGCTCGAGACCAATTACATCAAGCAGATGAAGCCGCGCTTCAACGTCCTGATGCGCGACGACAAGTCGTTTCCCTACATCTTCCTGACCGGCGACCATGTCGCGCCGCAGATCACCAAGCATCGCGGCGCTCGCTCGCGCAAAGGCGATTACTTCGGCCCGTTCGCCAGCGTCTGGGCGGTCAACCGCACCCTGAACGCGCTGGAGCGGGCCTTTTTGCTGCGCTCGTGCAGCGACTCGTACTACGAGAACCGCACGCGGCCGTGCCTGCTGCACCAGATCAAGCGATGCTCGGGCCCGTGCACCGGCGAGATCAGCCATGCCGACTACGCCGAACTCGTCGGCGAGACGCGCGACTTCCTCTCCGGCAAGAGCCGGGCGGTGCGCGATCTGCTCGCCCGTGAGATGGGCGCGGCGTCCGAGAACCTCGAGTTCGAGCGCGCGGCGCGTCTGCGCGATCGCATTGCCGCACTTTCCGCCATCCAGGGCGCCCAAGGCATCAATCCGAAGATGACCGAGGAGGCCGACGTCTTCGCCGTGCTGGAGCAGGCCGGACAGTTTCTGATCGAGGTGTTCTTCTTCCGCACCTATCAGAACTGGGGGAATCGGGCCTATTATCCCAAGGCCGACCGGAGCCTGACGCCCGGCGAGGTGCTGGAGGCGTTCCTCGCTCAATTCTACGACGAACGCCCGCCGCCGCGCCTCGTCCTGCTCTCGCACGAGATCGAGGGCAGGGCGCTTCTCGAGACGGCCTTGTGCGAACGCTACGACCAGAAGGTCGAATTTGCCGTGCCGCGGCGCGGCGAGAAGCGCGAACTCGTCGACCACGCGGCGCAGAACGGCCGCGAGACGCTCGGCCGCAAGCTGATGGAGACGGCCTCGCAGGAAAAGCTGCTGGCGGCGCTCGGCGAGGCGTTCGGGATCGAGCGCAAGATCCGCCGTGTCGAAATCTACGACAATTCGCACATCATGGGGACGAACGCCGTCGGCGGGATGGTCGTGGCCGGGCCGGACGGCTTCATGAAAACGCACTACCGCAGCTTCAATATCAAGGATGAGAGCCTGACCCCCGGCGACGACTTCGGGATGATGCGCGAGGTGCTGCGCCGCCGCTTCGTCCGCCTCGGCAAGGAGGCGCCGGCCGCCGAGCAGGCCGAGGCGCAATCCAAAGAACCCGCGCCGTCGGACAAGCTATCCTACGGCGGCATCGTCGGGCCACCCACGACCATGCGCGAGCGCAGGGATCAAGGTCATTTATCATCCTCTCCCCCCTCCTCGACAGGCGAACAAGCGCCCGAAACGGACGCCGACGAGTCCTTCCCGCAGCGGCCGGATCTCATCCTGATCGACGGCGGGCTCGGGCAGTTCAACGCGACCAAGGATATCCTGGGAGAGCTCGGCGTCACCGATGTCGCGATCGCGTCCATCGCCAAGGGCCGCGACCGCGACGCCGGACGCGAGATGTTCTTCGTCGAGGGCAAGGAGCCGTTCCGCCTCTCGCCGCGTGACCCCGCGCTGTACTTCGTGCAGCGGCTGCGCGACGAGGCGCATCGGTTCGCCATCGGCACCCATCGCGCTCGCCGCAAGAAGGATTTCACGCGGAGCCCGCTCGACGAGATCGGCGGCATCGGGCCGGCGCGCAAGCGCGCCCTTCTGAACGCGTTCGGCACCGCCAAGGCGCTGTCGCGGGCAGCTTTGTCAGACTTGGAGAAGGTGCCAGGCATCAACGCCGGCACGGCGAAGCTCGTCTATGACTTCTTCCACGAGCGGGCGGGGGCGTAGCGCGCCCTCGTCAAGCGTGAGCGGCACTCGCCGCGAGTTCGTCGAGCGCATCCATCGCGTCCGATGGCAGGTCGAGTTTGCCCGCGGCGAGGTTCTCCCGCAGGTGACTGACGGACGACGTACCGGGGATGAGCAGGACGTTGGGCGCGCGCCGCAGCAGCCAGGCGAGCGCGACCTGCATCGGGGTCGCGCCGAGCCGCGCCGCGACATCCGAAAGGGCTGACGATTGTAGCGGGCTGAACCCGCCGAGCGGAAAGAACGGCACATAGGCGATGCCGTCGCGGGCAAGGTCGTCGATCAACGCATCGTCTTCGCGATGGACGATATTGTACTGGTTCTGCACGCAGACGATCTCGCAGATCCGGCGTCCATCCGCGATCTGCGTCGACGTGACGTTGCTCAGGCCAATGTGGCGCACCAGGCCTTTCCTCTGGAGCTCGGCGAGAACCGTGAGCGGTTCCTCGAGCGAACCCTCGGCCGGCCCATGCGTCCCCAACATGCTGCGCAGGTTGACCACGTCGAGTGTGTCGAGGCCCAGATTGCGGAGGTTGTCGTTGACCGCCTGGGTCAACGCCTCCGGCGAGAACGCCGGGTTCCAGGATTTGTCCTCGCCGCGCCTGGCACCGATCTTGGTGACGATGACCAGGTCCGCGGGATAAGGGTGCAGGGCCTCGCGGATGATCTCGTTGGTGACATGCGGGCCGTAGAAGTCGCTGGTGTCGATGTGGTTCACGCCGCTCGCGACCGCTTCGCGCAGTACCGCCACGGCCTCCCCGCGATCTTTCGGTGGTCCGAACACGCCCGGTCCGGCAAGCTGCATGGCGCCGTAGCCCAGACGGCTTACGGCATGGTCGCCGAGCTTGAAGGTGGCTGTTGCTTCGCTGGTCTGCATGATTTCTCCCTTTGCGACGCCACCTGTCTAGCCTTTGCGGCCGCGTGCGATAAACCCACAAGAAGCGCACAAGCTGTTCGCAACGGCGCACGATGGCGACAAGTACCCGCGGAGCGAGGTTAAACCGCCCAGCGACGAGCGAAGTCCCAGTAGAGCGTCCGCGCCTGCCTGTAGAAAGGCCCGATCGGTAAGACGCGCTCGTCGATGCGCGTGACCGGCGCCAGCTTGGCGAAATTGCCGGTGGCAAAGATCTCGTCGGCGCGTTCGAAGTCGGCGTAGCGCAGGCTGCGCTGGCGCACCGTGACGCCCGCGTCTTCGAGCAGCGCGATGACGCGCTGGCGCGTAATGCCATCGAGGAAGGTGCCGTTGGGCACCGGTGTGTGGACCGCGCCGTCCTTGGCCATGAAGATGTTCGCGTTGGCGAACTCGGCGACATTGCCCAGCATGTCGTTCATCACGCAATTGCCGAAGCCGCGCCGGTGCGCCTCGATCAACGCGCGGGCGCCGTTGGGATAGAGGCAGCCGGCCTTGGCCTCGACCGGCGCGCTTTCATGCGTCGGTCGCCGGAACGGCGATAAAGTGATCGCGAAGCCGGACGGCTCCGGCATCGGCGCCTTGTAGACGCAGAGGCACCAGCGGGTCGACGCCGGATCGAAGCGGACGCCGCCGCCGGCCGCGCCGTGCTCCGCCCAATACATCGGCCTGATGTAGAGGGCGGCGTCCGGCGCGAACCTGGCGATGCCTTCCCGGGCAAGCGCGATCCATCGGTCGACGGACACGACCGGCTCGAGCAGGAAGCTCGTGGCCGACTGGTTGACGCGGGCGCAATGCAGGTCGAGGTCGGGCGCCGCGCCGTCGAAATAGCGAGCCCCGTCGAAGACCGACGAGCCCAGCCAGGCGGCGTGGGTGCGCGGCCCCATGATCGGCGCGTTGCCGGATTGCCAGCGCCCCTCGAAAAAGGTCCAGGTGTCGATGGTGGGGTCGATGGAAGTATCGATCGCCGTCTCGACCGCGATGCCCGTGCAGGTCATTGTCGTCTCTCCCCGCTAGATTGCCGCGCCGTTGCGGCGGAGTGAGCCCGTTGAGCCAGCCCGACTTCTCGGCTATGGACCCGCGCGCGAGACGCCTGCTCGCGATGGTCAACCTCGGCGGTACACACGACGCCGCGCACGTGACGCCCGCGGAGCGGCGGACATCGTTTGCCAAGCTGATGCGCTTCTCCACCGCGCCGCCCGGAGGCGTGGCGGCGGAAGACCTCGTCATCTCGAGCTGCGGCGGCAGCATGAAGCTGCGCCTGTACAAACCCGAGAATGCCGCCGACAAAAGCGCCGGCCTTATCTATTTTCACGGCGGTGGCCTCGTGGCCGGTAGTTTGAACACGCACGACAATCTCTGTCGCAGGCTGGCCGACGCCGCCGGCTGCCGGGTCGTCGCGGTCGACTACCGCCTGGCCCCGGAGGATCCATTCCCAGCCGCGATCATCGACGCGCTGACGGCAGCCCGCTGGTGCATCCGTCATGCCGATCGATTCGGTTTGCGTCGCGACGCGATCGGTGTCGCCGGTGATTCCGGTGGCGCGACGCTGGCCGCCATCGTCAGCCAGGTGCTCGGTCGTCGCGGCGCCATCAAGGCGCAGGTGCTGCTCTGCCCGGTCCTGGATTGCGGATCGCCGAGCGCGTCGCGGCGCGCCTTCGCCACCGGGTTCCTGCTCGACGCCGCAACCATCGCCCGCGACCTCGTCCATTACGCGCCGACCCGGCCGCTCGACGATCCCCGCCTGTCGCCGCTGCGGGCTCGGAATCTCGCCGGTCTGCCACCGGCCGTGATCCACACCGCCGCGTTCGATCCGCTGGTCGACGAGGGCGCCGCCTACGCAGCGCGGCTCGCCGCGGCCGGGACGCCGGTCACCTATCGCTGCCACGCGAGCCTGGTGCATCATTTCTACGCGCTCGACGCGATGATCCCCGCCGCGGCCGAGGCGCTGGCACAAATCGCGGCGGACACAAGGGCCGCGTTGGCCTGAATCAGTCGGCATGCGCGTCGGAAGTCGCCTGAAGATACGTCAGCCAATTGCGAAACAGTGCTGTCGCAAAGCCCCGGCGCCACGGTCGTCGCGCCCCGCCGATCGCGGCGGGGAAAGCGGTGGCGGGCGGCGGGCCGCCGGCTCGCTCGGCCCGTTCGGCAAGCTCGCGCAGGACCGCTTCCGTCTCTGCCTTGAAGTAGCCGCGCGGCAGGGCCGGATAGGTTCGTGCCGTCCCAGTGAGATAACGAGCGACGTCGCGGCGGTACTCACGGCCGAGCGCCTGCGGATCGTATTCCGGATGGCCCTGCAGATAGACGAAGAGGCTGCGCCATTGCTTGACGAACAGGTCGACGCCGACCGCCGGCGAACGCGTGAGGATCTGATGGCCGGCGGCGACGAGCTCGTCCTCGACGAGGCCGTTCCAGCGCGAGTGCGGCACGTGCGGCGCGCCGCGCAGACCGGCCGTCAACGGATGTTCGCCGACCCGTTCCACCGCGAAGACGCCGGTGCATTTGTCCCGCAGCGGCAGACGCGCGATCCCATCGAGGTGAAGCACGGTGGCATGCGCCGCGAGGCAGGACCAGATCGTCGAGCGCGTGTTGTGCTCGGCCCAGTCGATCACCTCCGTAAGTTCCGGCCAGAAGGCTTCTTCCGGCAGGTGCGTCGTCCCCGGCTCGCAACCGGTTACGATCAAACCATCGACGCGCGAGCGCATGAGGTCGGCGAAAGGCAAGTAGCGCTCGTCGAGCCGGGTCCGCGCTCTCGCGCCCCGCACGATCGACGGCAGCGAAAAGAAACGCAGACGCACCAAGCGGCTTCCCGCCGCCTCGTCGAGCAGCTCGACCATCTGGCGCTCGCCCCTCTCCAGCCCAGCGTCGCCGAGGTTGTTCAGAAGCGCGATCTCGATCGTCGCCGCGCGCGAGCACGTCTGCCGTTCCGCCGAACGTGGCGTATCGAGGACGATCGGCACGACCTAGGCGCCGGCCACGATCGAGAGGCGCCGCGTCGAGCGCATTGCCGCCGCCAGCGCCTGGTCAAGGTCGGCGATGATGTCGTCGACGTGTTCGATGCCGATGCTGACGCGGATGAGGTCCGGCGTGACGCCGGCGCGCCGTTGCTCGTCGGGATTCATTTGCCGGTGCGTGGTGGAAGCCGGATGGCAGGCGAGCGACTTGGTGTCGCCGATGTTGACGAGGCGCTTGACCAGGCCGAGCGCGTCGTAGAAGGCCTTGCCTCCCTCGAAGCCGCCCGTGACGCCGAAGGTGAAGAGGGAGGACGCGTTGCCGCCCATGTAGCGCTTGGCGAGGTGTGCGTAGGGGTTGTCCTCGAAGCCGGCGTAGTTCACCCAGGCGACGCGGCGATCGGCGCGGAGGAAAGCGGCGACGGCCTTGGCATTGGCGACGTGTCGCTCCATGCGCAACGCCAACGTCTCGATCCCCTGCAGGATCAGGAAGGCGCTCATCGCCGGCAGCACGGCGCCGAGCGTGCGCTGGTAGACGCTGCGGCAGCGGGCGATATACGCCTGCGCGCCATAGTGGTCGCAATAGACCATCCCGTGGTAGGAAGCGTCCGCCTCGCTGAACATCGGGAAGCGCGCGGCTTGCTCGCGCCATGGGAAGCGCCCGCTGTCGATGATCGCGCCCCCGAGCGTCGTGCCGTGGCCGCCCATGAACTTGGTCAGCGATTCGACGACGATGTCGGCGCCGTACTCGATCGGCCGCAGCAGGATCGGCGTGGCGACCGTGTTGTCGACGATGAGCGGCACGCCATGGCGATGGGCGCAAGCGGCGAGCGCGGCGATGTCGGCGATGTTGCCGGCGGGGTTGCCGATACTCTCGCAGAAAACGGCCTTGGTCTCGGCATCGATGAGGCGTTCGATGGCATCGACGCTGTCGTTCTCCGCGAAACGGGTGTGGATGCCCTGGCGCGGCAGGACGTGCGCGAACAGCGTGTGCGTGGTGCCGTAGAGCTGCGACACCGATACGATGTTGCCGCCGCGATCGGCGAGGTTGGCGATCGCGTAGTTGAGCGCGGCCTGGCCGGTGCTCGTGGCCAGGGCGGCGACCCCACCTTCCAGCGCGGCGACGCGCCGCTCCAGCACCTCGACGGTGGGGTTGGCGATACGGCTGTAGCGGAAGCCCGGCTGTTCAAGGTTGAAGAGCGCCGCGCCATGATCGGCGCTGTCGAACTCGTAGGCGACCGTCTGATAGATCGGCACGGCGCAGGCCTTCGTGGTGGGATCGCAATCGTAACCGCCATGCACCGCCAGCGTTTCGTTCCGCATCACGCCACTCCAGATCACTAGGCTTGTATGGTGTCGTACCGTCCCATCATGGTACGTCTTGCATCGATTGTTCTTAAGCGGTCGTCTCGCCTACCGTCATGACGCATCCCGCATGCCAGCTGGCTTCGTCCCGAAATAGGTTAGAATCACGCTGTATTGCCGGCATCGATCGTCATGACCGTGCCGGTGATATTGCGCGACCTGTCACTCATCAGATAGGCCACGGCGCCGGCAACGTCCTCGATGGTGGCGAGACGCTTCAAGGCCGAGCGCCGCGCGATCGTGGCCCGCTGCGCCGCGTCCATCCCTTCGGTCATCTCGGTCTCGACGAAGCCGGGCGCGACCGCGTTGACCGTGATGCCGAGCGCGCCGACCTCGCGCGCTAGAGATCGCGTGAAGCCGATCATCGAGGCCTTCGTCGCGGCGTAGACGGAGAGGCCGCTGTACCCCGTCGAGGCGATGATCGACGCCATGTTGACGATGCGTCCTTCGCCGGCCGACATCATCGAGCGCACGACATGTTTGGTGACGACGAGCGGCGCGAGCGTGTTCAGTCGCACAAGCCGCTCGATGGCGGGCGTCGGCATTGTCGCGAGCACGCCCTCGGTGCCGAGCCCGGCATTGTTGACAAGCCCGTAGAGCGGTCCGTGCGTGTCGCGCAGCGCTTTCACCAGGTCTTGGACGCCGTCGAGGTCGTCGAGATCGTACGGCGCGAAATGCAGCCTGCCGCCGTATGCCTCGATCATCGCGGCCAGCGCCTCGCTCTCGCGACGGGCGACGGCCACGACGTTGAAACCGTCCCTTGCCAACGCGTCGGCGATACCGAGACCGATGCCGCGGCTGGCGCCGGTGACGATGATCGTGCGCGGCTTCGCCTCGATCATCTTGGCTCCGCTCGCGCGCGGCTGAGCTTGCCGCTCATCGTCAACGGCAGTTCGGAGACGAAGCGCACCATGGCCGGAACCTTGTGGCCCTGCAAACGATCGCGACAGGCCGCGAGGATTTCATCCTTGAGCGTCTCCGTCGCGCGCCCCGGATCGCGCGGCACGACATCCGCCACGACGAGCGACCCCGTCAATGGGCTTTTGCGCGCCTGGACCAACGACATGCGGACGTCGCGATGGCTGTTGATCGCCGCCTCGACCTCTTCCGGATTGACCTTCATGCCACCGACGTTGATGATGCCGCCGCGCCGTCCGACGAAGACGTAGCGCGCGCCGCGCCGCTCGACGAGATCGCCAGTGTCGACGAAGCCGTCCTCATCCCTCAATGGCAACGCGGTGGCGCCCAGGTAGCGCGAGGCCGCCCGCTTCGATCGTAGCCGCAGCGAACCATCGACCACCTGCAGCGCGATGTTCGATCCCGGACGCCCGACCCATTCCGCCGGAAACCCCTCGAAGCCATCGTCGACCGCGAAGCCGACGCCGGCCTCCGTCGAGGCGTAGGCGTGCTCGATCCGCGCGCGCGGGAAGGCCGCGCGCAGCCCGTCGAGCACGATCTGGTCGGCGATCTCGCCCGACAGGCGGATATAACCGGGCGAGAAGCCCCCGCGCTCGTGGCTCATCAGCACGCGCCGCCAATGCGACGGCGTGCCGGAGACCGCCGACACGCCGCACGCCGCGAGGCGGAGCAGATGATCGGTGAACGTTTCGCTCTCGCTCGTCATCACGAGATCGGCGCGGCCGAGGATCGCGCGAAGAAAGATCTGCAGGCCGCCGTAACGGCGGATATCGTAGAAGGTCGACCAGACCGGCTTGCTTACGCCGGACGGCGGACCGTCGATCGCGCCGGTAAGCGCATCGAGCGTGTGCGCCACGAGCTTCGGGCGCCCGGAGGTGCCGGACGTCATCATCACCCATTCGGTGTCGAGCGCGCGAGGCGGGGCGGGCGCTGTCGCGAGCGGCACATCGATCGCGACGATCGGCAGATTCACGCCCGATGCCGACCATCCGGGACTGTCGGTGACGATCGCGTCGATACCGGCATCCTCGACCACGGCGGCGAGATGGTCGGCGGAGATGTCTGGCGGCGCGATCGTCAAGCGGCCGGCCACGCCGTCGAGCTCGACCAGGGCGACCGCGCTCGCCATCTGCGCCTTGGTCGCGACCAGCACCGATCGCCCGGCGAGACCGGCGGCCGCGCCGCCCAGGCAGGTAGCGCGCGTGAGTGCGGCCAAGTCGACGCTGGCGTCACGATCGTGCAGGACAGTGCCCGCGTGGGAAACCAGTCGCGGGGTGCGTCCTGATGCTCGGCGATCAGACCAGGACATGATCGTAGAAGTCGATCAGGTTCCCGACCGTCACCGGCAGCACCACGTCGTCGGATTGGCTGAATGGATCGACGCCGAGCGACTCTTCCAGACGCGCGACGAGAATGGCGAAACAGAGCGAGTCCAAACCGACGTCGAGGAGCGGCGTCGTATCGTGCAGCGGTGCCAGCGTCTTCTTCTGCTCGCGCGCGACGCGCTTCATCTCCTCGATGATCTTCTCTCGTGCGGACATGGAGGCGATCCCTCTGCTTGACACCTCTCATTATGACGGGAAAGGCTTGGCAAACAACGTTTCTCCACCAACAAGGTGAACGAGCGTGCCCTCTCAAAGACGATCGACGAAATCAATCGTCCCGCTAGCCCGATCGTGCGCTTAGGAGCGCCTTTTCGCGAATCGACGTGAGGGTCGTTCCGGGCAGGATCGCGTCGGGATCGATCTTCAGGTGGAGGATCGAGGGCTGGCCGGAAGCGCGCGCGGCGGCGAAGGCGGCGGCGAAGTCCTCCGTCGCCTCGACGGTCGCGCCGAAGCCGCCGAAGGCGCGGGCATAGGCGGCGAAATCGGGGTTGCGCAGATCGGTCGCCGAGACCCGCGTCGGGTACTCGCGCTCCTGGTGCATGCGGATCGTGCCGTAAAGGCCGTTGTCGCAGACGATGACGATGATCGGTAGGTGGTATTGGACGGCGGTGGCGAACTCCTGCCCGTTCATCAGGAAGTCGCCGTCGCCCGACACGCAGACCACCGTCGCTTCGGGGTGCAGGCGCTGCATGGCCACCGCCGCCGGCACGCCGTAGCCCATCGAGCCCGATGTCGGCGCGATATGGCTGGCGAAGCGGCGCACGCGGTAGAAGCGCTGGATCCAGGCGGCGAAATTGCCGGCGCCGTTGCAGAGGATCGCGTCCGCCGGCAGGTTTTCGCGCAGCCACACCATGATGGCGCCGAGGTTGACGCCGCCCGGCTGTGGCGTCGCCACCTCCGACCAAGCGAGATAGGCTTGGTGCGCCGCCTCCGCCGTCCCGCGCCAGGCGACCGGCATGGCGGGCTCCAGCCGGTCCAGAGCCTCGGCGAACCCGCTCGGCGTCGCGCAGATCGCCAGGTCGGCGGCGTAGACGCGGCCGAGTTCGGAGGGCTCCGGATGGATGTGGATCAAACGGCAGGCGGGTCGCGGGATGTCGAGCAGCGTGTAGCCTTGCGAGGGTACGTCGCCGAGTCGGCCCCCCGCGACGATCAGCAGATCCGCCGCCTTGACTCGGGCGAGCAGCTCGGGGTTCGGCCCGATCCCGAGCTCGCCGGCATAGTTCGGATGCAGGGCGTCGAAGAGAGGCAGGCGGCGGAAGCTCGTGACCACCGGGAGCGCGAAGCGCTCGGCGAAGCGGTGCATGGCGCCGCGCGCGTCGGCGCTCCAGCGCGTGCCGCCGAGGATCAGCAGCGGTTGCCGCGCCTCGCCGAGAAGGCTGGCGAGACGGCTCACGTCGGCCTCGACCGGCGCGGCTTCGGCCGGGATCGCCAGCGGCGCGTCGGCGATGTCGACGCGCTCGGTCAGCATGTCTTCCGGCAGACTGAGCACCACCGGGCCGGGCCGGCCGCCCATCGCCGCGTGGAAGGCGCGCGAGACGACCTCGGGAATCCGTGACGGATCGTCGATCTCGTCGGTCCACTTCGTCATGCTGCCGAACACGGCGCGATAGTCGAGCTCCTGGAACGCCTCGCGCCCGCGCGCGCGGCGCTCGATCTGGCCGACGAACATGATCATCGGCGTCGAGCCCTGCTGGGCGACGTGGATGCCGTGCATGGCGTTCGTCGCGCCGGGCCCGCGCGTGACGAAGCATATGCCGGGGCGCCCGGTGGCCTTGCCGATCGCTTCGGCCATCATCGCCGCGCCGGCTTCCTGCCGACACACGGTGACAGTGATCGCGCGATCGTAGAACGCGTCGAGCACGGCGAGGTAGCTTTCGCCGGGCACGCAGAAGACGTGCTCGACGCCTTGCACGATCAGCTGGTCGACCAGCACCTCCGCCGCGGACCGGTTCGGCATCGATGATTGCATTGTGGCCCCGCGCTCGAATCGACCTCGCGAGAGGTATCACATCCGCAGGGCTTTGCGCGTCGATGGCGGCCAGAGGTCGGTTTCGAGACCGTGCGTCCAGAACAGGGCGACGGCGAGGCGATCCATGCCGAAGGCGACGCAACCCGTATGCGCCGGCTTGCCGTCGGCGAGCGCGATGTCCCAAGTCGTGCCGAAATGCTCGCGGTGATAATTGAAGCTCATGCAGGCGGTCGGCCTCTCCTGCGCATGCAGCGGCACCAGGAGCTCGAACTTCAAGGCCGCCTGGATCTGCGCGACGGCCTTCATCTGGCCGACGCGACCGAAGAACGGGTCGCTCGCCGGCGCGACCTCGTAGGGCAGGCCGAGCGCCGCCGCGATACCGGTCGCCCGCGTCATCCAGCGCTCGCGGAACGCGGCGACATCTTCGGCTTCGCCGACGCAGACGTATTCGCGCATGCGGAACGATTGCAGCCGGTCGAGATCCTGCGAGGGTTCGCGTCTGAAGCAGTCGCAGGCGACATCGAAGACAAGGCCGCCCCTCGGCACTGGGCCGCGTGCGGCGACGATCGGGTAGATGGGGTAGCAGGCGGCGGGCGACAGCACGAGTTCGGTCGCGGCCAAGGCCGAGGTCCAGCCGCCCTCGTGTGCCGGGCGTTCGGCCGCGGCGCGGATGTCGGCTTCCGAACCATGCAGCGCGCAGGCGCAGCCGATCAGGTTCGGGAAGCTCTTCAGGTAGCCGTGCCGCTCGAGATCGCGGCGGCTCATGACGGGCGGGAAGCGGAACACCTCCGTGCCATCCTCGCGATGACGTGTGATGAGTGCCGAGAGGCGCTCGACCACGTCCTCGTAGAGGGCGGTGCGCGCGTAGACACCTTGCGCGCCCATCGGGCGGAAAAGCACTTCGCGCAAGGCCTGCTGACGATCCGGCGCGTCCGCTTCCTCAAAGATCCGCGATGTCGTCATGGTTCGACTCCGAAGCTGGCTTGATTTCAGTTTGTCAGAGAAGAGGGCACGCCGCTCATTAGCGTGGTCGTAGCTATGTTCGCGAGAATGCGGGCATTGTGGACCATGACGGGCGCCGAGAGCACGTCGCGCAGGTGGCGGCCGAGGCCGAACTCGCCGTCGTTGCGATAGCCGGCTAGTCCGCAGGCGCGCATCGCGCTCATCACGGTCGCCACGGCGCGTTCGGAGACTTCGACCTTGAAGAGGTTGAGTCCGGCTTGCGTGTCGAGCGAGGCAAGCGCCCGCTCATCGTCGCGGATCCGCTCGAACCGGGCGAGATTGGCGGCGACGATGGCGCGAAGAGCCCGCAGCGATGCCGCGGCCGCCGTGCAATCGGCCGCGCCGGGCGGCATCTGGCCGTTGGCGCGCCGCGCCGCCGTGCGTACGAACATCTGAGCCCGCGAGACGGCGGCGGCGGCGATGCCGGTCCACACGGCCGCCCAGGTGAGATGCGAGACCGGCACCATAGTCTGCGGATGGATCGTTTCGTAGCCGACGGGCACGACCTGCTCCGGCCGGGCGCGTGCCTGCAGCGCGAAGCCGAAGCTCTGGGTGCCACGCATGCCGAGCGTATCCCAGCCGCCGGTCGGCGCGAGCGTGTAATCCTCCTTGAGGAAGATCACGAGAGCCTGGTCCGAGGCCAAAGCATCGGGGTGCCGGCGCGCCGTCGTTACGATGCCGTCGGCCTGCGCGCCGTAGGACATCACGGTCGCCGCCCGCGCGAAGGTCAGCGTGTCGCCGTCGCGCAGCAGGGCCGCCGCGCTGGAGCGGACGTTGCCGCCGTTCTGGCCTTCCGTCGTGGAGGAGGCGAGCAGCAGGTTCTCCGCCGCCACGCGCCGGAGCAGCCGGCGGTGCCAGGCGCTGTTCTGGTGGTGACGCACGACGCAGGCGAGCGCCGCCTGATGCATCGCGACGATCATGGCCGTCGAGGCGCAGGCCTGGCCCAACGTGTAGCAAACGTCCGCGACTTCGGTGAGCGGCGCGCCGCCGCCGCCGAACTCGCGCGGTACCAGCAGGGCGAGAAGACCGTTGCGTTTGGCCGCGTCGATGGCCTCTGTCGGGAAGGTCGCGTCGCGATCGACGGTCAGCGCGTGGGCGGCGGCGATGTCGGCGACCGCCTGGGCGCGCTCCTGCAGGTCCATATGCTCGTCGCGCATGCGGGCGCTTGATACCGCGCGCATCGACTCGTCATCAAGCAGACTCATGATGCGATCCATTCGCCGCGTCCTGATGAAAACAATTGAAAGAATATATTTTTCAGCGTTACCCGATTTTAAGATCGGCGCCGCTCCGTTCGCAGGATTTGGTTAAGGTCAGGTTAAAGGGATGTGATCAAACCAGTTAACTTCATGATGTCTGATGATATGGGCTTGTAGAGCGGGCTGATGGCCGCCTCACCTCTTCGCCATACCCGATCATGGTGTTAAACGTATCAGATCGCACGTGCCGATGCCGGCGGTGATTACCCGCGAACGTGCCTGAGCCGAAGACGCTTGAGGGTCCGACATGCTGGATAAACCCCATCACACGACGCTGACGGCGGTGGCGACCATCGTCGAACGCGTCGCCGAGCAGCATAACATCCCGCGTGATATCGGCCTGTCCGATTCCCTCGTCGACAGGGGCATGACGTCGATGGCGATGGTCGACCTCATGCTGGCGGTCGAGGCGGCGTTCGACGTCACGATCCCGCAGCGCGAAATGACGCCCGCCAACTTTCAATCCATCGCATGTCTCGCGCGGCTCCTGAAGCGGCTTTGAACTGTTGAACGCGCCGCCGCTTCGCTCCGCCAGTGCCGATTGGGCGCGTGCCCTGCAGCGTACCGCGCGCGTGACGCCGGCTTCGACGCGAACCCTGGCCCGCGTCGTCGACGAGAACGCGGCGCTGTACGGCGACAGGCCGGCGCTGATCGGCGAGGCGGCAAGCCTGACCTACCGGGAGCTTGCCGCGCGCTGCAACCGCGTCTCGCGCTGGGCTCTCGCGCAAGGACTGAGACCAGGCGACCGCGTCGCCCTCGTCATGGTCAACCAGCCGGACTACGCCGCGATCTGGCTCGGCCTGTCGCGCGTCGGCGTGGTCACGGCGCTGATCAACACGCAGCTCGTCGGCGCCGGCCTCGCGCACGCCCTCATGGTTGCCGACGCACGACTCTCGATCGCCGATGCCGACAGGCTCGAGGCCGTGCGGCGCGCGACGAACGAGTCGGCGTCGATCTGGGCGCATCCGCGCCTTGAAGACGCGATCGGCGCGATGTCGGCGGAGCCGCTCGCCGATGGCGAGGCGCCTGAGGTGCGCCTGAGCGACGCGGCGCTTCTCATCTATACGTCCGGAACCACGGGATTGCCGAAGGCGGCGCGCGTCAGCCATTATCGCATCATGATGTGGAGCGAATGGTTTGCCGGCATCATGGACGCGACGCCCGACGACCGCCTCTTCAACTGTCTGCCGATGTACCACAGCGTCGGCGGCGTCGTCGCGATCGGCGCGCCGCTCGTCGCAGGCGCGTCGGTGGTGCTGCGCGAAAGCTTTTCCGCGAGCGGCTTCTGGGCGGATATCGCCAAGTCGGAGGCGACGATCTTTCAATATATCGGCGAGCTCTGCCGCTACCTTCTCAAGGACGGCTCCGGCGTCCCGTCATCCCACAAGCTGCGGCTCTGCTGCGGCAATGGTTTGCGCGCCGATGTCTGGGAGGCCTTTGCCGCGCGTTTCGCGATCCCGCGCATCATAGAGTTCTATGCCGCCACCGAGGGCAGCTTCTCGCTCTTCAATCTGGAGGGAAAGCCAGGTGCCATCGGCCGCGTTCCGCGCTTCATGGCGCATCGCTCGCCGGTGGCTCTGGTCCGCTTCGATGTCGCGAGCGAACGGCCGCTGCGCGACGCGAACGGCTTCTGCGTGCGCTGCGCGGACGATGAGCCGGGCGAGGCTCTCGGCCTCGTCGGCGACGGTGACGGCCTCGCCACCCGCTTCGAAGGCTACACGAGCGACGAAGATTCCGAGCGCAAGCTGCTGCGCGACGTGTTCGAGCCCGGCGACGTTTGGTTTCGAACCGGCGATCTGATGAAGCGCGACGCCAAGGGCTTCTTTTCCTTCGTCGATCGCGTCGGCGATACCTTCCGTTGGAAAGGCGAGAACGTCGCGACGGCGGAGGTGGCCGACGTGCTCTCCGCCTGCCCGGGCGTCGAGGACGTCAGCGTCTACGGGGTGGTCGTGCCGCATGCCGAAGGGCGCGCCTGCATGGCGGCGCTTGTCGTCGAGGAAGCCTTTGATGTCGACATGCTCCGGCGTCACGCGGGAGCCAATCTGCCCCGCTACGCGCGGCCGTTATTTCTTCGCCTTCGCGAGAACATCGCCGTCACCGGCACATTCAAGGTGCGAAAAGCGGATGACGTGCGCGACGGCTTCGATCCGGCGCGCGTCAGCGACACGCTTTACTTCGACGATGGCGCGTCGTACCGCCCGATCGATGAAGGTCTTTATCAAACGATCGTCGCCGGAACCCTGCGTCTATAGTTGAAGTCATGACGCGCGAACGAGGCAGGCGATAGACTCACCCCTTCCGCAGCGCGGCGATCGCGTCGGCGAGCGGGCGCGCCGCGTCGTCGTAACCGGCCCAGGCTTTCGAGCGCGCCAGCAGCTTTGGCACGCTGCGCACCGTGTACTTCAAGGGATCGAGGTCCGGCCTCACCTGCGCCCAGGTCACCGGCATCGAGACCGGCGCGTGCGGCCGCGCGCGCGGCGAGAGCGGCGCGACGGCGGTCGAGATGCGATCGTTGCGCAGATAGTCGAGGAAGATGCGGCCTTGGCGCGCCGCCTTCGACATCTTGGTGAGATAGCGTCGCGGCTCGTCGCGCTCCATCGCCATGCAGACCCGATGCGCGAAATCTTTCGCCGCGTCCCACTCGATCGTCTTTTTCGCGGGCGAAAGTGGGGTCACCACGTGCAGGCCCTTACCGCCGGTCGTCTTGCAGAACGTCTCGAGGCCCAGCGCCTCGAGCCGGGCCTTGAGCGCCTTGGCGGTGGCGACGACCTCCGCGAAAGCGACGTCCGGGCCGGGGTCGAGGTCGAACACCAAACGTCCCGGCACCAGCGGCGCGCCAGGCGCGCAATTGGAGGGATGCAGTTCCAGGCCGCCGCTCTGCGCCACGGCGGCGAGACCTTCGACGTGGTTGATGACGAGGTAGGGCTCGTGATCGCCGAGGATCTTCACCGTGTCGAAGAGCTTCGAGCCGCCGGCCATCGCGTGGCGCTGGAAGAAGGTCTGGTGGTCGATCCCGTCCGGCGCGCGGATGATCGAGCACGGGCGCCCCGCGATGTGCGGCAGCATCCAGGCGCCGACCGCCTCGAAATAGGAGGCGAGATCCTGCTTGGTGACCGGCGCGTCGTCGCCGGCGTCCGGCCACAGCGCCTTGTCCGGGTGGGACAGGGCGACGCCCATCACCTCGACCTTCCCGCTCTTCCTCGGCGCGGCCTTGGCCGTCATCGCCGTCTTGGCCTTCGATGACCTGGCCTTCGCTTGCGCCACGCTCGGCATCGTCATCGCGGCGGTGGGCGGCGGCGCGGCGGGAGCCTCGGCCACCACGTCGGCGGCGGGCTTGTCCTCGCGCAGCCCCTTGAAGGAGGCCTGCCGCACGAGGCCGTCGGCGGACCAGGTCGCGAACTCGATCTCGCCGACAAGCACCGGTTCGAGCCAGCGGATCGCCCTGTCGCGCGGTGGGGCGCCTTTCTTGTCGAAGGGGCTCTTGGCCGCCTGGTGCGCCTTCAGCGTCGGCATCAGCCTGGCGACGGTCGTCGCATTGTAGCCGGTACCGATGCGCCCGACGTAGGTCAGCGCGCCGTCGCGGAAGACGCCGCCGAGCAAGGAGCGGAACTTGCCGTTCGTCTCCGTCCAGGCGCCGAGCACGACCTCGTGGCCGACGCGGATCTTGGCTTTCGTCCAGGTGTCGGACTTGCCCGAGCGATAGAGCGCCTTCACCTGCTTGGAGACCACGCCTTCGAGGCCGAGCTTCTTGGCTGAGGCGAAGACCGTCGGTCCGTCCTCCTCGAAATGCTCGACGTAGCGGAGCGTCGCCTTGCCCGCGCGCTTGCCGGCGAGCAGCGCCTCGAGCGCCCGCTTGCGCGCGAGCAGGGGCTCTCCGCGCAGGTCGACCCCTTCATGGAAGAGAAGATCGAAGGCGAAGAAGATCAGCGCGCCGGTCTTTTCCGCCGCGATCGCCGCCTGCAGGTCGGCGAAATGCGGCGCGCCGTCGGCGCCGAGCGCGACGATCTCGCCGTCGAGCATCGCGTCGGGCAGGGCGGCGCCGGCCTTGGCGATCGCCGTGAACTTGCCGGTCCAGTCGAGCCCGTTGCGCGTGCGCAGCCGCGCCGTGCCGCCTTCGACGCGCATCTGCATGCGGTAGCCGTCGAGCTTGATCTCGTGCAGCCAGGCCTTGCCCGATGGCGGCGTCGTCACCGCGCGGCAGAACTGCGGCTCGACGAAATCCGGCATCGGCTCGCGTTTGGCGCTCGCGAGTGGTTCGGCGAGCTTGGCCTTGTCGGCGAGCTTGGCCTTGGGCGACTTGCCTTGCGTCGGCGCCGTCCTGGCGCGAGGCTTAAGGTCCGTGCCCGTCTCGACGCGCGCATCCTTGGCGAGTCCCTTCGAGGAATCCCAGATGGCGTCCCTGGCGGGCGCCTTGCCCGTGCCGAGCATGAACGGCGTCGGCGCCTTGCCGGTGCCGGCGGCGATCTCGGCCAGCGTGCGTCCGGAGGCGACGGAGGTGTCGATCGCCGGCACGCCGCCGCCGTCCGCCGCGTCGCTGGCGTCCTCGTCGCGATGCTTGATCAGCAGCCAGTTCGTCCGTTTGCCGCCGAACTTGTCACCTTTCATGCGCACCAGCACGAAGCTGCCCTTCAGTCGCTTGCCCTTCAGCGCGAACTTCAGCTCGCCGGCGGCCAGCGCCTCGTCCGGCACCATGCCGCCCTCCGGCGCCCAGGTGCCGCGATCGAACAGCTGCACCGTGCCACCGCCGTACTGGCCTTTGGGGATCGTGCCCTCGAAGTCGCCGTAGCCCAGCGGATGGTCTTCGACCTCGACGGCGAGCCGTTTGTCGGCGGGGTTGAGCGAGGGCCCCTTGGTCACCGCCCAGGACTTGAAGACACCGTCCACCTCGAGCCGCAGGTCGTAGTGCAGCCGCGTCGCGTCGTGGCGCTGGACGACGAAGCGCGGCTGTTTCGAGGGACGTATCGCGTCTTCGCCTTTGGGCTCGGCGGTCTTCTGGAAATCGCGCTTTTGTTCATAAGCGCTGAGCTTGGATCGGGCGGCCATACGCGGAACTCCCTCGATCGCGGCAGCTTAGCGCAAATCGCGAGAGACCGTCGCGAGCCCGCGCTAAAAACTGAATCTAAGCGCAAGGCGCTCGAAGTTGTGATGCGCGAACACGCTTTCACGATGAAGAAAAACCGCAATCTTTGCTAAGCCTTTGGTGGATGATCGAGGGATTTCGATGAGGATTTTGCCTTTTGTTCTCACCGCCGCCTGTCTGGCACCGCCGCTTCTCGCCGGTTCGCCGACGAGGGCAGCGGACGCTTCAGTCCAGCCCGCCGCCTTCGACGATCCCTCATCCGGCGGCGGACACCGGCACGGCCCTAAAAACCAGGATACGGCAAAGTCCAGACCCGCCGACACGCCGGCCAAGCCGTTCGTGCCGGAGACGGACGCGCAGCATCGCGCCTACCTTCAGCAATACGGCTTCGGCGCTCGTTAGAGCGCCAGAGGCTGCCCTGCACGCGACCCCGTGGCGAAGACGGTGCTCTCGTCAGGCGCACGCTTTTCAGGATCCCGGCAAGAGCTGTCGGGATTTTACCATCTCGCTCGACGCTGGGAGGAATGGCTTGCTAAATAAAATTTGACTGTGTTTATGAAGCCTCTCGGCCGGGTGGAGTTCGTGTTTTGAGACTACCGAGACGTATCCTACGCGGCTGGTCACGCCGCTTCGCCTCGAAAGACCAGCGCTTCGCCGTCGCGGTCACTCTCGGTTTCGCCGTCACGACGATCGGTGTCATGATCCTCGGCCTCGACCCTCGCGGCGGCAACGCCGACGGGTTCCTCGAGAGTCTTTTCGGCGGCTCTTCGCTGTTGGGCCGGCAATCCCCCTACGCGATGGCCGGCTACGCGAGCCCCGCGCCGCGCCGCGTCGCGCGCCGCATAGGCGTCGAGCGGGTAAGGTCGCTTAACGATGTCGGTCGGCACAGAGCGCATCGCCGCCCAAAGGTCGATGATGGCGAGCAGGACGCGGTAAAGATCGACCATGTCGGCCTATCGAACAACGCGCAGTCCGTTTGCGTGCGCGCCTGCGACGGTTTCGCATTCCCGGTCGGGGCTTACCACGGCGCGTCCGACCTCGCCGCGCACGAGGCGACGTGCCACTCGGAGTGCCCCGGCGCGGCGACGTCCCTTTACGTGTTGCCGGCCAATGCCGACACCATCGCGGACGCGATCAGCGTCCGTACGGGGCAGAACTACTCCAAGCTCCCTGACGCTTTCCATTACACGACCGTCCTCAACGAGGCCTGCAGTTGCCATCCGTCCGCCGGTGGCCCGATCAAGTCTCTGCTGCATGATTTCACGTTGAGGCGCGGCGACGCGGTGATGACGGCGCGTGGCTTCAAGGTGTTCCACGGCGGCGCGCACTACCCGTTCCGCCGTCAGGATTTCGTGACGCTGAACCAGTCCCGAGACATCCGGAACGGAGCGCGCCCGACGTACAAGGCAATCGAGCGCGCCAGCCTGATCGGCACCGCGCCGGTGACAGCTTCCTATTCAGCCAAGCCCGCGGCGGTCTCGACGGCTACCCCGACCGACGGCGGAACGAAACAGCTCGAGCATCAGGCGAGCCGCTGATCGCTCGACTGAACGAAGCGGGTCCATCGAAGATAAATCAAGGGTGACGTGACACTTCCATGAAGGTGCGGCGTTCACGCTTGTCTCCAAGGAATGAACACGCATGACGTCTTCCGTCAACGAGCCCATGAAAAGCCCCAGCCTGCTGTCACGCGCCGCGCGGCAGGCCTCCGGCAAGGCGATGCGAGCGGTCGTCTCGCGCGAGAGCCACGCCGAGTTCAGCGTCGACCCGCATCGTGATCCGCTGCCCATCCTGACGGCGGGCGACGCGACGCGCGTGCAGGCCCTCGTGCCGGAGCGCTACAGGCGCATGGCGGTGGACCCGTTCGCCTTCTATCGCGGCGCGGCGGCGCTGATGGCGCACGACCTCGCCGCGATGCCGCGCATCGGCCTGCCGGTTCAGGTCTGCGGCGACGCCCACCTGCTCAACTTCGGCGCCTTCTCCTCGCCGGAAGGCAACGTTCTGTTCGACATCAACGATTTCGACGAGACCTGCCCGGGCGTCGATTTCATGGTCGATCTCAAGCGTCTCGTCGCCAGCGTCGCGGTCGCCGCGCAGAACGCCCATCTGCCCGACAAGAAGGCGCACGGCCTGGCGCAGATGACGGCGTTCGCCTACCGCGACTTCATGAACGATCTCGCGGAGAAGTCGCCGCTCGACATTCTGCTGACGCGAATGGACCTGCAGGCGCAAGTCGACGGCTTCGGCGACGCCGAACTCGAGGCGAAGATCCTCGGCAAGCTCGTCAAGGCCGAGAAGAGCGGCAAGACCTCGGCGGAACAGCCCAACATCGAGGCGAACGAGAACGGTGGCCCGCGCCTCATCGACAAGCCTCCGTTCATCTACCACGTCGGCGCCGATGGTCAGCCGGTCGGCGCCGTTCTCAACGAGACGTGCTTTGGCCGTTACAAGGCGACGTTGCAGCCTGATCGGCGCGTTCTGCTCGATCAGTACGCCCTGCGTGATGTCGCCTTCAAGGTCGTCGGCGTGGGCAGCGTCGGCACGTTCTGCGCGATCGCGCTGATGGCGACGGCGGACGGCGACCAGATCATCCTGCAGCTGAAGCAGGCCAGCCCCTCCGCCGTCGCCGGCTTGGCCCAGGTTCCGCTCACGGAATCGCAGCAGGGCCGCCGTGTCGTCGACGGTCAGAGGGCGATGCAGGCCGCGCCCGACATCTTCCTCGGCTGGACGCAGGACGACAGCGGGCGGCAGTTCTACATGCGTCAGCTGAAGAACCGCCGGCTCGGGTCGATCGCCGAAGTGGTGGAGGGCAAGTCGCTGCAGGCCTATGCGACGCTGTGCGGCCGAACGCTCGCCCGCGCGCACGCCCGCAGCGGCGACGCGGCGATGATCGCCGGCTACATCGGCGGCGGCGACGTTCTCGACGAGGCGCTCGCCACCTTCGCGATGGCCTACGCCAGCCAGACGGTGCTCGACCATTCCAAGCTCGCGGCGTCGTCTCTGGTGCCGAAGCCGGAGCCGGTCAAGAAGGCGGCTTGATCTCATCGTGGTTCTAAGCGGTGCGGCGCTCAATCGCGCTTTTCCGACACCTCCGCCAAAAGCGCCGCCAATCGATGAGGATCGTGCGGAAAGCCAGCCTTGATCCAATTGGCCTGCAAACGTTTCAGCGCCTCGCCGAGAGGCCGGCCGGGCGTGATGCCCCGCGCGATGAGGTCCGTCCCCGAAAAGGGGAGGCGTGGTTCGGGTGTGTCCTGGAGAAATCGGAGCGCGGAGCGCCAGCCCTGATCGTCCGCGGCGGCGCGGCTCTCCGCCCAGGCGAGCAGCAGGCCGTCGCGCGCGGCATGGCGGCCGGCATCGAAGAGCAGGCCGCGCAGCATGTCGGGCTTCGGGACCGCGTCGCGTCCGTGCAGCGCCGTCAGCACCAGCGTCGCGCCCTCGAGCCGCGCGGCCTCGGCGTTCGACAGGCGCAGGTGGTCGCGCAGGCGATGGGCGTCCTCGCGCACGATGGCCGCCAGCGCGGCGAGGCGCAGGATCGCGTCGGCGTCCGGAGCGATGGCGACGAGGCGGGCGAGGCGGGCGGGCTGCGGCACGGCGCGCAGCCGCGGCCCGAGCAGGCCGCACTCGGCCATAGCGGTCGCCACCGGAACCGCGCGGCGCGCCATCAGGAGCTTCAGGAGCTCGCCGCGCACCCGCTCGCGCGACAGGTGATCGAGGCCGGCACGCCCGCGGATCGACGCGGCGAGCCCTTCGGCATCGAGCGGGCCTTCGGCATATTCGGCGGAGAAGCGGAAGAAGCGCAGGATGCGCAGGTAGTCCTCGGCGATGCGCGTCGCGGGATCGCCGATGAAGCGCACGCGGCGCGCGGTGATATCGGCGAGGCCGCCGGCGTAGTCGTGGAGCATGCCGTCGGCATCGACCGACAGCGCGTTGATCGTGAAATCCCGCCGCAGCGCGTCCTGGGCGAAGTCGCGGCCGAAGCGGACCACGGCATGGCGCCCATCGGTCTCGATGTCCTCGCGCAGCGTCGTCACCTCGAACGGGCGACCCTCGACCATCAGCGTCACCGTGCCGTGCGCGAGGCCGGTCGGGATGGTGCGCAGCCCAACCGCCCGCGCCCGCGCGACGACGACCTCGGGGCGTGCCGTGGTCGTGATGTCGTGGTCGCTGATCGCGCGACCGAGCAGCGCGTTGCGCACCGCGCCGCCGACGAGGCGCGCCTCTTCGCCGTCACCGTTCAAGAGCGCCAGCACGCGTCCGAGCAGCGGCGCCTCGACGAGCGACTTCAGGCTCACCGCATGCGTCCCGGCACGATGCGGCCGTTCTCCTCGTGCGCCGGCACGTAGCCGCCTTCGTAGCGCGGCGCGAACACGCCGACGAGCACGATGCTGCCGACCCCGAGGACGAGGCCCGCGAGCGTCAGCGGTACGATCACGCGGCGCGTCCAATGGTGGAGACCGAACGGGTTGATGAGCTGCGCGACGAGGAACGCGGCGTAAAGCAGGAACGGTATCGTGAAGAAGACCAGCGGCTCGGTCAGAGCGCGCGCCATCAGAGGTAAAGCTTCTCGTAGAGGATGCGCAGGATGCCGGCGGTGATGCCCCAGATCGTCCGCTCGCCGTGGTCCATCGCGTAGAACCGCCAGGTCTGCGCCTGCCACGTGCGCTCGCGGAGGTCGTGGTTGGCCTCGCTCATCAGGTGCGCGAACGGCACCTCGAACGCCTCGACGACCTCGGAGGGATTGATCACCAGCTCGAATGGCGGCGCGACACGGGCGACGACCGGGATGATGCGAAAGCCCGTGCGGGTGAGATAGGGGTCGAGGTAGCCGAGCACGTCGATGGCGCGCGCCGCCAGGCCGATTTCCTCGCCGGCCTCGCGCAAAGCGGTCGCGGCGGGCGAGGCGTCGTCGGGGTCCATCTTGCCGCCGGGAAAGGCGATCTGGCCGGAATGGTCGCGCAGGCCGGCGGTGCGCTGCGTCAGCAGCACGCGCAACCCGTCCGGCCGGTCGACCAGGCCGACGAGCACGGCGGCGACGCGGGTCGTGCGCAGGAAGTCGGGCGTGACCTGCCAGCGGTTCAAGAGGTGATCGCCGCTGATCGGCGTCACCGCGCGGTCGAGCGCGTCGATGCCGAGGTCGGGCGAGACGCGGTCGCGCACGCGCGCGAAGACATCCGCCGCCGCGAAGGGATCGCGGGACGGCTGCCGCGCCGCCGCGCTCACGCCGCCCCCGCCGGACCGATCGGGAAGAAGCTCGTCCCCGACGCGATGCCGGCCTGCGCGTCACGCTGCGAGACACGGTCGAGGAGCTCGATCGCCAGCGTCCGCGTCAGCTTCGCCCAGAGGTCGCCGCGCACGTGGACATAGGGCTTGATGCCGCCGTCCGGCTCCGTCGTGAAGCGCATCGGGTGCTCGGCGCCGGCCTCGACCTCGTCGCCGAGGTTGGTGGCGAACCGCAGCGTCCCGGCGTGATCCTCCATCGCCACCGCGATGAACGGCACGTCCTCCACCGCGATGCCGACGCATTCGACCGGTGTCACCAGCACGTAGCGCTCGGGGTCCTTGCGCAGGATGCCGGCGAACAGGGCGACCATCGCGGGACGCTGGATCGGCGTACCGGCGTAGAACCAGGTGCCGTCGGCGGCAATCCTCATGTCGATCTCGCCGCAATAGGCGGGGTGCCACAGGTGCACCGGCGCCGGGCCGCGCGTCTGGATCGCGCCGACCGCCGCGGCGAGGCTCGTCAGCCGCGCTTTCGTCGCATCGGGCACCTGCTTCTCCCCGGTCTCGTTCTCGGCCATACTCTCAACCCAATAAGCGGGACACTCGCGGGCTCGTCGCCGATCCGCCTGCGCCGACACCTAATCCGCGGGGAGCCAACCGTCCATGCCCGAAGCCAATAGTGCGGCCAACGCCACCTCGCTGGAAGCCGCCGTCGCCCGCCATGCCGAGATCGCGCTCGACCGCGTGGCCGCCGCGCGCGCCGCCATCGGCATGGTGATCTTCGGCCAACAGCGGGTGGTGGAGGAGGTGCTCGTCACGCTGCTCGCCGGCGGCCATGGCCTGCTCGTCGGCGTGCCGGGCCTTGCCAAGACGAAGCTGGTCGACACGCTCGGCACCGTGCTCGGCCTGAACGCGCGGCGCGTCCAGTTCACGCCCGACCTGATGCCGGCCGACATCCTCGGGTCCGAAATTCTGGAGGAGAGCGTCGACCACAAGCGCAGCTTCAAGTTCATGAAGGGACCGATCTTCGCCCAGCTGCTCATGGCCGACGAGATCAACCGCGCCAGCCCGCGCACCCAGTCCGCGCTGCTGCAGGCGATGCAGGAGTATCACGTCTCGGTCGCCGGCGAGCGGCACGATCTGCCGGCGCCGTTTCACGTGCTGGCGACGCAGAACCCGCTGGAGCAGGAAGGCACCTACCCGCTCCCGGAGGCGCAGCTCGACCGTTTCCTGATGCAGATCGACGTCGCCTACCCGGACCGCGCGGCGGAAAAGCGCATCCTCATCGAGACGACCGGCGAGCATCAGGCCGTCGCCAAGGCGGCGATGACCGTCGAGGATCTGCAGGCGACGCAGCGGCTGGTCCGCCGCCTGCCGGTCGGCGAAAGCGTCGTCGAGGCGATCCTCGACATCGTCCGCGACGCCAGGCCGGGCGAGGGCGGCGATGCGGCGATCACCAAGGCGATCGCCTGGGGCCCCGGCCCGCGCGCCGCGCAGGCCTTGATGCTCGCGTCCCGCGCCCGCGCCCTCGTGTCCGGCCGGCTGTCGCCCTCGCTCGACGATGTGGTCGCGCTCGCGGCGCCGGTGCTAAAGCATCGCATGGCGCTGACCTTCTCCGCCCGCGCCGACGGCGAGACGATCGAGAATGTCGTGCGCAAGCTGACGGTGAAGTTCGCCTGATGGGGTCACGCTTGTCGCCGACTTTATCCTCACCCGCGCAGCGGGGGAGGGGGACCGCGCTGTAGCGTGGTGGAGGGGGCGTCGGCTCCGTCGTTCTGCAAGATCATGGAAAGGCGCGCTTTGGCCATCGCCTGGCGCCCCCTCCACCATGCTCCGCATGGTCCCCCTCCCCCGTCTTCGACGAGGGAGGATAGTCTCTGATGGCGGTGCAGGCGCGGCTGCTCGAACGCGAGGAACGGCTCGTCGGCAAGGCGCAGCAGCGCGGTGCGCTCGATCTCGCGCGGCGGCTGCCGTCGCTGGTCGTCGCCGCCAAGGAGATCGCGTCCTCCGCCATGCACGGCGTGCACGGCCGTCGGCGATCCGGCACCGGCGAGAACTTCTGGCAGTTTCGCCCCTTCGTCGCCGGCGAGTCGGCGAGCCGCGTCGACTGGCGCCGTTCGGCCCGCGACGACCGGCTCTATGTCCGCGAGCGCGAGTGGGAGTCCGCGCATACCGTCTGGGTGTGGATCGATCGCTCGGAATCGATGGCCTACGCGTCGAGCCTCGCGATGCAGTCGAAGCTCGACCGCGCGGTCGTGCTCGGCCTCTCGGCCGCCGACCTGCTGGTGCGCGGCGGCGAGCGCGTCGGGCTGCTCGGGCTGACCCGGCCGCTCGCCACGCGCAACATCATCGAGCGCTTCGCCGAGACGCTGATGCTCGATCAGCGCGGCGCGCCGGACGACCTCCCGCCGCCGGGCACGCTGGCGCCGCGTGTGCGCGCGGTTCTGGTCAGCGACTTCCTCGTCCAGCCCGACGTGCTCGCCACCCGCATCGCCGACCTCGCGGCGCGCGGCGCCCGCGGACATCTGCTGATGATCGTCGACCCCGTCGAGGAGACGTTCCCCTTCGCCGGCCATACCGAATTCCTCGATGTCGACTCGTCGGCCGTGATGCGGATCGGCCAGGCCGAGCGTTTCCGGAACGAATACAGCCGTCGTCTCGCCCTCCACCGTGACGCGGTGGCCGAGATCGTGCGAGCCAAGGGCTGGAGTCTCGGCATCCATCGGACCGACAAGCCGGCTTCCCAGGCCCTGCTCGCGCTGCGCATGCGGCTCGAGCAGAGCGCCGACCTCCTGCAGGCGGGAACCGCATGATTTTCGGCCTGCCGCTCGCCTTCACGATCCCCTTCGCGCTCGTCGCGCTCGCCGGGCTGCCGGTGCTCTACGTGCTGCTGCGGGTGACGCCGCCGCGCCCGCAGCGCGTGCCGTTCCCGCCGCTGAAGCTGATCCTCGATCTCAAGCCCAAGGACGAGACGCCGGCCAAGACGCCGTGGTGGCTGCTGGCGCTGCGCCTGCTGCTCGCCGCCCTGGTCATCCTGGCGATGGCCGGGCCGATCTGGAACCCGATCAGCGTCGGCACGAAAGGCGGCGGCCCGTTGCTGATCGCCATCGACAACAGCTGGGCCGCCGCGCCGGCCTGGGACAGGCGGATCGTCGCCGCGAGCCAGCGCATCGAGGCGGCGCGTCAGCATGCGCAAACGGTCGCCATCGCGGCGATGTCCGAGGGCGGCAAGACGATCGTCCCGGTCGATGCCGAGAGCGCGCTCGACCGTCTGCGCGCGCTGAAGCCGGTGCCCTACACGCCAGATCGGGCGGTGACGGCGGCGGCCATCGCGCAGTTCGTCAAGGCGCAGCCGGCCACCAGCATCGTCTGGATCGCCGACGGGCTCGAGCGCGGCGGCGGGCGCGCCTTCGCGCAGGCGCTCGCGGCGCTGCCGGTGAAAACGGTGCTGATCGCCGACGACAGGCCGGTGCTGGCGTTGGACGACCCGCGCAACGATGGTGGCAGCCTCGCGGTCAAAGTTCTGCGCTCGATGCCGGGCGACAAGCTCGGCGCGCGGCAGGGCATCGTCCGCGCGCTTGACCAGAAGGGCCTGACCATCGCCGAGACGCCGTTCGCCTTCGCGGGCAAGAACGCGACGGACGCCAAGTTCGACCTGCCGACCGAACTCGGCAACGAGATCGCGCGCATGGAGGTCGTCTCCGGCCATTCCGCCGGCGCCGTCACCCTCCTCGACGCGCGCTGGAAGCGCCGCAGCGTCGGCATCGTCAGCGGCGCCACCGCCGACACCGCGCAGCCGCTGCTGGCGGCGACCTACTATCTCACCAAGGCGCTGGCGCCTTTCGCCGACGTGCACGAGCCCAAACCCGGAACGCCCGATCCGATCGGCGCCATGCTCGACGACCACGTCTCGGTACTGATCCTCGCCGATTACGGGACGATCAGCGGTCCGCTGCGCGAGCGTCTCTCCGAATGGGTCGACGGCGGCGGCATGCTGGTTCGCTTCGCCGGCACGCGGCTCTCCGGCGCGACCGACAACCTCGTGCCGGTCAAGCTCCGGCGCGGCGGCCGCACGCTCGGCGGCTCGCTCTCGTGGGAGCAGCCGAAGACGCTCGCCGCCTTCGAGCCGCCGAGCCCGTTCGTCGGGCTGAAGGTGCCCAAGGAGGTCACGGTGAACCGGCAGGTGCTGGCGGAACCGGAGCCCGGCCTGCCGGGCAAGACCTGGGCGCAATTGTCGGACGGCACGCCGCTCGTCACCGCCGCGCCGCACGGCAAGGGCCGCGTGGTGCTGTTCCACGTGACGGCGGACACGACCTGGTCCAACCTGCCGATTTCGGGGCTCTTCGTGGACATGCTGAAGACGATCGTCGCGCTCTCGGGCGAAACCGCCCGCGCCGTCTCCGAGACGGAAGCCAAGGACGCCGAGAAGGCCGCCGCCGCCGGCCGCGAGAGCGTGGCGCCGACCCGCATCCTCGACGGGTTCGGCGTGCTCGGGCCGCCGCCGCCGACGGCGAAGCCGGTGCCGATCAATTTCACCGGAGCCGCCGGACCCGATCATCCGCCCGGCTTCTACGGCGCCGCGGAGTCGCTGCTGGCGGTCAACGCGATGGCGCCGGGCGAGACGATCCCCGCGGTCGATCTCTCCGGCCTCAACTTCGATACGGCGCCGCTGCAGGCGGCGGAGCCGGTCGACCTGCGGCCCTGGCTGATCGGCGGCGCGTTCCTGTTGTTCGTTCTCGACAGCCTCGCCTCGCTGTGGCTCGGCGGCAAGCTGCGCCTGCCGGCGCGCCGCGCGGTCGCCGCGTCGCTTGTCGCCGCGCTCCTCGGGCTCGGCCTACTGCCCGGCCCGCCGGCCCGCGCCGACCCGAGCAGCCAGGCGACGCAAGCCCCGATCAAGGTGCCTCCGCGCGATCTCGCCTCGGCGCTGACGACGCGTCTCGCCTATGTGGTCACCGGCAACGCGAAGGTCGACGAGGTGAGCCGGCAGGGACTCGCCTCGCTGTCGACGACGCTCGCCACGCGGACCTCGCTCAGCCCGGGCGATCCCGTCGGCCTTGATCCAGCCAAGGACGAACTCGCCTTCTACCCGCTGCTCTACTGGCCGATCGTCGCGACGAACCCGCAGCCTTCGCAGAAGGCGGTCGAGAAGATCGCCGCCTTCATGCACCAGGGCGGCACCATCGTGTTCGACACGCGCGACGCGCTCTCCGTGATGCCGACGGGCGAGCCCTCGCCGGCGACGGCGTGGCTGCGCCAGCTGCTGACCGGCGTCGACGTGCCGGAACTGGAGCCGGTGCCGGCGGACCACGTGGTCACGAAGACCTTCTACCTGCTCGACAGTTTCGTCGGCCGCTACGCGTCGGGGCAGACCTGGATCGAGGCCCTTCCGCCGCCGATCGGCGACAACCAGCAGCGCCCGGCGCGCTCGGGCGACAGCGTCTCGCCGATCGTGCTGACCTCGAACGACCTCGCCGGCGGCTGGGCCGGCGACGAGTATGGCGAGGCGCTTTACCCGCTCGTGCCCGGCGACCCGCGCCAGCACGAGATGGCGCTGCGCGGCGGCGTCAACCTCGTGATGTATACGCTGACCGGCAACTACAAGGCCGACCAGGTGCACGTGCGCGACCTGTTGGAGCGGCTGGGGCATTAGCGCGAACGGCGGAAGCGCGGGACGCTCTACCGAAATAATAGGTCGTCGCTAGCGTCCCAGCAAGTTCGAACTCATAGATGAGCGTCGGGTTTTCTTTGAACCTATCCACTCCGATAGTATCCGAAGCCATGCTTGCAAGTACGCGATTGACTGGCTTGGCAGGTGTCTTGTATTGGCAAACAGCCGATGTAGTCAGGCAGCGCTCCGCGTTTGTGCGGGAGAGATCTTGGAGTAGCGCATGCGCCAAGCCAGCTAATGAAGGGTGAAGACCTAAATCAAAAGCGTTGTTCGCTCCAACCGGCGACGTTATGGCCACCAAAGATCATGCGGCGGATAAATGGCTGCGTGAGCCCTTTGCTAAAACCCAATGTCGGCGCGCTCGCTTCGTCGAGGCGCTTCAAGACGTCGCCGGGCAATCGGATATCTGTTGCCGTGATATTGTTCTCCAGCTGCGACACCTTGCTAGCGCCGATCAGTGTTGACGCGACTCCGGACCGCGCGAGGGTCCAGGCGAGCGCTACCTGCGCCGCCGGTCGATCGAGCTCCGCAGCAACGGCCTTCAGCGCGTCGAGGATGTCCCAATTGCGATCGACAAACTTGCTGTTGCCAAAAGGGTTTGCGCCGCTCAGACGGCCGGTGTCGGCGGTATTTCCGCGTTGGTACTTGCCGGACAGAAAGCCCCCCGCAAGAGGGCTCCAGGGCATGATGCCCATGCCGGCCTCCCGCGCTGCCGGGAAATGCTCGCTCTCGACGTCCCGCGCTACGAGCGAATATTCGAGCTGCATCGCGATCGGACCGGGAATGCGGCGTTCTGTTGCTATCGTCGCCGCCTTCATCGCCAGCCAGGCGGGCATGTCCGACAATCCGTAGTAGCGGATCTTACCGGCCCGCACGAGGTCACCGAGCGTTTGGACGATTTCCTCGACAGGCGTGACGCCGTCCCAGATGTGCATCCAATAGAGGTCGATATAGTCGGTGCCCAACCTCTTCAGGGATGCATCGAGCGCCCGGTGGATGTTCTTCGCACCCGCACCGCCAGCATTGGGGTTGCCGCCGCCCGCCTGCGTCGCGGCTAACGGATTGGCCGAGCCGTTGAACGCGAACTTGGTGGCAAGGACGATGTCGTCGCGCGCACCGCTGTCGGCGATGAACCGGCCGACCAACTTTTCGCTTTCGCCACCCGAATAGATATCGGCGGTATCGACGAAGTTGCCGCCGGCCGCGCGATAGGCATCGAAGATCGCCCGCGATTGCGCCTCGTCCGCGCCCCATTCGCCCGGTCCGAAGGTCATCGTTCCCAGCGCAAGCGGGCTGACGACAAGGCCGGAATGGCCGAGCGTACGAAAATCGGTCAAGGACATCGCATCTGCTTTCATAGTGTTTACTACGGAACGCATGATATATTGCGTGGCGTCCGTCAACATATTTCAGAGCGTTCACTATGAATTATGCGGAACCTGACCCTAAGCCACGCCGCAAATCCGGCAGGCCGCTTTCTTTCAACCGGGATGCCGCGCTCGAACAAGCGATGCTGACGTTCTGGCGCCATGGATATGAAACGACATCGATCGTCGACCTGACCACCGCGATGGGGATAACGGCGCCCAGCCTGTACACCGCGTTTGGGGACAAGAAGCAGCTGTTTCTCGAAGCGGCTCGTCGTTACGCCGGAGACCCGGAGGCGATGGCGCAGGCGATCGATGGCGCGTCGACCGCGTATGATGCCGCGCGCGAGATCATGACCGCCGCCGCTATCACCTATACTAGCGACGCGACGCCCAAGGGCTGCCTGCTTGCAAGCGCGACCGCTAGCGGCTCCGCGGCGTCAGCCGACGTCCAGAACGCGATCGCCGACATCCGTAGGTCGATCAACGGGCGACTGCGCGCCCGGATCGAGCGCGACATTGCGGCCGGCGTGCTGCCGCCTGACGCGAACGCCGTTGCCTTGGCCGGCCTCGTCATGACCATGACGCAAGGGATGTCGGCGGCGGCACGCGACGGAACTCCTCGTGCATCGTTGCTGGATATTGTGGCGCTTGCCCTGCAAGCATGGCCGCAGGGTTAAGCTCGCGCATAGGCCGACCTTTGGCAACGCCATCAGACGCCAGCGCAGCGCAACAACTCGGGACAGCCGGGGCATGATCGCAAGGCGCTATAGCTTCTATTTGACGACGACATCGCGCACCGCGGCCGCCGCCTCAAGCCGCGCCCGCACCAGCGGCGAGACCGGTGCGACGATGTAGCCGCTCGCGAGGTCGCCGGTCATCGCGCAGCGTTCGCGTTCGCGCCGCCAGCGCGCGGCGATCAGCAGGCAGAGCACCGAGTCGAGCCGGTCCTGGTCGGCCTTGCGGGGCTGCGTGTCAGCATCGAGCGCGGCGCACCATGCGGCAGGCTCAGCGAGACAGAGGCGTTGGGCTTCCGTCTCGGCGGCGGTGAGGACGGCGCGCCAGTCTTCCTGCCGGAAGCTCTTGACCGCTGGATTGTAGCGGGGGCGCCGCTTGGCGGCGGCGAAGGTCTCGTCGAGGCTCAGCAGCGCCAAGGCGGGATAGACTTCCATGACGAAGCGTCCGGCGTCGGCCAGGGCGGCGGCCTCCGGATCGTCCGTGAAGCCGAGTGCGGCGAGGAAGCGCCAGATCGGCGCCTTGTCGCCGAACATGGCGGCCTTGTCGCGGTACGCCGGCTGGATGCCGCCGCCGCTCCAGATGATCGTCCCGGCGACGACGCGCTCCGCCGGGCGCATGCTGTTCTGATTCGGGACAATAGTCGGCTGGTCGATGGCGACCAACGTCAGGTCGCCGTCATGGTGCAGCGACCGGATCAGCACCAGCGCATCGTCGAAGCCGGCCAGCACGGGTTCGACGAAGCGGGTCCGCTCGCCCTCGAGCCTCAGCGCGCAGATCGCGCCCGGCTTCTTCGGGTTGTCGGCCCAGGCGGAGTCGAAGCCGACGAGGTTGATGGCGGCCAAGGCAATTTTTCCTATTTGGCGAAATCCGGTTAGGGTAACTCACCATGCCTCGACGCGCGGCCGAGCCCCGCGCGAATCAGGATCCTCTTCCTCCATGAACCCGCACTCATGAACCCGCAGTTCCACCGCATTCAGCGTCTGCCGCCCTACGTCTTCGAGGAGGTCAACCGCCTCAAGGCGATCGCCCGCAAGGGCGGGGCCGACATCATCGACCTCGGCATGGGCAATCCCGATCTCGACGCGCCCAAGCACGTCCGCGACAAGATGATCGAGATGATGGGCAAGACGCGGATCGACCGCTACTCCTCCTCGCGCGGCATCGCCGGCCTGCGCAAGGCCCAGGCGAACTACTACGCGCGCCGCTTCGGTGTGACGCTGAACCCCGAGACGCAGGTCATCGCGACGCTCGGCTCCAAGGAGGGCTTCGCCAACGTCGCCCAGGCGATCACCGCGCCGGGCGACATGATCGTCGTGCCCGATCCGTCCTATCCGATCCACGCCTTCGGCTTCCTGATGGCCGGCGGCGCCGTGCGCTCGGTCCCGGCCGACCCGACGCCGGCCTTCTTCGCCGCTCTCGAGCGGGCGATCATCCACTCGATTCCCAAGCCGATCGCGGTCGTGGTCTGCTACCCGTCGAACCCGACGGCGCTCGTCGCCTCGCTCGATTTCTACAAGGACCTCGTGCGCTTCGCCAAGAAGCACGAGATCTACATCCTCTCCGACCTCGCCTACGCCGAGCTCTACTTCGACGACGACCCACCGCCTTCCGTGCTGCAGGTGGAGGGCGCGATCGATTGCACCATCGAGTTCACCTCGATGTCGAAGACCTACTCCATGGCCGGCTGGCGCATGGGCTTCGCGGTCGGCAACGAGCGACTGGTCTCGGCGCTGACGCGGGTGAAATCCTACCTCGACTACGGCGCCTACACGCCGATCCAGGTCGCGGCCTCGGCCGCCCTCAACGGTCCCGACGATTGCATCCACGAGATGCGGGCGATCTACAAGAAGCGCCGCGATGTGATGGTGGAGAGCTTCGCCAAGGCCGGCTGGCCGATCCCGGCGCCGCGCGCCTCGATGTTCGCCTGGACCAAGATCCCGGAGCGCTTCGCCCACCTCGGCAGCCTGGAGTTCTCCAAGCTGATGATCGAGAAGGCGGACACGGCGGTGGCGCCGGGCATCGGTTTCGGCGAGCATGGCGAAGGCTACGTCCGCCTCGCGCTCGTCGAGAACGAGCAGCGCATCCGCCAAGCGGCGCGCGGCCTCAAGCGCCTGATGGACGCCGCGGAGGGCAGCCTGCACAACGTCGTGCGGCTGGCGCGTTAGGCTGGAGTGCTACGCCACCCGCTCATAGGTCCCGATCAGCAGGCCTTTGGCTAGCACGTGGCCCTTGAGCGCGTCGACCACCGCGCCGCGCCCGGCGCCGTCCTCCAGCTCCGGCACATAGTCGAGCGCGTAGAGCTGGAAAACGTAGCGATGCGCGCCATGCCCGGTCGGCGGATCGGGTGGCAGCCAGCCCGAGGCCATGAAGGAGTTCTTGCCGAGCACGGCACCGCGTCGAGCGGGCGGCACGGCGTCGGAGTCGAGCGCGGCCTCGTGAAAGCCCCCATCGCCCTTCTCGATGTTCCAGACCAGCGCGTGGCACAGCGGCGACGGCGTGGGACTGTCCGCGTCCTCGACGATGAGGGCGAGCGACACGGCGGCCGGCGGGATCGCCTCGAAGCGCAGCGGCGGCGAGACCTTGGCGCCGTCCGACGTGAAACGCGCGGGAATCGGAGCGCCGTCCGCGAACGCCTCGCTGGTCAGCCGCAAGGTCTCCGGCACATTGAAGTCGGGATGCGCGTAGATCGTCTTCTCGAAGCCGGGACGTATCGATCGCAGGGCGTTGCCGATCGCGGCGGGAACGTTCTCGAGCATGTCTGGTCCTCCGCCCACGCAATGCGCGAGGAAACCGATGGTTCTGGCGTGCGCTACTTGTCGACGAACGCCTTCTCGATGACGAACTCGCCCTGTTCTCCGTGATTGCCTTCGCTGTAGCCACGCCCGTCGAGAAGGGCGCGCACGTCGGCGATCATCTGCGGGCTGCCGCACAGCATGAAGCGGTCGTCGGCCTTGTTCATCGGCGGCAGGCCGATGTCGGCGAACAGCTTGCCGTTCTCCATCAGAGCGGTGATCCGGCCCTGGTTGCGGAACGGCTCGCGCGTGACCGTCGGGTAGTAGACGAGTTGGTCGGCGACGTACTCGCCGATGAATTCGTCGCTCGGCAGCACTTTCGTGATGATGTCGCCGTAGGCCAGATCCTTCACCGTCCGCACGCCGTGCACGACGATCACCTTCTCGAAGCGGTCGTAGGTCTCGGGATCCTTGATGATGCTGAGGAACGGCGCGAGGCCGGTGCCGGTGCCGAGCAGGAAAAGGTGCTTGCCGGGCGCGAGATTGTCGAGCACGAGCGTGCCGGTCGGCTTGCGGCTGACCATGACCGGGTCGCCGGCCTTGAGGTGCTGCAGTCGCGAGGTCAGCGGGCCGTCCTGCACCTTGATCGAGAAGAACTCGAGCTCGTCCTCGTAATGGGCGCTGGCGACGCTATAGGCGCGCATCAACGGCTTGCCGTCGACCGGTATGCCGATCATCGTGAACTCGCCGCTGCGGAAGCGAAAGGACGGGTCGCGCGTGGTGCGGAAGCTGAAGAGCGTATCGGTCCAATGGTGGACGCTGAGGACGTGTTCTTCAAGGAATTTGCTCATGGCCTTGACTGATCACCTCGGCGTCGGAGCGACGCTTGCCTGGCTCGATCCTTCCTAGCTAAGTCCATTTCGCGCCGCACGCAATCGGCGTGCGACGCAGCGGCCGCGAGAAGACGAAGCCTCCTTGCGGCGCGCCTCGCGAAACGATCGTGCTCGCGGTCGACGCGAGCGGTCGATGTCTTCGCCGTTCAGATGCCGACGCCGCCGTGCCGGAACAGCAGGAAGACGATCAGGACGATAACGATGAGGCCGATGATCCCGATGCCGCCGCCGCCGTAATAGCCGGAGCGGTGCCCGTAATAGCCGCCGCCGCCAAACAGCAGCAGGATTACGAGGATGATGAGGATGAGCGTCACGGGCAACCTCCTAGCTTGGCAATTGAGGCGGTAAGCTCGGGACGTGTCGTTAGGTTGCGTAAATGTCGCAGACGCGACATGCCGATTAGTGGCGCACGGAAGCCAACCTGCCTTGCCCGCTGAGCAGGCGTCGCGGATCGAAACCTCCGATCAGAACCCGATGACGACGTCGCCGCCGAAGGTGAACTGGTTGCGGCTCCCGTTGAAGAGGCCGTTCTCGCTCCGAGCGCCGAACAGCGGCGCGCCGGCGATGACGCGGTCGTAGCGGATCTCGGGACGAAACTGGACAAGGGCCAGCGGCTTGGGAGCGTCGGGCTGGATCGTCACGCCGAGCGTCACCGCGCCGTAGGTGGTCCCGGTGCCGGGGCCGACCAGGAACGGACTGGCGAACCCTTCCTCGGCCATTTGTATGCCGGCATTCGTCAGCGGCGTCGAGACAAAGAAGTCCTTGGTGTCACGCAGCAGCTCGACGCGCCCTTTGAGGGTGAACGTGTGGTCGTAGGCATAGAGCAGGTATTGCGCGGCGCTGAGGAACTCGGCCGCGCCGTTGCCGGTCCCGTGCCCGTCACGCGAGTAGTTCAGCTCGGTGACGCTGGTCAGCTTGTCGGTGGCGAGGTAGGTGAAGACGACATCGTCGTAGGCGCGTACATCGGTCCTCGAGCCCGCGGGATCGGCGATCGGCGACTGCTCGGGCCCGATGTGGGACAGCGCGAGCACCGTCAGCTTGTTGTCGAGCAGGTTGTTGAGCCCGAAACCGACGAAGCCGGCCGGCGCGCCGTTCGGATCCCCGAAGTCGCCGAAGCGGTTGCCGGGAAACGTGGCGCCGAAGGTGGTCTGGTTGCCGGTGTCAATCCCGAGGTAGACGTCGAGCCCGGCATTGACGTGCGTCGTCGTCAGGACGCCGGTGTGGTTGAAGGTCGTCCCGTAATTGTCGATGTAGCTGTGCGAGTAGAAGGGATTGCCGCTGGCGTCGAGCGATTCGCGGCCCTGCGGCGAGACGAACAGCCCGAGCTTGACGTCGACGCCGCCCGCGGTGAGCAGCGGCAGGTGGGCGGCGACGAACCCTTGCACGAGGTTGATCTGGTTGCGCTGGCCGGCCATGCCGAACGCGTCGATGCCGAGATAATGGTTGATGCGGATGTCCGACCCGTAGAGCGCCTGGCCGGTGAAACCGAAGGCATATCCGCTCGCCGCCGGGTCGATCGGTCTGGTGATCGTGAGCAGGACCTGATTGAGGAGCGGCGTGTTGGCGTGATCGGTGTAGAGCTGACCGAAATTGAAGCCGGATCGGTCGAGACCTTGCGACGGGTTGGCGCTGTTGCCGACGATGCCGGCCTCGCCTTGAGCGTGGAATTCGATGCCGCCGAGGATGTTCGCGGTGCTGGGCGCGGGTGGCGGCGGCGCTTGATCCGCCGCGTAGCCATTCGCCGACGCGAGCGAGAAAGCGATCGCCGTGCACCCCGACACGAGGACGTGACGTTTTCGTCCTGTCGGCACGGGTCACTCCGTCTGCAGGCCCGTCAATGAGAAGAAAAAGCGACGCAAGCAAGCTGTTCGCGCCGCGAAACACGAGCAGTTGCAAACAAGACACGACTTACGCGCGCTTGCGGGACGATCCGGCGTAAGCGGCCCTTCCTCGCGGGCAGTTTGTGTCACCCTTCACGATTTGTGCGGCAGCGCGGCTCTTCTCGATCGACGGCTGTTTCGCTATACCGGCGCGAGGCGAGCATGCCGGCGGTTCGCGCGCGCGTGCCGCCCAGGGGATCGAGATGTCGCGAGATACGGTCGGAGAGACGTCCGGCGAGACGGCGGCGACGTTTCCAATTCCGGCGCTCGTGACAAGCGCCGATCCAGTGTCCCATGCAGCGGACGCGCACGGCCCGGCCGGCGGCAGTCTGTTCGGGCTCGCGATTTCCTCGATCGGCGTCGTCTACGGCGACATCGGTACGAGCCCGCTCTACGCCTTGCGCGAGTCGCTATCCCATTCCAAGGCGCACGGTCTGACCGACGAGGCGGTGATCGGCACCGTCTCGCTGCTGCTCTGGGCACTGTTCTTCACCGTCACCGCCAAATACGTCCTGTTCCTGATGCGCGCGGACAACAAGGGAGAGGGCGGCACGCTCTCGCTGATGGCCCTGGCGCAGCGCGCGCTTGGTCATAGCTCGGCCATGGTCTTCTTCCTCGGCGTCGCCGGCGCGGCGCTGTTCTCCGGTGACGCGATCATCACGCCGGCGATCTCGGTTCTGTCGGCGCTCGAGGGGCTCGATCTCGTCACGCCGATCTTCGATCCCTACGTGCTGCCCATGACGGTCCTCATCCTCGTCGCGCTGTTCTTCGTGCAGCAGAGCGGCACCGCGCGCATGGCTTCGTTCTTCGGCCCCGTCATGGTGGTCTTCTTCGTCGTCATCGCCGTCCTCGGCCTGATGCACATCGGCGACGCGCCACGGATCTTCCGGGCCTTCGACCCGCTGCGCGGGCTGGCTTTCCTGCTCGGCCACGGCTTCCTCGGCTTCGTCGTGCTGGGCTCCGTCTTCCTCGCCGTCACCGGCGCCGAGGCGCTCTACGCCGACATGGGCCATTTCGGACGGATCCCGATCCAGGTCGCCTGGCTCGCCTTCGTCCTGCCGGCGCTGATGCTGAACTATCTCGGTCAGGGCGCGCTGGTCCTGTCCAATCCCAAGGCCGTGGAGAACCCGTTCTTCCTGCTGGCGCCGTCATGGGCGCTGCTGCCGCTGGTGATCCTGTCGACGGTGGCGACCGTCATTGCCAGCCAAGCGGTCATCACCGGCGCCTTCTCCTTGGCACGCCAGGCGATCCAGCTCGGCCTGCTGCCGCGCATGCTGATCCTGCACACGTCCGAGATGCTGGAGGGTCAGATCTTCATTCCGCGCGTCAACCGCATGTTGCTCCTCGGCGTCCTGGCGCTGGTGCTCCTCTTCAAGAACTCCAGCGCGCTGGCGTCGGCCTACGGCATCGCCGTGACGGGCACGATGGTGGTGACGACCGCGATCAGCTTCGTCGTCGTCTGGAAGCTTTGGAAATGGCCGCTCTGGGCGGCTCTGGCCTTCACCGGCCTCTTCATGATCGTCGACCTCGCCTTCCTCGCCGCCAACCTCGTCAAGGTGGTCGAGGGCGGATGGGTCCCGCTGATGCTCGCCTGCTGCTCGATGATCGTGATGTGGACCTGGGTGCGCGGCAACGGCCTCCTCGTGCGAAAGACGCAGCGCGATTCGATCCCGACGCTCGAGCTGATCCGCATGCTGGAGAAATCGAAGCCGCAGAGGGTCGCCGGCACGGCGATCTTCCTCACCAACCACGCCGACACCGCGCCGTCCTCGCTGATGCACAACCTCAAGCACAACAAGGTGCTGCACGAGCGCGTTCTGATCATGTCGGTGAAGACCGAGACCACGCCGCGCGTGCCGGTCTCGCGGCGCTACGAGATCGAGAAGATCTCGGACGATTTCACCAAGGTGATCTTGCACTATGGTTACATGGAGAGCCCGCGCATTCCGGCCGCGCTGGCGACGCTGCGCAAGTCCGGCCTGAAGTTCGACATCATGAAGACGTCGTTCTTCCTAGGGCGGCGCACGATCAAGACCTCGCCCAACTCCGGCATGCCGCTGTGGCAGGACAACCTCTTCGTCGCGCTCTCGAAGCAGGCGGCGAACGCCACGGACTTCTTCGCGATCCCTTCCGATCGCGTCGTCGAACTCGGCGCGCAAGTGACGGTGTAGCGGTCCTTGGCCTGTCCAAAGACCTACACGATCATCGCATTTTTTAATGCGGGCTCGCGGCAAGCTTCTACCTTGCGCCATGCACAGGTGGAGAACGCTCCATGTCGACTACGACATCGACCAAGCCAAACGGGAACAAGACACGCGTCAATGATGATTGGGTCGCCTCTGCCAGCGGCCTCTACGACGCGAAAACGACGATCGATGCCAGCAAGGCGGTCATTGCCGGGGACGGGCAATGCATGCCGGATGTCGATCTGGAACAGCTCTGCGACAGCATCCTCGGCAACCTCCGGCTTGCGAAAGCCTGAAGCGGCCGTCGATCGCGCCGATCCTCAGCCCTTGGCCTTTTCGATCGCCGGCATCAGCTCGCCCTTGATATTGTCCTCGGTGAGCGGCCCGACGATCTTCGCGGCAATGGTACCGTCGCCCTTCACGACATAGGTCTCCGGCACGCCGTAGACGCCGAAGTCGATGCCGGTGCGGCCGCTTTCGTCGGCGCCGACGGCCTGGTAGGGATCGCCGTCCAGGCCGAGGAAGCGGCGGGTGTTCTCCGGTCGGTCCTTGTAGGCGATGCCGACGATGCGCACGCCCGATTGCGACAGCAGCATCAGCGCGGGCGCTTCCTCGCGGCACGGCACGCACCAGGAGGCGAAGACATTGACGAGCGTGACGCCGCCTTTCTTGAGGTCGGCGGTCGCGAGCCCGGGCTTGTCGAGGCCCTTGATCGGCTGCAGCGCGAAGGGCGGAGCGGGCGCGCCGATCAGCGCCGAGGGCAGGCGGGAGGCGTCGCCGGCGAAGAGCCGCGCGAGCAACAGGCCGGCGAGCGCGAGGAACGCGACGAGGGGCAGGAAGACGACATAGGAGCGCCGCCGCGCGGCCTCCGCGTCTTGGAGATCCGGCGCGAAAGGCTCCCGGTCTACATCGTCCGCTTCCGGTTCGGTCATTCCCGGTCCGCGCCGCGCGCGCCGAAGCGCTTGAGGCTGTGCTTCAACGCGCGATAGTCCGAGAGGATGACGACGATCATCGAGGCGATCACGACCGCGGCGATCGCATAAGCGGCGACGATGAAGCCGATGTGCGAGGAATGCTCGATCACGCGCGAAGGCCGGCGGTGCCGTAAGCGCCGAGCGAAGCCGGCTCGACGTCCGCGGCACTCGCCTCGAGGATCGCCAGCCGGCGCAGGCGGCGGCGCAGGATCTCGTTGCGGATCGCCATGAGGTGCAGGGTGAGAAACAAGGTCGTGAAGGCTATCGCCATGATCAGCAGCGGCCACAGCATGGCGGCGGCGACGCTCGGCCCGCCCATGCGGAACACGGAGGCAGGCTGGTGGAGCGTGTTCCACCATTGCACGGAGAAATGGATGATCGGGATGATGACCGAGGCGGTCAGCGTGAAGATCGCGGCGGCCTTCGCGGCGCGCGCCTGATCCTCGAAGACCTGCCAGAGGGCGACGAGGCCGAGATAGATCAGAAAAAGGATGAGCACGGATGTGAGCCGCGCGTCCCAAACCCACCAGGTGCCCCACATCGGCTTGCCCCACAGCGAGCCGGTCGTCAGACAGATGAAGGTGAAGCCGGCGCCGAGCGGTGCGGCCGCCTTCTGCGCGGCGTCGGCCAGCGGATGGCGCCAGACGAGGGTGCCGAGCGCGGATGCGGTCATCACCATGTAGACAAACATCGCGTTCCACGCGGCCGGCACGTGAAGATACATGATCATCACGGTGCGGCCCTGCTGATAGTCGGCGGGACCGATCGCGGCGAGGTATAGCCCTGCCGCCAACAGGATCGCGGTGAGACCAGCGAGCCAGGGGATCAGCGCGCCGGCGAGGCGCAGGAAGTTCGCGGGATTTGCGTAGCGCAACATGCCGAGAGTTTAAGGCGATGAACCGTGTAAGGCAATCACGACACCTGTTCGCACGCCGTCCGCGACCCTCTGTCCAACGACAGCGAGGCGAGCTTCGTCAGAGCCGCTGACGGCCGACGTGCTTCTCGATGATCGCGAGATTGCGCACGTTCGCCTTGAACCAGGTATCGGCGAGATCACCGAGGATCGGCGTCGCGCCCAGCACGAAGTCGAGCGCGACATTGCCCGCCATCGCCGCCAGCGCCGACTTCGGCAGGCCGAGGCGTCTGCCCTCGTAGACGAAGTAGCAGGCGATTCCCGCCGTCGCCACGTCGCCGATACCGGGCATCAGGCCGATGATCGAGTCGGCACCGAAGCGAAAACCGCCCGGAAGCGTCACGGCCGTATCCAGGAAGTTGGCGAGCCAACGCAGCTTGCGCAGCGTCGCTTCTGTCGCGTCGTCTTGTTCGGCGGCGTCGTAGCGCCCGGCGAACCCTGTCGCGGCGGTCATGGAAAGCCTCTTCGATCGCCGGGACATTCGGCATCCAAAGAAATGGGAGCCTAGAAAAACGGTTCAAGGGACTGGCGTTCGGCCGCGTGTTCCATATCGCGTCCCATCACGTGGCCGGCCGCCTGCGGCGCCAGTGCCGGCTGCATGACCGGCGCCAACCGACGCGCGGCGCGGCGAAGGCCGACGGGACGATAGAGCTGCTTGGTCGCCTCGACGACGAGAACGCCGGCGCCCGGCAGGGCCAGCTGTGCGGCGACCCGCTCAAAGGCTGGCGCCGAGCGCAGGAACAGGCCGCGGCCGAACGGGGGCGTATAGAGCGCCTCGCTCCAGTGCGTCGGCGAGAACAGCGTCTCGCGCATCAGGTCGCGCAATTGGCTGCGCGAGAACGGTTGGCCGTGGCCGAACGGCGTCGTGTCGAGCCGGGCCCACAAGCCGGCGCGGCTCGGCGTGACGGCGATCACCCGACCGCCTGGCGTCAGCACGCGCCAGACTTCCGCCAGCAGGTCGCGCGCGTGTTCGGTGATCTCCAGCGCGTGGATGAGCAGTACCCGGTCGATACAGCTGTCGGGCAGCGGGAGCGCGGTGGCATCGACCAAGGCGGACGCCGACCGGCCGTTGGAGGGCCAGTTGACGACACCCTGCTCGGCCGGCATGAAGGCCAGCACCCGCACCGCCTCGCTGCGGTAGACGTCGAGGTAGGGCGTGGCGTAGCCGATCCCGAGTACCGAGAACCCGTGGCAGGCCTCGAAGCGCTTGCGCACGATGCGGCCGACGAGCCGGCGCGTCACCTCGCCGAGGGGCGAGGCGTAGAAGGCGCGCAGATCCACGACGTCGAGAGCCATGACGCGAGTGTCGCACGTTTGGCGGCGGCCCGCACGCGGCCTACGCGAGCGGCGCGAAAGAAAGCGCGTGCGCGCCGGCGCTCAGCGCTCCGACTTGCCGACGTTCTGCTTGCGCTGAGCCTCGATCTCCGCCAGCACCGCCCCGCAAAGCTACTGCAATTCAGCGGCTTCAAGCTCGCCTTCGAGAAGACCTCGGGTCGCGATGCTCTCGACCCAAGCGTTGGCGATGTAGGAACCGTTCGAACGGTCGAAATTCCAAGCGTCACTCATACGAAATCCCAAGCGTCACTCATAAGAAATCCCAAGCGTCACTCATAATCAATCCAGCAATGCTTATCGCGCCGTCGGTCTACATCATAGTGCCGGGAACGCACTTGCGAAGGCGCCCTAGAATGGGTTCGACACAGGACGTCTTATTTTGCAACAAGCGCGTACTCCAGTCGGACGTCCCCAGTAGAGTACTCGCGGCGGATCAGCTGCGGCAGTCCGCGGTCGATACAGCAACGGCTCGTACGTGGCCGACCGCGATGGCGGCGCGCCCGAGGCGAACCCTACGGCCATCAGGCTCGTTGCGGGATTAGTCGCAGGAGACGCCGTCCATGGTCGCCCAAGTCCACCAGTTCATGTGCCTCTCCGATAATTACGGTGTGCTGCTGCACGATCCCGAGACACGGCGGACGGCGACGATCGACGCGCCGGACGCGGCGCCCATCCTCTCCGCGCTCGATGCCAGGGGCTGGGAGCTCACCGACATTCTCGTGACGCACCACCATGCCGACCATACGCAGGGGATCGCCGGCCTGAAGGCGCGCTTTCCCCGCGCGCGGATCGTCGGGCCGGCCAAAGAGGAAGCGAAGATCGGCACGCTCGATCAGGCCGTTGTCGAGGGCGACCACGTGCGCGTCGGATCGCTCGAGGCCGAGATCATCGAGACGCCCGGTCATACGGCGGGCCACATCGTCTACTATTTCGAGGCGGAGGAGCTGCTGTTTGCGGGCGACACGCTGTTCGCGCTGGGCTGCGGGCGTCCCTTCGAGGCGCCGCCGCGCGTGCTGCATCATTCGCTGATGAAGCTCGCCCGGCTGCGCGGCTGCGTGCAGGTCTATTGCGGCCATGAGTACACGCAGTCGAACGCGCGCTTCGCGCTGTCGGTCGACGGCGGCAACGAACTGCTGGTCGAGCGCGCGGCGGAGATCGACAAGCTGCGCGCGGACAAGGCCTTCACGCTCCCTACGACCATCGCCCTCGAGCGCGCGACCAACCCGTTCCTTCGCGCCGACGAGCCGGCGCTGAAGGCGGCGCTCGGCATGGCCGACGCCGACGCGCTCGATGTTTTCGCGGAACTTCGCGACCGCAAGAACCGAAGCTGAAGCGGCGGATTCGACGCCCGCAACGCGGCGTTAACGAAGCCGGATTACGTTCGCGTGACCCCATGTGCTCGGCTCGATCGGGGCAGGGAGACGCGTCGGTGCAGGGTTCGCGCGAGACTGTTGGCAGGCGGATTCCGGCCCGCGCGGCGTCGCCCGCCTTCGAGTCTCCATCGAACGAGGATACCGGCGAGGTCGTCTACGACTGGGATCTCGTCACCGACGCCATCACCTGGGGTCCAGGTCTTGCCGCCGTCATTGGGATCAACGATTGCGAGCGTCTCTCGACCGGGATCGGCTACGCCGAGCATCTGGCGGCGGCAAGCCCGACATCGCGCTACGAGGCGGTGATGGCGCCGGGCGGCTGCGATACAGGCGGCGGCGTGCCTTATAAGGCGGTCTACGGCCTGCTGCCGGCGAAACGCTCGAGCGCCGCGCCGGTCTGGCTCGAGGATAGCGGCCGATGGTTCGCCGACGCGAACGATCGCCCAGGCCGCGCGCACGGCATCATTCGCGTCATCACCAAGCGCTACGAGGCAGAGCGGCAATATGCCGCCTCGCAGCGCGACACCACCACCGGCGCGTTCAGCCGCGCCCATTTCGTCGAGCACGTGGCGCGCCAACTCGCGCTCTCGGCACGCGGTACGAGCACGTTCGCGGTCATGCTGATCAGTATCGAGGCGGTGGAGGGATGCCGCCAGCTGGATGATGCCGTCGAACAGGCCGCCGCGATGGAGGCCGCCGTCCTCGCCGCCTTGGATCGCCTGCGCGGCCAGATGCGCAAGCAGGAGATCATCGCGCGCCATGCCGCCAGCAAGTTCGCCGTTCTGCTGGAAGGCTGCACCGCCGAGCAGGCGTCCGCCGCCGCGGCGCGCTTCATCGACGTCGTCGCCGAGGGCGGGAGCGTTGGTGATCGCGCCCCGCTCGCGATGCGGGCGCGGGTCGGCGCGGTGCTGGCGCCTTTCCACGGACGCACGCCGCAGGCCTTGCTGCAATTCGCCGAGGAGGCGCTCGAGGCGGCGCGCCAGCCGACGAGCCCGCCCTTCGTGCGCCATGACCCCGAGGCCGCGCGCGCGCCGGCGAACGTGTCGCAACATCCTTCCGACGACATCCTTTCGGCCCTGAACGAAGGCCGCGTCGCGCTCGCGCTGCAGCCGATCGTCGACGCCAAGACCCGCAAGACGGTGCTCTTCGAGGCGCTCGTGCGCATCAAACGCCTCGACGGCACCATCATGCTGCCCGACGCGCTGGTGCCCGAGGCGGAGAAGAACGGCCTCGTCGCGCTGATCGACAGGCGCGTGCTCGATCTCGCCTTCGGCATGCTGACGAGCGACCGCAAGCTGACGCTGTCGATCAACGCTTCCGTCGCCAGCCTGCACGAGCCCTGCTGGCTCGATCATTTGCGCATCGCCTGCAAGCTGAGGCCGGACGCGGCGCGCCGCCTGACGGTCGAGATCACCGAGACCTGCGCGATCGCCGACCTCGAGGCGACGGGCAAGGTGCTGGCGGCGATCAAGCCGCTCGGCATCAAGATCGCCATCGACGATTTCGGCTCCGGCCATTCGTCGTTCCGCAACCTGCGGCAATTGCCGATCGATTACCTGAAGATCGACGGCGCCTTCGCGCAGAACCTCGCCAACTCGCCCGACGACCGCTTCTTCATCCGCACGCTGATCGATCTCGCCCGCAACCTCGAGATTCCCACCGTCGCCGAGTGGATCGAGGACGAGGCGACGGCGACGATCCTCGCCGACTGGGGCGTCGACTACCTGCAGGGCCATCTGTTCGGCAAGGCGGAGATCCTCGACATGGGCAAGCCGGCCCAGCGCAAGGTTCGCTGAGCGTCAGGTCCGCGCGACGCTCCTGCCGCCGATGCTGTCGCCATTCACGCGAGGAGGCGCCTCGAGCTCTCCTCAAGCGGTGGGCTGCCGCGCCGACAGGGCGGCCTCAGTCGCGCGGCGCGATACCTTCGAGGCGCCGCTGCAGCTCCTCGAGCTGGCGCTTCACGTCGTCGAACTCCTCGCGCGACTCCCGCGGTTGCGCGGAAGGCGGCGGGAGGTCGGCCGCTTCGGCCGCGGGCGCCGGCTCGGTGGGGCCGCTGGCCGAAGCGGGTACCTGAAAAGGCGCGAACATCGACAGGGCCTGGCGGAACATCGCCATGTTCTGCCTGGTCTGCTCCTCGATCTGGCCGAACATGGGCCGCGCGGCGTTGGCGATCGGGTTGTTCTGGCCGAACGCGGCGACGTGCTGGTCGCCGAAGGCGGCCTTCTGCTTGGTCAGCTTGTCGAGCGAGAATTCAAGGTAGCTCGGCACCATCGCCTGCATGCTGTCGCCGTAGAAGCGGATGAGCTGGCGCAGGAAGGCGACCGGCATCAGGCTTTGGCCGCCCTTGCCCTCCTGCTCGAAGATGATCTGGGTGAGAACGCTTCTGGTGATATCCTCGCCGTTCTTGGCGTCGAACACCAGGAAGTCGTCGCCGGTCTTCACCATCGTGGCGAGATCCTCGAGCGTGACGTAGGCGCTGGTGCCGGTGTTATAGAGGCGACGATTGGCGTATTTCTTGATCGTGACCGGTGCTTTGTCGCTGCTCATCGCTTCTGAACTCATCGTGAGGCCGTGCCCACCCGCGCTCGTCATCTACGCACATGCAGCAAACATAAGCGCTCACGCACCATCCCAATAGTTAATTTCGCTGCGCCGCACTCTGTCTTCAGGCCAGTGGGCGCGGCGCCGTTCGTTACCTTGACCCACGTTGGTCCATGGTGTGGAAGATGCCGCGACGCCAAGCAGAACGCGCTTCGGCCATTGCCGGCCCGCGGCGCGACAGGAGCCTTCTCATGGTCCAGGATATCGTCATCGTCGCCGCCGGCCGCACCGCGGTCGGATCCTTCAACGGCGCTTTCGCCAACACGCCGGCGCACGATCTCGGTGCCTCCGTCATCAAGGGCGTCATGGAGCGCGCCGGCATCGACGGGGCGGAGGTTGACGAGGTGATCTTCGGCCAGGTGCTGACCGCCGCCCAGGGCCAGAACCCGGCGCGCCAGGCGGCGATGAAGGGCGGCATTCCCAAGGAGAAGACCGCCTGGAGCCTCAACCAGGTGTGCGGTTCCGGCCTGCGCGCCGTCGCGCTCGGCCAGCAGCAGATCGCCACCGGCGATGCCAGCATCATCATCGCCGGGGGCCAGGAGAGCATGTCGCTCGCCCCGCACGCCTCTTACCTGCGCGCGGGCACGAAGATGGGCGAAATCAAGCTGATCGACACGATGATCAAGGACGGTCTCATCGACGCCTTCCAGGGCTATCACATGGGCACGACGGCCGAGAACATCGCGACGCAGTTCCAGATCTCGCGCGACGATCAGGACGCGTTCGCGCTCGCCTCGCAGAACAAGGCCGAGGCGGCGCAGAAGGCCGGCAAGTTCAAGGACGAGATCATCGCCTTCACCGTGCCAGGGCGGAAGGGCGACACGATCGTCGACCAGGACGAGTACATCCGTCACGGCGCCACGCTCGACAGCATGTCCAAGCTGAAGCCGGCCTTCTCGAAGGACGGTACGGTCACCGCCGCCAACGCCTCCGGTCTCAACGACGGCGCGGCCGCGCTCGTCCTGATGAGCGCCGAGGAAGCCAAGCGGCGCGGCCTCACCCCGCTGGCGCGCATCGCCTCCTGGGCGACAGCCGGCGTCGATCCCTCGATCATGGGCACCGGCCCGATCCCCGCCTCGCGCAAGGCGCTGGAGAAGGCCGGCTGGAAGGTCAAGGATCTCGATCTCGTCGAGGCCAACGAGGCCTTCGCCGCGCAGGCCTGCGCGGTCAACAAGGACATGGGTTGGGATCCCTCGATCGTGAACGTCAGCGGCGGCGCGATCGCCATCGGCCATCCGATCGGCGCGTCGGGTGCCCGCGTCCTCGTCACGCTGCTGCACGAGATGCAGCGGCGCGGCGCGCACAAGGGTCTCGCCACGCTGTGCATCGGCGGCGGCATGGGCATCGCGCTGACCGTCGAGCGCTGAGCCGGAAGGTCCGGCGCCGGCAACGCGCCGCGGCCTGTCCTGGGCCGCGCTTGGCAGCGGATCGACGATGCGAAGGAACGCGCCGGATCACTTGCCCGAGCGTTCCGGCCGGACATATCTATTTCGACCGGACCGCGAGAGTTCGGGATGACTTGGGACGAGGGGACGGTCCATGGCACGAGTGGCGGTGGTGAGCGGCGGGTCGCGCGGGATCGGCGCGGCAATCAGCAAGGCCCTCAAGCAGGGCGGCTACAGCGTGGCGGCGACCTATGCCGGCAACGACGCGGCGGCGCACAAATTCAAGGACGAGACTGGAATCGCGGTCTTCAAATGGGACGTGGCGGACTACGAGGCCTGCGCGGCCGGGCTGAAAAAGGTCGAGGCCGACCTCGGTCCTATCGACATCCTCGTCAACAACGCCGGCATCACCAAGGACGCGCCCTTCCACAAGATGAAGCCGGAGAACTGGTACGCCGTCATCAACACGAACCTGAATTCGCTCTTCAACATGACCCGCCCGGTGATCGAGGGGATGCGCGATCGCGGGTTCGGCCGCATCGTCAACATCTCGTCGATCAACGGCCAGAAGGGCCAGTTCGGCCAGACCAACTATTCCGCCGCCAAGTCCGGCGACATCGGCTTCACCAAGGCGCTGGCGCAGGAAAGCGCCGGCAAGGGCATCACCGTCAATGTCATCGCGCCCGGCTATATCGCGACGGAGATGGTGTTGGCGGTTCCCAAGGACATCCTCGCCTCCAAGGTGCTGCCGCACATCCCCTGCGGCCGCCTCGGCGAGCCGGAGGAGATCGCCCGCGCCGTGCTGTTCCTCGTCTCGGAGGAAGCCGGCTTCATCACGGGATCGACGCTGTCGGTCAACGGCGGCCAGCACATGCATTGAGGGAGCGCCGTGGCCTTGGCGCCGACGCGTGCCCGGCTCTCGCTTACCCGCCTGGCGAGGGGCGAGCGTCGCCGGTCCGTCCCCACCACCACGCGTCTCGATCCTCCCGCGCGCTGAAGAACGCCGTCCAGGCGTCATAGGCGACAGCGGGCGCCAGGGGCTTCCCGTGGGCGTACGGCGCCAGGCGGTCCGTGGCGTCGCCGAAGCCGGGCGCGACCGGCGGGTCTCCCGGCGCGACCACGTGGAAGCTCGCGGCGGCCGCCCCCGCGATCGGCCGCCGCCCGGCGTTGGTCCAGACCCGCCGGTCGTCGCTCCAGTAATCGCCTCCCAGCGCGCGGAACCGGGCAGGGTCGGCGTCCCGCACCCTGGCCCCGAACCCGTAGACGTGCTCGGCGTCGCGCGCCGCCAGGCTCGTGTCCACCTCGGGGCTGGACGCGCCCGTCCGCCAGTTCACCCGCAGCCCCGGCACGATCGCGAAAGCGGCGGGGCTGCGCGTGCGGATGCGTTTGCCCGTGATGTACCAAGCCTGGGCGGCGTCCCTGGCGTAACGGTGGTTGAGGGCCTGGAACGAGGCCGAGTCCGCCCCCTCGAGCGTCCACCAGTAGGCTTCGTTGGCGCGACCGCGCTCGCCCTGGCCGAGGATCCGCCGGCCGTCGGTGAACCAGCGGCCGCCGAGGTGGCGGAAGGCGGGCGCGTCGAGGTCGAGCGCCGCGCCCGTCTCGTCGACGAGCCGTCGGCCGGCGAAGTACACCGTGCCCCGTCGCGGCTGTAGTAGAGGAGATAGGCGACGACGTGGTCGCAGAGGTGGACGGCCGGCCAGTCGACGTCGGCGAAGGGCCCGACGCGCGGCTTCGGCAGGGTGACGGCGCGGATGCCGCGCGCGACGGCGGGGAGGCTCGGCGCGGACGCGGGGAAACGCCAGCGCGGGCCGGTGAGCGCGACGGCGAGGTCCTCGCGCGATAGGTGCGGCCAGAGGGCGGCGACGCCCCCGACATAGGCGTCGCCGAGGAGGAGGTGGAAATAGGCCTCGGACAGGGCGCTCCAGCGGGCCGGCTCGAGGCCGAGGCGCCCGAGAACCTCGCCCTCGCCGCGCCCGGTCCTGAGGAACAGGTCGGCCGCCACATAGAGGTCGTAGGGCAGCGGCGTCGCGGCGAGGTCCATGGTGGCCGATCCCTGGTTCGACGCGCCGACCAAGGCGACGTCCGCCGGCCCCGCGCCCGGACGATGGCACGTCCGCCGCGCGAGGACCATCCGGCCGTCCGCGAGCGCTACGCACCAGCGGCGTCGCGCGCCTTGCCCCGGCGCCCGCGCCCCCGCACAATGAGCCGATGACCCGAGGCTTCCTCATAGCGGCGCCCAAGTCCGGCAGCGGCAAGACGGTGGTGACGCTCGGCCTGATGCGGGCCTTCGCCCGCGCCGGCCTGCGCGTGTCGGGCGCCAAGAACGGGCCGGACTACATCGACCCCGCCTTCCACGCCGCCGCCACCGGCCGCGACAGCCTCAATCTCGACACCTGGGCGATGCCGGCCCCCCTCGTCGGCGCGCTGGCGCGCCGGGCCGCCGACGGCGCGGACCTGCTGGTCGCCGAGGGGTCGATGGGCCTGTTCGACGGCGTGGCGGCGCCGCCGGGCCGCACCGGCGCCTCCGCCGACCTCGCCGCCCGCCTCGGGCTGCCCGTCCTGCTGGTGCTCGACGTCAGCGGCCAGTCGCAGACGGCGGCGGCGGTGGCGGTCGGCTGCGACTCACTGCGGCCGGGCGTGCGGGTCGCCGGCGTGATCCTCAACCGCGTGGCGAGCGAGCGCCACCGCCGCCTCGCCGCCGACGCCATCGCCGCCGCCGGCCTGCGGGTGGTCGGCGCGCTGCCCCGCTCGGACGCGCTGGCCCTACCCGAGCGCCACCTCGGGCTGGTGCAGGCTGCCGAGACGCCGCGCCTCGACGCGCTCATCGACGCGTTGGCCACCTTCGTCGCCGCCCACGTCGACCTCGCCGCGATCGAGGCCTTGGCCGCACCGCTCGTGCTGGAGGACAGCTCGTTCGCCGGCGCGATCCGGCCGCCGGGGCAGCGCGTCGCGGTCGCCCGCGACGCGGCCTTCTCGTTCTTCTACCCGCACCTCGCGCAGGGGTGGCGCGAAGCCGGCGCCGACCTTCGCTTCTTCTCGCCGCTGGCCGACGAACCGCCGCCGGAGGATTGCGACGTCTGCTGGCTGCCGGGCGGCTACCCCGAGCTGCATGCCGGGCGCCTTGCGGCGGCCGAGCGGTTCCGCGCCGGGCTCCGTGCCTTCGCCAGCACGCGGCCGGTGCACGGCGAGTGCGGCGGCTACATGGCGCTCGGCCAGAGCCTCACCGACGCCGACGGCGCGTCGCACCGCATGGCCGGGCTGATCGGCGCCTCCTTCAGCTTCGCCGAGCGCAAGATGAACCTCGGCTACCGCGACGTGACGCTCGCCGCCGCCTGCTGCCTGGGCGGCGACGGCGCGCGCTTGCGCGGCCACGAGTTCCACTACGCGACGATGCGCGAGGGCGACACGCCGGACGCGCCGCTGGTGACCGCGCGCGATGCCCAGGGCAACCCGGCCAAGCCGGCGGGCAGCCGGCGGGGCAACGTCACCGGCAGCTTCTTCCATTTGGTCGCGGCGGCGTAGTCGTGCGCGGCCAGCGTGACGAGCCCCGGCGTTCCGAGGCTGCGGTCGCGAGCGCATCACGGCTCAATGGCTGGCGACCAAGCTTTCCGAGTTGATTTGCAGCCCGGCCTCGTAGAGCTCGTATTCCTCGGGGAAGGCCCTGGCGTGCGCCGGACGCCACTTCGCGAAATCCTGACACGCCCGCCGGGTGCGGTTGACGTGGTGGACCGTCGTCCTTTTCTTGCCAAGCAGCATCGCCAATGTGTCGAGCGAGCTCTCGTAACGTTCGGTGATGCCGACGAAGACGAATTTGTCCGCCATGGCGCGTGTCACGGCCTCGGCATCCGGGGCGCCCGGGAAGAACATCGGTGAGGCGATGCTCCGCCCCGCGGCCTTCTCGTTCTCCAGGAACGGGATCCAATCGTCGAACGGTATGAAGTCGCCGGTGGCGTCCTTGCGCTTGAGAAGTCTTTCGCGCCAGCCGACACTGCTCCGGGCGCACTGGTGCTTGCGGATGAAGGAGTACAACGAGACGACACGCTCGAAAGGATCGCGGAGGAAGACGATGAACTGGCGTGCATCCGGATAATAGTCGTCGACGCCGTAGCCGCGAGCGGCCTCGAAATGTCCGTGGATGCAGATTGGACCGCGCGCGTCGTGCTTCTCCGGCACCCGCAGCGTCGTCGTGTCCTGATAATGGAGACAAAGGCGACCGTCCGGGAACCAAGTCTCCAGGGACAAGCGCAAGGACGTTCCGGCGGTTTTGGGAACGTGAAGAGAGATCAGGGGCTCGGTCGGATCATAGCGCCGCATTCGATGCTCTTCGGTTGCCACCACGTTGCGGTGGAGGCAAATGCCCGCTCAGATCGAGAATGTCCTTTCACAAATCCGCGATAGCGGACGATCAGGCCCGCTTCAGCTCGCCGCGCACGGAGTCGATCGTCGCGCCGATCAGCACGATCAAGGCGGAGATCCAGAACCAGAGCAGCAGCACGATGACCGCGCCGAGCGACCCGTAGGTCGAATCGTATTTGCCGAAGCGGGTCACGTAGAGCGAGAACGCGGCCGAGGCGATGATCCAGAAGCCGCCGGCGAAGACGGTTCCCACGCTTATGAAGTGCCAGTGCGGGTTGGATTGGCTCGGCCCGAAACGGTAGGCGACGTCGAGCGCCAGCAGGATGAAGGCGCCGAGGACCGGCCAGCGCGAATAGGCGAGCCAGGCCTGCAAGGTGGAGTCGACCGGCAGCAACGCGATCACGATCGGCATGATCGCGACGGCCGTGAGGGCGACGACGGCGAAGAGGATGGCGCCGAGCGTAAGGCCGAGCGCCAGCAGGTTGAAGTGGATGAAGCCGCGCCGCTCCCGCCGTTCCAGCGCGACGTTGAGACCCGACATCAGCGAGGACGTGCCGGCGCGCGCGCCGTAGATCGCCAGGGCGAGCGAGAACAGCAGGCCGGAGTTCAGGCTGGCGTTCGGCTTGGCGAGCAGAGCGTTCAGGGATTCGTTGATGAGGGTCGCGGTCTCGCGCGGCAGCAGCACGGTCAGCTGCTGCACCTGCGACTGCACCACATGGGTATCGCCGAACAGGCCGTAGATCGAGACAAGGGCGCCGAGCGCCGGGAACACCGCGAACATGCCGTAGAAGGCGATGCCGGCGGCGATCAGCATCAGATTGTCCTGGCTGACGCGGGTGCTCACGCGGTTGACCACCGTCCATAGCGAGCGTGCCCTGCGGCTCTCCTTCAGCCAGTGCGGCGCCGCCTCGGGAAGCGGGTCCGTCGCGTCGAAGGCATCCGCCGACATCATCGCGACGGCGCGCTTCTGCGCGGCGCTGGTGGAGGCCACCACGGCGACGCCGATGGCGATCAGGTACCACGGCAGAACGCTCGGGAGGGCGAGCCGGCGCGTTTTTCCGCCGCCTGATGTTTGACCTACGGGAGGAGGCGACTCTCCCCCCGTGCGCTTCGCGCGCGCCGCCTTGCCCGATCCAAACGCCATGTCCCGCTCTCTCCGCAAGCAGCTTTATCATCACCGTGGCGCCGCCGCGCCCGGACAACCCGCGCGGCGACGCTTTTCGCGCGCCCTGTCCCCGGCGCGCAACGCGCATTTTTGCGCGGCTCCTCCGGCTCGGCTAGACAAGGGCGCCGCGAGCCCCGCATGACCTCCTACCGCCATTCCCTCCGCGATGACCGCCCGCGATGACCTGGTCCCCGCAACAGGACGCGGCGCTGCGCGCGGTCTCGGACTGGATCAGGCGCGGCGAGCCGCAGGTCTTCCGGCTGTTTGGCTACGCCGGCACCGGCAAGACGACGCTGGCCAAGCAGCTCGCCGCCGACAGCGACGGTGCGGTCGCCTTCGCCGCCTTCACCGGCAAGGCGGCGCTGGTGCTCCGCTCCAAGGGCTGCAAGGACGCGCGCACCATCCATTCGATGATCTACCGCCTGCGCGACTCCGACGCCGAGGAGCCGACCTTCGTGCTCAACGACGACAGCGCGGCCGCCAAGGCCGAGCTCATCATCATCGACGAGTGCTCGATGGTCGACGAGGAGCTCGGCCGCGACCTGCTCTCGTTCGGCAAGCCGGTGCTGGTGCTGGGCGACCCGGCGCAGCTGCCGCCGGTGAAAGGCGGCGGCTTCTTCACCGACGCCGCGCCCGACATGATGCTGACCGAGGTGCACCGGCAGGCGGCCGACAACCCGATCGTCCGGCTCTCGATGATGGTGCGCGCCGGCGAGCGCCTGCCGCAGGGCACCTACGGCGCGAGCCGGGTGATGCGCCGCGCCGACATCGACGCCGAGATGGTGCGGCGCGCCGACCAGGTGCTGGTCGGCCTCAACCGCACCCGGCGCGGCTTCAACGCGCGCATGCGCCAGCTCGCCGGGCACGGCGACCCCTATCCCCAGGCGGACGAGAAGCTGGTCTGCCTGCGCAACGACAAGAAGAAGGGCCTGCTCAACGGCGGCATCTGGATCGTCAAGAGCGCGGCGGCCGAGCGCAACGGCAAGCTGCGCTACGGCGTCGTGCCCGACGACGATCCCGCCAAGAAGCCGCTGCGCATCGCCGTGCGCCCGGAATATTTCACGCAGGGCGAGGAGGCCGTGGCACCGGCGTTCCGGCGCACCTCCGACGCCTTCGACTTCGGCTACGTGCTCACCGTCCACAAGGCGCAGGGCTCGCAATGGAACGACGTGGTGCTGTTCGACGAGAGCGGCGCCTTCCGCGAGCACCGCAACCGCTGGCTCTACACCGGGATCACGCGGGCGGCGGAGACGCTGACGATCGTGGTGTGAGAGGTCGGGGGTTGGTTGGGGTCGCGGCGGCATATCGCTTGAGTGCCAATGGGCAGCTGGCACCCCCCAAGCGCGCTTGTCCACCATGAAAGATGTTAGTGAGGCTCGGCATCTGTTTGGAGTTGGCCGTCTGCTCTGGCCGGTCGAGGCCATTCGGGAGCGATGCGAATTGTCGGAGCTCAGCAGGCATTGCATGCACCGCACGATGTGCTCGCTTGCATTCAAACGAACTACATTCTAAGGTATAGCTACCGAAGCTTGTACAAGTTGAAGCAACGCTCCCAAGAAACGGTAGGGAGCGCAGGAGAGAGATGCAGCTTCCATGGCCCGACCCTGCCAGGCCATGACGCTTATGACGCTTATGACGCTTATGACGCTATGACGCTTATGACGCTGAAATGTAACGTGACGTGCTTTTTTGCTCGTCGTGAACCGAGCGGAAGCTCGAGCCGAGCTCCCATCGCGTCGCGCACCTGACGCTGGCCGCGAAAGCCGCTAATGACCGAGGAAATCGCCTGCAAGCGCGACATCGAAATTCGATGGAGGCCCGCTGATGGCGGCGTCCATCATGATCCAGGGCACCGGCTCGGACGTCGGCAAGTCGCTTGTCGTCGCCGGGCTCTGCCGCGCCTTCACGTTGCGCGGGCTGCGGGTGCGGCCGTTCAAGCCGCAGAACATGTCGAACAACGCGGCGGTAACGGCGGACGGCGGCGAAATCGGGCGGGCGCAGGCGGTCCAGGCGCGCGCCTGCGGCGTGCCGCCCTGCGTGCACATGAACCCGGTGCTGCTGAAGCCGCAGAGCGGCACCGGCGCGCAGATCGTCGTTCAGGGCAAGGTCGCCGGTCAGGCCGAGGCGCGCGCCTACCAGGCCTGGAAGCCCGGGTTGATGCCGGCCGTGCTCGACAGCTTCGCGCGCCTTAAGGCCGAGGCCGACCTCGTTATCGTCGAGGGCGCCGGCAGCGCGTCCGAGATCAACCTGCGCGCCAACGACATCGCCAACATGGGATTCGCGCGCGCGGCGGACGTACCGGTCGTGCTGCTCGGCGACATCGATCGCGGCGGCGTCATCGCGCAGATCGTCGGTACCAAGACCGTTCTCGATCCAACCGATGCGGCGATGGTGGCGGGTTTCATCGTCAACCGCTTCCGCGGCGATCCCTCGCTGTTTGACGAGGGCATGCGGCTCATCGCCGAACGTACCGGCTGGCCGGCGCTCGGCCTCGTGCCCCATTGCGCGGCGGCCGCGCTGCTGCCGGCGGAGGATTCGCTCGCCCTGCGCGGCTGGCGGCCCAATGCCGCCGGCACGCTGACGATCGCGGTGCCGCTGATGCCGGGCATCTCCAATTTCGACGATCTCGATCCGCTGCGCCACGAACCGACGGTGCGCCTCGTCACGGTCGCGTCCGGCGAGCCGCTGCCGGGCGACGCGTCCTGCGTGATCCTGCCCGGCTCGAAGACCACGCTCGCCGATCTCGCCGCCTTCCGCCGCGAGGGGTGGCACATCGACCTCGCCGCCCACGTGCGGCGCGGCGGCCACGTCGTCGGCCTCTGCGGCGGCTACCAGATGCTCGGCCGAAGCGTCGCCGACCCGCTCGGGGTCGAAGGACCGCCGGGCGCGGCCGATGGGCTCGGCTACCTGTCCGTCGCGACGCGGCTGACCGGCGACAAGCGCCTGTCGGCGGTGACGGGCGAAGCGGCGGGCGCGCCCTTCGCGGGCTACGAGATGCACATGGGCGAGACGACGCCGGCCGAGCGAACGTTCGTCCGCTTCACCGACGGTCGGGAGGATGGCGCCATGTCCGCGGACGGCCTCGTCACCGGCTGCTACGTGCACGGCCTCTTCGCCGACGACCGCCAGCGCGCCGCGCTGCTCGCCCGCTTCGGCGCGATCAGCGACGGCCGATCCTACGAGGCGGGGCAGGAAGCCGCGCTCGACGCCATCGCGGCGCACATGGCGGCGCATCTCGACCTCGAGCGGATCCTGAGGCTCGCGCGATGACCCTCGTGGCCATCTCAGGCCTCGGGATCGTACGCGTTATAGTCTTCGTCGCTGACGTGCTCCAGCCAATCGACCACCTTGCCGTTCAGCTTCTCCTGGATGGCGATGTGGGTCATCGCCGTCTCCGGGATGGCGCCATGCCAATGCTTCTCACCCGGTGGGAACCAGATCACGTCGCCTGGATGAACGACCTTGACCGAGCCGCCCGCCTGTTGCACGCGTCCGCAGCCTGCCGTCACGATCAAGGTCTGGCCGAGAGGATGCGTGTGCCAGGCCGTGCGTGCGCCCGGCTCGAACGTCACCGACGCCCCGCCCACGCGCGCGGGATCGGGTCCAAACAGCGGATCGATGCGCACGATCCCGGTGAACCATTCCGACGGACCTTTGCCAGAGGGCTGCGATCCAACACGTTTGATGTCCAAGTTGATCTCCTTCGCTTCCATCGACGATGTGGGGCTCGACAACAATCCGCCAACCCTTTGTCAGAGCGACGAAGCGCAAGCCGATCCATTCGGTGCGGCGGCTCCTGTCTGTCATCGCGCCAGGATGACGGCAAGGATCGCGAAGGCGGCGATCTGCAGGCCGCAGGCCACCTCGAAGATAAGCAAGGCTCGCCGTATGGTTTCCGCGCTCACCATCGCCGTCCCGTCGCCCATCGTGGCGTCCTCCACCAGCCGGTCCGCGTACACGCGAGGGCCACCGAGCTTGATACCGAGGGCGCCGGCCATGGCGGCTTCCGGCCAGCCGGCGTTGGGGGAGGCATGGCCGCGCGCGTCGCGGCGCATGATCCGCCACGCCTGTCGCGCGGACATCCCGCGCGACAGACCGGCGGCAAGCACGAGCCAGAGGCCGGCGAGGCGCGCGGCCGGCCAGTTCACCGCGTCGTCGAGCTTGGCGGCGGCGAAACCGTAGGCGTTGTGGCGCGGCGTGCGATAACCGATCATGCTGTCGGCCGTGTTAACCGCCTTGTAGGCGAAGCCGCCGGGCAGGCCGGCCAGCGCGAGCCACAAGGCCGGCGCGACGACGCCGTCGGCGAAGTTCTCGGCGAGGCTCTCGATCGCCGCGCGGGCCACCCCGGCCTCGTCGAGCCTCGCCGTGTCGCGCCCGACGATCATCGAAACGCGCGCGCGTGCCGCCGTGAGGTTTTGGTGCTCCAGGGCGACAGCGACGGCGCGCACGTGCTGATCGAGGCTGCGCTGCGCGAGGCACGACGAGGCGATGAGGCCGCTGACGAGGAAAGCGACGATCGGCGCCATTACGCTGACAAGGATCACCTGCGCCGCGATCGCGGGGCCGGTAACCGTCACGAGCACGGCCGCGAGACTGAGAAAACCAGCGAGCCGCCGACGCGAAGGCTTGTCGCTCTCTCGGTTGAAGCGCCGGTCGAGCGTTGCGATGCCGGCGCCGATCCAGCTGACGGGGTGGCCGACGCGCGCGAACAGCGGGGGCGGATACCCGACCCCCATCTCGATGACGAGAGCGACGGCAGCAATCGCGATCGTAGAAAACAAGATTCGTCCTAGGTACCGGTATGGGCCAGCTTGATCGGAGCTCGCGCCGTTTACAACCATCGCTTCGCGATGAAGCCGGCGGCATCCGACTTGACCCAGGCTCGCGTTGACAAGAACGCGCCTCGGCTATAGGTCACGCCATCCTTCCGACGCCTCGGTGTCGGCGAGGTTCAAAAGATCAAAAAGCCGTTCAGCCGCGCCTCGCGCGACAAGTCCGGATCGAAATCGAGGATTACGATGTTCGCGGTCATAAAGACGGGCGGCAAGCAGTATAGCGTCACCGCCGAGGATACGATCACGGTCATGAGCCTGGCCGGCGAGCCCGGCGATAAGGTCACCTTCGGCGAGGTCATGATGCTCGTCGGCGACGGCGACACCAAGTTCGGCGCGCCGTTCCTGGCTGGGGCCACGGTGACCGGCGAGATCGTCGCTCACGCGCGGGGGCCGAAGGTCATCGCGTTCAAGAAGCGCCGCCGACAGAACTCCAAACGCAAGCGCGGTCACCGACAGGATCTCACGACGATCCGCATCACCGAACTGGTCGCAGGCTGACGCTTGGAACCGACGGGTAGCCCGTCGCATATCGCAGTGAGAATGGATCCGGTGTGGCCGTGATCCCGGAGCAAGACGATGGCACATAAGAAGGCAGGCGGGTCGTCCCGCAACGGCCGCGACTCGGACGGACGCCGCCTCGGTGTCAAGAAGTTCGGCGGCGAACACGTGATCGGCGGCAACATCATCATCCGCCAGCGCGGGACCAAATGGCACCCCGGCGCCAACGTAGGGATGGGCACGGACCACACCCTGTTCGCCAAGGCCGAGGGCAAGGTCCAGTTCGTGACCAAGGCCAATGGGCGGGCGTTCGTCCATGTCGTGGAAGTCCCCGCCGCCGCTGAATAAGCGTACGGTCGCCTCACCGGCATCCGCCCCTCCGGACATCCTCGCCATGTTTCCGGATATCACGTCCGACGACATCTTCCGGCTGGAGACGACCCGTCTCTGGCTGAGATGGCTGCGTGCCGCCGATGCGCCCGCGCTTACATCGTTCGCGAGCCTCGCGCCCGTCGCGCAGATGACAGCGACGATCCCGCACCCCTATCCTCCGGGCGAGGCGGAGCGCTTCATTCTTGCCGCGCGCGCCACGACAGCCAGCGGCAACGCCCTGATTCTCGCGGTCACACTGAAGAACAAGGCCCGCACCTTGATCGGCTTGGCGAGCGCGCAAAGTTCCGAAGCCCACGAGATTGAGATCGGCTACGTCATCGCGCCGTCCGTCGCCGGACGGGGCTACGCGAGCGAGGCGCTCGGCACGCTGCTTGATGCCGTGTTCAACCTCACCGAAGCCCGCACGGTCCATGCCGACAGCCGCACGATCAACCTGGCGTCTCGTCGCGTGCTTGAGAAGAACGGCTTCCTGTTCATCAAAGCCGAACTCAAGGATCTGCCCGCGAGGGGCGGCCGGCACCCATGCGACTTCTTCCAACTGGATCGTCACGAATGGTCGGCGCGCAACCGCGTCAGGCGCCTCCCGGCCATGGCGCACCAGAAGGTGCTGGATCTTCAGCAAGCGATTGGCGAGCAGCCGCAATAAGCCGCGCGAGGCAAGGCTCGACAGGCAACGCCGGCGTCGTTCATCGACGAGCGCCTGCAGTCCGACCGGCTGGCTTAAGGGTCCGTGCCAACGCTTCGGCCGCCCGCCTGCCTTCCTCGAAGGCGCCGTGCGCCGTCGAGAAGAAATGCGGTGACGTGGCTTCACCGGCGAACAGGATGCGGTCCTGAAAGGTCGTCGCGAGGTCCGCCCGCGCGTTCGCATGGCCGGGGAGGGCATGGGAATAGGAGCCCATCGCGAAGGGATCACCGCCCCAGCCGGTGGCGACCACAGGTTTCAGCTTCGCGCCGATGTCGCGGCCGAGCGCCTCGGTGATCTCGCGTCGCGCCGCGTCGACGAAGGCCGCGAGGCCACCTTGCTCGAGGTTTCGCGCATAATCGCCGCCGAAGTAGCCTTCGACCAGCGGACGACCGCCGGACCGCAGCGTATAGGAGCCGCTGTCGACACGGCCCGGCGCGCCGATGAGCCGTGTGTCGGGATCGAACGCCTCCGGTTCATCGAGCGTGAAGAACAGTTTGTCGGCAAGGCCGAGCGGCAGCGCGGCGGCGGCTTGTAGATGGCCGTCGAGCGCCGACGTGAAATCGATCGCACCGGCGGCGAGCACGCCGGTTGGCACGGTTATGATGGCGGCATCCGTGTCGATCGTTCCGTGATCCGTCTCGACCTTCAGGGTCGCGCCGGATGAGTCCACGCGGCGTACGGCGCAGCCAAGCCGCACCGGCATGTCGGCACCGGCCGCCGCGACCAACGTGCCGTAGCCACCGATCACGCGCCAGTTCACCTCCGTGTCGATGTAGCGGTCGAAGTCCTTGACCGACACGCGCGAGAGCGGCGCGCCGTTATAATAGGTCGAGATCGCGTCGATGAGGCCGTTCCAGCGCGCGCGAGGATCGAGCAGTTCCGAGGCTGGCCGATCGGCGGTCTCGCCGGCGGCTTGTTCGAGCCGTTCGTAGAAAGCGGCCTGCTCTTCGTCGAAGATCTCCTGTTCCGCATGTCCGAAGTCTTGTTGCGGGTGGCGGCGACGCCATGGCGGCTCGCTTTGGTCGAGTTCGAAGCCGAAGTCGGTCGCCATGGCGGCGCACACGTTGCGATCGGCCGAATGCAGCCATTCGCAGCCGAGATCGAGCGGATAGGGCGTCCCGCATGTCGCGGTGTGGGCGCGGCCGCCGATCCGGTCGCGCGCTTCGAGGACGATGTGGGGAATGGCGGCGGCGCCGAGCGTGCGGGAGGCGGCTATGCCAGCGGCGCCGGCGCCGACGACGACCACGTGCGGCCGGATGGGAAGGCTGATCATGAAGCCGACATAGACGCGCGCGTGCCGGGCGCCAAGACGATGCGGCCTATCGCCCGCTATCCCGCACGCGATCCAAATCGCGCAGCCAAGCCGCGGCGTTGCCGTCGGATGGCGCCCGCCAATCGCCTCGCGGCGAGAGCGAGCCGCCAGCCGATACCTTGGGTCCGTTGGGCATGGCGGAGCGCTTGAACTGGCTGAAAGCGAAGAAGCGGCGGATGAACACGTCCAGCCACTGGACGATGGTCGCCCGGTCGTAGGCGTTGCGGCGTTCCTCCGGAAATCCGGTGGGCCAGCCGCCGCGCGCGACATCGCCCCAGGCGTGATGCGCCAGGAAGGCGATCTTCGAGGGCCGGTAGCCGTAGCGCAGCGTGTAGAACAAATTGAAATCCTGCAGCTCGTAGGGGCCGACCTTGGCCTCGGTGCTCTGCGGTGTCTCGCCGGCGACCACCGGAACAAGCTCCGGCGAGATCATCGTGCCGAGGATTAATCGCAGCGTGACACCGACGTCCGGCGCGAAGAGCTCGGCCTCGATGATCCAGCGTATGAGATGCTGGATCAGCGTCTTCGGCACGCCACCGTTGACGTTGTAATGGCTCATCTGGTCACCGACGCCGTAGGTGCACCAGCCGAGCGCGAGTTCGGAGAGGTCGCCGGTGCCGATGACGATGGCATTGTGGTGATTGGCGAGGCGGAACAGATAGTCGGTGCGAAGCCCGGCCTGCACGTTCTCGAACGTCACGTCATAGACGTGTTCGCCGCTCGCGTAGGGATGCTCGAGATCGTCGAGCATCTGCCTGGCTGCGGGGCGGATGTCGATCTCGGCCGCGCCGACGCCGAGGGCCGCCATCAGCGCGTGCGCGTTGGCCTTGGTGTCGTCGCCGGTGGCGAAGCCCGGCAAGGAGTAGGCGAGGATGTCTTCGCGCGCGTAGCCGAGCCGGTCGAAGGCGCGGGCGACGACGATCAGCGCGTGCGTCGAGTCGAGACCGCCGGAAACTCCGATGACAACCTTTCTGACACCGATCGCGGAAAGCCGCTGCGCGAGGCCGGAGACTTGAATGTTGTAGGCCTCGAAACAATCCTGCGCGAGGCGATTGGGATCGGCCGGCACGAAGGGGAAGCGCTCCACGCGCCGTCTCAGGCCGATATCGTCCGTCGACGGCGCGAGCGTGAAGATCACGTGGCGGTACGTGACGCCGGCGAGGCGACCCGCGTTGTCGTCGAACGTGCCCTGGCGCAGTCGTTCTTGTCGGATCAGATCGAGATCGATGTCGGCGATGGCATGTCGCGAGCTTGTCGGAAAGCGCTCGGAGAGCGCCAGGTTCACCCCGTTCTCATCGATCGAGACCTGGCCGTCCCAGGCAAGATCGGTCGTCGATTCGCCGGCGCCGGCGGCGGCGTAGACATAGGCGGCGAGGCAGCGCGCCGACTGCGAGCGCGTCAGCAGGTGGCGCGTCTCGCTCTTGCCGATGGTGATGTTGGAGGCCGATAGATTGGCCAATACGGTCGCGCCCGACAGCGCGGCGAGCGAGGACGGCGGCGCCGGCACCCAAAGATCCTCGCAGATCTCGGCGTGCACCACGAAGCCGTCGAGGTCGGCGGCCTCGAACAGAAGATCGATGCCGAACGGCGCCTCGAGCGCGCCGAACCGCACGCTTTGTCCGACGATGTTCATACCCGAGGCGAACTGGCGATGTTCGTAGAATTCGCGATAGTTCGGCAAGTGGATCTTCGGAACGACACCGAGCAATCGGCCGCCCTGGATCGCCAGCGCGCAATTATAGAGCCGATGGCGCCAGCGAACCGGCGCGCCGACCAGCATGAGCGGGCGAAGCCTCTCCGAGGCTTCCACGAGAGCCGCCGCCGCCGCACCAACGTCGTCGAGCAGCGCGTCCTGCATAAGCAGGTCGTCGATGGCGTAGCTCGACAGAGCGAGTTCAGGGAACACGCAGAGCGCCGCGCCTTCCGCGTGACAGGCCTGCGCTTCGGCGAGCACGGCGGCGGCATTAGCGGACGGGTCGCCGACGCGGCCGAACACGGTACAGGCAGCCACACGGGCGAAGCCATGGGCATAAAGTGAGCCGAAAGCCATAACGTTTCTTACCATGCCGAAGCGGCGGCCAAAGGCGTTTTCGTGCACAGACTTAAAGCGCGCGTCAGGCGTCCTTCAAGTCGATCGCCAGGAGGTAAGCCTCGGCCGCGATGAACAAGCGCCGCCCGTCCGCGCCGCCGAGCGCGCAATTGGAGCAGACCGTCGGCGTCGGGAAGAAGCCGAGTTTCTTTGCCTCGGCGTCGTAGATGTGCATGCCGTTGCCGGACGTGGTCCAGAGCCAGCCGCGCTTGTCGACGAGGAAGCCGTCGGGCACGCCGATATCCGTTTGGCAGAAGAAGCGGCGATTGCTGAGCGCCCCACCCTCGCCGACATCGAAGGCCTGAATCTCGTGCGTGGTGCCGCTGAAGCCGCGCGCGGTGTCGGATACGTAGAGCGTGCGCCCGTCCGGTGAGAAGAACAGCCCGTTCGGCTCGATGAAATCGGCCATGCGTTGCAAGTTGCCGGTGTGGCAATCGTAGCGGTAGACACTGCGGTGATCGAGTTCGGGCTCGCGCAGGCAACCCTGCTGCGGCATCTTCAAGCCGAAGATCGGGTCGGTGAACCAGATCGCGCCATCGGCGGCGCAGGTGATGTCGTTGGGTGTGTTGAGACGCTTGCCTTCGTAGTGGGTGATGAACGGCACGGGCGCGCCGTGGGCGTCGGAGCGGCTGATGCAGCGTCGGCCGTGCTCGCAATGGATGAGGATGCCGTCGCGGTCGAGCGCGTTGCCGTTGATGAAGGGCGTCGCGTCGATGACGACCTCGACACGACCGTCCGGAAACCAGGCCATGACGCGGCGCCCCTTGACGTCGGACCAGATGAGGCGGTTTCCCGCCATGTCCCAGATAGGGCCTTCGCTGTGCAGCGCCTGATCGTAAAGGCAGACAAGCCGGCTCGCCGGGTCGAGTATGGCGGCAAGACGCTCGTCGTCGATCTGCACGCCGTTGATGTTCTCGACGAGCTCGGGCGGCCCGGGATGGCGGAGGATGCACCGTTCGCGCGACGCGCTTGCCATCTCGACCTCGCATCAGACCGCGGCCCGAATAATTTTCCGATCCCGGCGATCGCGGGATCCTATGTTAAAGTTCTATAGACCCGCCGACAATGGCGACAGTTTAAAAGAAGGTGCTTCAATGAAGCTCTATTGGGGTTCCCACACCTGCGCGATCGGCATCCACGCTCTGCTGGAGGAGATCGGCTTGCCCTACGAGGCCGAGAAGGTCGACACGGCCGGCGGCGCGACTCACACGGAACCTTTCAAGTCGCTCAATCCCAAGGAGAAGGTGCCGGTTCTTGTTCGCGACGATAGCACGGTCATGACGGAATACGGTACGATCGCCCGCTGGCTTGCCCAGACCAAGCCCGACAAGCAACTTCTTCCTGTCGACCAAGACGCGCAGGCGCATGCCTCGGAGATGATGGATTACGCGATCGGCACGCTCCACGGGCAGGCGTTCCGGCGCATCTTCTTCCCGATGGAATTCACCAAGGACGACGCGCACAAGGATGCCGTGAAGCAGGACGGCAAGGCAATGGTGAAGCGAGGATTCCACATCCTCAGCGAGGACCTTGGCGAGCACCCCTACGCGGCGGGCGAGGTCTTCTCGATCGCCGACAGCGCACTTTTCTACACCGCCCGCTGGGCGAAGATGATCAAGCTGGATCTTCCCGCCAACATCGCCGCCCATTTCGAGCGTGTGAGCGCGAGACCGGCGTTCCAGGCCGCGCTCGAGCAAGAGAAAGGGTAAAGATGCGATTTTCGCGAAGGAGCGCCGCGCTGTGCCTATCTCTGCAGGCTAAACATGACGACCGAGCGGCCGGTCACGTCGTAAGTGTGGTCGAACTCGAACGTGTCGGTTTCGGGCGCATGCGGTTGATTGGTATCGAGAAGCCGGACCCATCTCTCGCCGCCCGTAACCTCGACAAGCTTGATCTGCACCACATCATGGTAGGCGTTGAAGAAGATAAGCAGTGTGCGATCGCTGCCGCGCCTCTTGATGCCGGTTGCTTGCGCACGGCCATCAAGAAGAACACCGAGGCTCAGCGCGTTGCCATCCGACCAGTCGTTTCCGTGCATCTCTTCGCCATTCGGGCGTAGCCATGTAACGTCCTTGACATCCAGTTCCTGGTTGTAGTGGCCCGTGAGGAAACGCTCGCGGCGGAGGATTGGATAATCGCGACGTAGCCGCGTCAGCTTCTGCACGAACTGGTAGAGATCGTGCCCGGCCTCGGGGATGTCCCAATCGACCCAGCCGATTTCGCTGTCCTGACAATAAGCATTGTTGTTGCCGTGTTGGGTACGGCCGAACTCGTCCCCCGCGAGCAGCATCGGCAGACCCTGCGACAGCATCAACGTGGCCAGAATGTTGCGCTTCTGGCGCTCACGAAGGGCGACAATCTCCGGGTCATCGGTCGGGCCCTCGGCACCGCAGTTCCAAGAACGGTTATCCGAAGAACCGTCGCGATTTTCCTCGCCATTCGCCTCGTTGTGCTTCTCGTTGTAGCTAACGAGGTCGTTCAGCGTAAAACCATCGTGAGCAGTGACGAAGTTGACGCTCGCCCAGGCCTTGCGCCCGCGATGATTGAAGCTCTCCGCCGAGGCGGTGAGACGTTTGGCGAGATTGGGCAACTCGTGTTGACCGCCGATCCAAAAGGATCTGACATTGTCGCGGAAGCGGTCGTTCCACTCCGCCCACCCTGGGGGGAAACGCCCTACCTGATAACCGCCAGGACCACAGTCCCAAGGCTCGGCGATCAGCTTGACGGATGACAGAACGGGATCTTGCCGGCAGGAGTCGAGGAAGCCGCCGCCCTCGTCGAAACCATGATCCTCCCGCGCCAGGATTGTGCCGAGATCAAAGCGAAAACCATCGACGCGCATATCCTCGACCCAGTAGCGCAGGCTGTCGGTCACCATCTGCAGGACGCGTGGATGTGATAAGTTCAGCGTGTTACCAGTGCCGGTGTCGTTGATGTAGAAGCGTGGTTTGTCCTTTAGCAAACGGTAATAGGAATAATTGTCGATACCCTTGAAGGAGAAGGTGGGGCCGAATTCATTGCCCTCAGCGGTGTGATTGTAAACGACATCGAGGATGACCTCGAGGTCGTTGGCATGCAGATGCGACACCATCTCCTTGAACTCGGAGAATGCGAAATCGTAAACGCTGGCGAAACGCCGATCCGGTGCGAAGAAGCCTAAAGTATTATAGCCCCAATAGTTCGTGAGGCCTTTGTTGAGCAGGTGATCGTCATTGATGAAAGCCTGGATCGGCATCAACTCGACAGCGGTAACGCCGAGCGACTTGATGTGCTTGATGACATCCGGCTGTATGAGGCCGCGGAACGTCCCCTGTAAGCGTTGAGGAACGCGCGGGTGCTGCTTGGTGAAGCCACGCACGTGCATCTCATAGATCAATGATTGATCGAAAGGCGTCCGCAGCGGCTTGTCATCGCCCCATGTGAAGGCTGGATCGATGACGCGCGCCTTCATCATATAACGGGCGCTGTCACGCTCGTCGTATGTCGTATCGTCGCCTGATTCCATCGTGTAGCCGAACACCGATGGATGCCAAGAGAGCTTGCCCTCCAACGCCTTCGCGTAAGGATCGAGCACCAGTTTGTTGGGATTGAAGCGATGCCCACCCGCCGGGTCGTAAGGCCCGTAAACCCGATAACCGTAGATCGTACCCGGTCGCGCGTCGGGCAGGTAACCGTGCCAGATCTCGTCCGTGAACTCAGGAAGTTCGATGCGCTCGATTTCCTGTTCGCTGAAATGATTGAACAGGCATAATTCCACTTTCGTCGCGTGTGCCGAGAACAAAGCGAAATTAACTCCGCGACCATCCCAGGTCGAGCCGAGAGGATAGGGTCGGCCCTCGCGGACGCGGCTACGCGGTACGGATGTCGTCAACGAATTTATCCCCTGAATCGGACCGGAAACCCGACCCGCCATGCATCGTTCCAGCGGCGAAGCGTGCCTAAAGCGACGAAAGCATTCGGAACGCGCTGGAGTCTAGAGGACGATACCGTTTGCCACCGCCAGGGCCTTCAAGTCGACCTTTGGCCGGGCGCCAATATGCTGGATGATCTCCGCTGCCGCGAGAGCGCCAAGCCTCGCGCAAATCTGATGATCTTGCTCGCGGACCAAGCCCGTGATGAAGCCGGCGGCGAAGAGATCGCCGGCTCCGGTCGTATCGACAACCCGCTCGATCGGCGCGGCGGGCGCGACGATCAGTGACTCCCGGGAGATAACGACGCAGCCCTTCTCCGAACGGGTCACGGCGGCCAGAATGCCTTCCTCGCGCAGCATGGCGAGCGCTCGGTCGAAATCGTCCACCTCGTACAGGCTCGTCAGTTCCGCTTCGTTGGCAAAGAGAATGTCCACCGTACGGTCACGGATCAGCCCGAGGAACTCGGAACGATAGCGCCCAACGCAGAATGCGTCCGATAGGCTCAGCGCGACTTGCCGGTCCGCTTCATGCGCGATCTTCGCCGCTTTGATGAAGGCCGCTTTCGCGGCCGGCGGATCCCAGAGATATCCCTCAAGATAGATTATCTTTGACGCCTTCACGATATCCGGATCGACGTCATCCTCGGTGAGATCCTGACAGGCACCGAGGAACGTGTTCATCGTCCGCTGTCCATCGGGCGTCACCAGGACAAAGCAGCGGGCCGTCGCGGGGCCGCTGTTGGCATGTGGGATCAGGAACTCGACGCCCGCCTTACGGATGTCCTGCGTGAAGAGACCGCCAAGTGGATCGTTCTTCACCTTGCCGATGAAGGCCGCCGCGCATCCGAACCCCGCCGCCCCGATGACCGTGTTTGCCGCCGATCCGCCCGATACGACCGTAGTCTCACCCATCGCGGCGTAAAGCGCCTCAGCCGGTTCCTCGTCGATGAGCGCCATCGCACCCTTTGTCAGGTGGTGGTGATCCAGAAAGACATCTTGCGTTTGCGCGATGACGTCGACGATCGCGTTGCCTAGGCCGAGAAGATCGTATTGGGCCAGGGCCATGTTCTGCTCGCTGCGAAAGGTTTTGAGCCTCTTCGCATTCCCATGCCGAGCGCGTCAACGGCAGCCGAGCCCGGTGAGGATCTCGCCTGTCGTGAACAGACGTTTAAACAAACCCAGTACGAACCGTCCAGCTCAGCGAGGAGCGCGCCTCACGCGAACAGGTATCAGCGCCGCCCGACGCCGCTGCGACGCGAAGGCTGAAACAAACGCAGTCGTCCCGGACAGCATGACGACAATTGCAATCACATGCATGGCAGATCCCCCGACAGCTCATAGAAACCCAGTAGCCCTGGGGCGCGCTGAACATATAGTCACGAACGCCGACTTTGCCGCCCGGTTCCGACGCGGGGGCCGACCCATCATAGCCCGTCGAACAAGGCTGTCGAGAGGTAGCGTTCGGCGAAGGATGGAATGATCAGGACGATCGTCTTGCCTGCGTAATCCGGACGCGATCCAACCTCAATGGCAGCCGCTAGCGCCGCGCCGGACGAGATGCCGCCGGGAATGCCTTCGAGCCGAGCAAGCAGGCGCGCGTACTCGAACGAAGTCTGATTGCCGACGGTGACGATCTCGTCAATGATGCCGGTGTCGAGGATCGGTGGGACGAAGCCGGCGCCCAAGCCCTGGATCTTGTGCAAGCCGGGCTTGCCGCCCGACAAGACCGGGGAATCTTCCGGCTCCACGGCGATGATCTTCAGCGCCGGGCGGCGGGGCTTGAGAACCTGACTTACCCCGGTGATCGTGCCGCCGGTTCCGACGCCGGCTATGAAGGCATCGATTTCGCCGTTGGTATCATTCCAGATCTCTTCCGCCGTCGTCCTGCGGTGGACCGCCGGATTGGCCAAGTTCTCGAACTGTTGCGGCATCACGGCGCCGGGTGTCGCCGCGATAAGCTCGTGCGCCTTGGCGATGGCGCCCTTCATGCCCAGCGGAGCCGGCGTCAGCACCAGTTCGGCGCCGAGCAGCAGCAGCATCTTGCGGCGCTCGATCGACATGCTCTCCGGCATGACGAGGACCAGTCTGTAGCCGCGCGCCGCGGCCACGAAGGCAAGCCCAATGCCGGTATTGCCGGAGGTCGGCTCGATCAGCGTGTTCTCGCCCGGCTTGATCGTGCCGGCCTGCTCCAGGGCATCGATCATGGCGACGCCGATCCGGTCCTTGACGCTGGCAATCGGATTGAAAAACTCGAGCTTGGCGAGAAGATGCGCCTTCACGTTCTTGGCGCGGGCGATCCTATCGAGCCGGACCAGCGGCGTGTCGCCGATCGTGTCGGTTATGGAATCGTAGATGCGTCCGCGCCCCGGAACGCGCCGCACCTCGCCCTCGTGAGGATAGGTCTTGGTCATGAGCAGTACTCCCGCTGCGGATCGTCTAGACCGACACACGCGTCCAATGTCGGCCCTTTCCCGCCAACGGCAAGTCCGACGGGCGACGGAGGTCGGCGCGGTTCAGCGGCTCGCTACGATCGCGTTACGGTTGTGCCCGTCGAGCCAAATCCGCCCTCGGCACGCTGCGACGTCTCCAATACCAAGGCTGTGACGAAGCGCGCGCGCACGATCGGGGCGAGGACCAGTTGGGCGATGCGCATCCCGCGCTCTATCACGAACGTCGCCTCGCCGAGGTTGACGAGCAGCACTTGGACCTCGCCGCGATAATCCGCGTCGATCGTGCCGGGAGCGTTGAGCACGGTGACGCCGTGGCGGAGCGCTAAACCTGAACGTGGCCTGACCTGTGCCTCGAAGCCCGGCTGCAAAGCTATGGCGAAGCCGGTCGGCACGAGCGCGCGTGCGCCCGGTGCCAGCGAGATCGGCTTGTCGGACGAGACGGCCGCCGCAAGGTCGCATCCGGCTGCCAGCGCTGTGGCGTAGGATGGAAACTGAAGGCCCTCTCCATGCGGCAGGACCCTGACCGCGACCGCGCTTTGGCTCGGGTCAAGCGTCATTTTGAGATGGGCCTAAGTTCGCGGAGGCGATCGGCGAGCAGATCGACGAGTCGTGTCGCGATATCGGCCTTCTCGAGCCTCGGCCATGCGATCGTCTCTTTGGCGTCGATGATTGTCACCTTGTTCATGTCGCCGCCGAACGTTTCGGTGCCAGCGCCGACGTCGTTCAACACGATCAGATCGCAGCCTTTCCTCGCCAGCTTGGCGCGCGCGTGCGCGACTAAATTCTCCGTCTCGGCTGCGAAGCCCACGACGAGCGTCGGTCGGTCGTCGCCACGACCGGCGACGCGCGCGAGGATGTCGGGGTTCTCCGCCATATGAAGCACCGGCGCTTCACGCCCCTTCTTGAGTTTCTCCGTCGCCGCGCTCGCGACGCGCCAATCGGCGACAGCGGCGCTCGCGACGAAAATCTCGGCGGGCAACGCGCTCTCGACGGCCTCCAGCATCTCGCGCGCCGTCTCCACGTGGCGCGTGTCGACGCCGACCGGGTCGGCGAGCGCGACCGGTCCGCTAATCAGCACAACCTCGGCGCCGGCTTGCGCCGCGGCACGGGCAATCGCGTGGCCCTGCTTGCCGGACGAGCGGTTGGCGATGAAGCGAACCGGATCGATCGGCTCGTGCGTCGGTCCGGACGTGACGACGACGCGGCGGCCGGCGAGCGCGCCCGCTCGCATAGGGGAGGGAAGCGGCAGTCGCGTGTCCTTCGCCAACGCGGCCTCGACGGCGGCGACGATCGCCAGAGGCTCGCTCATCCGTCCCGGCCCGAACTCCCCGCAAGCCATCGCGCCGTCGTCGGGGCCGCACACCAGCACCCCGTCGGCCCGCAACGTTGCCATGGTGCGCTGGGTCGCGGGATGCAGCCACATGCGCAGGTTCATCGCCGGCGCCACCAGCGTCTTCTTATCGGTCGCAAGGAGCAGGGTCGACGCCAGGTCGTCGGCCAAGCCGTGCGCCATCTTGGCGAGGAGGTTGGCAGTCGCCGGCGCGACGACGATCAAGTCGGCGGCGCGCGAGAGCTCGATATGGCCCATCTCGGCCTCCTCGATCAGCGAGAAGAGCGCATCGTGCACCTTGGCGCCGGCCAGGCTCGCCAGAGATAGTGGGGTGATGAAGGCTTTGGCGCCCTCGGTCATGACGGGGCGGACGCAAGCGCCGCGTTCGCGCAAGCGTCGCGCGAGATCGAGCGCCTTGTACGCGGCGATCCCGCCGCCGACGATGAGAAGGATGCTTTTACCGGCCAGGACGGACACAGGACTTGTTCCACGGATCGTCGCTCGCCGACGGAGGCTCCGTTCTATCCGAAACACGTGGTAAATCGCGAGTCTTGCCGCAGGTCGGCGTTACGCCGAGGCGCTCCGGCGCTGACGACGGTCTTGAACCGGCTGGTAAGCCATGCGGCTGTGGAACTTGCAATAAGGGCCATCGCCGATTGGAGCCTTGCCGCCGCAATAGCGAAATTCGGTCGATGACGGGTCGCCGACAGGCCATCGGCACATCGATTCGCGCAGGTCCATGATCGTCACGTTCTCGGCCATCGGCACAACGTCGCCGGACGTGCGCTGCGGCTGGAGCATCGCCATAGGACGCGCCTGTATGGCGAGTGCGGTGTTCCCGCGCATCGACAGGCCGGCGGGTCGCTGCGGCATCGGCGTGCGGGCCGTCGTACCTGGTACTTTGGCATCCAACCGGATCCGGTTCATCGAGGCCGACGTCTGCGACTTGACACGCCCCGACATGCCGAGACGGTGCACCTTGCCGATCACCGCGTTTCGAGTCACGCCGCCGGCGAGTTCCGTGGCGATGCGGCTCGCGCTCAACCCGTCGAGCCAAAGCTTGCGAAGGAGATCGACCCGCTCTTCGGTCCAGGACATCACTGTCTCTTTCGTTTGATCCGCCATGTCTTTAGGTCCGTCGTTTGTGCTTGGGCCCACGCGATGATCTGGCGATCACGACGTTTGTCAGCTGGAATCGGGCACGAAAGTCTCCGACGGCTCGCGGGAGCCGTTCAGACGCAAAACGCTTTATTGGAGTCTACCGCACGAGATGTCGTAGCCGACAAGACGAAGGCTACACTAGCTGTTGAATCCGGCGCAAGAGTCGTGACCGTATCTCAATTGTTTTCAACAGCGACTTGCGTGCGGGGCAAGGCTTGTTGGACAGTTCCGAGTCAAAGCGAGAACAAAACGGAATCGCTCTGCATGCACCACAGGGAGCCGATCGAAAACTTGAAGCCAAGGGTCGTTCAGATCTGGGAAAACGCGGTCCAATCCTTCTGTTTGACCGGTTTCGTGGAAGCCCCTACATTCAAGCGTCCATGTTGTGCCGCCCCTCGGGCGGCACTTTGCATAGAGCCTTAGGGCATCTCGCCTCTCGAGAGCAGGAGTGGGACGTGACCTCATCGTCCTCGCAGACCTCGTCCATATTGCCGACCTACGCGCGCTATCCCCTCGCCTTCGCCCGCGGCGCGGGCGTCTGGCTGGAGACGGCCAGCGGCGAGCGCTATCTCGATCTGGGTGGCGGTATCGCCGTGGCCTCGCTCGGCTACTCTCATCCCCATCTCATCGAGGCGCTGACGGCCCAGGCGCGCACGCTCTGGCATACGTCGAACCTGTTCGAGATCCCGCAGGCGGAACGGCTCGCCGCGCGCCTCTGCGCCGCATGTTTCGCCGACTACGTGTTCTTTACGAATTCGGGCGCGGAAGCGGTCGAGGGCGCGATCAAGACCGCGCGCAAGTACCATGCTGTGTCTGGGCAGCCCGACCGCTATCACATCATAACCTTTCAGGGCGCTTTCCACGGGCGCACGCTCGCCACGGTCGCCGCCGGGGGCAACGATAAGTACATCGAGGGCTTCGGCCCCAAGTCGCCGGGCTTCGATCGCGTCGCCTGGGGCGATGTTGAGGCGGTGACGGCGGCGATCGGCCCGCAAACGGCCGCTATCCTCGTCGAGCCGGTGCAGGGCGAAGGCGGTATCCGTGTCGCGCCGCATGCGTTCCTTCGAGCGCTGCGCGAAATCTGCGACCAGCACGGCCTGCTGCTCGTCGTCGACGAGGTACAGTCCGGCATCGGGCGGACGGGTAAGTTCTTCGCCTACGAGCATGCCGGGATCGAGCCCGATATCATCGCGATCGCCAAAGGTATTGGCGGCGGTTTTCCGCTTGGCGCCTTCCTGACCACCGCGCAGGCCGGCAGGGGCATGACAACCGGTACGCATGGCACGACCTACGGCGGCAATCCGCTCGCCACGGCTGTCGGCAACGCCGTTCTCGACGTCGTTCTCGCCCATGGCTTCATCGAGGCCGTCGCCATGAAAGGTCTGCGCCTCAAGCAGAAGCTGGCTTCGCTCAGGGACCGCCACAGCGACATCATTGCCGATGTGCGCGGCGAGGGCCTCATGCTGGGCCTCCAGCTACGCGTGCCGCCCGCCGACTTCGCCGCCGCCGCCCGCGAGGAGCGCGTGCTGGTGATCCCGGCGGCGGACAATGTCGTCCGGCTGCTGCCGCCTCTCGTCATCACGGAAAGCGAGATCGCCGAGGCGGTCGAACGGCTGGAGGCAACGTGTAGCCGGCTGGCGGGCCCGATAGCGCTCCAAAAGGGCGCCGCCGAATGACCAGAACGGGCCCTGTCGAAAGTGCCGTCCGGCACTTTCTCGACCTTTCCGAGGTCTCTTCGGCCGAACTGCGGCGCGTCATCGATCATGCCGCGGCACTCAAGGCGGCTTGGCGCAAAGGCAAGCCCTCGCGTGACAAGCCCCTCGCCGGACGCACGTTGGCGATGATCTTCGACAAGCCCTCCACTCGCACGCGTGTATCCTTCGATCTGGCGATGCGCCAACTCGGCGGCGACACCATCATGCTGACCGGCAAGGAGATGCAGCTCGGGCGCGGCGAGACGATCGCGGATACCGCGCGCGTCCTCTCGCGTTTCGTCGACGCGATCGTCATCCGCATCCTCGATCATTCCGCGATGAACGAATTGGCCGCGAACGCTCACGTTCCGATCGTCAACGCTTTGACCAAGCGGTCGCATCCCTGCCAGGTCATGGCCGACGTGCTGACCTTCGAGGAGCATCGCGGGCCAATCAGGGGGCGGACGATCGCTTGGAGCGGCGACGGCAACAATGTGTTGGCGAGCTGGGTGCACGCCGCGCAGCGGTTTGACTTCAAGATAAGGATCGCTTCACCCGCATCGCTAGGTTTGCCCAACCATGTGCTCGATTGGGCGCGCGCGGCTTCGACCGACATCTTTGTTACCACCGATCCTCACGAGGCGGCGGCCGGTGCCGATTGCGTGGTGACCGATTGCTGGCTTTCGATGGGCGACGAGGAGAAGACCGCCCGCTACAATCTGTTGAAACCCTATCAGGTCGACGCCACCTTGATGTCGGCTGCGGGCAAGGACGCGATTTTCATGCACTGCCTGCCAGCGCATCGCGGCGAGGAAGTCACCGATGAGGTCATCGATGGACCGCAGTCGGTGGTCTTTGATGAAGCCGAAAATCGGCTCCACGCGCAGAAAGGTATATTGGCCTGGTGCCTCGGGACGATGGAGTGACGGTGGAGGCGAAGGATTCTATTCCCGTGGCCGATCACGCCAAGGACGATCGCATCCTGCCTTTCGCCGTCGAGCCTCTCGATATACGTGGTCGCGTGGTTCGGCTTGGACCGGCAGTGGATCACATCCTGTCGCAGCACAAGTATCCGCCGGCGGTGGCCCGCCTCGTGGGAGAAGCGGCGGCGCTGACGGTGCTGCTCGGCTCGTCCCTCAAGATGGAAGGGCGCTTTCAGCTGCAGACGAAGAGCGACGGCTTTATCGATATGCTCGTTGTCGATTTCGACGCGCCCGATCGTATCCGCGCCTTCGCTCGCTACGACGAGAAAAGGTTGGTTGACGCGCCGAGGGGCGGCGACCTTCTCGGCAAGGGGCACTTGGCTTTCACTATCGATCGCGGCAGTGAGACCTCGCGCTATCAGGGTATCGTCGCGCTCGATGGTCAGGGGCTTGAAGCGGCCGCGCATCAGTATTTTCGCCAGTCGGAGCAGATCCCAACCCTCGTACGGCTCGCCGTGGCCGAAAAAGTCACCGGAGCCGGCGCGGAATGGCGGGCCGGCGGTCTCATGGTGCAGTTCCTACCAGACTCGCCCGAGCGCCAGCGCCAACAAATCGACCTCGATCCCGGCGACGCGCCGGCGGACTACGAGGCTCCCGTGGCCGAACTGGACGAAGCCTGGAACGAGGCGCGCGCACTCGCCGAGACGATCGAGGATCACGAACTGGTCGATCCGACCTTATCCAGTGAACGCCTGTTGTTTCGGCTGTTTCATGAGCGCGGCGTCAAGGTGTTCCAGCCGCAGGCTGTGCGCGATGCCTGTCGCTGCTCGCGCGGCCGGATCGACGCGATGCTGCGCCGCTTCTCGCCGCAGGAGCGTACCGACATGATCGGAGATAACGGCAAGATCGGCGTAACGTGCGAGTTCTGCTCGACGCTGCGAGAGTTCGATCCTCAGGACTTCGATAAACCCGACTGATGACGACCGAGCCCCGGAGGCCTCAGAAGTCGTAGCGGGGATAATAGTCTCGCGCGTTCATGCGGCGCGTCTCGCGCGGCGGAGCGGCGTAAGCGACGACACCCCTCGTCGTGGTGACGGTCCAGCCGGCGCCGCGCCTGTCGATCGATTTGACCACACCCGCCCCTGGAATGCTGACGCCGGGCACAACTTCCATGGTTCCGCGTTTACCTTCCACGTATGCGACACCCTCGTAGACGTCGCGAACCACCCAACCCGCAATGACCTGTGGCTTGACGATCGAGTCTTCGGCGCTGGCGAGGCCGGCAGGCTTGGCTGGCGGTTTCGGCACCGGCTTCAGGCTCGCCTCGGGCGGAATTGAGCTTGTGGGTGTCGGGTCAGGCGCCTGACGCTCGAGCTTGCTGACGTGGTCGGTCTGCTGAGCCGGTTTGGCGGCTGCCTCATGCTCGTGCCGCAGCGTTTCGAGCTTGCTGGACATCTGGGCGATTTCCGCGCGAGCCTCGCCTCTCGCCGATGCCAGCTCGCTTTTCATCTCGTCGAGGCTGGTGTTGAGGGCACGCACCTGGTCCGGCGTCCTGGCGACATTCGCGCGAAGCGCCTCGAGGCTTGCGCGCAGCGTTTTGACGTCAGTCGCCATCTGGCGGTTGGCTTGGCGCAATGAGGCCACTTCGTCCGCCTTGGACGGCTCGGCGTTTGCCGCGGCCGAGACCGGCGCGCCGAGCGAAGCGCTTTTGGCCGAAGCGGCGGGAACAGGGGAGGGCTCGCGCGTCACGACGTGTCCGCTGACGGTCCAGGCAAACCCGATCAGGCCGACGATCATGGCCGCGTGCGCGCTGTAGTCGAGCAGTCTGGCATGCCAGGATCGCGCGGTCGCTGGCGTATCGCTCGCGGCCTTGGCAAGAAAGGGATCGACCCCGCCCGCTTCGACGGTGGGGGTCAGCCCCGTGCCTGTCTTGCTGTCGCTGTGATCGTCGGGATCCGCGCTGGCCGAAAGCGTCATGGATTGTCATCGCTCTGCAAGGAGTTCAGCCAAATCTGCGCAAAGTTCACTTAACGATCTATTAAGCGCGAAGCTGCCCCGGCGCCCCCGCGCCGTCGGTACCGTGCGTTGCAACCGAAGCAGGAAAAAGGCGTTTTCTCGTCACAAGGGAGGAACGTCCATGATCAGAATGTTACTGCTTGCCGCAGGAGTTCTCGTTGCGACCGTCCCCGCCTTGGCGCAAGGCGCCGGAAACGGGTCGTCACGCGATCTGCCGTCCAATGGCGGAGCGGGTGCGCGCACGGGCAACATCACCTCCACAGGCGAAACCGTACCAAACCCCGGCGCCTCTCAGGGGGCAGGTACCACGCCGCTCGATCGAGGCATCCAGAGCGAAGACAACAAAATCGACACTGGCATCTGCAAAGGCTGCTGATTTCGCGCTAAAGCGCTCCGGCAACATGGAGTGCGCCGTGAAGGTCGAGGGACAGAGCCAGCGGACAATCTGGCTTAAAGACACATCACGGGACGTCTGCGTGATTGATCAGACTCGTTTGCCGCACCGCTACGAGGTGGTGACGCTGACATCGCTCGGCGATGCGGCTCGCGCCATCAAGGATATGTACGTGCGCGGCGCGCCGCTTATCGGCGTGACCGCCGCCTACGGTGTCGCGTTGGCGATGCGCGCGGACTCGTCTGACGCCGCCTTGGCAACGGCCTGCCGCACACTGGGTGCGACGCGTCCCACGGCCATAAACTTGGCCTGGGCGCTGGGCGAGATGCGTGCCGTGCTCGCGCGACTTCCGCCGGAGGATAGGACTGAAGCGGCTTACGTTCGAGCCGCCGCAATCGCCGAGCATGATGTCGAATTGTGCCGAAGCATGGGGATGCACGGTCTAGCCATGCTGCGCGACCTCGCTCGCGCGTGTGCCGGGCGACCGCTCAACATTCTCACGCATTGCAACGCTGGCTGGCTCGCCGCCGTCGATTGGGGGACGGCCACGGCGCCGATCTATGCCGCCCACGAGGTTGGTCTTCCTGTCCATGTGTTCGTCGACGAGACGCGTCCGCGCAATCAGGGTGCGGCGCTCACCGCATGGGAACTGGGCCAGCACGGCGTGGCGCACACGATCGTGGTCGACAACGTCGGTGGTCACCTGATGCAGCACGGCAAAGTCGATTGCGTCATCGTCGGTACAGACCGTACGACGGCCAGCGGTGACGTTTGCAACAAAATCGGTACTTACCTGAAGGCTCTGGCGGCGAAGGCGAATGGCGTTCCCTTCTACGTCGCCGCACCATCACCCTCGATCGATTTCACGATCGACGACGGAATATCCGGCATTCCGATCGAGGAACGCGGTTCGGAGGAGGTCACGCATATGAGCGGGATCACCGACGCGGGCGAGGTTGCCCGCATCCAAGTGACTTCGCCGGGCAGTCCAGTCATGAACTATGCTTTCGACGTGACGCCAGCCGACCTTGTCACCGGTCTCATTACGGAGCGCGGCGTGATCCCGGCAACGAAGGCGGCATTGGCGGCGGCGTTTCCGGAGCGCCTGGCGCGGCAGGCCGCGGAGTAGAGTTCAGTACACAAAGCGCTTGATCGTCTCTTCCGCCTGGAAGATCGCCTCCGGGGTTCCGACATGCAGCCACTGGCCATCGAGGCAGTGGCCGAAAAGACGGCCTGCGGCGGCGGCTGCGAAGAAGTAAGGCGCGAGACGAAAGGCGCCGTCCGGCGCGTCGATGAAAAGGCTCGGCTTGATGATGCCGATTCCCGCGTAGACGAAGGGTGCGACGGCGTGCTCATCGCGTCTCTCAAGCTTGCCGTCGGCCAGCATCGTGAAGTCGCCGGGCCAATCGACCCCGACGCTCGTCTTCGTCGCCGCGACAAGCAGCAGGATGTCCATCTTGTCCGGGTCCCACCGGGCGGCGAGCGCGGCGAGATTCGAAGGCGGTCTTTCAAGCCAGAACGCGTCGGTGTTGCAGAGAAAGAACGGATCGTCGCCGAGCAGCGGCATGACCTTCTTGATGCCGCCGCCTTGATCGAGCAACGCGTCGCGTTCGTCAGATATGATGATCCGGGGTCTTTGCCGTCCGGCGAGATGGCGCTCGATCTGATCGGCGAGATAGTGAACGTTGACGATCGCCCGTTCGACGCCAGCTTCGGCGAAACGGTCGAGCATATGATCGATGAGAAGTTTGCCGCCGACGCTGATCATCGGCTTGGGCATGGTGTTGGTCACAGGCCGCATGCGGGTCCCGAGACCGGCGGCGAACACCATTGCGGTTCGCGGCATCACAGTCTCGGCCGCGATGGACGCCGCCGCCTGGCTCGGCATCGACATCAGAGGCGTTTCATCGGTCAGGTATCCGCCGCGAAGATGCTCGGCACGTTCTGCTCGACCCATGACTTCAGCTCCGCCAGCGCCGGATGAGCGAGGTTCTTGCGCAGATACGTTTGTATGCGCGGGATGTGAACGAGGTATTGAGGTTTGCGGTCGCGTTTGTCGAGGCGCGCGAAAATACCGAGGATCTTGGTCGCGCGCTGTGCGCCCAGGATGGCGTAGGCCTTGGCGAAGGCGGCCATGTCGAAGCTCGCGTCGCGCCGTTTGCGTGCCAGCGCGTAATGGCCGAGCAGGCGCAACTCGACATCGGCCGGCACCGTCACGCGCGCGTCCTGCAGCAGCGAGGCCACGTCGTAGGCCGGATGGCCGAGCACGCAATCCTGAAAGTCGATCATGCCGACACGCGCGACGCCCTCGCGGTCGGCGAGCCAGAGCAGGTTCGGAGAATGGTAGTCGCGCAGGGTCCATGTCGGCGGCGCGGCGACCACGTTGGCGAGGGCGTCGCGCCACAGCGTGAGAAAACCGGCCTTGGCGCCGGAAGAGGGCATCACCTTGGCGATATGCGGCGCGTACCATTCCGCAAGTAGCTCGACCTCGATCGTCAGCGCGTCGATATCGTAGGGTGGGATCTCGTAGGTGCCGCCGTTGCCGTCGGAAAGCGCCTTCTCGGGGTGCGCGGCATGGAGGTGCGCCAGCGCCGCCACCGCTTCGCTGTAACGCGCGAAAATGATGCCGTTGGCGTCGACGAAGAGGTCGGCGCCGAGATCCTCGATGATCGCGAGGCCGCTGCGCGGGTCGTGCGCGAAGATCTCCGGCGCCGAGAAGCCCAGCGCTCGCAAGCCGCCATCGATGGCGATGAAAGGCCTTATGTCTTCCGCAAGCCTGGCGATCGCGCTGTAGGGTTTGCCGTAACGGATCGGCGGTCCGTCGGCGCGCGGCGGCGATATCATCAAAATCGCCTTGGTGCCGTCGGGCTTCGTCAGCCGCTCGTAGGCGCGGGTCGAGGCGTCGCCCATCATGAAGGTACGCTCCGCCCCGGCGAAGCCACTGCGCTCGATGATATCGCGCGTCGTGCGCGACAGGATGAGCCGCTGGCCGAAGCTGCCGATGCCGGTCACTGCCACCACGCGAAAGCCGGCGCTCTTCTCGCTGTCGAGATGGAAGGCGATGTCGAGGCGGTCTCCCGCCAGGCCGGCGCCGGCCCGCTCCGGCCATTCGACGATCACAAGTGCGCCTTCGGACGCCTCCTCCCACCCGAGTTCGGCGAGTTCGGAGGGATCCCTGATGCGAAAGAGGTCGGCGTGCACGATTGGAAATTGCGCCGTATCGCGGGCGTTGCTCTCATAGACCTGGATGAGCGTGAATGTCGGGCTTGGCACTTCGAGATCGGGATCTCCGACCAGCGAGCGTATCAGCGCCCGCGCGAACGTTGTCTTGCCGGCGCCGAGTTCGCCCGACAACGTCACGAGATCACCCGGCTTTACCAGCGAGGCGATATCGGCGGCGAGTGAAACGGTCGCGGCCTCGTCGGCGATGTCGACGTACCAGGTCGAACTGGACGGCGCCTTCTGCGGGGCCTCGAAAGCCATCGTCAAATCTCCCTGGCCTCCGAACCGAGCGAACGCTCCGGGTTCACGATCGTCAGGACTGTCTCATCTTGGGCCGGGAAGATGCAAGTGACGGCCGTACCCTCGCCCGGTGCGGAGTCGATCAGAACCCGGCCGCCGTGCAGTTCGACGAAGCTCTTGACGATGGAAAGTCCGAGGCCGACGCCGCGATGGCGCGAGTTCATCGTGTTCGAGTGGAAGCGTTCGAACACGTGCGCGATGACATCCTCCGGAATGCCGCGGCCCTGGTCCGAGATTTTGAAGACGATCTCGTCGCCTCGCCGCATCGCCGCCAGCGTCACGGTCTGGCCGGGCGACGAAAAGCCGATCGCGTTCGAGAGCAGGTTGAACAACACCTGGCGGACGCGCTTGGCATCCGCGCGAAAGGTGCCGATCTCCGGCATCGCCACCACCTGCAGGCGTAACGCCGATTCCGCCAGGCGGTCCTGCACGCCCTCCGAGGCGGCCTTGATCGTGTCGATCACGTCGATGCGCGTGAGGTTCAGTTCGAGCGCGCCGGTGTCGATCGTCGCGAGATCGAGGATGTCGTTGATCAGCGCCAGCACCGCCGCCGATGATTTCAGGACATAGCCGACATATTCGCTCTGCTTCGGATTGAGCGAGCCGATCGAACCATCGCCGAGCAGGTGAATGAAGCCGATGATGTTTTGCAGCGGCGAGCGAAGCTCGAAGGACACATGATGCACGAAGTTGTCGCGCAGCTTCTCGGTCTCGAGCAGCGCCTGGTTACGGTCTGTCAGCGCCCGCTCGACGTTTACGCTCGCCGTCGTGTCCGTGAAGGTCAGCAAGGTCGCGCCATCCGGCAGCGGCGCGGTCGTGCAATCGACGATGGAGCCGTCCCGGCAGGTCAGACGCCGCTCGATGCCGGTGCGCTGGTCGTGCAAGCCCGACACGGCCGTGCGGATCGCGATCCACGGATCGGCGTCGGGCGACAGGCGCGCGCAGAGCGAGGCGACGCGATCGATGTGCGGCTTGCCGTCGAGGTCGCCGCGGTCGAGCCGCCAAAGCCGGCCGAACGCGGCGTTCGACAGCTTGAGCCGCCCATCCGTGCCGAACACGGCGACGCCTTCCTTCAGCGTATCGAGTGTTTCGCTCTGCACTCGGGTCTGCGCGTTGAATCGCGACTCGAGGTGGAACTGCGCGGTGACATCGTCGAAGAGATAGGTGACGCCGCTCTGCGGGTTGGGATTGATGACGGCGCGCAGGATGCGCCCGTCGGGCAGGTGCCAGACCTGTTCCGTCGTGTCGGGCGACTGGTAGCCGGCGAGATGGGCCTCCTTCCATCCCCGGAAATCGGCCTGCTCCGGCAACAGTCGCCTGGCGCGGAGACGATCGAGGATTTCCGACTCGCTCGGGTTCAGATCGAGGGAAGCCTGATCGAGCGACCACAGCTGGCGATAGGCGGCGTTATGAAAGACGAGCTGCTTTCGCCTGTCGAAGATGGCGACGGCGGTCGAGAGCTGGTCGAGCGTGCGGGCATGCGCCTTCATCGTTTGTTGAAGATCGAAGCGGGCGGCCTCCAGTTCCGAGACATCGAAGGCGATGCCGATCGATCCTTCCTCGAGCGGTACCTCGATGATGTCGAGGCTGCGGCGCCAGCCGGCAAGCACCGCCGCCGAGCGGCCACGAAACACATCCTTGTGGGCGCGACTGGCGGCCGAGGTCTCGCGCGCCGGGCTCTCCAGAAGCTCGATCGAGCGCCTCAGGGCATCCTGGCGGTCCTCGGCTTCGACCGCCCGCACATACGCGGCGTTGAGCCAGGTCAAGCTGTTGGAGGCATCGCGCGCCCAGGCCGGACAAGGGACGGCATCGAGCAGGGCGCGCAGCGCCGCCAGTTCGGCGAGCGTCCGCGTCTGCGCCTCGCGCAGACGGCCGGTCTCGAGGCGGTCGCCAGAAACGTCGCGCACGCGCATCACCGCGCGCCCCGTCACGGCGCGCCCCTCTGTTTCGAGATGACGGCCGTTGAGTGCGACGACCGAGAGGCGAAACGCCTCGCCGCGCTGGCGCAGATGGGAGACGCAGGCTTCGAGCCTCTGGGCCTGCTCCGGCGGCAACCAGGAGCCGAAGCCGAGCACCCGGCGTAAGCCAAGTCCGTCGCCGACGAGCGCGGCATCACCCTCGATCTCGGGCTCGTTGGATTGCAGACCCCAGGCGATATTGATCTGCGACTCCGCCGCCAGGAACGTCTCGGCGCGGTCGAGCTTCGCGCGCACCTCGTTCAGGGTGCTCATCAAGGCATTCTCGCGCTGCAGGGCGCGACGCCGCCCCGCCAGATGGAGCAACGCCACCGTCGCGGCAAAGAGCGTGAGGCCGACGAAGATCGACAGGAGGAACGCGTCGTGGCTGTCGCGCAGGTCCGCCAAGATCGCCAGGCGCGTCCGCCCGTCGGCGGCGCGCGCCAGCCCTGGCACCAGCATGACGGCGGTGCCCAGCGGGACTGCACGATTACACACGCGCGTGTACTCGGCACTCCGCCGCCGCTCCCGCATCCACCCCGCCCCCGCCAAGTCGCCGCCAAGTCGCCGTCCGAATCAGTCCACTGTAGCGAGGCGGCCAAGCTTTGATAACGCGCACGTAGGATGATTGCCGGTTTGTTCCGGCAATCCGTTTTCAAGCGGATGACGTGTTGCGTTTTCGCCGCTTCGGCGCCGCGCCGGCGACGAGAACCTCGCTCAGTTCGTCATCGTCGCCGCGCGCATCGGCATGGCGCCGGCGATCAGCGCGGTGGCCGGCAACGGCTTGGCCAAAGCGTAGTTCAGCGGCGCGCCCCGCGTCGCGATCGTGTCGAGGGTCGCCGGCATGGGAACCGCGCGGGCCTTCACCAGCGTCGCCATCGGCGGCCTCGGCTCCGGCTTCCAGTCGGCGGCGGCGACCTCGAGGCGGGGGAGCGGCGCCGGGCGGCGGTGCGCGCGCGCCGGCACCAGGGTCACATCGATGCCGGCGAAGGCCAGCGCCTCCGGCCGGCTGACGGTGCCGAGGTCGGCGCCTTTCTTCAGCAGCGCGGCGAAGATCGCGTTCTGCCCGCCGTCGGCATAGGTGGTGCGCACCGCCGCCGCCCCCTCCTTGACCAGGTCGGCGACCTTCGTTTCTTCGGCGGCGTGAAAGGCCCGCGCCTGACGCTCCGTCTCGGCATCGGGCGATGGCGCGAAGGCGTAGCGCCCGGCGACGACGCTCGTCGTCAGGATCTCGCCCGTCGCCTCGAAGCGGTCGGAGCCTTCCTTCAGCTGGCGCCAGAAGGCGATGTTGGCGTCGTTGCGATAGAGCGCCATGTTGGCGGCGCTCATGTGGAAGGGATAGGCCTGCAGCTGGAACGCCGCCTGGCCACCCTTCAACGCGTCGCGGGCGATGGCGTAGAGCTCGCCCACCTGCCGGTCGGTCATCGCGAAGCAGCCGCGCGAGGAGCAGGTGCCGTGGATCATCACCGCCGAGCCCGACGCGCCGTGCGCCTTGTCGTAGGCATTGGGAAAGCCGGTGTCGAACGACAGGTAATAATGCGAGTTCGGGTTCATCTGCCGCGCGGCGATGGGGTAGAACCCCTCCGGCGTCTGCCGGTCGCCGTCATGCGTCTTGGGGCCGAGCTGGCCCGACCAGCGGCAGATCGGGAACGTCTTGAGGTAGACGAAACGCCCCTGCGCGTTGGCCTTCCACACCTCGATCTCCGACTCCTTCTTGTAGCTGCGCAGCACCAGCGGCGCCGAGGCGCCGGTGCCCTTGGCCGCCATCAGCGCCAGGGTCGCGGCGGGGATCGGCGCCAGCGCCTTGGCGGGCAGTCCGGCGCGCGCCGGCACGGCCAAGGCGAGCGGTGCCGACGCGAGCAGCATGCAAGCGAGGGCGACGCGAAGCGGGATCATCATGCTCACGCGCCCTTCTACAGCGCCGGGCCAGGGCTGTCGCCCTTGCCGGCCTCGGTCCCATGCCTTAGGTAACATAACCGATAGCCTGCGCCGCGTCCACCCTCTCCGCACAGGGGGCGGATCGGCGGCTCGCGTCGCGGTGCGGTGACACCGGGCCTTGCCAAAGTCGCGGTTCGTCGACTTCGGCGTGCGCCAGGGTCGGCGCGCGTCGACACCGGGCCGCGCCAACGGCGCGAACCCCGACATCGCGGCATCGGTGTCGGCGTTCGGCGACGTCGCGGCAGGGGAGTCGCGGCACGGGGCAACGCGAAAGACCTGGTGCGACGAAAAGGCGATCAAAAGGCGACAAGGAGAGCTCGCGTGGAAGACTTCACCCGCATCGTCCTGCCCAAGCGGCGCAAGCCGCCGCCGCGCGACGCGCTCGCCCGCACGGTTGCCTCGATGCCGGCGCTGGGCGCGTTCGTCAACGAGGTCCGCGCCGGCCTGGCGATCCGCCAGAGCGAGCTCGCCGACCGCGCCGGGGTCAGCCGTCAATGGCTCGTCGCGCTGGAGCAGGGCCGGCAGAGCCTCGAGGCCGGCAAGGTGCTGCGCACGCTGGAGGCGCTCGGCTTCGAGATCGTCCTCACCCCCTACATCCCGCCGCCGCCCTGGATGCTGCGCGCCACCCGCGCCGCCCACGCCAAGAGGGCGGGCAACGCCGAGGGCCGCCGCCTGCGGCGCAACTCGCGCCGGGCGCTGGCCCGGCTGGAGCGGCTGGCGGCGAACGCGGCGCGGGGGGTGGTGGATTTGGAGTGAGGGGGTTGGCGATCTATCAGGCTCTCACCGGCCGTACATTCTCGTTGCCTGCTGCGTCGGGCGGCATGTGTTGGCCGAGGACCGTTGATCCGCTTTCGGGCAGCAGGTTCGGAAAGCTGCCTTCGCTCTTCTTGCAGCGAGCGTTCAAGGAAACGCAGCTCGCAACGGCACGACGCGCTTGCGTTCCTGACAACGGCAGTGCGACGCCTACTTCATCGACTTGGACGTAGTCCATCAAGCAGCAGGTCCAACAGCCGGCGCAGTTGCGATGCGTCGGTCGAGGTTGCCGTCATCAGGACGGCGCCCGCGAGGCTCAGGGTCACGTCGTCCGCCTCCATGTCCTCGCGGATGGTGCCGTCCGCAGCGCCCGCAGCCATGAAACGTGCCACTACGGCTCGGACGCGGGCGCGGGTCTCCAGGGCCGATGCCGCTGGCGACGTCAGGGCAATGCGCAAGGCATCCCGCATGGCATACTTGGTGGCAACGAAGCGAGCGTATCGGTCCATCCACATCCGCAGGGCGTCGAGTGCCCCGTTGGCGGCGAGCAGCGGTTCCGCGTCCGCCGCGAGGACATCGAGTTCCGAGCGATACACCGCCTCCACCAGTGCTTCGCGCGTCGGGAAGTTGCGGTAGAGCGTGGCCACCCCCACCCCGGCTGCCTGCGCAACGACCTCCAGCGACACCGTTGCGTCGCCGGCGGAGAAGACCCGTCGGGCCTCGGCGATGAGGCGCTCCCGATTGACGACCGCGTCAGCGCGCAAGCGAGGAGGTTTTGACAAACGGAGGTTCCTCCGGTTAGACGGGCGTGAACGGACGAGCCTCCGTTTGATCTAGGTTTAGCACGGAGGTCCCGCATGCCCCACCATACGCGATTGATCGCGCCTCCTGGCGACGTCTACCGCCTTGGTGACCACGAGGTGGCACGCATCGGCTATGGCGCGCTGCAGCTTCGCTCGGTCGAGCCCGCCAAGGCCGTCGCCCTGCTGCGCCGCGCAATCGCGGGCGTCGACCACATCGACACGGCTCAGTTCTACGGCGACGGCTCTGTCAATCGCGCGATCCATGAGGTTCTTCCCTCAGGCGGCGGGGTCGTGGTCGCCACCAAGGTCGGAGCCGATCCGGACCATGGAAAGATCCCCGTAAAGCTTGCGCAGCGGCCCGAACAACTCCGTGCCAGCCTGGAGGACAATCTCCTGAGCCTCGGACTGGACCAGATCCCCTTGGTCAACCTGCGTCGCGCCGACGTCGGACCCGGGCTCAGCGCCGAGGGCGACCAAGTCGTCGACATCGACGACCAGCTTGCGGTGATGATCGCAATGCGCGACGAGGGTAAGATCGGGGCTATAGGCCTGAGCGCCGTCGACCTGGAACGGCTTGCGCGCGCTTCCGGCCGGCATCGTGTGCGTGCAGAACGCCTACAGCCTCATCAGCCGAGAGTCGGAGGCGCTGCTCCGGCTTTGCCTCGCGAACGGCATCGCCTGGACGCCCTTCTACCCACTCGGCGGCGGCGCGATCGGCGGGCCCAAGGTGGTGGACCAGTCTAAGGTGCGAGAGGTCGCCGCGCGGCTGGACGTCACGCCCATGCAGGTCGGCTTGGCGTGGCTGCTGCGGCATGCGCCCAACACCCTGCTGATCCCCGGGACGACAAGCGTCGAGCACCTGGAACAGAACTTGGCAGCCGCGTCCGTGGAGCTGGACGAGGAGGCGATGGCCGACCTCGACGCGATCGGCGCGCCGACGGCGAGCACCGGACACCCTCGGCATTGAGAGCTGGTTCTGAAGTCAGGCGATTGTGGCAAGACGCCGAGCGGGAAGCATGAGCTGACGACGTGCAGCAAGGCCGAGACTGCGGCCGACTTGCCCCGAAGTCTTCAGGCACGCCCTTTGCTGCCGACCCAGGCGAAGGACAGCAACGGATATCCGCTCCCGGGCGAGGCGTTGAGCGCCGGGAATCATCGGGACAGCGCGATGCCGACCGGCAGCTCTGCGACTGGAGCTGGCCGAAAGGGGACGGCTGCCGAGAACTGCGGCCGCGAACGAAGGAGCCGGCTCGCAGACCGGCACCATAGGCTCCTTGGTTACGCGCGAGCCGACCCTTCGTGGGATCGCAAACGATCGTCCATCGCCTTCCGACAAGCCTCGAAGATCATGGCGCCATCCTCCGTGAAGCGCGCGTGCGCGTCGACCGTCCGCAGACCGACCGCGTAGTCGCGGTTCGTCGACTTCGGCGTGCGCCAGTGTCGGCGCGCGTCGACACCGGGCCGCGCCAACGGCGCGAACCCCGACATCGCGGCATCGGTGTCGGCGTTCGGCGACGTCGCGGCAGGGGTCGCGGCACGGGGAGCCGCGGCACGGGGCAACGCGAAAGACCTGGTGCGACGAAAAGGCGATCAAAAGGCGACAAGGAGACCTCGCGTGGAAGACTTCACCCGCCCCAAACGGCGCAAGCCGCCGCCACGCGACGCGCTCGCCCGCACGGTTGCCTCGATGCCGGCGCTGGGCGCGTTCGTCAACGAGGTCCGCGCCGGCCTGGCGATCCGCCAGAGCGAGCTCGCCGACCGCGCCGGGGTCAGCCGTCAATGGCTCGTCGCGCTGGAGCAGGGCCGGCAGAGCCTCGAGGCCGGCAAGGTGCTGCGCACGCTGGAGGCGCTCGGCTTCGAGATCGTCCTCACCCCCTACATCCCGCCGCCGCCCTGGATGCTGCGGCCACCCGCGCCGCCCACGCCAAGAGGGCGGGCAACGCCGAGGGCCGCCGCCTGCGGCGCAACTCGCGGCGGGCGCTGGCCCGGCTGGAGCGCCTGGCGGCGAACGCTGCGCGGGGGGGTGGTGGATGTGGAGTGAGGGGGTTGGCGATCTATCAGGCTCTCACCGTTTGCCTGCTGCGTCGGGCGGCATTTGTTGGCCGAAAGCAGAACGACCGCTCTCGGTAACTTGGCGAGGAAAGCGGACGAGCCCGAACTACAGGGGCTGGCCCTTTTTGGCTCGGCTATCGCAGAGGTCGATGGAATAGTTCGACGGCCACGCTTCTAAGACGACGATGTTGTTCATGCGGCGGCGCACGTCACGGTAGGTGAACGTGTCATCGGCCATGCACGCGAGCGCTGCGTATGAGTTCATCGCGTACCCACTGTGCGGGTACTGCTGGACGATTTCGGCCATGCCCTTCTTCATCCTTGCCCAATCCGCGAGCGTGACCTCGAATATGTTGATCGGGTCTGACTTATAGATCATCCAGTACAGCCGAGCGTACATCCCGTCCGCCTCGGAAGCCTTCAAAGGCAGACGCGGATCGGATCAGCTGATCGACCAACCCCCAGCTTCCTCGCCATCGAGGAGTGTGAGCCTGGATGACACCTACGTATAACGTGTAGTTCGCCGGATCTAGCCTCGATCCCTCCTCCGCCAACGCTAACATCTCTCGTTCCGGGGAGCTGAGATCTCGCTTGAGTTCGATATAGAGGCGATACCATGCAATGCCTTTCGCATACGCGGCGCTGGCCTTGAGCGTGGCCTCTTCGCGCTCGAGCCGTTCCCTATACAGGGACCAGCCCTCCTCCGTGACCTCGTTCGCATACGTGTTTCCCCTGCCGTTCCATGCGTAGGAAGACCAATAGACCGCTTCCGCGATGGCGCCGGCGGGCGAACGAGGGTCGCTACGACGCCACTCTTCCAAGACAGAATAGGCCCGCTCCCAATCAGTGACGTTCGTGAACGTGTTGTGGAGAGCATGCAGGAACACGCCGATTTTCGGCCGGCTGTCAGCCATGACTTCGTTCAGCTGCGCCCAATCCGCGTAGAGGCGGTCGAGGTCAGCAAATTTTTTCGCACCAAGGAGGTTCATGACCATGAAGGTGAGTCGGTTGTCGCCACTGGGTCCGTCGAACCAGAGAGGATGGCCATCGCTATCCGTTGCGCTCGGAAGCTGCTTGAGCAATGGATCATTGATCCGGGAAACAATCCCATAATACCGCTCGTAGAGGGCGGAGTACCGGTATGCCTCGGTGGGGTGCGCCTCGGTGAACGGATTGCCAACGTCTTCATTGTCGGCGCTGAATCGCAGACCCACTCCCACGTCCAATGGTCCGGCAAACGGGTTGAACAGCTTCGTCGACGTGCTGTCGGCCCACACTGCTTGAGCCATCATTGTTGTGACCATTGCTACAGTAAGGAAGAGGATCCGGAAGGCTGCCAATTCAACACCGCTCGCTTCGTGTGAGATATGGAACATGACAGAGTAGGAGTTTGAACGGTCTATTATCATGACAACGACATTGCTCAGAGCGTTTATGTATGATGTATGTAAACTTAATTTACTTCCCTAAAATCCTAGTTTTTGCAACGCGATATTGAGTTGCGCCAGTGTTACTGATCGCCTGGAGTGCGCCCCCTCGAGTGGACATCTTCAGGCGGCGGTTTTGACCGCGATCTAAGCGTGTCGATCTTCGAACATTGCGGGGCTGAGATAGCCGAGCGACGAGTGAATACGTGTCGTGTTGTAGACTTCGTCGATGAAGCGCGGAAGATCGTCGTCATTCATCGTCTCGTAGGCCATCGGATAGACGGCCTCGACCTTGAGCGTCTTCATGAAGCTCTCCGCCTTGGCGCTTCTTCGTCAACTGCAAGCGTAAGCTGCCAGACTGCTTCCCACTCACATCGGTCGGCAGCCAGTGCTCGCAAACGTCCGCTTTGGGGCACGCGATTGATCCAGCTGAACGGCGGAAGTGGGCGCTAAGCCGACGCCACGTCCGAGCCCTACCGCGCCGCCACCGGCCAACTCGCGCGTAGCGGCGCGCCGCCGGCGATGCGTTCGCCGAGCAGGGCGACGCCGAGCGCGTAGGCTGTCGAGTTGTTGTAGCTCTTGATGACCTTGAAGTTGCGCGTCACCAGGAAGTGCGGGCCGCTGGCGCCGGCGGGCGCCAGCAGCGCGGCTTCGCCGGCGCGCGGCAGGGTGCCGCCGTCGGCGCGCGCGAACCCCGCCTCGGCCCAGTAGGAGAAGGCGCGCATCGCCTTGCCGTCCCCCGTCGAAGGGCCGGGCGCCACCACCTCGTAGCCCCAGCTCTCGCCGGGCACCCAGCCGTGCTTCCTCAGGTAGAAGGCGGTCGAGCCGAGCGCGTCGGGCACGTCGCGCCAGATGTCCTTGCGGCCGTGGTCGTCGAAGTCAATGGCGAAGCGCTTGAAGGCGGACGGCATGAACTGCGTCTGCCCCATCGCGCCGGCCCAGGAGCCGCGCATCGCCTCGGGGGCGATGTGGCCCTGCTGGAGGATGTCGAGGGCGTCGAGCAGCTCGCGGCGGAAATAGTCGCCGCGATAGCGCGCGTAGGCCAGCGTGGCGAGGCAGCGGATGGTCGAGAGGTCGCCGGGATTGTTGCCGAAGTTGGTCTCCAGGCCCCAGACGCCGAGGACGATGTAGGGGTCGACGCCGAAGCGGGCCTCGGCGCGCTCCAGCGTCGCCTTGTAGGCGCGGGCGCGGTCCCGCCCGGTCTCGATGCGCGTCGTCGAGACGGCGCTGGCGAGATAGTCCGAGATCGGCCTGACGAACTCGGCCTGGCGGTGGGTCTTGGCGAGGACGGCGGCATCCGGCGTGACGCCGGCGAAGGCGCGATCGAAGGTCGCCCGGCCGACGCCGCGATGGCGGGCCTGCGGCCACAGGCTCTCGAGGAAGCCGGGGAAGCCTGAGCGGGCACCGTCCTCCGCCGCCTCGCCGCGCCGCGCCATCAGCGTCAGCGTGACGAGGACGAGGGCGGCGAACACCAGCGTGCGCGCGACCATCGCCGGGTTGACGAGCGGGCGCCGGCGCCGGTCCGCCGCCGTGGTGAGGGTGTCGGTGGCGAAGGTGTAGAGGCTCATGCCGGCTCCCGCGCCCCGCTGTTTCGCGGGCGGCGTTGAGGGACCGTAAAGGTCATTCGTTGAGGGCCGGTTAAGCACGCGGCCGCCGCGCGACGTGGACGGCTCGGATCGACAGACTGGACACGGCGGCGACAATGACGTTGCGTCCCATGGCCTGCCGCTTGCTTCGTCGTCCCTGTCTTCGCGCCGGGTGTGGCGCTGAGCTGGCGCGCGAGACCGGTCGTTTTCAGGAGTGTGGTTTGTCAGGGGTGACCTGTTACAACGAGATGATGCTCGCCGACGGGTCGACGCGGCAGGCCTACGAGCGCATCGCGCGCTGGCTCGATGGAGCCTCGCCGGATTTCTTCGAGACGCGGCGCGGCCACGCGGAGATGATGTTTCGCCGCATCGGCATCACCTTCAACGTCTACGGCGACAAGGACGCGACCGAGCGGCTGATCCCGTTCGACATCATCCCCCGGGTGATCCAGCGCAGCGAGTGGGTGAAGCTGGAGGCCGGCCTGGTGCAGCGCGTCAACGCGCTCAACCGCTTCCTCGCCGACATCTACGGCGCGCAGGAGATCGTCAAGGCCGGCATCATGCCGAGGGCGCTGATCGAGGATAATCCGGCGTTCCGCCGCGAGATGGTCGGCCTCAAGGTGCCGCACGACATCCACGTGCACATCGCCGGCATCGACGTCGTGCGCACCGACGCCGACGATTTCTACGTGCTCGAGGACAATGTGCGCACGCCGTCGGGCGTCTCCTACATGCTCGAGAACCGCGAGGTGATGATGCGCGTGGCGCCCGACCTCTTCGCCGAGCATCGCGTCGCGCCCGTCGAGAACTACCCCGACGCGCTGCTCGCCGCGCTGCGCTCGGTCAATCCGACCGACCATGCCGACCCGACGATCGCCCTGCTGACGCCGGGGCCGTTCAACAGCGCCTATTACGAGCACTCCTTCCTCGCCGACAAGCTCGGCATCGAACTCGTCGAGGGGCGCGACCTCGTCGTCGAGAACGACACCGTCTACATGCGCACCACGCAGGGTCACAAGCGCGTCGACGTCATCTACCGCCGCATCGACGACGACTTCCTCGATCCGGAGGCCTTCAATCCCGACAGCATGCTCGGCGTGCCCGGCATCATGCGCGCCTACCGCGCCGGCAACGTCACCATCGCCAACGCCGTCGGCACGGGCATCGCCGACGACAAGGCGATCTACACGTTCATGCCGGACATCGTGAAGTTCTACCTCGGCGAGGACATGCTGCTGAAGAACGTCAAGACGTGGCGGTGCCGCGACGCCGACAGCCTGGCCTACGTGCTCGATCACCTGGGCGACCTCGTCGTCAAGAAGGTCGACGGGTCGGGCGGCTACGGCATGCTCGTCGGGCCGCACGCCAGCAAGGCGGAGATCGCCGACTTCGCCGTCAAGCTCAAGGCGGACCCGGGCAACTTCATCGCCCAGCCCACGCTGGCGCTCTCGACCTGCCCGACCTACTTCGACAGCGGCGTGGCGCCGCGTCATGTCGATTTGCGCCCCTTCGTGCTCACCGGCACGAACGGCGTGCGGGTCGTGCCGGGCGGGCTCACCCGCGTCGCCCTGAAGGAGGGATCGCTCGTCGTCAACTCGAGCCAGGGCGGCGGCACCAAGGACACCTGGATCATCGACGATGCCGACGCCTCGGGGCCGGCGCTCGCCAGCGATCTGCCGTTCGCCCATCCCATCGACGGCGGCGCCGGCCAGAGCCAGCGACAAGGCTTCGGCCAAAACCAAACGCAATCGCAGGGATAGTCCTCGTTCATGCTGGCACGCACGGCCGACTCGATCTTCTGGCTTTCCCGCTACATGGAACGCGCCGACTTCCTCGCCCGGATCATCCAGGCGACGCAGCGGCTCGCCGGTCTGCCGGCCGCCTTCGCCAACAGCGCCGGCGGTGTCGGCGGCCAGGGCACGGAATGGGACAGCGCGCTCGAAGCCTCGGGCGCGGCGGAGGGCTTCCACGCCACCGGCGGCGTGGTCAACGAGACCAACGTCGTCGAATACCTCGCCTTCTCGACCGACAATCCGTCGTCGATCCGCAACTGCATCGCCAACGCGCGCGCCAATTCGCGCTCGATCCGCGTCGCGCTCACGTCCGAGATGTGGGAGGCGATCAACGCCGGCTGGTTCGAGCTGCAGCGTTTCGAGCGCATGCACCTCGACCATGGCGGCCTCACCCGCCACGAGATCACCGGCTTCCTCGATTTCGTGAAGAAGACCTCGCTCGACTTCGACGGCTGCGCCTACCGCACCATGCTGCGCAACGATTCCTACTGGTTCTCGCGCCTCGGCGTGTACATGGAACGCGCCGACAACACCGCGCGCATCCTCGACGTGAAATACAACGTGCTGCTGCCGGAATCGGAGGTGGTCGGCGGTTCGCTCGACTATTTCCAGTGGACCGCCATCCTGCGCGCGGTCTCGGCGCTCACCGCCTACCACTGGGTCTATCGCCAGAGCATCAAGCCGTGGCTCGTCGCCGACCTGCTCATCCTCAAGCCGGACATGCCGCGCTCGCTGATCGCCTGCTACGACAACATCGTCTACTTCCTCGACAATATCGGGCGCGCCTACGGGCGCCAGGGCCAGGCCCAACGCCAGGCGCGCGACACGTTCGAGCGGTTGTCGAAGGCTTCGACGCGGGAGATCTTCCAGTCCGGCCTGCACGAGTTCATCACCGGCTTCGTGGAGGAAAACAGCCGGTTGGGCGAGACGATCGGGGTGCAATACCTGGCCGCCACGGCTAGCTGAGGCGCTTGCGGCAAAGCCTCTCGCGCAGTCGCGGGACCGTAAGCCTCCGCTCTAGGGCGGACCCCGGGGCGTGCGCCTGACGGCAGGCGCACGTTCGATGTTTCGCATGGCCCATCTCCGCCGCGCGGCGTCTATGCACCCCGGATCCGCCAAAGGCCACAAGGCGGACTTGTCCACGACGCCAGACTCCCCAGATAGGTGTAACCGAACCCGCAAGTTCGGTTAAGCTTGAAGGAGGACGTCATGTGGAAGCTTTTCGTCGTCATGGCCGCGCTCGCGCCACCGCCCGCCGCGCTCGCGCAAGTCGCCGATCGATCCATATCCACATCCGGCGAGCAGGTCGCGCCAAGCATGGACGCGGCACATCGGGCTTGGTTCGAAGGCGCTGTCGGCCACATTCTCGTGGGGCCTTCCTCCGATGTCGGGCGAAGCTCGTCGGGCCCCGGGAGCGATACGCCGCAGCGCTGAGCGATCCCGCTTCGCGCATGAGTCCGAACGCGCGACGGTCTTCGACACGCGATCCGCGGGCCTTCAGCGGCATATCGCGTCCATGATGCGGTTCGATGGTGTAGAACCCGCACACCGCCACTATGAAGGATCTAGGATGAGCGCTCTCGACATCACCCCGCATCAAGGCAGCGTCCGCGTCCTGTGGCGCGGCCACGCGATCGTTTCAACGACGAAGGCGCTCGATCTCCGCGAGGGCGGCGGCAGGCCGGTCCTCTACGTCCCGCGCGAGGATGCCGACATGGCGTTCTTCGCGAAGACCACGCGCAGCACGCACTGCCCGCACAAGGGCGACGCGGGCTACTTCACCCTGCAGGACGGCGAGGCGCGCGCCGAGAACGCTGTGTGGACCTACGAGACGCCGTTCGAAGGCGCGCTGCCGATCAAGGACCATCTCGCCTTTTACCCAAACCAGGTCACGATCGAGCAAGCATCCTGAGGCAGGGCGAGCCTCCTCGTCTGACGTCGTGAGGCGCTTCGGACCGTCCAACGTAGACTTGTCTTGGGCCTACTCGTCCCAGGGCGCGCCGGCCTCTTCGTTCTCGCTCACCGGCGCCGGCTTCTTCTTCGCCACGGCCGCCTTCTTGACCGGCGCCTTCTTCGTGGCGGCCGCGCTCTTGGGCGGGGTCGTCTTGGCCAGCAGGTCGAGCACCTCGCGCGAGGCGACCGTGTCCCGCTTCATGGCGTTCTCGTGCAGCGTCTTGCGTTGGTCGGCGCTCATCGCCTCTATCATTTCGAGCGTGATGGGTTTGGGCATCTGGCTTCACTCATGTTTGGGCAGGTGCGCGGCGACGCGCCGAATGACACCTTGTTTTGCCTGGGCGTCGGTTTGCCTGGGCGTCGGTTGCGTGGGACGTCGGTTCGCGTGAGACATCCTCTCAGGACGCCTCGCCTGAACTGACGACGTAGGGCTTTTCGCGATTGCGCTCGTTGGCGTCCGTGTTCTGGGCGCCGAAGCGGCGGCCGACCTCGAAATTGTTGTGTTCGGCCGATCCCGCCGCGAACGGATTGACGACGAAAGGCCCGGCACGGTCGTTGCCGGCCTTGCGGCCTCGCTCGAAGGCCGTCTCGTGCGGATCGGGTTTCGCCATTGTGATCATCCTGCCCTGTCGCGGGTGGGGACGCACGTTTGCGCGCGCGAAGGGCGGGTGGAACGTGACAAGCGCCAGCGCGGGCGGCTTACCTGCGAGTGTTCCTTAGCACACCCGCGGAGCGGTAGCTAACGGCGCGCGCGGCCGATGCAATCCGCCTCGCATACGGTTGACGGCCGATGCGTTAAACGGATGTTCACTCTAAATTTTACTGGATAGTTAAGCATGTAGACCGCGTTAGTTACTAAGTAACCATTCCAGGACTTTAAGAGTTACTCTTAAAAATTATCCTTTATGCTGCGGCTAGAAAGTAGAGCTGGAGCATGATGATGTCGACCCGTCTTCTGATATGCGGCACCTTGCTTGGTCTGGCGGCGACCACAGCCGCGCGCGCCGATGGCTTCCTGATCCCCGGCTTCGGCGCGACCGAGCCTGTCGATGGTCGTCCGAGCTATCGCGACGCCCAGTACCCACCGCGCGCGCGCGACATCCTGGGGCGACCCGAGCGGCTGCCCCGCGTTCGGCCCAGCTATCGCCAGGAGACCGCGGCGTTTCCGCCACCGGCCGGCCGATACGGCGGCGGGTTCGTCGAGTACCTCATGACGGGCGGCCGCCCAGCGCCCGCGCAAGCCTACCAGGCTCAGCCCTACCAGGCTCAGCCGGCCTACGGAGCGTCGCCGGTCTACGGATCGCCACAGGTGTACCAGGCCCCGCCGGAAGCCTACGCCGCGCCCGCCTACAATCCCGCGCCCGCCTACAATCCCGCGGCGGCCTCGCTGCCGCGCGGCGGCCTGCCCGACTACCAGCCGCAACCGCAAGCCTTCTTCGGCACCGCGCCGGCTGCCGCCTACAACGCGCCGACTGCGGCTGACGCAGCCACGGTCGGCCGGCAGATCGACCCGATGTACTATCGCCAGGACGTCGCCTACGCCGGAGGCGAGCGGCCCGGCACGATCATCATCGACACGCCGGAGAAGTTCCTGTTCCTTGTCGAGCCCGGCGGCCGCGCCCTGCGCTACGGCATCGGCGTCGGCCGCCCCGGCTTCACCTGGGCCGGAGTCAAGACCATCTCGCGCAAGGCGGAATGGCCGGCTTGGACGCCGCCCTCCGAGATGCTGCTGCGCCGGCCGGACCTGCCGCGCCATATGGCCGGGGGTATCGGCAACCCGCTCGGCGCCCGCGCGCTCTATCTCGGCTCGTCCCTTTATCGCATCCACGGCACAAACGAGCCGTGGACGATCGGCACCAACGTCTCGTCGGGCTGCATCCGCATGATGAACGAGGACGTCGAGGACATCTACGCCCGCGTCCGCGTCGGCACGCGGGTCATCGTCCTGTAGTCGCCGAAGTCGGGAATCCTCCGCCTCGCGGGGGAGGATTCCCTACGTGTCGTAGCTGCCGCCGTCGTCGACGCCGTAGTCGCTCGCGTCCTGCGCCGAGTCCTGGTCCTGGTCGGCGTCCTGCTGGTAGTCGGCGTTGGTGGCGCCGCCGCTCGTGTAGGCGGCGTCCTGCGCCGCGTCCTGGCTGGCGTCGCTGCCGGTCGCGTCGGCACCGTAGTAATTGTTGGTGACCGTCTCGCCGCCGCCCATGCCTTGCATGCCGGCGCCGATGCCGAGCGAATTGTTGTGGCCGCCAAACAGCCCGCGCATCGAATCGGCGAGGAGCACGCCGCCGGCGACGCCCGCCGCCGCGCCGAGCGCGCCATGCAGGAAGCCGCCGCCACCGCTCTGCTGCATCGGCGCGCCGCCCCACGGCCCGCCCTGCTGCGGCTGCGGCGCGTAGCCTTGCTGCGGTGCGTAGCCTTGCTGGGGAGGCGCGTAGCCCTGCGGATAATTGCCGCCCTGGTTGGCACCACCCTGGTTCCAGACGGGGCGCTGCGCCGGCGGTTGCGGCGCCTGGGCGGGCGTGCCGCCGCCGAACAGGCCCGACAGGAACCCGCCGCTCTGCTGCTGGGCCGGCGCGTGCTGCTGCAGCTCCTGCACCTGCTGCTCGAGCGCCTGCATCTTCTGGTTGGCCGCCTGCAGCGCCTGATCCTGGACGATGACGGTCTGCGACAGCAGATAGGGCGCGTAGGGCTGCTGGCGGACATTGTCGGTGATCATCTGCTCGGCCTCGCGGTCGCGCGGATTGTTGCCCTGGCTGTGCATCCGGTCGAACAGGCCTTGCAGAAGCTGGCGCTCTTCGGGTGACATGGTTCTCTCCCAAGACTGACGCGAGCGTGCGGCCCGCGCCAACCATATGGGGCATCGCCCGACGCGCTGGAAGAGCGCGGCCTTGCTCCTATAGGCTAGGGCTCCTAAGAAGCGGCCTTCTCGTGAGGCGACGATGAGCGAAGCGAAGATCAAAGCCGCCGAGGCGCGCCTGCCGCGTGGGCTCGGCGATCGCGGGCCGGCGGACGTCGCCGCCACCGCCCGCATGCTCGACGCGATCCGCGCCGTCTACCAGCTTTACGGCTTCGAGGCGGTGGAGACGCCGCTGATCGAGTACACCGACGCGCTGGGCAAGTTCCTGCCCGATCTCGACAGGCCCAACGAGGGCGTCTTCTCGTTCAAGGACGACGACGAGCAATGGCTGTCGCTGCGCTACGATCTCACCGCGCCGCTCGCCCGCTACGTGGCGGAGAACTTCGACCGGCTGCCGAAACCCTACCGCTCGTACCGCGTCGGCACGGTGTTTCGCAACGAGAAGCCGGGGCCGGGCCGGTTTCGGCAGTTCACGCAGTTCGATGCCGATACGGTCGGCGCGGCGAGCATCGCGGCTGACGCCGAGCTCTGCATGATGGCGGCCGACACGCTGGAGGCGCTCGGCATCGCGCGCGGCGACTACGTCATCAAGGTCAACAATCGCAAGGTGCTCGACGGCGTGATGGAGGCGATCGGGCTCGGCGGCGCGGAAAACGCCGGCCGGCGGCTGACCGTGCTGCGGGCCATGGACAAGTTCGACAAGTTCGGGGTGGAGGGCGTGCGGCTGCTGCTCGGCGCCGGGCGCAAGGATGAATCCGGCGATTTCACCAAGGGCGCCGGGCTCGACGATGCGGGCGTGGAAAAGGTGCTCGCGGTGCTCGGCGCCAAAGGCGCGGACAACGAGCAGACCGTGCAGATGCTCACCGCCACCTTCGCCGAGACGCCGCGCGGCCGCGAGGGCGCCGACGAGTTGCTGGAGATCGCGGCGCTGGTGCGCACCTACGCCGATCGCGTCGTCATCGACCCGTCCGTCGTGCGCGGGCTCGAATATTATACCGGCCCGGTCTTCGAGGCGGAGCTCACTTTCGAGGTGAAGGGCGAGGACGGCCGCCCGATCCGCTTCGGTTCGGTCGGCGGTGGCGGGCGCTACGACGGGCTGGTCGGGCGCTTCCGCGGCGAGGACGTGCCGGCGACCGGCTTCTCGATCGGCGTGTCGCGGCTCTTTTCCGCGCTGAAGGCGATCCGCTCGCCGATCGTCGCCGAGGCGGCGCATCGCGGCCCGGTCGTGGTGCTGGTGCTCGACCGTCCGGCGATCGCCCATTATCAGAGCTTCGTCACGACGCTGCGCCAGGCCGGTATCGCGGCGGAACTCTATCTGGGCGGGTCCGGCATGAACGCGCAGCTGAAATACGCCGACAAGCGCGGCGCGGTCTGCGCCATCATCCAAGGCTCGAACGAGCGCGACCATTCCGACGGCCCGCAGGTGGTGGTGCGCGACCTCGTGCTGGGGCTGGAACTCGCCAAGTCGACCAAGGATCGCGTGGACTATCTCGAGCTGCGGCAGAAGGCGCAAAGCGCGGTGCCGGAGAGCGCCCTGGTGGAAAAGGTGCGCGAGGTGCTGGGGCGGCACTCGGGGTAGATCGGCGCGTTCTCGGCTCGGTCGATCCAAGGCGGCTCGGTCGATCCAAGGCGGCTCGGTCGATCCAAGCGCCGTCATTCCGGGGCTCGCGCGGCGAGAACCCGGAACCGGGGCGCCTCGTTGTTCCGCTGGAAGGACGCTCGCCGGTTCCGGGTTCGCCTTCGGCGCCCCGGAATGACGCGCTTTGGATTCATGCCGCCGGATCGCGCTTAATCCGCGCGGCTCTCCGCGTCCAGGATCCACGTCTTGTCGCAGAAGGTGACGTACATCCGCTCCTGGCCGAGCGCCGCGCCCAGCGCCATCGCCAACTCGTTGAGCATCGCCTCGATCGCCTCGTCCGGCAGGTGGCCGAGGTAGGCGTGCACCGCCTCGCCGGTGAAGAGCGCCACCGGCTCGCGGTCGGAGCCGACGCTGCCGTCCGGGCGCGGCCACGCGTAGGTGACCTCGGCGCGGGCGAACATGCCCGACAGCGCGGGAAGGCCGGCGGCGACGCGGCGCTTCATCCAGGCGCGGGCGGTGCGCACGGCCTCGGAGACGTCGAAGACGCGGCCCTCGTCGTCCCAGCCCTCGCGCAGGCCGACGCTGATGCGAAAGTCGCGACGCTTGCCCTCCGAGCCGATGACGACGACGTAGTCGCCGGGTGTGGGTGCGAGCCGCCGGGGCGGAGGCTCGGCCATCGCGCTACTCGGCCGCCGAGCGGTGCGCCACCAGCACCGGACCGTGTGTCTCCAAAGCGCGCGCCGGGCGCCCGCGCGACACGTCGCGGGCGATCAGCGTGTAGACGGCGGGCGTGACGAACAGCGTGAACAGCGTGCCGATCGACATGCCGAAGGCAATCACGATGCCGATGGCGAAGCGGCTCGCCGCGCCGGCGCCCTCGGCGAAGATCAGCGGCACCATGGCCACCACCATCGCCGCCGTCGTCATCAGGATCGGCCGCAGCCGTACGCCGGCCGCCGTCTCGATCGCCGCGCGCCGGCCCATGCCTTCCTCCTGAAGGCGGTTGGCGAATTCCACCATCAGGATGCCGTGCTTCGAGATCAAACCGATCAGCGTGACGAGGCCGATCTCGGAGTAGATGTTCATGCTCGCCATGCCGAGCACGCTCAGCAGGTTCAGCGGCAGCAGCGCGCCGAACATCGAGGTCGGCAGGGCGATCAGGATGATGAAGGGATCGCGAAAGCTCTCGAACTGCGCGGCGAGCACGAGGTAGATGACGACCAGCGCGAAGACGAAGGTGAGGAGCAGCGTGTTGCCCTCCTGGACGAACTGCCGGCTCTCGCCCTGATAGTCCGTCGTAAAACCTTCCGGCATGACCTTGTGGGCCTCGTTGTCGAGGAAGGCGAGGGCCTCGCCCAGCGTGCGGCCGGGGAAAGGTACGCCCTGCAGCGTCGCGGAGTTGAGCTGCTGGAAGGTCGGCAGGCTGTTGGGCTGCGTCGAGTTCGAGACGCTGGCGATCGTCGAGAGCGGCACGAGGTCGCCGGCGGCGGTGCGCAGCTGGTAGCGCATCAGCCAGTCCGAGGTCAGGCGGAAGTCGCGCGGCACCTGCGGGATCACCTCGTAGCTGCGTCCGTAGAGATTGAAGCGGTTGACGTAGTTGCCGCCGAGCATCGTGGCGAGCGTCGAGCCGACGTCCTGCATCGAGATGCCGAGCCGGTTCGCCTTGGCCGCGTCGATCTTCACCTCGAGTTGCGGCGTGTCGAACTTGAGGTCGCTGTCGGTGAAGATGAACATGCCGCTCTTTCGCGCGGCATCCTCGATCTTCACCATGACGTCGGCGATATCCTTGTAATTGCCGATCGAGCGCACGACGAACTGCAGCGGCGGCCCGCCGGTCGAGCCGGGCAGGGCGGGCGGCGCGAAGCCCAGCACCTTGGCGCCGGTGATCTCGTTGAATTTCGGGCTCAGCGCCTGCAGCACCTGCTTTTGCGAGCGGTGGCGCTCGTCCCAGTTCTTCAGGATGATGCCGCCGAAGCCCGACGTCACGCCCTGGTAGCCGTTGATGGCGAACAGGTGCTCGGCCTCCGGCACCTGCGTGACGAACTCGTGCAGCTGCCCGGTCGCCTTCTCGATGTAGTCGAGGTTGCCGTACTGCGGCGCCTTCACCAGCGCGAAGATGACGCCCTGGTCCTCCTCCGGCGCCAGCTCGCGCGGCGTCGTGAGGAACATGATGGCGGTGAGCGCCAGCACGCCGACGAGGATGAGGATCGTCAGCGCGCGGAAGTTCAGCGAGCGCACGAGCACGAAGGTGTAGACGCGCCTCAGCCTGTCGAAGGTCGCGTCGAGCAGCCGCGCGAAGCTGAAGCCGCCGCCCCGGCTTGGCGCCTTCAGCAGCTTCGAGCACATCATCGGCGACAAGGTGAGCGCGATGACGCCCGAGACGACGACCGAGCCGGCGAGCGCGAAGGCGAACTCGCGAAACAATGCGCCGGTGAGGCCGGAGACGAAGCCGATCGGCGCGTAGACGGCGGCGAGCGTGATCGTCATCGAGATGACCGGGCCGGTGATCTCGCGCGCGCCGACGATCGAGGCGTCGTGCGGCGACAGACCTTCCTCGATGTGACGGTAGATGTTCTCCACCACGACGATCGCGTCGTCGACGACGAGGCCGATCGCCAGCACCATGGCGAGCAGCGTCAGCAGGTTGATCGAGTAGCCGAGGATCAGCAGCATGATCATCACGCCGACGAGCGACAGCGGGATCGTCACGATCGGGATCAACGTCGAGCGCAGGTTGCCGAGGAACAGGAAGATCACCACGACGACGATCAGCGCCGCCTCGATCAGCGTCTTCTCGACCTCGGCGATGGAGGCGCGGATGAATTTGGTCGCGTCGTAGGCGATCGAGGCGGTGAGGCCCGCCGGCAGGTCGGCCTGGACCGATGGGAAGGCCGCGCGCACGGCGGTGATCACCTGTAGCGGGTTGGCCGAGGGCGTCGCGTTGATGCCGATGAACACCGCCTTCTGACCGTCGAAGACGGATGACGAATCGACCGATTCCGGACCGAGTTCGGTCTTGGCGATGTCGCCGATGCGGATCAGCGCGTCGCCATGGTTGACCACCACCAGCTGGTCGAAGGCGCGCGCCGAGTCGAGCGAGGTCTGCGCGTTGATCGAGGTCTGGGTGAAATCGCCCTTGATCTGCCCGGCGGCGGAAGTGAAGTTGTTGGCGGCCAGCGCGTTGCGCACGTCGGCGGCGGTGACGCCGCGCGCGGCCATCTTCATCGGATCGAGCCAGACGCGCATCGCGAAGGTCTGGCCGCCGAGGATGTCGGCCGAGGCGACGCCGTCGATCGTCTGCAGCCGCGGCTGGATCACCCGCGTCAGATAGTCGGTGATCTGCGGCGGCGTCAGCACCTTCGAGTTGAAGGAGAGGTACATCAGCGCGGTCGAGTCGCCGGTCTTCTTGACGACGACCGGATCCTGCGACTCGCGCGGCAGCTGGTATTTGATCTGGTTGATCTTCGACAGCACGTCGGCCACCGCCCGATCGGCGTTGGCGTTGAGCCGCAGGTTGAGGGTGATCGTCGAGACGTTCTGCTGCGAGTTCGAGACGAGTGTGTCGATGCCCTCCGCCGAGGCGACCGCCTGGGCGATCGGCGTCGTGATGAAGCCCTTGATGAGTTCGGCGTTGGCGCCCGGGTAGGTCGTGGTGATCGTCAGCGAGGTCGATTGCAGCTCGGGATATTGCCGGATCTGCAGCTTGGAATAGGCCTCCAGGCCGACGAAGAGGATCAACAGGCTGACGACGGAGGCGAGCACCGGCCGCCGGATGAAGAGGTCGGTGAAGGAGCCGCGCCCGGACGTGTCCACGTCCCTATTCCTTCGGCCGGTTGGCGGGCGGCACCAGCCTCGCGTCCGGATCGATCACGACCGAGGCGCCGTTCCGCAGCTTGATCTGACCCTCGGCCACGACGCGCTCGCCGGCCTTCACGCCTTCGAGGATGGCGACCTGGTCGTCCTTGCTCTCGCCGGTGCGCACGAACCTTCGCGTGATCGTGAAGAGCCTGGGCGCGGCCGGCGCGGCCTGCGCGCCGCCCGCCGTCGGCGCGTCAGGCTTGGGCGTCAGCACGTAGACGCTATCGCCATAGAGAGAGAAGCTGACGGCCGTGCGCGGCACGACGACGACGTCGCGAGGCTGTCCGGCGATGACCTCGACGTTGGCGAACATGCCGGGCAGCAGCTTCTTGTCGGCGTTCTTGAAGATCGCCCGCACCAGCACGCTGCGGCTCTCGGACGCGACGCGCGCGTCGATGATGTGCACCTCGCCGCGGAACACCTGGCCCGGCCGCGAGTCGACCTTGACCTCGACCGGCTCGCCGTCCTTGAGAAGGTCGAGCGACTGTTCGGGAATCGGGAAATCGACGTAGATCGGGTCGAGCTGCTGGAGCGTGATCAGGCTCATGCCGGGTGACGAATACTGGCCCATGTCGACCTTGCGGATGCCGAGCCGACCCTTGAACGGCGCGACCAGAGTTTTCTGCGCGATCGTCGCCTTGATCCGCTCGACGGCGGCGGCGGCCTGGTCGCGCGCCGACTGGGCGGCGTCGAGGCTCGCTTTCGAGGTGTTGCCGCCGGTCACCAGCATCTTCTGGCGCTGCAACGAGATGTCGGCGTTGGTCAGCGTCGCCGTGTAGCTCTTGAGATCGGCGCGCTCGACGGACGTGTCGAGATCGAAGAGCGGCGCGTCCTTGGCGACGTCCTGACCGGAACCGATGTGGATCTCGCTGACGATACCGCCGAGCTGCGAGGACACGTCGATGCCCTGGATCGCGCGGGCGCTGCCGATGGCGAAGAGTCCCGGCACCCACTTGGCGTCCTTCGCCACCGTCGCGGCCACGGTGGTGGGCGGCGGCCCGGCGGCGGCGATGAAGCCCTTGATCAGGTCCGGCTTAACGAAAAAGTGAAAGTAGTACATGCCGCCCGACAGGGCGACGAGACAAACGAGAACGGCGGCGAAAACAAGGGTCTTGAAAAAGCGCTTCATGGGTGGGCCGCCGGTCGTCCGGCACGAAGGAAGCGTACCGGCCAGTCTTCTTACAGCCTACCGCCTACGACATCAAATCGGCTGCGCCAGGCGATCGCGCCGGGCAGACGGCGATATGTAAGAGAAGCCCGTCGGCAAGGCCGGCGGGCTTCGGATAACGCGAATTCGGATGATGTAACGAACGCTCAGCGCTTGACCGCGTCGGCGACGTTGCGCCCGGCGTCCTTGACATCGCCGGCCGCTTCGCGCGCGGTGCCCTTGGCCTTGTCGGCCTTGCCCTCGGCCTGCAGCTTCTCGTTGCCTGTCGCGCTTCCGACCGCGTCCTTGACGGCGCCCTTGATCTTGTCCCCGGCGCCCTTGACGTGTTCCTTGTCCATACTCTTCTCCTCCGCGAGCCAGTTCGCTCAGGCCTGTCAACGGACCGCGCGAGTCGCGGTTCCATGGTCAAGCTTGGCCATAAGGCGGGCGATGCCGGCTTTCGGTCACCGCGCCGCACGCCGCCTCGCGTTGACGGGCGCGGAGCGAACTGGTCTATCTCCCGCGCCCCACCGGATGGGGCGACCTGAGGTTTTCGAACCCCCGATGGACTTGCTCGTACCCTTGCAGCGCGCCTGGCATTTCCGCGAGCTCATCCGGGCCGTCGTGCGCCGCGAGCTCGCCGCGCGGTTCCGCGGATCGATCCTCGGCTGGCTGTGGGCGATCTTCGGGCCGCTCGTCATGTTGAGCGCCTACACGATCATCTTCTCCAACGCGGTCGGCGTGCCGCAGTCGGCGAAGTCCGGCGGCCTGCAGACCTACGCGCTGTCGATCTTCGCCGGGCTGACCGTGTTCAACCTGTTCAGCGAGCTGGCCTATCGCTCGCCCGGCCTGCTGCACGAGCACGTGCATTTCATCAAGAAATCGATCTTCCCGAGCGAGACGCTCGCCTGGACCGCGACGATCCGGGCGCTGACCTACGCCGCGATCAGCTTCGCGATCCTGACGCTGTTCACCCTGGTCATCACCCACGGCATCCCGCTGACCGCGCTGTTCGTCCCGTTCATCATCGTCCCGCTGGTGCTGTTCCTGCTCGGCGCGTGCTGGTTCCTGATGGCGTTGGGATCGTTCACCCGCGACGTCGCGCACCTGATGATCTCGATCGTCCCGGTGCTGATGTTCGCGACGCCGATCTTCTACTCGATCGACGACGTGCCCGAGCATCTCCGGATCTGGGTCCACCTCAACTTGATGGGCAATTACGTCGAGATGATCCGCGACGCGCTCATCCGCGGCCGTATGCCCGGCCCTGTCCTCTATCTGGGAACCGTCCTTGTCTCTCTCGTCGTCTTCCGTTTCGGCTATCGATTCTTCATGCGGTACAAGTCCATCTTCGTCGATGTCATCTGAGCCCATCATCCGCTGCGATGGGGTGGGTAAAGCGTTCAAGCTCTTCATGCACCGCAACGACCAGCTCAAGCAGACGCTGTTTGGCCGCTGGCACACCTACTACAAAGAGCATTGGGTGCTGCGCGACGTCACCTTCTCCGTCGCGAAGGGCGAGTGCGTCGGCATCATCGGGCGCAACGGCGCGGGCAAATCGACCCTGCTGCAGATCCTCTGCGGCATCACCGAGCAGACGCACGGCACGACGACGATCAACGGCCGCATGGCGCCGATCCTCGCGCTCGGCGCCGGCTTCGACAACGACCTGACGGGTCGCGAGAACGCGCTCATCGGCGGCGCCATCCTCGGGCTGAAGAAGTCCGAGATCGTCGCCCGCATGGACTCGATCGCCGCCTTCGCCGACATCGGCGACTTCTTCTACCAGCCTCTCAAGATGTACTCGGCCGGCATGTTCGCGCGCCTGTCCTTCTCGATCTGCGCGCATGCCGACGCCGATATCCTGATCGTCGACGAGGCGCTGTCGGTCGGCGACGCCGCCTTCGGCGCCAAATGCGACGCCTACATCAAGGATTTCGCCAAGCACGGCACCATCCTGGTCGTGTCGCACGACCTGGCGACGCTCGAGGCCTTGTGCGACCGGCTCGTGTGGATCGACGATGGCGGCGTCCGCGCCATCGGCACGCCGAGCGCGCTGATCCCGGAGTACCGCCTGGCGATGGGCGGCGAGCGTTACGCCGCCGGCTGACCGATCGCGGCGAGGGTCACGCGGTGTCGCCTGCCACTGACCCCGCGGACGCGATTCTGCCTCTGCAGCAGGATCAGCGCGGCGGCGAACTCGATGAGGATGGCGAGCCCGACGAGCCAGACGAGGCGCGGATCCTTGCGCACCAGCGTCTCCATCGCGATGAGCATGCCGATGTGGATCACCGGCACCGCCAGGACGCTGAGCGTCGTCGCCGTCGAGCCGCGTCCCGTCGCGCTCGAGACCGTCAGCACGAGGGCGATGCCGAACAGGACGTGCGTCAGCGCCAGGATCGGAATGCCGAGCCGTTTGGCCGCCTCGCTGGTCCATTCCGCGAGCTTGTGCGGGTCGCCGGCCTCGAGGCTCCGATCCGCAAGGAATTCCGTGCCCGGCAGCTCGAAGACGCCGCGCCAGGCGCGCTTGGGCATGCCGCCGGACCCCTGCATGGCGAGCGGCATCACGTACTCATCGAAGTTCGCCGCGCGCATGTTGGCGCTGTCCTGCGGCCGCGTCTGGATCGACCCGTTGTTGAGGATCAGCACGACGCCCTGGTCGTTGCGGCGAAACTCCGCCGCCGCGGCCGTGATGATCTGCTCTTCCTTCTTCTCCGGGTTGATCTCGTTGATGAAGACGTTGAGCGCGACGTCGGGCGTGCTCCAGCGCTGGAAGTACATGGTGCGCCGGCCGTCGTCGAACGTGTAGAAATGCGCCGGCTCGAGCATCCGGTGATTGAGCGAATTGCGGATCACGTAGATCACGTCGTGCATCTTGCCGACGTAAGAGGGCGCCAGGTAGGAGGAAATCCAGTAGCCGATGCCGACGGCCACCATTGCGACCGTGACCGCCGGCAGGCAGATCGACCAGACCGACAGGCGAAGCGAGTACAAAACCGCGATCATGCCCTCCGACGACATGCGGATGAACTCCAGCATGACGGCGACGCCCACCGCGATCGGCAGCGCGATGTAGAGCACTGTCGGCATCGTGCCCAGCAGGGCGGGCCAGAGGAGACCGCCGCGCACCGCGGTCGGCGGCAGGTAATGGAAGATCGAGGTCATCACGACCGGCACGCAGAGGCACACCTCGATCAGCAGCGACGACACCGCCATGCGCTTGGCCATATAGATATAGAGGAGCTTGGGCATCGCCGTGCGGACGGTCCTCGCGACACATTGCGGACCGTTCGTCTAGCATCCCAGGCTTACGCTGTCCAAAGTGGCCTCCGCGGCCTAGCGTCCGGCGAGAATAGCGGCGGCTTGGCGGAGGCGGCAGGCGAGCGACCTCGGCTGGTTCCGTCGCGTGACAAGCGCGCGCGCGCGCTCGTAGGCGCGGCGCGCTTCCGGCCCGAGGCGCCCAATTTGCGCTGCTTCGTAGAAGGGCGGCGCGAAATCCTTGCCGCGAATCCGTCTGTACTCCTCGTGGATCGCCTCCCAAGGATGGTCCTTGCCGCTGACGTTCGTTGAGACGCCGCCGTGGATCTGGTGGAAGCTACCCTCGCCCAGCAGCGACACGATCGGCCTGTCGAGATCGGCGCAGGCGCGGATCAGCATATCGAGGTTCACGGCTCCGCCGCCGCGCGAACTGAACGCCTCGTCGAAGCCGCCCAGCCGCGCGTAGTCATCTTTGTGCAGCCCGATGAAATTGGCCTCGCACAACGGATCAAACCAAGGCAGGCCGGGGCAGGACTGGTCGGGCCTCGCGCAAATCTCGAAAAGGCGGTAGCCGTCCGCCTCCCAGTCTATGGTTTTCAGCAGCCTATCTTCCGCGGCCTGATCGTAGCCGTGCACGACCGATTCATTCTGGACGTCCGGGCCTATGTGCCAGGCGGGTGTGGTGACCACGCATCGAGGAAACAGCCTGAACGCGTTCAGCATGCCCGAGACGCAGCCGGGCGATACCATGCGCGCGCCGTCAATCATGCTCACGATGATCTCGCCGCATGCGGCAGCCGCACCGCAATTCAGCGCCGGTGCCGGGGATTGACTCGGCGCTTCCATACGCAGGACGCGCACGCTCCCGCCGAACTCCGCGAAACGATCAGCCCGCACCTGCTCGCGCGACCCGTTATCGACGATTACGATCTCGTAGTCGCTTGGCTTGACATCGTTTTGACCCAGCGGCGAGAGCGTCCTGATCGTCTTCGGCAGCTCCCGGCTCATATTGTACGCGACGATGACGATCGAAACCTTCACGCCGGTGCCGTCGCGTTCAACTGCCACCACCTCGACGCCGCAGGCCGAGCCCGGAGCCGACTGTCGCAGATCCCTCGCGCATCCATCGTGGCAGGATGATCGCGGGGAGGAAGCGGTTGACGATCGGGTCGAGACGCTGCCTTCGCGCGCGAAGCTTCGGGAAGCTCGGCAGCAGCGAAGCGCGTCTGTGCAGCGCGGCCTCGGCCTGATCGCGGCTGTACTCAGTAGCTACGAAGGCCCGAGCGGCGCGCGCGAGCTTACGCACGCGTGGCGCGGGGATGATCCGTCGCGCTTCTATCAGGACAGCGTCGAAGACCTGCGACAGGTCGCGAATTCGAAAATGCGACCCCAGCCTCGACGTTTCGCTCTGCCGATGGATAACGTAGGTCGTCCGAGGCATGGCATCGAAGGCAATGCGCCGACCGAGAAAAAGTGTCGCGAACGTCCGAATGTCGCCGGCATATCGATGAGCGCGCGAAAAGCCGCCAATAGCGCGCAAGTCTGAAACCCTGAAGACGATGCCGCACAATTGAAAGGACACGCGAGCAGACCAGAGCGCGGCGAGCAGTTCGTCGCCATCATAGACCCCGCTCGGCAATTTGCTCGTTAGGACTTCGAGCTTCTCCTCACCGTCCGCGGCGACGATAAGATAGCGACTCGCGCTCACGGCCGCCGCGATCGCCGGATCCTCGAGAACCGCGAAGCCTCCGAAGAGTTCGGCGTCTACGGCGTCGTCGTCGGAGAGGAAGATCATGTAGGGCGTTGTCGCGAGATCGACGCATCTGTTCAAGTTGCCGAAGATGCCGAGGTTCTCTTCGTTGCGGTTGAAGACAATTCTCGGATCCGCGAGCGCCGTCACGATTTCCGGGGTATCGTCGCTAGACGCGTTGTCCGAGACGAGGATTGTGCATCCGCTCGGCGCGATCACCAGCAGGCGGGACAGGCATGTCTTCAGCAGGCCCGATCTATTGTAGGTCGGAATCGCGATGGTCAGCCGCTCTTGATCGATGATCTTCCGCTTGGGCGATGCCGGCGCATCTGTCGTCAATTGAGCCATCGTCAAGCAGGTTCTCGGCGGCGCGGCGTTGGGTTCAATCGCCGATCGCTTCCTACGCCGGCCCAGAATACGCCGGCCGACACCAATGCCGGGTCGTTCGATGAGCACCAACGCCAATGTCGCCACCATCAAGAGGATCACCGCGCAAAGCATAATGATAGTCCAATAATGCACGGTCGAGACGATCGCAAACCGCCGTATGGGTTCGATGGAGAACATGGTGCTCAAAACAAGCCCATGCATGAGATAGAGCCCGTAGCTGATATCGCCGAGACGCCGCGCGCTAATCGTTGAGAGCAGGCCGAACAGATCGCATCCCGACGCGATCAAGAGGAACGCGGCTGCGAGGAGAAGAACTGGGCCGATCTCGAACACCGAACTGAAGAACAGAAAGGGTGCCGCTATGAGAAACGCGGCAAGTGTCGACACAAACCAATGTGGCAATCTCGAGATCAGCTTACGTTGCGACAGGGATGCGGATAGCATACCGGCGGCGAACAAGTTCACGCAGACAGCCGGAGGCGCGATAACGGTGCCCTTCGCGGACAACACCGTTCCGATGCATCCGATCGCGAAAGCGCCGGCACTGACGAGCAAGCAGGCGACTATGCCTCTCGCGAGCAGCGACAGTGGGAGAAGGGCGGCATAGAAGTACCATTCGTACTGAAGCGTCCAAGTCACGCCCGCGAGGATCAATGACGTGTCCTGGAAATGGTTGATCGACCAACCGGGACCAAGCATGCCAAGCATGAGCCACCAGCCGCAGGCCTTCAGACTTCCAAAGATAGTGCCGTTAAGATGCGCGTCGGATTTGATGAACACGACAACGATCATCAGCAGGACCGCCAGTACGTACAAGGGGCCGATGCGGAAGACACGTCCGACATAAAGCGACAGCCAATTCGGCGACCCGTTCTCCTTGATCATCTTGTTCCAGAACAGGAAGCCGGTGATCATGAAGAAGACGTCGACGCCAGCGGGTCCGAGCATCGCGTAGAAACGCGATGGTGGCGGCTCCCACTGGCCAGTACGAAGATAGCCGACATAGATTGTCGCGTGATGGAAGAACACCGCAAGCGCGAGAAAGCCGCGCAGCCCGTCCAAGGTCGTAACTCTCGTGCCCTGCTGCGTCGGCGGTGCGTCGGCCGATCGAAAGAGCGGCACCCTGACCAGCACGAAAAGCAACGCGATACCAAGAAAGAACCATGCCGGAGAGTATGGAAGCATGCTCACAGCATCTCCATCACCTGGGCCGACTCACCGCGATTAGGCGCAGCGGCGAGACCCGCAGCGTGAGCGCCCACAGCACAAGCTGCGCGCGCGGCACCAGCGTCGCGAGTTCCGGCAGCGCGGCGACGAACCTGTCCTGCAGGTAGGTCCGGCGCGGGTGTTGCGCCGACATCAGGCGCGGCGCGATGTCGTTCAGCACGCGCGCGGCGCGCAGGAAATCGCCCTGGTTCTGCAGCTTGCGCAGCAGCGTGCCCGCGTTGGCGAAGAGATTGTCGATGAGGATGCGCCGGGCGTGCCGGTCGTGATCGTTGGCGCCATGCCGCTCGAAATTGAACAGGCCGGCGAGCTGCGGATGCTTGGTGAAGATGTTGGCGGAATGCATGCGGTAGACGGTGAGCGCCCGATCGATGACCGCGCTGCCGGTCAGCCCGTTGACGCCGCGCGCGAGGTAGACGTCGAAATTGCTCCGCAGGGATCGCAGCGCGGGATTGTGCATGACGAGGTTGAGCGCGTCGCGGCGGAAGACGAAGGCCGACATCGACGCCCACGGCCAGTCCGCCCGATCGGGCTTGACGATGTGGACGGCGCTCGCCGGCACCGGCTTCAAGAGCGCCAGAGGCAGCGCCGTCTCGCCGAGGTCGACCGGCCGCAGCAGGTCTTCGGCGCGGCCGACGCCCGAACGCACGAAGGCATTCAGCGCGACGAAGGTGCCGAGCACCAGGTCGTCACCGAGCGACTGGAACATGTCCGAGCAGGTGAAGCCGATCGGCACGCGCAGCGAGAGATGGGCGAACATGTGCGTCGCCAGGAAGTCCGGCAGCATCATGTCGTCGGCGTCGAGAAAGGTGACGTAAGGCGCGGACGTCGCGAGAAAGCCCTCGACCGAGGCGAGCGACTGGCCGCCGTTGTCCGGGCGCCTGACGACGCGCATCGCCGGGTAGCGCGCGGCGAGCCTGTCGATGACGGTGGCGCTGTCATCGGTCGAGCCGTTGTCGAGCAGGACGCATTCGACACGGTCGTAGGTTTGCTGGAACACCGAATCGACGGCCGCCTCGAGGTAGGCCGCGTAATTGTAGTTGACGATGATGACGCTGACGAAAGGCAACCCGAAGGCATGCGACGCCGTCGTGCGGGCGAGCGCCGCCGGCCCGCCGCTCACTCGATCCTGCCTTCGACGCGCGCCTGTGCGCGCCTCGCGTAATCCGCCCAGGCCCCGTCGAACGCGTGGCCTTTCGGCACGCCGGTCACGCCGGGCCAATGCGCGAAATAGACCTTGCCGTCGTAGGAGCAGACCGGGCCGTCTTCGCCGAAGGTGACGTTGTCGGCCTTGTGGTAGCTCTCGCCGGAAGTACCCGGCACGATCGCGTATGCCGGCACCACCTTGAGCCGCTTGCGATGGACGACGAAGTTCGTCAGCGGCTGCGCGTAGAGGCCGCCGCGCTGGCGGACCGCGTCGAACGTCTTCTCGTCGGCCTCCATCGCCTCGTAGAAATCCTGCACCGAAAGGACTTTGTTCGAGGTGATGAAGAAGCCGTCGTTGAAGGTGACCGCGTCGCGCAGGTAATCGTAGTCGAGGTGCCTCCTGTTATAGACGTACTCGTTGGTTTTGGTCACGACGATGAAGTCGACCTTGCCCGGCTCGATGTGGCCGAGCAACGGGGCGAAATCGCGGAACAGGATGATGTCGACATCGAGGTAGAGCACCTCGTCGAGCGGTAGCGCGAGGCTCAGGAGCTTGCGCAGACGGAACCGCTTGCCGAGGCTGAAGGGATAAAGCTTCTTCGACAGCGCGTCGAGCTCGCGGCAGTCGATGTCGGAGACCTGTACGCCGTAGATGGCGGCGACCTGGCGCGTCTTCTCGATATTGTCGTCGTAGGGGATGAGGTGGATCGGCAGATGCGCGTTGGTCGCCTTCCAGCTCTCCAGGAAGGGGAGCAGCCAGTGCATGACCTTGTCGTTGGCAATGATCGCGATGCCGGCGTTCACCGCCGCTCGCGCGCCGCTCGGACCGGCCGCGCCCGCATTGGCATGGTTTGCAAGATCGGTCATGGATAGGCGCGGGGGCTCCCAGGGGCGTGAGCGAGACCGAATGAAGACCATATCTCCCGCCGGCGCTGGCCTGATACCGCATCCTGGCTTGAGCGGGAACCCGTCACGTCGTGGGCTCGCGCCGGAGACGGTCCGGCCATGACGCGAGACATGCCGCAGACGACCGGCGCCGCCACGGCGGGCATCGTGCCGCCGCTCGTCAGCGTGGTGATCGTCAATTACAATTACGGGCGTTTTCTCGAGGCCGTCGTCGCCTCCGTCCTGGCGCAGACCTATCCGCGCGTCGAGTGCATCGTGGTGGACAACGCCTCGACCGACGGGTCCGACGCGGTCATCGGGTCGATGGAGGCGCGCGGCCTCGCCGTCGACATCATCCGCCGCCCGTCGAACGATGGCCAGACCCCGGCCTCGCTCGACGGGCTCGCCGCCTCGCACGGCGCCTACGTCATCTTCGTGGACGCCGACGATCTGCTGCTGCCGACCTGCGTCGAGGCGCACGTCTATGCCCATCTCTCGCTGCGCGCGCATGTCGGCTTCACCTCCGGCGACATGCTGCAGGTCGTCGGCGACGGAGGCGAGCCGCAGGTGGTGGTGGCGACGGGCGAGGACTTCAACCGCTACATACGCGGCGGCAAGGGGCTGAAGCGAAGTCTCGTGCGCCCGTATCGCGCCGCGCCGGGCGAATGGCCCGGCGCCGACTTGCCAGCGCGGCTCGAGGGGCGCATCCACCACGTGCCGCCGCTGCACAGGTCCTGGATCTGGTCGCCGACCTCGGGCAATTGCTACCGCCGCGACGCGCTGCTGATGTTCGCCGACCTGCCCGGCCTGGCGGGGCTGCGGACCGGTACGGACATGTACTTCGGGCACGCCATCGGCGCGCTATGCGGCAGCGCGCTGATCGACGAGCCGGTCTTCGCCTACCGGGTCCACGGTGCCAACATCTATACGCGGCGCGCGCAGCTCGACCGAACGCTGTGCTTCAAGCCGGGCGGCGGCGGCGACAGCAACGAGCACGCGCGCCTGCTGATTGTCGACCAGCTCGTCGCCGAGGCGGCTCGCTTCGCGCCCAACATCTGGCTCAAGCTCAACCTCGTGGCGCTGCTGATCCTGCTCGACCAGGGCGAGCGCGATCCGGCGCTCCCGCGCTGGCAGCGCCGCTCGCGCCTGGCGCGCCGCCTGGCCGACGGCGGCGAAGGTTTCGCCGCGACGATGGGGCCTTGGCTCACGCGCGCCCTCAAGCTGTGGAGCGGCGTGCCGATAAGGTTGTGGTGAGCCATTACGATTCCGCCTCGACCTCGTGCGGCGAGGCCGGCACCTTGCTCCGGCGCCGCTGCTTGGCCGTCTCCTTCGCGCGGTACGCGGCGAGCACCCGATCGCCCATCGGCGAGAGCGTTGCGTAACGCCACCATAGTGTGTCGCGCGGCGTCTTCGCCTCCTGCGGGTTCCATGGCTTGTTGGCGCCCGCGTAATGGACGATCCACGGGTCGCGCCGCCAGATCGCGCGCAGCGCCTCCCAGCGCCGGCCGGCCGCGGTGAGGCGCACGAAGACGTTGACGTAGGCCGCGAAGGAGCAGTTGGCGAAGGAATTGTAGCGCGCGTCGAGGCGCACGTAGCGCCCGCCCATGATCACGTTCAACGCGTCCTGGTCCATGTAGTAGAGGCCGGGATGGTCGGTGAGATACTTCACCGTGCGGCCGGCGACGTCGTGGGCGCGCCAATGGGCGAGATCGAACACCATGACCCCGCAATTGAAGTAGTTGGTGGTGCCGTCGCAATCGAGGCCGAGCACGGCCTTGGTATAGGCGGCAAAGCGCATCCTGGCTTTGTCGTAGGGAATGAAGAACGTCGGCCACGTCAGGCTGCCGACCAGCATCGGCCAATCCGGCATGGCCGCCATCGCCAGCCCCTCGAGCGGCGTGTCGAACAAGGATTCGAGATCGCGATGCACGACGATGTCGACGTCGAGATAGATGATCTTGTCGACGTCGGGTAGCAGCTCCGGCAGCAGGAAGCGCAGGTAGGTGCCGGCCGTGATGTGGTCGCGAATCGGGAAGTTGCCGTGCACGTTGGTGCAGGCGATCGGCACCAGTTCGAAGCGCGCGTCATTCATCCGCCCGGCGAGCGCGGCGAGGTCGGGCGACGTGAAATCCGTCAGCGCGTAGACGCGCACCGGCCGCTCCGGCCGGGCGTGCGCCTTCACCGACGCCATGAAGACGATCGCCGCGTCGAGCATCCGCGCATCGAGGCCGATCGCCACGTTGATCGTGCTGTCGCCCATCCGCCCCAAGCCTGCTCCTCGCGGCGCGTGCTTCGCAAGAAAAGCGTCCAGGGGCAATCGCGAGGGTGCCCCGACGAGCACATAAAGACTTCCTTATATCTTTATTGCTCGCAGGTCCCGCGTCTGATATTGGCTCGGCCATCAACGGAGTGATCGCCCCATGACCCAATCCCACGCCAAGGACTACATCGTCGCCGACATCGCGCTCGCGCCCTGGGGCCGCAAGGAACTCGACATCGCCGAGACCGAGATGCCCGGCCTGATGGCCACGCGCGAGGAATACGGCGCGCGGCAGGTCCTCAAGGGCGCCCGCATCGCCGGCTCGCTGCACATGACGATCCAGACCGGCGTGCTGATCGAGACGCTCAAGGCGCTCGGCGCCGACGTGCGCTGGGCCTCGTGCAACATCTACTCGACGCAGGATCACGCCGCCGCCGCCATCGCCGCCGCCGGCACGCCGGTCTTCGCGATCAAGGGCGAGAGCCTGACGGACTATTGGGAGTACACCCACAAGATCTTCGAGTGGGACGACGGCGGCACGCCGAACATGGTGCTCGACGACGGCGGCGACGCCACCATGCTGATCCATCTCGGCATGCGCGCCGAGCAGGGCGACGTCGGCTTCCTCGACGGCGCGACCAACGAGGAAGAGGAGGTGCTGTTCGCCGCCATCAAGGGCCGGCTGAAGACGCATCCCGGCTGGTACACGAAGAACGCCATGGCCATCAAGGGCGTCTCCGAGGAGACCACCACCGGCGTGCACCGCCTCTATCTGATGGCCAAGGAAGGCAAGCTGCTGTGGCCGGCGATCAACGTCAACGACTCGGTCACCAAGTCGAAGTTCGACAATCTCTACGGCTGCCGTGAGTCGCTCGTCGACGGCATCCGTCGCGGCACCGACGTCATGATGTCGGGCAAGGTCGCGATGATCGCCGGCTTCGGCGATGTCGGCAAGGGCTCGGCCGCCTCGCTGCGCAACGCCGGCTGCCGCGTGATGATCTCCGAGATCGATCCGATCTGCGCGCTGCAGGCGGCGATGGAGGGCTACGAGGTCACCACGATGGAGGACGCGGCGCCGCGCGCCGACATCTTCGTCACGGCGACCGGCAACGTCGACGTCATCACCGTCGACCACATGCGGGCGATGAAGGACCGGGCGATCGTCTGCAACATCGGCCACTTCGATTCGGAGATCCAGGTCGGCGCGCTGAAGAACATGAAGTGGAACAACATCAAGCCGCAGGTCGACGAGATCGAGTTCTCGTCGGGCAAGCGCATCATCCTGCTGTCGGAAGGCCGCCTGGTGAACCTCGGCAACGCGACCGGTCACCCATCTTTCGTGATGTCGGCCTCGTTCACCAACCAGACGCTGGCGCAGATCGAGCTGTGGACCAAGCAGGCCCAGTACGAGAAGCAGGTCTACGTGCTGCCCAAGCACCTCGACGAGAAGGTCGCCGCGCTGCACCTCGACAAGGTCGGCGCCAAGCTGACCAAGATGACCGACAAGCAGGCGGCCTATCTCGGCCTGCCGACGCAGGGGCCGTACAAGACCAACGAGTACCGCTACTAGCGGCGACTAGCCACTAAGTCGCTCGCGATGCGAGCACGCGCGACGCATCGCGCTCGGCCACTATCCGGGCGAGCCCGGATGGTGGCGCGGCCAACGGTTCGGCGCGGCCGATCTGGTGTCGACATAAGTGCGATCTCGCACTTCATGTGCAAACCAGTCCGGCCACGAAACCGGAGAAACTCGGCGAAAGCTCTGTGAGGAGGCCATTCTCGAGCGCGACTTCAAGGGGGTCGGGATTGCCTTGGTAGGCGACGGCTTCGTGATCGACGAAATAAACGGATCCGTGGCGATCGTCGTCACGGAGACACAGCATGATGCCGTTGCCGCCGCCATCCGTCATGATCCACAGCAATCCTTCGGGAATCGGGTGGTAGGCCGGTTTCAGAAAATCCGCTTCGATCGAGAAGTCGTTGTCTTGACCAAGGCCGCCGATCACGCCGAGCTGATCGCCTGATCCGTCGAACAGCGTGACGGAGGGTCCGACCCGACCACCTCCGGTCGCGGTCAACAAGGCTTTGTAGTCGTCGGGTAGTCGGTATCCGATCAGATTTTCGAATGCCGCGATCCGCTCGTTGGTCGCACCTTTGCTCGCGGGACTGATGGAAGCGAGCAACTCATCGAGGGTCATTGTCGATCTCTCCGTCGCTGCTCGGATCCTGACCGTTCACCGAGTACTGCGGTCATTGTCGATCTCACTCACCCAGTACTGGAACGCGCGTTCCTGCAGCCCCCGCACGAAAGCCGTGGCTTGCGGCCCGGTCCACGGGCCCGCGTAGCCCTCGCGCTTCAGTGGACCCCCGGTCCACCAGCCTTGGCCCGGCAGGCCGTCGGATTCGCGCACGACGAGCACGGCGAGGTCCGGCTCGCCCGCCGCCGCGCCGGCCGCGTCGATGGCGTCGAGGGTGCGGCACAGCGCTCGCATTTTCGGTCGCGTGAAACGGTGATCAAGCTGATCCAGGAGCTCGGAATAGCTGATCGCCGCCTCGCGGCGCGCCGCGTCGATCAGCAACGCTCGCACGCGGGCGAGATCGGCGATGGCGCCGGCCGCGCTCTCGTCCGGCGCCGGCGGCATGTCGAGGGGCGAAGCGATGCGCGGCATGGGCTCCCTGAGGGATGTGCGCCGACGCGGCGTTTGCGAAGCGCGAGGCGCGTCTTACCACCCTTGCGTGAGCCGTAAACGCGCTAGCGGCAGCCAATCCATCGCAAATAAAAAGGCTCCCCGCGAGAGGAGCCTTTTGCGGCAAGCGCCGTGGTACGGGTCAGGCGTTGAGCATGCGCGGGACATCCCGCGTGCCGACGCCGAGGCTTTGCAGGAACGCGGCGATCGCCTGCGTGCGGCGATCGCAGCCGAGCTTCTCGAGGATCGCCGAGACGTGGCTCTTCACCGTTCCCTCCGTGACGCCGAGTTCCCAGGCGATCTGCTTGTTGAGCAGGCCGCGCGTCATCAGTTCGAGGATTTCGACCTGCCGGCTCGACAGCTTGGACATGCCGGTCGCCGGGGCCAGTCGATCTTCGGTCTTGAAGTAGGTCCGGCCCTCACCGATCTCGCCGACCGCCGTCTCCAGCTCGGTCGCATCGCAATCCGGCGTCACGACCCCGGACACGCCGCGAAGTTGCAGGAGGCGATGCGCGTTCTCGTCCGTCGCCGCGACGAGCAGGATCGCCATACGCTCGGCGCGGGCATGATCGCGCAAGCCCGTCGTGTCCTTCTCCAAGGCCGACCACGACGCGACATCGACGACGATGACACTCCCGCGTCGCCCGCTTTTCAGGGCATCGCCGACATCGGCGAGGCGCTGTCCATGGTGAATCGTCTTTCCACTCAGGCTGGCATAAAGCCGTAACGCGCTGGCGATGCCCAGACGCATCATCGGCGCGCTATGCACAACGATCAGTGAAGAGACAGTGCCGCCGACTTCTATGGTCGCGGTTTCAAAGCTCTTGAAAGGCATACGAAACATTCCTCCCTATCCATCGTTGGACAGATAGGGAAAAAGCGATCAATCGACAGCTTCAATAGGGTGATGTTGCGAAGATATTGCAATTTCGATTTGCAATGTTACAAGCGACAATGCGCCAAAAGATATTCGCCGGTCTGAAGATCCGCCATCTGCGCGAGGCCGCCAACCTCAACCAGATGGGCTTTGCCGAACGCCTCGGGATCTCGGCGAGCTATCTCAACCAGATCGAGAACAACCAGCGCCCTCTGACGGCGCAAGTCATGGTCGCCTTGGCGCAGACGTTCTCGATCGACGTCGGCGCCTTCGCTCAAGAGGATACGGAGAAGATCGTCAGCGATCTTCGCGAGGTGATGGCCGACCCGGTCTTCGGCGACATCGTCCCCAATGGGCAGGACCTGAAGACGATCGTCAGCAACGCGCCCTGGTTCGCGCACGCGTTCCTCGGCTTGCACACCGCGTTTCGCCGTACCGGCGAGCGGCTGCACGCGCTGGACGAAGTCTACGCCGGTGGCCAGGATCGTCCGGTGGGCGTGCTGATGCCCTACGAGGAGGTGCGCGACTTCCTGCATTACCGCAGCAATTATTTCGATCGATTGGACGAAGCCGCCGAGGAACTGGCCGAGCAGACGTTCGGCGCCGTCGCGGCGCGGCCAGATACGCTGGCCAACTACCTTTTCAGCAAGCACGCGATACGCATCGAGTTCCGCGCCGTGGAGCCGACATCGCGGTTCATGCGCCAGCTCGACCGCAAGGCCAAGGTCCTATGGTTGCGCGAGGGCATCGATCCCTCGTCCGCGACCTTCCTGATGGCGCAGCAGATCGGCCTTCTCGAACAGGCCGACGAGATCGAGGCGGTGGTCGCCTCCGCGTCGCTCCGCTCGAAGGACGCCGCCGCCATCACCAGGCTCGCGCTCGCCAATTATTACGCCGGCGCCGTGCTGATGCCGTACGATCGCTTCCTCGAAGCGGCGACGAAGACGCGCTACGATGCCGAGCGGCTCTGCTTTACCTTCGGCACGAGCTTCGAGCAGGTCGGGCATCGGTTCTCGACCTTGCAGAAGCCGACCGCCAAAGGCGTACCGTTCTATTTCGTCCGCTTCGATCGCGCCGGCAACATCATCAAGCGACACTCGTCGACGCGTTTTCAGTTCGCGCGGTTCGGCGGTACGTGTCCGCTGTGGAACGTCCACGAGGCGCTGGAGGCCGGCGGCAAGACCTTGGTGCAGATCGCCGAGATGCCGGACGGGATCCGCTACCTGTGCGTCGCGCGCGCTGTCACGAAGTCGGGTGGCAGCCATCTCGCGCCGCCGCGCCACTACGCGCTCGGCATCGGCTGCGAGATCAGCCACGCCCAATCCGTGGTCTACGCCGACACGCTCGACCTCAAGACCGCGCCGGTGACGCTGATCGGCGTCAGTTGCCGGATGTGCGAACGCCACGAGTGTCCACAGCGCGCCGCGCCGCCGATTGACCGAGCCCTCCTGGTCGACCCGGACCGCCGCGACTTCGTGCCGTTCCGCTTCGCCTAGACGATCCGCCGGCGCTCAATAAACTTGGGTCCGCGGCATATCGGGACTACGCTTGCGGCCATATCGCGCGGGCGCGTTACATGATCGAACATATCATCGACGAGATATACGAGGCCGCGATCGTTCCGGAACTGTGGCCCGTCGTGTTCGACCGCGTCGCGAAACTCAGCCAGACGGATGGCGCCATCCTCCTGGCCGTTTCGCCGCCGGCGCCCTCGTCCCAGGGTCAGCCGGCGCCGCTGATCAGCCGCTGGACGGCATCGGCCTGCCTGCAGGATCTCTTCGACGAGTTCATGCGGGACGGCTGGGCCGAGCGCAACACGCGCGGCGCGCGCGGGCTCCGCGCGGATCATGCCGGCTTCCTGACGGACGCGGACCTGTTCACGCCTCAGGAACTCGATAGCGACCCGCTCTACGGGTTCCTGCGCGCGCGCGGTTACGGCTATTGCGCCGGCTGCGCCGTGCGCGTGCCGACCGGCGAAGCGCTGATCTTCGACTGGGAGCGGAAGTACGCCGACGGCCCGGTCAGCCGCGAGACGATCGCCCTGCTGGACCCGCTGCGTCCCCATCTGGCGCGGTCGGCGCTCCTGTCGGCGCGTCTCGGTCTGGAGCGCGCACGCGCGGCGACCGCGACGCTCGCCGCCCTCGGTCTCCCGGCCGCCGTCGTCTCCGAACGCACGAAACTGTTGGCCGTAAACGAACTCATGCAGGCCCTGATGCCCGCCGTCATCGACGAACGGGCGCATGGCGCTCTGCGCCTGCGCGACGCGGCGGCCGACCGGCTCTTCGCGCTCGCGCAGAGCAATGCCGCGATGGCGCATACGACGCCGGCGGCGAAGGGCTCAAGCCACGTGTTCTCCGTTCCGGTGCCGGCGCGCCACGATCATCCGGCCATGGTCTTCCATGTCGTCCCGGTACGCCGCGCGGCGCGCGACATCTTCACCAATGCCGTGAGCATCGTGATCGTCACGCCCGTCTCGCGCGCCGAGGTGCCGGACGCGACCGTGATCCAGGGCCTTTTCGATCTCACGGCGGCCGAGGCGCGTATCGCGCAAGCGATCGCGGCCGGGCAGTCCGTGACGCGGATCGCCACCAAGGCCAACACGGCCGAGACGACCGTCCGCAGCCACCTGAAGGCGATCTTCGCCAAGACCGGCGTCGCGCGTCAGGGCGAGCTCATCAGCATGCTCGCCAACATCAATCCCCACCGGTCCGCGCCCGAGTAAGGTCATCGCGCCGGGCTCTCGAAGGGCAGGTAGCGGTAGATCCAGGTCTCGGTCACCGGCTTGCCCTGGTGGCGCAGGAAGCAGCGCATCTCGACGGGATCGTGGCCCTGCGGATCGAGGTCGAACTGCGTGCGCCAGAGCGACTCGTCGCCATCGGGCGAAGGCTCCGTCCATTGATGGGAGAAGGTGCCGCGCGAGGCGGTGAGGACCGCCTCC